>CAYUDT010000011.1:0-77028 GCA_964443695.1 uncultured Conexibacter sp. | reverse complement strand
CCTGACCGAGCGCTCGGTCTGGCTGACCAAGCTGCGCGAGGCGCTGGAGCTCGACAAGCTGTGCCTGTTCGCCCAGCCGATCGTCGGCATCGTCTCCAACGGCGTGCAGCGCGTCGAGCTGCTGCTGCGCTACCGCGAGGACGACGGCACGCTGGTGGCCCCGGGCACGTTCCTGTACCTCGCCGAGCGCTTCGACCTGATCCGCGACATCGACACCTGGGTCCTGCGCCAGGCCATCAAGCTGCTGCACGACACGCACCTGTCCGGGCAGGAGCTCGCGGTGGCGGTCAACGTGTCGGCCAAGACGCTGGCCGACGAGGGCCTGCCCGAGCTGCTGGAGGACCTGCTGGCCGAGCACCAGGTGCCCGCCGGCCGGCTCGTGATCGAGATCACCGAGACCGCCGCGATCTCCAACATCGACCGCGCCAAGGCGTTCGCCGACCGCCTGCACCGCCTGGGCTGTCGCCTCGCCCTGGACGACTTCGGCGCCGGTTTCGCGTCGTTCTACTACCTCAAGCACCTCGACTTCGACTACGTCAAGATCGACGGCGAGTTCGTCCGGCACCTGCCCGACAACCCGACCGACCGGCTGGTCATCCAGGCCATCGTGCAGATCGCGCGCGGCCTGGGCACGCACACCGTCGCCGAGCACGTCGCCGACGCCGAGACCGTCCGGCTGCTCGAGCAGCTGGGCGTCGACTACGGGCAGGGCTACCACCTGGGCATCCCGCGGCCCGTCGACGAGATCATCCAGCTGGCACCGCCGGTGTAGCCTCGTGCCCGGTGGGCATCTTCACCGCGATCTTCGCGTGGGCCATCGCCGCGGGTGCGTTCGTCGCCGGGCACGGCTACATCAGGACGGCTCGGGCGATGCCGACCTGGCCCTTCACGGCCGGCACCGTCACCAGGCGCGAGCTCGGCGAGGACACCAACGTCGAGGCGCCCGGGGTGTCCTACTACCCCAGGCCGACCTACACCTACGTCGTCGGTGAGCGGTCCTTCAGCTCCGACCGCTATGAGTACGCCCACCGCGGCCGGCCCCGGGAGCAGGCGGAGAAGCTCCTCGCCGCCGTACCCGACACCGTCCAGGTGTACTTCAACCCGGAGAAGCCCTCCGAGGCGTACCTCATCAGGCACACGCCGCACCTCGGCTACGTCTTCTACGCAGCGGGCGCGGTGGTCGCGCTGGTCGGGCTGGCGTTCCTGCTGGGCTGAGTACCGAGTTCTTCTGGACGGATGACCGATGCGTGCATCCCCAGAACTGTCGATGACCTCGTACATGGAGCACCTGATCGCCCTCACCGCCGACGAAGAGCTGGCCTGCGACCTCCTGTTCGAGGAGTTGCTCGGCGAGAGCGATGCCGCTGGCCACGCGCCCCAGCAGGCCCCGGCGCCCCTGACGCTCGCCGCCTGAAAGGCTGCGCGGCGTGTTGCACGCCGCGCCACCGCCTGTCCCACCCGTCACCGTCAGCGATACCCGTGTCGCCCCGGCGAAGATCTTCTTCGGACGTGACCCGGTCCGGCTCAGCTTCCGGCTGAGCTCCGCCGTCGACACCGCAAACGTCGAGATCGTGGCGGCCGACGGGGGCAGGATCGCCCGACGCCTGGTCGTCAAGGACGCGTCGGGCCTGCAGCGGCTCTCGTGGGACGGCGTGACCGGCGCGGGGGACGCCGCCCCCGACGGCGCCTACCGCGTCCGCCTCGTCTGGGGCGCGTCGCGCCGCAGGCTCGGGGAGTTCGTCCTGCGCGGCCACATGTACCCGATCCGCGGACCACACGCCGATCGCGGCGGCATCGGCTACTTCGGTGCTCCCCGCAACGGCGGACGCACGCACGAGGGCTTCGACGTGAACGCCGCCTGCGGCACGCGCATGGCCGCCGCACGGGCCGGCACCGTCGTCCGCAGCTCCTACGACCCGGTGCTCTACGGCAACGAGGTGATCATCAAGGGACGGCTGGACGGTCGCACCTACCGCTACGCACATCTGCGTGACACACCGCTGGTCAGGAAGGGCCAGACCGTGCGCACCGGGCAGCAGATCGGCTACGTGGGGGACACCGGCAACGCCCGCACCGTCGGCTGCCACCTCCACTTCGAGCTGCGCAGCCACACGGGCAGGCTGCTCGACCCGGAGCCCCTCCTGCACGAGTGGGACCGCTTCAGCTGAAGGCCTCAGAAGCCGCGCCGCTCGCGATCGTGATGGTGCTCGGGGCTGCGGGTGATCTCGCCCTGGTGGCGCCGGTACCAGACGTGATGGGCGGTGAGGATGAGCGCGCTGCACGCGGCGATGACCAGCAGCGCGCCGGAGTCCAACGGGTTCGCCCCGGAGAGGACCACGGCTGCGGTGATCAGCGCGATGCCGATCGCGTCGAGCACCCAGACGAACTCGGCGACCCAACCGACCGCGCGTCGGGCCGGGCCGTCGTCAATGGTCGGGTGGTGGCTCGGCTGCGCTGACATGCCCCCAGGATCGCTGCGGCCCGCGGCGCCGTCATCCGTAGCCGCCACGCGGGCAGCCGCGCGAAACTGCGGAGGCGGGCGCGCACATGCACCGATCCGGACACCCGGCTGATTGCAGCGAGGGCGATATGTCTGGTAGCAACCGATCTGCCTATGCGCCGTTTCCGAGTCCCGTGCCTCGTGATCGCCGCGCTCGTCGCCCCTGCGACTGCGTCCGCGTTCCACCTGCCCGAGTGGGAGGGAGGTGAGTCATCGCGCTCGCTCCGCTCCGCGTCGGGAGCGACCAACGGACGGATCACCTACGCCCGCGGCAGCGCCAACCGCGAGATCTACACGATGCGCGCCGACGGCGGCGATCGGGTCAAGCTGACCACCGCCAACACCACGCAGGCGACGCCGCGCTGGTCCCCGGACGGCACGAAGATCGCCTTCAGCACGGCGCGTGACGGCAACAGCGAGATCTACGTGATGAACGCGGACGGCTCATCACCCGCGAACATCTCCAACTTCCCGAGCAACGCCGAGTTCTCGCCCTCGTGGTCGCCGGACGGAGCCCTGCTGGCGTTCTACTCCAACCGGACGGGGAGCACCGACATCTTCCGGATGGATGCCACGACCGGTGCGGGGCAGACGCAGCTGGGCGGGAGCCCCAGCGCCGACGAGGGCCCGGTGTGGTCGCCAGACGGCACGAGGATCGCGTTCATCTCCGCGCGCGACGACGATCACGACTTCGAGATCTTCACGATGAACGCCGACGGGACGAACCCGGTCCAGCTGACGTTCAACGCGGCCGACGAGTTTCATCCGACGTGGTCGCCCGACGGGACGAAGATCGCCTTCACCTCCGCGCGCGACGGGCTCAGCAACTACGAGATCTACACGATGAACGCCGACGGCTCCGACCAGGTGAACATCTCCAAGAGCCCGAACATCGACTGGGAGCCGGACTGGTCCCCGGACGGCACGCTCATCGCCTTCTCGAGCAACCGCACCGGCGACTATGAGATCTGGTCGATGGCCCCAGACGGCGCCAACCCGGTGAACCTCACCAACGTCCCCGGCGGCGACTACCAGCCCGACTGGCAGCAGATCGGCGGAACGACGCCGTCCGTGCCTGCGCCGACGCCGGCCACGACCACGCCGCCGGCCACCACGCCGGCCGACCCGGCCCCGACGCCGCCCCCGGCGTGCGCATCGAAGGTCTCCAGCTGGGTTCCCACCGGCTACCGCTCCGACTTCGCGGCCACCGACAAGGAGCTCGAGATCGACCTGGACGCCGCCGCGGCCGGCTGGCAGGTCTCCGGGGAGGTCAGGACCAAGCTCTTCGGCACGGTGGCCAGCGGGAGCGTGATCTCCAAGGGCACCGGGGAGGAGCGGCTCGTCCTGCCGGTCAAGGCCTCGGCCCGCGCGAAGCTCCGCAACCCGAAGGACTCCGTCGACGCCACGCTCACGCTCTCCGTCTCCAAGGCCGGGTGCGCCAAGGTGACGAGCAAGCCGGTCGCCTTCACCTTTGTGGACCCCGACGACCTACGGGCGCGGTCCACGAGCACCTCGATCAGGGCCCGGGCCGCGCAGAAGCCCTCGACGACCATCTACGGCGACGAGCGCGATTACAGCCCCAACGGCTACTGCCGCAACTACGTCAACAGCTACGCCAACCCCGAGGTCTTCGCGGGCTACTGCACCAACAGCTCCAGCCCGGGCAAGAAGAAGACGTGCGCGGAGTGGAAGCCGTCAGAGGCGGTCCAGCTCGGACCGATCGAGGCCTTCTCGGACTGCTTCATCTTCGATCCTGAGACCGGCAGCTACGACTCGTCCAGGCTCGTGCGCCTGAACGGGCTGGAGCTCGTGCCGCAGTCCGGCGAGATCTCCATCAACCGGCAGACCAACACGCTGAGCTCCTCCGGGCCGGTGCGGATCTACCTGCGCGGGATCACGGGCGGGTACGCCAAGAACACCTACGGGCAGTTCGCCAAGATCGACACGGACGAGGGCCTGCGGGTCGAGCTGCCCTTCAACCGGCGCATCCCGACCACGTCGTTCACGCGCGACAAGGTCCTGGCGCTGCCGATGCCGCCGATCGGGGCGACCCTGCCGCTGTTCTTCAAGGGCCTCAAGCTGGAGGCGGTCAAGGGCGCGTTCGAGTTCTCCCACGACGGTGGCTACGGGACCGGCAAGGTCTCGGTCACGCTCGCCGTCGCCCCGCCGCTGCCGGACGCGATCTTCGGCGCGAAGGTGCCCAACAAGCTCGGCCTCAGTGTCGAGACGACGGTCACAGCGACCAACAGCGCTGCGACGAACCTGTCGGTCAAGACCGGCTTCAGCGGCCCGGCTCTGCGGTTCCGGGCGCTGCGGCTTGCGGCCCTGGAGCTTCGCGACCTGTCGATGGTCGCGTCCACCGACCGCACGGCGGTCTTTCGGGGCGAGGTCGCACTGCTGGCTCCGTCCAGGAACGCCGCCTACGACAAGGCGCCGACGGTGGCCGTGACGATGTCGATCAGCGGCGAGGGCATCACGGGGGTGGGTTTCTCCCTGGACGGGCTCAACCGGCCGATCGCGCCAGCACCCCCGCTCGGGCTGTTCCTGCAGCGGCTCGGCCTGTCGGTCGCGCCCGGTGACCCGTTCTCCCTGACCGGCAACGCCGGCGTCACGCTCGGCCCGTCGCTGTTCTTCAAGGAGATCGGCTTCCGGGCGGAGTTGGCCAGCCTCGACGGCGCCATCACCGCCGCGTACCGCAAGGGCGACAACCCGATCGTGCCGAGCGAGCTCACCTTCGGCCCGGCTGTCCTGAAGGTCGCCTCGCTGTTCCAGCTCGGCCAGGCCCAGCTGAAGATGACGCCGGAGGGGACGACGTTCTTCGGCACCGTCGGCCTGCCGCCGCAGATCCTGCGCCTCTTCGGATTCGTCCCGTCGTTCGACGCCGCGGTGTACGGCTCCCTCAAGGGCCGGGACTTCGCGGCTGCTGGGTCGTACAAGTTCTCCTACCTCGGCGCCTCGTTCTCGACGACGCTGCAGGTCAACAACAAGGCGCTGGTCTTCTGCACCGGGCCGTCCCTGGCGCAGGCCGGTGCGGCGTACCTGTGGGAGACGCGCGAGATCCGCGCGATGACCGGTGCCTGCGGCATGCGACCCGGCAAGCCCGCCAAGCCGCGTGCGGCGAAGCGGCAGGAAGGCGGCGAGACGACCTACACGGTCGCCTCCGGGCTGACCGCCAAGACATTCGCCTTCACGGGGACGAGCGCGCCGCCGCGGGTGGCGCTGGTCGGCCCCGACGGCACCCGCGTCGAGACGCCCGCCGAGCCGACCGGAGGCGTCCTGACCCTCAAGGCGATGCTCATCCAGGACCCGGCGACCAGGAGGACGACCATCACGCTGTTCTCCCCGAAGGCCGGCGCCTGGCGCGTGTCGTTGCTGCCCAACTCCTCGCCGCTGGCCGCGACCGACGAGAGCGACCCGCAGCCGGCCCCGGACGTCGAGGGGCGGGTGACGCTGCGTCGCGCCACCGATGACGCGACGCTCGCGTTCGACGCCGAGGGCCTCGACGGCCGGCGGATGCGCCTCGTCGAACGGGTCGGGACCGAGGAGCAAGAGATCGGCAGCACGAGGTCCTCGTCGAGCCTGCGCACGTTCACGCCGCTGCCGCAGACCGGCCTGCACCGCATCGTGGCGGTCGTCGAGGACAGCGACGGCGTGCCGCAGGCCGAGGTGCCGGTCACGCGCTTCCGCGTCGCCCGCGTGGACGAGGCCGACCCGATGGAGACCTGCCGCGTGCGCCGGACGGGCTCGAGGATCCGCCTGGTGTGGGGCCGCGAGGACGACGACCTCAAGCAGGTCGTCGCATACCTCAAGCTCAAGGACGGTCGCGTGACCAGCCGCACCGTCAGCATCGATTCGCGCAGCTTCCTGTTCACCGGCGTGCCGACCGACCAGAACGCCGCCGTCGGCTGCACCGGCGTCGACGACCGCGGCAAGTTCTCCAAGCCCGTCTACATCCAGACCAAGGGCAAGCCGCTGCCTCGGGATCCGGTGCCGGTGAACGATCCCTCGGCGGAACTGGGGTTCGCGCTCGTGGAGTGAATCCGCCGTCTGCGGTCCCCTCTCCTTTGCCGCGCGGCGTTATGTCAAACGGCGGTTTTCCCGGGAAACCGGGTGGGGCGAGGGGCAGGCTCGGAGTGTTCTTGCTCGGGTTTGCAGGCCACACCCGAGCCGGTCCTCATGGCGGCGCGGTGTGCACGCGGCCGGGCCCGCGCGACGACTGCCATGAGGATCCGCGCAGTGCGGGCCTCGAAGCGACGCCGCCGTCGTGGGTCGACGTGCCGTTGGCCGTGTGGCGCGCACGCGGCGGTCCCGGCGCACCGGCATGACGACGTCGCGGCTGACCGTCAGGACCTGCGGCGGCCGTTGGCCGACGCACGCACGGTTCACGTTGGGAACTGATGCTCTGACGTGTCGCGGCTGGACGCCGGGTCCTGCGGAGGCCGCGGCGGACCACATCTTTCAGTCGTGGTTGACATAAGCGGTGTTATCGAGCGTTGGAGACGAACCGGTGAGCAACCGGTCTCACACCGAGCTGTGGGACGCCACCCCGGCGCGCCAACTCGGACGTTCCGCGGGCCATTAACCCTGGGGTCCCGGTCTAGGGGTTGCCCGATTGTGCGGGGTGTGGCGCCCCGCGATGGTCTGGGCATGCGAGCTGTCCGCGTGTGTTGCTGTGCCGCGACGCTGCTCTGCGCCGCGGCCGCTGCGTCGCCTGGCGCGCTTGCGGCCACGCCGACGGCGACCGAGTTCAGCTCGGGCATCAGCGGTGGTGCCTCGCCGTACGGCATCACCAGCGGGCCCGACGGCAACGTGTGGTTCGCCGAGTTCGACGGTGACCGCCTGGGGCGCATCACGCCGACCGGGACCATCTCGGAGTTCGCCACCGGTGGCGGTGGCGCGTTCGGCGTCACCACAGGCCCCGACGGCAACCTGTACTTCAGCGAGCAGATCGGGCAGTACATCGGCCGGATGACCACGGCGGGGGACTTCGGGCTCGCCGGACGCGCGTTGTCCTTGAACGCCAAGCCGAGCGGGCTGGCGGCAGCACCCGACGGGAGCATCTGGTATTGCGACGTCCAGGGTCGGATCGGTCATGTGACCACCGCGGGTGTCGTGACCGAGTTCACCGCCGGGCTCTCAGCCAATGCCGAACCGCGCGACATCGTCCTCGGGCCGGACGGCAACTTCTGGTTCACCGACACGACGAACAGCGTGATCGGCCGCATCACGCCCAGCGGGGTCATCACCGAGTTCAGCGCAGGGATCAGCGCGGGCGCCAAGCCCACGTCGATCACCGTTGGCCCGGACGGCAACCTCTGGTTCACCGAGGTCGGGGTCGCTCGCATCGCGCGCATCACGACGGCGGGGGCGGTCACGGAGTTCAGTGGCGACGCGATCTCCTTCAGCGCTGCGCTCGACGGCATCGTGGCCGGCCAGGACGGCAACCTCTGGTTCGCGGAGTCCTTTGCGGTGGATCGCATCGGTCGGATCACCCCCGCCGGGGTCGTGACGGAGTTCGGCGACGGCATCTCGCTCGACGCTGCCCCGGCCCGGATCACGAGCGGGCCGGACGGCAACCTGTGGTTCACCGAATTCCATGGGGACCGCGTGGGCCGCATCACGACCGCGCTGGACCCGCCGGCCTTCGGCAACCCGGCAGCGATCGCGATACCCGCCGTCGGTCCCGCCGCGACCTATCCCTCGCAGATCACGGTCTCGGGGTTGCAGGGCACCGTCACCGACGTGCGGGTGCGGCTGACCGGCCTCGCCCATGCTCGGCCCGACGAGATCGAGGCGCTGCTCGTCGGGCCTCAGGGCCAGCGGGTGGTCCTCATGGCGGACGCCGGCGGGGTCGACCCCGTGGCCGGCGTGACGCTGAACGTGCGCGACGGCGCGCCGTACGCGATGCTCGACGACGGCCCGCTCGTCTCGGGCATCTTCAGCCCGGCCAACGACCCGGGTGACGACGTCTTCCCGGCACCGGCGCCGGCCGGACCGTACGCCAACGCCCTGTCGGCGTTCGACGGCACCGACCCCGACGGCGCCTGGAAGCTGTTCGTCGCCGATGACACCGCGGCCACCGGCGGCGCGATCCACGGTGGCTGGGGCCTGGACATCGACACGACGGGTCCCCCACCCGCCTCTGATCCAGGCGGCGGGAGCACCCCGGGTACCGGGGGTGCGGGTGGCACCGGAGGGACAGGCGGCACCGGTGGCACTCCGACGACGACGCCGGGCACCGGGGGCACGACCGCGCCCGGGCCCTCTGGCTCAACCGCGCCCAAGACCACCTTCACGGTGACCGGCAAGCGCCGCGGCCGGGTCGTCGCGCTGACCCTGAGGTTCAAGGGCGCCTCACCCGCAGCCGCGAAGATCGACGTCCGCCTGCTGTCGGGCAAGCGCTTGATCGCCAAGGGCTCCGGCAAGGCCAAAGCGGGCCGGCTGAAGCTCACGCTGCGGACCAGGAAAGCCATGCGGAAAGGGCGCTACGCCGTCGAGGTGCGGATCGGGACGACGAAGCTCAAGCCCGCCTTCCTGAGGCTCCGGTAGCGCACGCGAGATCGCCGGCACTGGACATCGTGTCGGCCCAGACGTCGCTGCACGGCCGTTCGGGACCGGCCGCGCGCTTGAGACCCTGTAGGCATGAGCGCGACCCGCCCGCCCCTTCCTCCGTTCACGCTGGAGACCGCCACGCAGAAGATCCGGGCCGCTGAGGACGCCTGGAACTCGCGCGACCCCGAGCGCTGCGCCGGCGCCTACACGCCCGACAGCCTGTGGCGCAATCGCTCGACGTTTCTCACCGGCCGCGAGGAGATCGTCGCGTTCTTGACGGCCAAGTGGGAGCGCGAGCTCGACTACCGCCTGATCAAGGAGCTGTGGGCCTTCACCGAGGACCAGATCGCCGTCCGCTTCGCGTATGAGTGGCGCTCGCACGCCGGCCAGTGGTTCCGGGCCTACGGCAACGAGAACTGGCGCTTCACCGCCGAGGGCCTGATGTCCCACCGACACGCGAGCATCAACGACGTCGCGATCGACGAGGCCGACCGCCTGTTCCACTGGGACCGCTCCGGCCCGCGACCTGCAGACCATCCCGGGCTGACCGAGCTCGGTCTCTGACCACCGGTCTGCGCAGCCCAGCTCAGCGAGGCGGGCGAAGGACGTCCGGGTAGACGGTGCGCGCCACGTGCAGCGTGTCCAGGTACTCACGCACGGCCGTGATCGTCGACCCGTCGGTCTCGAAGATCGCGCAGGAGGAGTTGTTGGCGTCTCACATCGTCGGGCGTGTGTCGATTCCCGCACGGGCGTGCGGACCCAACTCGACACGCCCCGGCCGGCCGACTGTTGGTGTCCTCGAGGAGTGGCTACGCGGAGCCCCACAAGTTGGGTCGTGACGTGCGTGGACGCCGCGGCCGGCCCGTGCAGGTGCTGGCGGTGCTGCTCTCGTCACCGACCTCACCTGAACGCCACAGTTGGCGCGCTCGCACCGGCGGCTTACGGGTAGGACCCGATCATGTCCAAGCGCATCCTGATGATCGTGTCGGCCGCCGACGAGCTGGAGATGCGAGACGGCTCGCGGCACCCGACGGGCTTCTGGGCCGAGGAGCTCGTCGTGCCCTACCGCCGGTTCACCGACGCCGGCTTCTCCGTCGACTTCGCCACCCCCGGCGGCGCGGCCCCGACGGCTGACCCGGTGAGCCTCGAGCCCGACAACGCCGGCGGGCCCGAGGCCGCCGCGCAGCTGCGCGAGGAACTGGACGGGCTCGCCGACCGGCTCGCAGCACCGCTCGTGCTGTCCGACGTCGACGCCGCCGACTATGACGCCCTGTTCCTCCCGGGCGGCCACGGCCCGATGGCCGACCTCGCGTCCGACCCCGACCTGGGGCGCCTGCTCGTGGCCGCTGACCAACGCGGTCAGACGATCGCGCCGCTGTGCCACGGGCCCGCAGGGCTGCTCAGCGCCACGCGCGAGGACGGGAGCTTCGCGTTCGCCGGGCGCCGCCTGACGGTGTTCACCGACGAGGAGGAACTCCAGGGCGGCACCGGCGAAGCGACGCCATGGTTCGTCGAGCAGACGCTGCGCGAGCGCGGCGCCATCGTCGAGGCCGGCCCGGCGTTCAGCAGCACGGTCGTCGTCGATGGCAACCTCATCACCGGCCAGAACCCCCAGTCCAGCGCCGAAGCGGCCGAGCAGGTGCTCGCGGTGCTGCAGGGCGCGACCACAGGCTGATCCGTGCTGGTCCCGATGCCCGTTGGCGGTGCATTGGGACCGGCGTCCAGCACGGTGAACCAGCACATATCGGAACGACCGGGAGCCCGGACGCGATGCCGACGCTTCGCCCCTGTGTCAGATCCGCGTCGGCGCAGGCGACCGCTGTCTCGGCAACCATCATCAGCGGCTGAGGAACCTGGACCGTCGACGCCGCGGCACGCTGGCAGCATGCCGTGCTTCAACCAGGCCGTTGGAGGTAAGCCCATGTCGGACAGCGCGCCGAATCGCTCCCGGCGCTTGGTGAGCTGCGTCTATTGCCGGATGTCGCGTGACCCGGGACTACGACCAGACCGGTCTCCGTGCTTGTGCGACGGGACGTTCTGCGCGCACTGCGGCATCGGCCGGGTGCGTCGGCCAGGACAGCGGTTCTACGACCCACGCACGAGGTCGTATGACTACCGCACCGTCACCGCCGGCATCTATGTCCCGTGCGAGCACTGCGCGCCGTTGGTCGACCACAGGTCGGCGAGACCGATCCTCCAGACGATCAAGCAGGCCGGCCGCGCGCTGTCCGCCGCCTCCGCGACACCGCACGCGGAGATACCCGCCGGCGCGATCGTCAGCCTCCATGGCGACGCAGAGGTCTGGCGTCGACTGGACCTGGGGCCCGTCCCTGACGGCCGTCCGCTCTACGTCGGTCACGACGCCGAGCTCCACACCGGTGGTGTGCCTGTCCGAGTCGGGATCTGGCGGCCCGCGCCCGGCGATCCGGCCGACGCCGTTCTCCACCTCCTCCTGCTTCGGTGGCGCCCGCCGCTCAACGGTGAGGTTCCGACGCCCTGGAACGACTGGCAGGCGGTCTGACGCCGGTCATCGACCGACGAGCGCGGCTCACCGAAACCGCGTTGCCAAGAAGCGCCACCCCTGGCTGCAGACCACACGGCGGCCCGCTCAGCGCCGCCGCGGGATGAGCACCCGCGCCGCGAAGGTCCGGCGCACGGTGCGGACACCGGCACGCTTGACGACGACCGTGACCCGCAACGGGACGCGTCGTCCCCGCGGCAGGCGCGCCAGCGTGCTCTGCCGCAGCCGGACCGTGGGCCGGTAGGACCGGCCCGGCCTGACGGTCCGGCGGGACTGGCCGAGCGTCGTGTAGCGCACCCGTGAAGGAAAGCCGAAGGGCTTCTTCTTCTTTTTCTTCTTGACCGTCGACGTGGGCGCCGAGACGGTCGTGGTGGTGGTGCAGGTCGTGCCGCCCGGACCACAGGTCACCACTCCTCCGACCTTCACGGCGCCGCCGTTGGTCATCAGAATGCCACCGGCGCCGCCGGGCGATCCCGGGATCGGGCTGTTGGAGATGACGATCGGCTGGCCGATGCCAGGATGGCCTCCGGTGGTCGGCGGGAGGAACACCACGTTCACCGGCACCGGGGCCGGCGTCCCGATGACGCCCGACGTCGGCGGCGGAGCATCTGGCACCGTCCGCTCGCGGTAGCGGAAGAGGTCCGCGGCGGTGTCCGCGTCGCCGTCGCCGAGCGGCGCGGGTGTGGTGACGACGACCGCGGACCCATCGGCGCTCACCCCCCGCACGCGCTGGCCGGGGCCGTCGGTGGTGGAGGCGAGGGTCAGGCCCTGCGGGCGCCAGACGTAGGCATCCTCATCCGCGTCCGCATCGGCTGAGGTCAGGGGCGCGTCGGTGCTGAACGCGACGGCCTTCAGCCCGGGAGCCGCGGCGGCGTCCCGGACGCCGGTGTCCGTCCCGTCCCCCGTCGCCGTGAGCAGCGTCGCCTTGTCAGCCGCGCCGAGGTAGAGGTCCGCGACAGCGTTGTGGTCACTGCCGCTCAATGCGGACGGCGTCGTGAACGCGGCCTGCAGGCAGTCAGCCGAGGCGCCGACGAACACCGGTGCGACCGTGTTCACCGGCGTCAGGCGCGTCGGGGTGCCCTTCGGGTCGGCGCGGCGTGCCGAGGGCGGCGGCGCACCGCTGCCCCGGTAGATGTCCGGAGTGCCCGTGTTGTCGGTGATGGCCAGGTTCTCGTTGGTGTCGAACACCACCTCGCCGTCGTCGCAGACGGCATCTGCGCTGAACGCCGGGGTCGCCACTCCGGTGACGCCGGAGGCGGGGACGCTCAGCCACTCCAGGACGCCGGACGCGAACGCGTAGAGGTCCGGGAGGCCGCCGTCGCTGTCGCCGCTGTGGAGGGGCGACGTCGTGGTGAACGCCACCGTGCCCAGCCCGGGCGACGCTCCCGCGAAGACGACATCGGCGTTGGCGCCGGCGCCGAAGTCGCTGAGGATCGTCAGGTCGGACCCGCTCGGCGTCGTCCTGAACAGGTCCTGCGCCCCGCCGTCGGGCGTCCCGACCGCCTGCGCCGACCGGTAGACGATCGCCGACCCATCGGCGGCGATGGCCTGCAGGCGCCCGCTGGCGGCGCCCGGGGTTGCGAGCGTCAGCCCGCCACCGGCCGTCCAGGTGTAGATCTCGTCCTCACCGGCGACCGCGCCCGGCGTCAGGGCCGCGCGCGACCCGAAGGCGATGCGCGTCCCATCGCTGCTGACCACCGCTTCCGGCAACGCATCCTCAGCCGTCGTCCCCCCACCGCCCAGCGCGGCGGTGGTGCCGTCGCGGGCGGCGAGGTACCAGTCCCGCGCGCCGTCGTCGTCGGCGCCGTCCAGCGGCAGCGCGGACAGGAAGAGCACCCGTCCGTCCGGCAGCACCGCGGCGCTGCCGCTGACCAGCTCAGGCTCCAGGCCCGGGGCCGCCCCTGGGGTCAGCAGCCGGGTCGCGTCGCCGTCGCGCACGTACAGGTCGGGGCGACCGTCGACGTCCCCGTCCACCAACGGCTCTGCGGTGATGAACGCCACCACCGCGCCATCGGCGGACATGCCCACGAGCTGCGCCTCCACCCCGCTGTTGCCCAGATGCGCGCTGTCGCCACGCGTCAGCCGGCCGTCGAACTGCCAGCTCGTGGCCGCTTGGGCGCTGGCCCCGCCGAGCAGCACCGTCGTCGCGACCGCGGTCAGCGCCGCCCGTCCCCGCATGCCGAGCATTGCGACATGATGACGCACTACCGCTCGCGCGGGGCGGTCACCGCGCAGACAGCGGCCGGGTTCGGGTCTGGACAGGGACGCAGGCCGCGCCGCACTCGTGGCGGTGCGGCGCCGTGTCTCCGGCCCCAGTCGTCAGGCGGTGGCGGGCTGGGGTTGAACGGTCGAGATCTGGCAGAGCGCCTTGCCCAGGATGCCGGCTGCCGGGTCGGCGACCGCGGTGACGCGGACCGGGTCGACGCGGGTCTTGCCGTAGAGGTCGACGACCAGTCCGAGGAGGTCGAGGCTCAGCGGCCCGAGCGTGAGGTCGAGCACCGGGCAGGTGGGCGATGCGGCGGGCGCCTGCCGCGTGGCGGCGCCGTCGTGGGGTGCCTCTGCCGGGACGGTCTGCGGGTAAAGCATCGCCCGGAACCCGATGAGCTGAAGGGGGCGGTGGCGGATGCGGCGGTTCAGCGAGGCCGCCGCGGCGGTGGCCCGCGTGACGTTGCCCAACCGTGTCGCGGTCGCCAGCTTGCAGAACAGCGCACCGAGCGTGCGGGCGCGGTTGCCGGTGATCCGCAGGTTCACTGCGCTGACGTTCAGGCGCAGACCGAGCAGCGCGAGGTTGAGCCGGTCCAACCGCAGGGTCAGCACCTGGCAGTTGGCGCCGGCCTGGGCGGTGAGCGCCACGACCTGTCGCGTCGAGGCACCGCCGACCGTCGTCGCCGCTGTGCCCAGCGCGCTCAGGCCGGTCTTGCGCACGACGAACTTCTTGACGACGACGTGCGTCTTCAGCGCCTTGGGCGGTGTGGCGGCCGGCGTGGCCGCGGGAGTGACGAGGGCGATAGCGGTGACCAGCAGGGCAACGCGCAGGTGAACGGACAACTGAACCTCCAACCGGTGTGACGGACGCCGCTGCCCCTACCCGCCCAGGGGTGAGGCAAACAAGCGCTTCTCTGCGCGCAGGCCACCGCGCGACCCGACTGCGCGGCATATGCGTGCGCAGGGATCCGACACGCTCGCCGCGCGGGCGGCGCGGATCCACGCCGGACGACTCGCGAGCCATTCGTCCGCGAATGATCCGGCCGTTGGCTGATCGCCACGGCGTCCCAGCCCCGGACCCGCAGTTGCCAACCGCCTCCACAGAGCAGCGTTAGTGTCCGACGTCAGATGCTGACGCGCCTGTACTCGATCCCGTTGTCGCCGCCGAGCTACACGGCGCGTCTTGCGCTGCGGCGCAAGGGCCTGGACTTCAAGAACGTCGAGCTGCTCGGCGGTTTTCACCCGGCGATGCTCAGGGCGCTGGGCTTCGGCGGTGTGACGGTGCCCGCCATGAAGCTCGCCGGCGGGGCGAAGGTCCAGGGCTCGCTCGACATCACGCGAGCGCTCGAGCAGGCGCAGCCCGTCCCCGCGCTGTTCCCCGCCGACCCGGACGCACGACAGGCGGTGGAGGAGGCCGAGCGCTGGGGCGAAGGAGTGCTGCAACCCATCCCGCGACGGATCGTTCGCTGGGGCCTGCGCAACCATCTCTCCCAGCGGCAGTGGTTCGCCGACGTCGCCTCACCGCTGCCGGCACCGAAGCTGTCCGGCATCGCGCTCACGCCGATCGTGCCGTTCTTCGTCAAGCAGGCGGGCGCCTACGACGAGCCGGTGCGCGCGGACATCGCCGGCTTGCCCGAGAAGCTCGACCACATCGACGCCCTGCTGGCCGACGGCGTCATCGGTGATCTCGAGGCGGTCAACGCCGCCGACTGCCAGATCGCCGGATCGCTGGCGATGCTTCACGCATTCGAGGATCTGCGCCCGCTGTTCGACAGCCGCCCGTGTCGCTCCTACGTCCTGAGCCTGATCCCCGACTACCCCGCGATCCCGGCCGTGCTCCCAACCGCCTGGGTCGCGGCCGCCGCCGCGACCTGAGACGGTCGTCAGAGCAGTCCGGTGACTGATCAACACCGCCCGAGCCGACCAAGCGCAGGTTCGGGCTGACGCTGGTCGTCGTCCTCATCGTCACGCTCATGATGATCACCCTGGACCGCGTCACCGTCGACTGGGCATCGGGTCCTGGCGTACCCCGCTGATCGTGGTCATCGCGCTCTCATGCGCCCTCGGCGCCGGTGCTGACCGACTCGCCGGCCGCCGGCGTTCACGGTCGAAGCAGCAACACCGCGGTGAGTGACCTGCGCTGTCGATGGCTGCGGGTCAGCGTTGATCTGGAATCGGCGTCCGGGGACTCGCACGCACACAGCACGAGGCGCCGCGATCAACTGTCGGACGGCTGCGGCGCCTGGGACGGCGACGACTCTCACTTGCGGTGCGGGACCTTCGGCGGCTTCGTCCGCGCACGCAGCAGCACGGTGCGGGCCTGGACGAGCCCCACCCCGCCGGCAGACGGCAGGAACTCATAGGTCACGCCCAGCTTGAGCTTCTTGCGCCGTTTCAGCTGCTTGCGCGCCGCGTTCGTCAGCCTCAGCTTCACCGCGGCGGCTGGCGCCCGCCGAAGCATCCCAGCGACGCCAACCCATCGGCACGAGGTGCCGTGGGGCGTGGCGTCCGCTCACCCGTGAGCGGACGCGGCCCGGTCAGTGGAGGTCGGCGACGTCCACACGCACCGGTGCGGTGTCCTCGACGTCGTCGGGCGTCTCCCAGGGCGACCGGCCTTCGCTGTTGGCGCGGTCGATCTCCTCGCGACGCTCGCGCTTGCGGGCCTCCTTGGCGAACTTCTTCTCCTGCATCTTCGTCTCGCGGCTGAGCTTCGCGAACGTCGTCCGACCCTTGCCGGCCATGACGACTACAGCTTCTCGACGTTGGACGCGGCCGGGCCCTTCTGCCCGTCGACGATGTCGAACGACACCTTCGAGCCCTCGGCCAGCGACTTATATCCGCTGCCCATGATCGCGCTGTGGTGCACGAAGAGGTCGGCGCCCGGCTCGTCGGGCGAGATGAAGCCGAAGCCCTTCTCGTCGCTGAACCACTTCACGGTTCCAGTTGCCATGAATCCCTCCTGGGATGTTGGTGCCCTCAGACGCCGAGGTGCACCATGGCCCCAACCGCGAACTGCAAAAACACACCGCTTTCAGCCGGATGGATCTTCCGGCCCGTCCCGTGATGGTAGCGACCCGGGTCCCTTCCACGGTCACCGGTGGTCGCACTGTTCACCGCCCACCGGCTCAGCGATTCGGGCAGCGTTCGCTGACAAACAGCCCCGACCTCCGGGTGCGCCTGCTTCACCGGAATGACGGTCATCCGGATCTGCGCGGGCTTAAAGGTTTCGGGACCTCTCAACGAGGGCGAGACCTCTGGCGAGGGTCGCTCTAGACTTCGGACCTTGCGCCGCCTGTTCGTCCTCGCTGCCTGCATCGCCGCGGTCGGATGCAGCTCCGCCACCGCGTCGGTCGTGACCTACCGCTGCGCGGGTGCGGCGTGCCAGGTCTCACCGGAGACGGGAGCGACGAGAACCCTCACATCGCCGCCCAACCTGCAGGCGCTGTCGGTCACCCGGGACGGCGCGCGGATGGCCTGGACGGTCCCCACCTCAGACCTCTACGCCGGGGGCGCCGGCTTCAGCGACCCCGTCGGCCCGCTGTCGCGGTACGCGATCGCGGCGATCGCCCAGCCCGACGGCAACGGCGTCCTGGCGCTGGAGAACCTCGGCGGTTCGGTGCGGATCTGCATCTACACCCCACCGTCGGGCGACTGCCGTTCGCAGGGCTCCGGCGGCAGTGCCGGGTGGTACACCGGTGGCCGCGTGCTGCTGTCGACACGTGACACCGCAGACCCGGCGTTCCAGAACGCCCCGTCCTACTACGACAACAAGGTCTGCCTGCTGCTGCCGGACGGCGGCGCCGGCGGTGGCGAGTGCGAGCGGACGGTCGCCTACGACGCCGCCAACCAGGTCCTGTTCCCGTCGACCTCCCCGGACGGCACCACGGTCGCGGCGGTCCGGCGCGCACCGGGCGCCACGTCGGGCGGCGAACTGGTCCTCTACGACGCCGCCAACGGCAACCCGAAGGCGGTGCTGGCCGCCGGCGCCATCAGCGGCGCCCCGGCCTGGTCGCCGGACGGCACACAACTGGCCTACGCCGCCGACGGCGGCATCTCGACCGTCGCCGCCGCCGGTGGCGCCCCGCGGGTCCTGGCCGCGGCCGGCGACACGCCGTCGTGGTCGACGGGCGACCTCCCGGCGACCGCAGGCGCACCGAGCGGCTCACCGGGTGGCGCGCCGGGCGGCGGGACCACGACAGGCGCCGCCGGCCCGACCGTCGCGAGCCGGCAGCGCGGCTCCCGCATCGCCGCGAAGGTGACCGTGGCCCAGGCCAACACGCGGATCAGCGTCGTGCTGCGGGCCCGCAGCCGCGGCCGCACAGGCGCGCCCAAGCAGGTCGGGGCAACCCGGACGACGGTGGCGAAGCCCGGCCCCCGGACGGTGACGACGGCCCTCACCGCTGCGGCGCTCCGGGGCTACCGGCGCGCGCACGTGCGCACGCTGCCGGTCACGGTCCGGATCACCGTGACGCCGCCCGGAGGCAAGCCCGTGACGACCGTACGCTCCGTCACGCTCACGCTGCCGCGCTGAACCGCCGGAGGGCCCTCGCCCACCGACCGCACCGGCACCCGGCCGCCGACGACGGGCAGTGCACGCGGCGCGATGGTCGCCGCGAGCAAACCGGGCGCAGCGGCGCGCACGGCCACGCAGTAGGGATGCTGACCATCCTTAGCGATCACCAGAACGGGTGATGCTCCGGCCCCGGGCATGAGGCACCGTCGCCGCCATGACGGGACGTTGCGGGCGGGGCGCGGCGCGGGTTGCGGGTGCGCAGATGGCGATGGTGGCGGCGCTGGTCGTCGCTGCGGCAGGCGGCGGAGCGGTCGAGGCACAGGGAGCCTCGCTGGGGGACCGGCCGCTCGCCGGCCTGCGCGCCTGGGGCGAGAGCACGGGACGCGTCCTGTCGGCCAAGAAGGTGACGTCCACCCAGGTCGCGGGTCGCCTCCGCG
The DNA here is from genome assembly GCA_964443695.1 of uncultured Conexibacter sp. GTDB lineage: Bacteria > Actinomycetota > Thermoleophilia > Solirubrobacterales > Solirubrobacteraceae > Paraconexibacter. The sequence continues at coordinate 58,300 of CAYUDT010000011.1, read as the reverse complement.
CGCTGCGGCGCGAGGTGACCGCTGCGGCGCCCCGGCTGCGCTCGGCCAGCGCGGTTGTCAAGACCCGGGAGCTGGCCCGCAGCCGCGTCGCGCTCGGCGCGACGCTGGATCCGCTGGCCAAGACCCTGTCCGGGTCCACGCGCGACCTGTTCTTCGTGACCTACCAACACGAGCTCGAGCGGCTGGCGATCTCCGCCCGTCTGGATCGCACGCCGACCGGCCGGCCGCTGGAGCTGTCAGGTGAGAGCGTCGTCCCCAGCCTGGGCACCAAGGTCCGCCCGGACACCGACGGTGACGGCACCTCCGACGTCGAGGAGATCGACGACGACGGCGACGGCATCGTCGACCGCAGCGACACGTCCGACCAGGGCTGGGGCATCCCCGACGCCCTGCAGGTCCGCGAGGACCTCGACGACGACGTCGACGAGGACGGCACGCCCGACACACCCGCCGACTCGTTGCAGACGCTGCGCGCAGCCGTGGTGCCGCCCCGCGCCGAAGGCCTGGAGGGCGCCTACTGCCTGCAGGTCACCGAGGCCGTGCCCGCGCTGAGCAGCATCGCCGCGACGCGGAACCTCCTGGACGTCGCCACCTCCCGCGGCTGCCAGGCGACGCCGAAGGTCGACGCACCCGCCGCCCGGCGGGTGCCCAAAGGCGGCCCGGCGAAGCTGCGCGACGCGACGGCCAACAACCGGACGATGCTGATCGACGTCAGCGTCAAGCGCACGGCCAAGCTGAAGGTGACCGTCAGCCAGCGCGTGGTCATCAAGCGCGACGGCACCGTGCGCTACGACGAGCGCCGCGCGGTCCGCAGCGGCATCGTCGTCGGCAAGGGCCGCCGGACGATCAGCGTGCCGCTCAGCACCGCGTTCTCTCCCGGAGCCGCGGCCGCGGACGTCACCGTCACCGCCGGCAAGCGCCGCCTGACCCGGCTGACGGTGCCCGTCACCGTCATCGGCTCGGCGCAGCAGGTCGGCGCGGCCTCGCTGCCCGGCACCCCGATCACCACCACCGCGCGCGTGCCCGGGGCGCCCGTGCGCCTGCTCTCGGCCGCACCCGACGGCGCCAACCGCGTCATCCTGACCTTCGACGCGCCGGTCGGCCCGTCGGCCGACGACCCGGCCAGCTACCGCAGCGACCCCAACCTCTTCGTCACCGGTGCCGCCCGTCTGCCCGGGTTGACGAAGGTCGCGCTCAGCACCGGGCGCCAGTACGCCGTCCCCTACACCGTCACCGCCGCGGGCGTGAGCGACCCCGGCGGCGTGCCGCTGGCTGCGGACGCCCGCAGCGCGACGTTCACCGGCAGCGTGCCCGTCGCCGGCGACCGTCCGCGCGTCACCGCTGCCGGCTCGACCGGCAACCGCAGCGTCCTGGTCCAGTTCTCCAAACCGCTGGCCGACAGCGCGCTGAGCACGTCGCTCTACCAGGTCGTCCGCGAGTCGTCCACGCAGGAGAGCGGCGGCGTGAAGGTGCTGAGCGCCCGGTTCACCGACGAGTCGCGCCTGGCCGTCGAGCTGGAGACCGGCTCGCAGAACGAGGTCACCTACCGCGCGCGGGTCACCGGCATCGTCGACCTCACCGGTCAGCCGTTGGCCGACAAGGGCGCCGCCGCGACCGCGGCCGACCCCACCTCCGCCACGTTCGTGGGCACCCCGCCCGCCAACGACCGCGCGGACACCGACTGCGACGGCGTCAGCGACAACGAGGAGGCCGCGGGCTGGACGGTCGTCGTCGTGCGCGCCGGTGGGCAGGAGACGAGGACCGACGTCACCAGCGACCCGGGCCGCCCGGGCCTGGACTGCGCCAACCCGACCGCCGAGGACGATCGCAACGCAGACGGCGTGATCGACTCCGCCGACACCGACGGGGACAACCTGACCGACGACGTCGAGCGCAGCCTGGGGACCAACCCGCGCGACGGGGACTCCGACGACGACGGCCTGGCCGACGACGTCGAGTACAACGAGTCCTTCTCGGACCCGCTCCAGCAGGACACCGACGACGACAGCCTCACCGACGGCCTGGAGCTCACGTTCTTCTCGACCTCGCCGCTGCTGGCGGACACCGACGGCGACCAGATCTCCGACGACACCGAGATCACGCTCGGCAACCGCAACCCGCGCATCGGCGACCTGCCGCGACCGGGCCTGGAGATCGGCGGGACCGACCTGCGGCTGGACGTGCGCTTCACCGACGTCGAGGGCAGCGAGTCGCGGGTGGCCGAGACCAAGTCGGTCGGCTCGCAGCTGGTCGAGAGCGAGGGGCAGAAGTTCAGCACCACCGACACGCGGGCCATCGAGGCCAGCAGCAAGATCTCCGCGACGGTGGGCGCCAAGATCAACGTCGCGGCCGGTGCCGCAGAGGGCGGCGGGCGCGTCTCGCAGGAGTACTCGTTCTCGACGACCACCGAGGAGAGCTTCTCCTCCACCTTCACCACGCAGTGGTCGGAGGAGTCCTCGCGCGAAACCCAGCAGACCTGGTCGAAGTCCCAGCAGTCCGAGGTCGCGCAGTCGAAGTCGGCCAACCGCACGCGCTCGGTGGAGGGTGCGCGCATGTCGGCGACCGTCGACCTGCGGGCCGACGGTGACATCGCATTCACGATCCGCCACCTGCAGCTCAGCGCGTTCATGCAGGACCCGCAGAACCCGACGCGGCTCACGCCGGTGGCGACGATGCTGCCGGTCGCCGAGCCGGACTCCGGCTTCACGCTCGGGCCGCTGGTGCCCCGCCGCGGGCCGATCATCTTCGAGAACACCCAGGTCTTCCCGGCGCAGATCGAGGAGCTCATGCGCAACCCGCGCGGGCTGGTGTTCCGCTTCAGCAACTACGACATCACCGATGAGCTGGGCCGCAACTTCGCGTTCACGTCGCAGGCGGTGAACGACCGCACGGCCGGCCTGGTCATCGACTACGGCGGCTACGACGCCGACAACGACGGCGTGGGCGACGAGACCGAGAGCCGCCGCGTCGCCACCGGCACCGGCCGCCGCGTCGACACCAACGAGAACGGCGTCCTCGACGAGGGCGACCGCAAGATGATCTTCGGCCCCGACGGCAAGAACCTCGGCATCACGCTGCGTGACGCGCTGGCCGCCATCGGCCTGACCGAGTACCGCGAGGTCGACACCCCTACCAACACGCTCACCCAGGAGCAGATCGACAACAGCTACTCGATCTTCACGACCGCCAACGGCGCGGAGAAGCTCTACCGCGTCCGGCGCACCTCACTGACGCCCGGCGTGGCCCAGACCTGGGAGATCGTCGGACCGACCGGCATCGACGGCGACGCCACGCTGGACTCGCTGATCCTGCGCGCCGGCCAGACGTTCACGCTGGCCTTCCTGCAGGACGTCGACCAGGACCGCGTCCCGGCCATCATCGAGAGCCTCAACCGCTGCATGGACACCAGCAAGGACTCCGACGGCGACGGGCTCGACGACCGCTTCGAGATCTACGTCGGCTGGCGGGTCAACGTGATCCCCCGCGGTTCGCGCCAGGTGCGCTCCAGCTGCGCGGCCAAGGACTCCGATGCGGACGGCCGCTTCGACGACGACGAGGCGCCCTCGACCATCGAGCGCGACGCCGACGGCCTGATCGTGTTCACGACCGGGCACGAGCCCCGCCGCGACATCACCGGTCCGCGGGACCCCCAGCTCGACTGGGACATCCTCGACCCGGTCACCGACCCGACGTCGCCCGACACCGACGGCGACGGGCTCAGCGACGACTTCGAGCTTGACGGCTTCTCGGTCGAGCTGATCAGCCCGCCCGCGCTGCCGGACACCTTCACGCCGGTGCAGAAGACCAGCCCCGAGCGCTTCGACAGCGACGGCGACACCGCATCCGACGGCGTCGAGCAGCGCATCGGCGGCGACCCGCTCGACTCCGACTACGAGAAGTTCGGGGACGCCGACGGTGACGGCGTGGTCAACGTCCTGGAGGACACGGCGTACGACGTCACCGTGCGCGACCCGTACGCGGGCTTCGGGGTCTGCGACCACAAGTGCCCGAGCGACGGCCCGCCGACGGTGGTCTCGGTCAAGAGCAACAAGGAGCTGGCCGACTCCGACGGCGACGGCCTCCTCGACGGCGAGGAGCGCGAGCTGAAGACCAACCCGAACAAGAAGGACACCGACGGCGACAAGCTCACCGACTTCGAGGAGGTGCGCGGCTTCACCCTGCGCGACCTCGGCATCGTGACCACCGACCCGCTGCTGGTGGACTCCGACCGCGACCGGCGACCCGACGGTGTCGAGGCCGGGCGCGCCGGCAACCCGATCATCGTCCGCGTCGCCGGCGAGGATCCGTACATCTCGCCGTCGGACCCACGCGACGCCGACCAGGACCTCGACCGGCTCGTCGACGGTGACGAGGCGAAGAACGGCACCGACCCGCTCAAGGCCAACACCGACGGCGACAACCAGTCCGACTACGACGAGGTCACCGCGGCGTCCCGCGGACAGGAGCGGCGCGCGCTCGTCCCGGACTACTACGTCGAGCTGACGCTCGCCGGTATGGACATCAAGGAGGACGGCGATGGTGAGGACAGCGCCGGCGACTACGAGTTCGGGATCACGGCGCGGGGCCCGGACGGCGGACGCCTCTGCAACCCGGGCCGCAGCTGCGACGACGACGCGCCCGGAGCCGACCTCCTGGGTTTCCCGGTCAACAGCCACCGTGACGGCGGCGCCGTTGACCTGCCGGGCTGCAGCAACGGCACGCAGCTGTCGACCTGCCAGCAGAGCGACCGGCGTGTGCAGGCCCGTGACGACCGCGGCGAGATCCCGTTCCGCAAGGTGCTGAAGATCGGCAGCGTGTCCAAGATCGAGGACAAGTACGAGTCCTTCCAGGTCGAAGGGTTCGTCCACGAATTCGAGGGCGACGACCTCGATTGCAACGTCGTGTTCCCCAATCCGCTCAGGGCCGATGAGGAGAACGCCGACAGCGGCATCTTCCCCGGGACGACGCTGCAACCGGGCGTGAAGACGCTGACCTTCCGCGGCAAGGCGCGCTGCCTCAACGAGGGCAACAACCTCGACCTCGAGCTCTACGCCTACTACACCGCGGGATGAGCGCCGTCGTCGTCAGGCAGGACGACGGCGTTGAGTCTTCGGCGTCCGTCGATGCCGAGCTTGCCGTACACCCGCTTGAGGTGGCTGGCGACGGTGTTGGTCGACAGGTGCAGGCTTGCCGCGATCTCCGCGTTGGTCGCGCCCGCCGCGGCCGCGCGCGCGACGCGCAACTCGGCGACGGTGAGCACGTCGCGGTCGGTGTCGTCGCGCCGACGCCGTCCTCCGGCCAGGCGCAGCTCGTCGGCCGCCAGGCGCGCCAGCGCACCGGCGTCGTGGTCCTCGGCCAGGCGCCGGGCCTCGGCCAGCGGCGCGCGCGCAGCGACCAACCGCCCCTCGCGGCGCAGCAGCGTGCCCGCCGCCAGCAGGGCCTCCGCCCGCGAGAGCGGCAGGTCGGCGTCGCCCAGCAGCTCTGCCGCCTCGTCGAAGGACCGGGTCGCGTCGGCGAAACGGCCGGCATGCTGGTGGATGAAGCCTTGCGACAGCGCGACGGCATGCGCCGGCCAGCGCCCGGGGTGCTCGAGCGCCGCGGCCTGCAACGCGGCCAGCACCCGGGCGGCATCGTCCTCCCGCCCCGCCAGCAGGTGTGCGGCGACGGCGTGGTGGAAGTACGGCGTGTGGTTGGCCTCCCGCACGCCGGCCCGGGTGAGGATCCGCTCCAGCTCCAGGAAATCGTCCGAGGCGGACGCCGAGCCCGCCCACAGCGCGCGCAACCCGTCCGACCAGGCGATCCAGCTGTGCACCGGCCACGGCACCGGGCCGTCGCGCAGGGCCCGCTCGCGGGCGGCCAGCGCGTCGGCGGTCCGCCCCATCCACGTGAGGATGACCGCCCGCTGCGCGGCGACCACGGGGATCGTCGTCGTGATGAACTCCGCGTAGCGACCGGCGCGAGCGTTGGCGTCCAGGGCCTCCTGCAGACGGCCGCGCCGGATCAGCAGGTTGCTGCGGAAGATCTCGGCGGTGGACGAGCCTGTGGCGGCACCGGCCTCCGACAGCCGTGCTGCCGCCAGGTCGAACGCGGCCTGCGCCTCGTCGAAGCGCTCCGTGAAGAACGCGCAGTGGGCGAACGGGTACAGCGCCGACAACGGCGAGACCAGATCGGCGGTCGGGAGGTCCGCGGCCCGCGCCGGGCTCTGCAGCCAGCGCCCCGCGGGCCGGGTCGCCGCAGGCCCGCGCCGGTCCCCCGCCTCCATCGCGACGTCGCCCCAGGCGATGTCGGTCCGCTCACGCAGCTCCCGGTCCCCACTGCGGTGCGCGATCTCCCGTGCCCGCTCGGCGAACGGCAGCGCGTGGCCCGGGCCGGCCGCCATCCAGGTGCTCACGACCTGCTCCAGCAGCGGCCCGATGGCTGCGAGCTCGTCGTGCGCCGCGGCGAGGTCCACCGCCTGCTGCAGCTCCCAGGTGCCGTGGTCGGCCTCCCCGTCCAGGTAGGAGCAGCGGCCCAGCAGCACCAGGGCATCGACGCGGGAGCGCCACTCCAGATCGGCCTTGTCGAGCACCTCACGGCAGCGCTGCGCCGCGTCGCCGACGCGGCCCACGGCGCAGAGCGCCTCGGCCAGCGTCAGCAGCAGCGGCGCACCGGCCTGGTCGCCCAGGACGTGCGCTGCGGCCTGCAACCGCTCGACCGCGACCCGCAGGCCGCCGGCGGCCAGCGCCTGACGGCCGACCCGCTCCAGCACCGCCGCGGCCTCCGGGTCACCGGCGAGGTCGGCACGGACCGCGTGCTCGGCTGCGTCCACCGACCGCCCGCGCCGCACGAGCTCCGCGAAGGCCGCGGCGTGCCAGCGCTGTCGCACCGCCGGGGCGACGTCCTCGTAGAGCGCCTGGCGCAGCAGCGGGTGCGTGAAGCGCATGTGGTGGTCGCCGTCGGCGACGATCAGGCCCCGCTGGGCCAGCTCGCCCAACGCCGCCCGCTCGTGGGTCAGCTCGGCGAGCGCCGCGGCAACGCCCGGGTGGAAGCGGACCCCGAGGAGCGCGGCACCGCGGGCCAGGGCCAGCGCGTCGGCGTCCAGGCCCGCAAAGCGGCGCAGGAGCAGGTCCTCCTGCCCGGCCAACGCGTCCAGCGGGTCGGTCCCCCGGCGCAGTTCCGCCGCGACGTAGGTGAGCAGCAGCGGGTTGCCCCCGCACTGCTCGTGGGCGCGGAGGGCCGTCTCCTCGGAGATCTCGGCCTCGCCCGCGGCGACCTCCAGCAGCACGCGCCCCGCCTCCGCGGACAGCGGCTCGAGCTCATGGACGTGCGCCCCCGTGGAGACCGCGAGGTCGTCGACGACGTCAGATGCCGCCGAGGGCCACCCGCGCACGCCGACGGCCAGGACGACGGGCAGGTCGTCCAGGCGCCGGGCCAGGAAGGCGATCGTGGTCAGCGAGTCCGCGTCGGCCCACTGCAGGTCGTCCAGGGCGAGCAGCAGCGGCGTGGTCGCGACGGCGCGCAGCCGTTCCAGCGCGCGCAGGTGCGGCACCGACGGCTCGAGGACGGGCTCGCCGTCGGCCGGAGCGACGCTCGTGGCGTCCTGTTCGAGAGCTGACAGCAGCCGCTCGAGCAGAGCGAACGACAACCCGGTCTCCATCTCCTCGCCGCGCGCCCGGACGATGGTGAAGCCCTCGGCGGCCGCGGTCATCGCGTCGAGCACGCTCGTCTTGCCGGTGCCCGCCTCACCACGGATTGCCAGAATTCCGGGCTCTCCCCGTGCTGCGGTCGCGAGCGCGCGCGTGCCCGCGTCGAGCACCTCCTCCCGCTCCAGCAACAGGCCCGTCATCCGTGTCGATGCTAACGCGGTCATGTACAACGATCCCATGCGCGGCGGGTCTTGGCGGGGACGTGTGCGGCCTGAATGGGTCCTCGCCGTCGGCATCCTCGACTTCACGCTGGAGACGTCGGTCGTCGCCCCCGCCCTGCCGCTGATCTCGCGGACCTACGATGCCGGACCCAACGAGGTCGTCTGGATCTTCACCGCGTTCGGCCTGGCCGCCGCGGTGGCCACACCGCTGGCGGGGCGCCTCGGCGACCGGATCGGACGCCGCCGGGTGCTCCTGTGGTCGCTCATCGCGTTTGCGCTGGGGTCGGCCATCTGCGCCGTCGCGTCCTCGCTGGGCACCCTGATCCTCGGGCGTGTCGTGCAGGGGCTCGGCACCGGCACGGTGCCGCTGGCGCTCGCGCTGGTACGCGACCACGTCGAGCCGAACCGCGTCTCGCGCGCCGTCGGCATCCTCATCGGCGCCGCCGGGGCCGGATCGGTCCTCGGCGAGCTCGGCGGTTCGGCCTTGGTCGACGTCGGCTCGCTGGGCGCGCTGTTCTGGACGCTCTCGGCCTTCTCGATCGTGGCGTTCGCCGCCGTCGCCCTGGTCGTGCCCGAGTCGGCACAGCGCGGCGCGACCAGCATCGACTGGACCGGCGGGGTGCTGCTCGCGGCGGGGCTGGTCCCGATCGTGCTCGCGCTGTCGCAGGGCAGCGACTGGGGGTGGGGATCGACGCGGGTGCTGGGCCTGCTGGGCGGGGCGGGTGTGGCGCTCGCCCTGTTCGCCGCGCGCCAGGGCACGGCGCGTGAGCCGCTGTTCGACCCCGCGCTGCTGGCGCGCCGGCCGATGTGGAGCGCGCAGGTCCTCTCGCTGCTCGTCGGCTTCGTGGCGTTCTCGCACCTCGCGGTCCTGCCGTTGCTGGCCGGGCTGCCGCAGAGCACCGGATTCGGGCTGGGTCTCAGCACGTTCGAGGTCGGCCTCGCGCTCGTCCCCAGCTCGGTCACCGCGCTGATCTCCGGCCCGTTGAGCGCCCGCCTGGTGCCCTACATCGGCACGCGCGCGCTGATCGTCGGCGGGCTGTTGTGCATCGCCGTGGGCAACGCGATCCTCGTGGTCTTCCCGGTGACGGTCTGGACGATCGTCCTGTCGGACATCCCGCTGGGCCTGTCCTTCGGCATGACCATCGGCGCGACGCTGGACCTCTGCCTCGCGGCCGCCCGCTCCGACGAGACCGGAGCCGCGCTGGGCATGACCAACGAGCTGCGCACGATCGGCTCCGCGCTGGGCGCCTCGATCGCCACGACGGTCCTCGTGGCCGCGGGCGAGGCCGCACCGGGCGTCCCCGCACTGAGCGGCTTCGACGACGCCTTCCTCTTCTTCGCCGTCGCGTCGCTGTTGACCGCGCTGTTCGTCCCCCTCGTCCCTCCCGGCGCGCCGAAGCACACCGCCGTCGAGGTCTGAGGACACACCCCTATCGTCTTGGCGATGTCGCTGAACGTCCCGGTCTCGCTGCTCGACCTCGCTGCCGTGACCCACGGCCAGCCCGTGCGGGAGGCGCTGCAGAACACGGTCCGCTACGCGCAGCAGGCGGAGGCGCTGGGATACGCCCGCGTGTGGTACGCCGAGCACCACAACATGCGCACGATCGCGTCATCGTCCCCGGCGGTGCTGATCGCGCACGTCGCGGCGAACACGGAGCGCATCCGCCTGGGGTCCGGCGGGGTGATGCTGCCCAACCATGCTCCACTGACGATCGCCGAGCAGTTCGGCACGCTGGCAGAGCTGCACCCCGACCGCATCGACCTCGGCCTGGGGCGCGCCCCCGGCACCGACCAGCGCACCCTGTACGCGCTGCGCCGGGACCCCTCCGCGGCGGACACGTTCCCGCAGGACGTCCTGGAGCTGCAGGGCTACCTCACGGGCCAGACCCGCGTGCCGGGCGTCCGCGCGATGCCCGGGGACGGGACGAACCTCCCGCTGTACATCCTCGGCTCGTCGATGTTCGGGGCGCAACTGGCCGCAGCGCTCGGGCTGCCCTACGCGTTCGCCTCGCACTTCGCCCCCACCCTGCTGCACCAGGCGGCGCAGCACTACCGCGAGGCGTTCAAGCCGTCCGAGCAGCTGTCGGAGCCGCACTTCATCGCCGCCGTGAACGTCCTTGCCGCCGACGACGACGTCGAGGCGCAACGCCAGCTGCAGGCCCGCCGGCGGATGCTCGCGCGCGCCCTGTTCAGCCGTCCCGGCCACGCGCTGACCGATGACGAGATCGAGCTCGTCCTCGCCTCGCCCGAGGCGGCCCAACTCGAGCAGATGATGCAGTACACCGCGCTCGGCACCCCCGACGCGGTCGTCGCCTACCTCGACGACTTCGCGCGGGCGACGGCTGCCGACGAGCTGATGACCGTCCACCAGGCGGACACCATCGAGGGCCGCCTGCACTCGCTCGCCCTGCTCGCCCCGAGCCTCGCCGGCGCACCTGTCTGACCCCGGCTGGGCGCCTCCAGGCGCCACCCCACGGCCGGACGGGTCAGCAGAACCGGAACTCGACGGACCGCTGGGCGTCGTTGAAGCGCTTGCCGGGGGCGTAGATCGTGATCTCGATGGGCCGCTTGCGGCGGTGCTTGTACCTGAACGTGAAGTTCGCGGTCGCGTAGCGGTGCTCCGACAGGCCCACACCGCTCTCGGTGGCGATCCACTCGTTGGCGATGAGGATCGTCCTGCGCCCCGTGTCGCGGGCGCCGGTGACCTTCACCTTCAACCGCAGGTTGCCCTTCACGCAGCGGCCCTTGCCCGGCAGGCCGCTGACGGCGATCGTCGGCGGCTTGGCGGTGCGGCGGGCCAGCAGCTCCAAGTGGGACGTGACGACCCAGTTGCCGTCCGGCGAGACGGCCAACTGCGCGGGCACCTCGTCCTCCTGCTCGACGTAGGTCACGTCCGTGAGGAAGCTGTACCGCAGCAGTCCGGTCGTCGTGGCGCGGTCGTGGGTCGACACCTGGAAGACCGAGCCCAGCGACTCGCCGGCCGCCGAGCCCAGCTCTGTCGCGTAGACGGACCGGCCGTCCGGGGACGCGGCCACCGGCGCCCCGAGCATCGGGCATCTGATCCCGCACGCCTTCGCGGTGAGCGTCCCGTCGTCGCCGCGCGTGAAGTGCAGCTCGGCGGCCCGGCCGACGTTCGCCACGACCAGGTCGCGGGTGCCCGGCACCAGCAGCAACGCCGGGTCACAGCCGCACACCTTCGGCTGCACGACGGCAGTGCCGGGCGCGATGGCCCCGGACTGGTCGGCGCGCACGGGAAGGATCGTGAGTGTGTCCTTGACGCCGGCAGCAAGGAAGGCCTGCTCGCCGTCGGCGACCAGCGCTGCGCCCGCCCAGCCGGTGACCGGCGCGGGGGTGCAGGCCGCGACGCCGGGGCCGTCGGAGAGGCAGGCGCCGTCGCCCGGTGCCAGGCTCAGCGCGCCGGTGGCCGCATCGGTGACGAGGCGCCGCACGGTCCGGGCCGTCCCCAGCCACGCAGGGCCGGACGCCGGCACGGCAAGCCGGAGCGCGTCACCCTCCTGCCCGCACCCTGCAGAGCCCGGCGCGGGCAGGCAGCCGCCACCGGGCAGCGGCGCCAGCGCGCCGGTCTGCGGGTCGCGTGCGAGCGTGAGGACGCCCTGCCCGACGAGGTGGACGGCCCGGCCGCCCGCGCCGACCACCACGGACCTCACGTCGCGCGGCGGGGTCGGCAGCATCGCGCAGCCCTTGGTGGGCACCGATGACAGGCACATGCCCGCCCCCTGCGGCTGGCGGATGCGGCCACGCGCCGCATCGATCCGGCCCACGGCGACGCGGACGTCCTTGGCGTCGGTGCGCACCGCCAGGAGGTCTCCGCCGGGCGCAAAGGCGATGGCGTCGGGGCGCGCCCCGCCCAGGCCCGGCAGCGCGGAGGTGTCGCGGACGAAGACGGCCTGGCCGAACGTGTCGGGTGTCGCCGCGCCGGCCGTGGGCGTCAGGGCGCCGCAGGCAGCGGCGGCAAGAGTGGCGCCGAGCGCGGCGCGCAGGAAGTTGGACATGACACGACAACCCACGCGGCACACGATCCCTTACCCACACCTTGGGTGCGGTCCTTCACACCTGCCCCGTAGCGTGTGCGACCTGTGCGTACCCCCGACGTCGTGATCCTCGGCGCAGGCGCCGCCGGCCTCATGTGCGCGATGACCGCTGCCGCCCGCGGCCGTCAGGTCCTGCTGCTCGACAGCTCCAACAAGCCGGGCAAGAAGATCCTCATGTCCGGCGGCGGCCGGTGCAACTTCACCAACATGTACGCCGAGCCGGAGAACTACTTCTCCCAGGGCGGCAACCCGCACTTCTGCAAGTCCGCGCTGGCCCGCTACACGCAGTGGGACTTCATCGCGATGGTCAGCGACCACGGCATCCCCTACCACGAGAAGAAGCTCGGGCAGCTGTTCTGCGACAACCGCTCCAAGGACATCCTCAACATGCTCCTCGGGGAGTGCGAGCGGGCCGGCGTGGAGCTGCACGTCAGCACCGCCGTGCATGAGATCGCCAAGGTCGACGCCGGCTACGCGCTGCGCACCGACATCGGCGACGTCACCGCGCCGTCGCTGGTCATCGCCACCGGCGGCCTGTCGATCCCGACGCTCGGCGCGACGGGGTTCGGCTACGACGTCGCCCGGCAGTTCGGCCACCGCATCCATCCCACGCGGGCGGGACTGGTGCCCTTCACGGTCACCGACCACCAGCTGAAGGAGCTGTGCGGCGAGCTGACCGGCACGTCCGTCGCGTCCGTCGTGCGCAGCAACGGCCACAGCTTCAAGGAGAACATCCTCTTCACCCACCGCGGCCTGAGCGGCCCCGCCATCCTGCAGATCTCCTCCTTCTGGCATCCCGGCGACACGGTGGAGATCAACCTCCTCCCCGACCACGACGCGCCGGCGTGGCTGCAGGCCAAGCAGGCCGAGCGCCCCGACGCATCGCTGCGCACCGTCCTCGCCGAGGTCTTCACGAAGAAGATGGCGACGCTGCTGGCGGACCGCTGGTTCACCGACCGGCCGATGAAGCAGCACTCCCCCGCCGAGCTGCGCGACATCGCCGACCGCCTCGGCGCCTGGCAGCTCGTCCCCGGCGGCACCGAGGGCTACCGCACCGCCGAGGTGACGCTGGGCGGCGTCGACACCAGCGAGGTGTCCTCCAAGACGATGGAGTCCCTGAAGAGCCCGGGCCTGTACTTCATCGGCGAGGTCCTCGACATCGCCGGCCACCTGGGCGGGTTCAACTTCCAGTGGGCCTGGGCGTCCGGCCACGCGGCGGCCCAGGTCGTCTGACCGGCCTGGCCCGCCGTCGCGGACCGGACGCGCTGGGCTACCGTCAGAACCCGACGCATGCCGCTCATCGAGGCCCTCCCCCACGACACCAGCGCCGACGCGCTCTACGACGCCTTCACCGCCTGGACCGCGGCGGAGGGCATCGAGCTCTACCCGCACCAGGACGAGGCCGCGATCGAGCTGTTCAGCGGCAACAACGTGGTCCTCGCCACCCCGACCGGATCCGGCAAGTCACTGGTCGCCGTGGCCGCGCACTTCGCGGCGCTGGCCGACGACCGCACGAGCTTCTACACCGCACCGATCAAGGCGCTGGTGTCGGAGAAGTTCTTCCAGCTCTGCGCGATCTTCGGCGCGCAGAACGTCGGCATGCTCACCGGCGACGCGTCGGTGAACGCCGGTGCCCCGATCGTCTGCTGCACGGCGGAGATCCTGGCCAACATCGCGCTCCGCGAGGGCCGGCACGCGGATGCGGGCCTGGTCGTCATGGACGAGTTTCACTACTACGCCGACGGCCAGCGCGGCTGGGCCTGGCAGGTGCCGCTGTTGAGCCTGCCGCACGCGCAGTTCCTGCTCATGAGCGCGACGCTCGGCGACGTCACCGCGATCGCCGACGACCTCAGCCGGCGCACCGGGCGCGACACGTCGGTCATCGACGATGCCGAGCGCCCCGTGCCGTTGACGTTCGAGTGGAGCCTCGAGCCGATGCACGAGCTGCTCGAGGAGCTCGTCACGAAGGACCGTGCGCCGATCTACGTCGTCCACTTCACCCAGGCCGCTGCCCTGGAGCGCGCGCAGTCGCTGCTCTCGGCCAAGCTCTGCACGCGGGAGGAGCGCGATGCGATCGCCGCCGAGATCGGGGCCTTCCGCTTCAACGCCGGCTTCGGCAAGACGCTGTCCAAGCTGGTCCGCAGCGGCATCGGCGTGCACCACGCGGGGATGCTGCCGCGCTACCGGCGGCTGGTCGAGCAGCTGGCCCAGGCCGGCCTGCTGAAGGTCATCTGCGGCACGGACACCCTCGGCGTCGGCATCAACGTCCCCATCCGCACCGTGGTGTTCACCAGCCTCGCCAAGTTCGACGGCAGCAAGCATCGCGTGCTGAAGGCGCGTGAGTTCCACCAGATCGCCGGCCGCGCCGGCCGCGCGGGGTTCGACACCTCCGGCCATGTGGTCGTCCAGGCGCCCGACCACGTGATCGAGCGCGCGCGAGCCCTGGCCAAGGCGGGGGACGACCCCAAGAAGCGCCGCAAGGTCCAGACCAGGAAGCCCGCAGAAGGCGAGGTCAGCTGGACCGAGGAGACCTTCGAGAAGCTGCGGACCGCGACGCCCGAGGCGCTGGTCTCGCGCATGCGCGTCGATCACTCGATGATCCTCAACGTCGTCAGCCAGCCGGCGGACCCGATCGAGACGATGCGGGCGCTGATGGAGGACAACCACGAGGATGAGCGCGGCCGCGGCAAGCTCCTCGACCGCGCGCAGGAGCTCGGCGACGAGCTGCTGCAGGCCGACGTCCTGCAGTGGCTGACCGAGCCCGACGAGCACGGCCGCACGCTCCAGCTCGCCGAGGACCTGCAGCACGATTTCGCCCTGAACCAGCCGCTGGCGTCGTTCGCGCTGAAGGCCTTCAAGCTGCTGGACCCGCACGAGGAGACCTACACCCTCGACGTCGTCTCCGTCGTCGAGGCGATCCTCGACGACCCGTTCCCGTTGCTGATGGCCCAGGCCAACAAGGCCCGGGGCGAGGCCGTCGCCGAGATGAAGGCCGACGGCATCGAGTACGAGGAGCGGATGGAGCTGCTGGAGGAGGTCACCTACCCCAAGCCGCTCGGCGAGGGGCTCCACGACGCGCTGCGGGCGTTCCGCGAGACCCATCCGTGGGTGCGCGAGAGCGACCTCTCCCCCAAGTCCGTCGTGCGCGACATGTGGGAATGGGGACGCACGTTCAGCGAGACGATCGCCTTCTACGGCGTCGCCCGCAGCGAGGGGCTCGTGCTCCGCTACCTCTCCGACGCCTACCGCGCGCTGCGCCAGACGGTGCCCGACGAGGTGAAGACCGAGGAGCTCGAGGACATCATCGACTGGCTCGGCGAGACCATCCGCCAGACGGACTCCAGCCTGCTCGACGAGTGGGAGGCGCTGACCGACCCGGACGCGGTCGAACGGGCGCTGGCCTCCGACGAGCCGCAGCCACCGCCGCGGCCCATCACCGGCAACGAGCGCGCGTTCACCGTGATGGTGCGCAACGCGATGTTCCAGCGCGTGCAGCTGGCGGCGCGTGACCGATTCGGTGCGCTGGCCGAGCTCGACGCCACCGCCGCGGCGCTCACGGACCCGCCCTCCCGGCCGGAGCTGACCGCGCAGGACTGGGAGGACGCGCTGGGCGCCTACTGGGACGAGTACGAGTCGGTCGGCACCGGTGCCGATGCGCGCTCCCCGGAGCTGCTGATCATCGACCGCGCCGAGCCGCGGCTGTGGAAGGTGCGCCAGATCGTGCAGGACCCGGAGGGCAACCAGGACTTCGCGTTCGGCGCGACGGTCGACCTCGACGCCTCCGACGCGGCCGGCGAACCGGTGGTCCTCATCCACGCCTTCGGTCTCTAGGCAGCCAGCCGCGAGACGCCGGTCTCGACCTCGTCGCCCGCCAGCGCGACGCGGTCACGCCCTTCGGCCTTCGCCTCGTAGAGCGCCCGGTCCGCGCGCGCGAACCAGCTGTCGGCCGGCTCGCCGACGAGCGCCTCGGCGATGCCGACGCTGGCGGTCAGCTGCAACGTCTCGCCGGGCGCGGCGACCTGCAGCTCGCGGACGGCCACGAGGAACCGCTCCGCCAGCCGGCAGCCGTCCTCGGCGCTCGCGTCGCGCAGGATGACGGCGAACTCGTCGCCGCCGAAGCGGGCGACGACGTCGCGCCGGCGGGGGAAGCTGCGCACCAGCGCGTCGGCGAACGCCTCCAGCGCGAAGTCCCCGGTCTGGTGGCCGTGGACGTCGTTGATCTGCTTGAAGTTGTCGAGGTCGACGATCGCCAGGCAGGCCGGCTCGTCGACCAGCGTGCGGACCTGGATGGCCCGCGGCAGCTCGCGCTGCAGGACGCTCCGGTTGGCGAGCTTGGTGAGCGGGTCGACGTCCACCTCGCGGCGCGTGTCGTCCAGCTCGACGCGCAGCACCTCCACGCGCTCGCCGAGCTCGCGCGCCAGCCCGACCTGCCGCTCGGTGCGCTCGTCGATGATCTCCGACAGGCGCTGGACGGTCTCCAGCGCGGTCGCCTTCAGCTCCTGGGCCGACCCGCCGGCCGCGGCTCGGAGCCGGTCGAGTTGGGTCGCCGCGTCCGCCGCAGAGGCCTCGTCGTCGACGATGGCCTGCGACAGCCCGTTCGCGACGAGCCACAGCGCGTCCTGCAGGTCGGTGACGGTGCGCGCGACGGCCGCGCCCTCGTCCTTGACGTGGCCGACGACGTGGCGGCGCAGGCCCACCCAGTCCCGCTCGGGCAACGGCACGCCGTCCCGCGCGCCCGGCGGCGGGGCGAGGACGAGCACGTGACGCGCCCACTCCTCCAGGCCCCGCGCAGCCTCCTCACCGCGCTGGGCCGTCTGCCCCAGGGCGCGCAGGATGGCCGCGACCGCGTCGAGCGACGAGTCGGATGCGGCGCTGCGGCTGCCCTGGGCGGCGGTGTCAGCCTCGGTCTCTGGGGCCTTCGCGCGTCGAAGCCTCACGCCCTCGAAATCGTCGCCGGCGCACCGAACTTGAGCGCGCGGGCTCAGGCGATGAAGTCCAGCAGCAGCCGGTTGACGTCCCGCGGTCGCTCCAGCTGCGGGATGTGACCGGTGTCGGGAAGGACGACCAGCTCCGCCGAGGCGATCTCCCGCGCAAAGGTCGCGGCCGAGCGCACGGGGACGAGCTGGTCGTCGCCGCCCCAGAGCAGCAGCGTCGGCGCGGTGATCCTGCGCATCAGCCCGTGGAGGTTGGCGTGGCGGATGCTCTGCAGCGCGATGCCGAACGAGGCCAGCGGCACCCCGGGCTTGCCGTTGCCCGGCAGCAGCGCGGCGCGCAGCAGCGCCGGCGACAGCTTGCGCGGGGCGTGCAGGATCGCGGTGAGCGGATGGCGGGCCGGCTTCATCGGCGTGCGGCGCACCAGCGGGAACGTCTGCAGCGCCAGGATCTTCGGGCCGGCATCGAGCGCGACGCGGGCCAGGTGCACCCCGCCGACGGCCGCCACGAGGACGAGCCGCTCCACCCGTGCCGGCGTGCGCCCGGCCACGATCGTCGCCACCAGGCCGCCGAGCGAGTTGCCGACGAGCACCACCGGGCCGAGCTCGAGCTTCTCGCAGAAGCGGTCCACGACACCGGCGAAGTACGCCGGGGTCAGCACCTCACGGGGCAGGGCAGAACCGCCGAAGCCCGGCAGGTCCAACGCGATGACCCGCCGGTGCTCGGCCAGCCGCGGAATCGTCTCCAGCCAGTTCTGCCAGCACCCGCCGAAGCCGTGCAGCAGGACCAGCGGCGGGCCGTCCCCGGAGCCCATGTCGACGTAGGTGACCGCGCAGCCGCGGACGCTGATGGTGCGCACGTGGGCGTCCCAGTCGACGTCCTTCCAGCCGGGGACGTCGCCGAGCCCGTACGTGTCGGTCACCGTGGTCGCCACGCCCCCATCTTCGCGCACCGGACCGCGCGAGCGGCGCCCGGGTCCATGAGAGTTCCGCTGCGCCAAGGCCTGCGATAATCGCGGCGACGTGATGTCGCGGGCCCCCACGGACAAGCAGGTCCATCGCGGCTCCATCGGCGCGTACGGATGGTGCGTCGTGAGCGGTCTCGGAGTCGGCGCGTTCGTCAACGAGCCGGTCATCGGCCTGATCGCCGGTGCCGTGGCCGGGCTTCCTGTCGCGGGCTGGCTCGTGCCGGCCGCGCTGCGCGAGTGGCTGCCCTAGCCGTCGACGCAGACGCGCACGGCCCGCCTGCGCACGACGACCTTGGAGCGCTTGCCCCGTGACGGCTGGGTGCGGACGCTGATCCGCACGCGGTAGCGCCCGACCGGCAGGTCGTTCAACGTGACCGTCCGCGCGCGGGCGCGCCGGCCGCTCAGGCGCAGCAGCCGCCTGCCGTTCAGCGATATCGAGACGGCACGCACGCGCTTGACCTTGGGCAGCGTCACCTTCGCCGTGGCGGCGCACGGGGTCGCCAGCGGCAGCTCGACCGACAGCCCGGTCAGCGCCGCGGTGAACGCCGAGGAGGACGCCCGGAACTGCGGGGCGTCGCTGGGCGCGAGCTCCAGCTTGATCGTGTGGCCGGCGGCGAAGCGGTACCCGTTGCCCTGCAGCTGGAAGACGACGCCGCCGGACTGGCCGTCGGTCAGGCGGTAGACGCCGCGGGTGACCAGGCGCTGCGTGCCGTCGGGCAGGACGTCCCACAGCCGCCCGGCCAGCTGCCCGCCGCTGCCGGTGCTGACGACGGTGCCGCGGATCGTCGGCAGCCCCAGCATCAGCACGTCGGCCTTGACCGCTTGCTGCAGCGTCGCCGTGCCGGCCGGCACCTCGGCGGGGACGGTCTTGCAGGGGTCGGCGGTGCCGAGCGGGTTGGTGTTCGGGATCGGGTCGAACTGGTAGCCGGTGATCGGGTTGCCGCCGTCGGAGCTGACCGTCTGCGCGCGGGCGTCGGCGATCGTCAGCGACCTGCGGTGCAGCGCGGCCCACGACGGCGCGGTGAACGGTCCCTCGTCGGGCGGGCCCGCAGCGCCCGACGGGCAGGTCGAGGCGTACGCCGTGACGCTGCCGGCCGCCGGACCGGTGCCGACGCCGCGCAGTCGCGAGTCGAAGAACGCGGTGGCCAGGTCGTTGAACGCGACCGCGACCCGCGTCTTGTTGCCCGCGCGGCCGTGGCCGTAGTCGCCCAGCAGCAGCGCGACGTCGGACCTCGGGTCACGTGTCAGCAGGTCCTGGTAGGCCCGTAGCGACTCCGAGGGCGGGAAGACGTCGTCGTTCCAGCCGCTCTCCAGCAGCATCGACGCGTGCCTGCCGGTCAGTCCATAGCCGCCGTGGAACGCGAGGAACTCCTGGGCGATCTTCGCGACCGCGGCACCGTACGGCTCGCCGGCCGAGAGCTGCGCGACCGCGGTGGTGAGGTCCCACGGCGCGTCCGCGGAGCCGGGCAGCTGCGGGGCGACCACGTAGCCGTCGAGCTGGGCCAGGCCGAACAGGCCGTTGGTGTAGCTCTGCTTGAAGACGCCGAGGGGCTGCGTGCTCCTGGTCGCCGACGCCGGGTCGAAGTCCAGGAAGCGCCCGTTGGGCAGCAGCGAGGCGATGAGGTCCGACCACAGCCACTGGCCGTAGATCGCCCGCATCGACAGCGGCGTGCCCTTCGGGCTGCGCCAGCCCACCAGCGCGTCACCCTTGCCGGCGCAGACGTCGCCCGCCGGGACGACCGCCCCGCAGCGGACGCGGTCGTAGAGGTAGCCCAGCTGCACGGCCTGCCCGCCGCCGTAGGAGAAGCCCGTGGCGCCGAGCGCGTCGGGTCTGGCGATGCCCTGGTCGACCAACAGCCCCAGGAGGTACTGCGTGTCGCGGGCCTCGTAGCGCTGGTCGGCGATGCGCACGAAGCCGCGTGAGCAGGGCGCGGGCTGTAGCTGGGCCGCCGGTGCGCCGCCCGCGCCACAGGACTCCCCGAACCCCCGGCTGCTGAACGCCAGCACCGCGTAGCCGCGGGCGGCGAAGTGCGTGTTGGAGTGGTGGGTGGTGTTGGGGAAGATCTTGGGGCCGCGGCCGTTGCCCGGTGACGGCGCGTCGGGCTCGAGCTGGCGCTTGTGGCCGCCCAGGCCGTTGAGCAGCACGATCGTCGGCCACGGCCCGTCGCCGGTGGCCGGCAAGGTCACGTCCGCGTCGAGCGGGATGCCGTCGAACGACGGCACGCGCTGGGTCGTGGAGTTGCCCGGGCAGAAGCGCACGCCCGCCAGCGGCGCGCAGCGCAACCCCAGCGGCGTCGGCTCGGCCGCCTCCGCCCCGCCCACCATCATCAAGAACAGACACAGCCCCACCACGACCCGACGCACCGGACGAGTGTAGTTCGCGCGGGCACCGGGATCTGCGACGGTAGCGGCGTGAGCCTCAACGATCGCGTCGCGTCCTACCTGTCCCGGGCCCGTGAGCTCGCCGCAGGAGGCCGCTACGACGACGCCGGCGGCTTCGAGCGGCTGGCCAAGCAGATGGCCGACGCGCTCACCGGAGACTCGCGCCAGGAGGACGTGGCCATCGATCGCGCGGTGGCCGCGCGGCTGCGGATGCAGGGCCGGCACGCCGAGGCGGCTCGGCGGTTGAAGGAGGCCGTGCTGGTCGCCGACGCGCTGCCCGGCATCGAGCCCCGTGAGCGGTTCCTGCTGCACCACGAGCTCGGCACGGCGTTGCTGGACGCCGGCGACGACCTCGGCGCCATCACGGTGCTCGAGAAGGCGGTGGGTGAGGCCGCGCCGTTCGGGCCGGCGTTCGCGCCCGCGATCCGCACCCGCCTGGCGCTGGCCACCGCGCTGCGCCGCGGCCCCCGCGCGGCCGAGGCCGACCAGCACCTCGTCGCCGCGCGCGACGCCCTGGCGGCCGGCCGGCCCGAGGGCTGGGAGAAGTCGGTCGCCGAGATCGACGCCCTCCGCACCCAGCCCGCGCCACCGGCCCCCGCGCCGGTGGCCGCGCCCGTGATCGCGGCACCGCCGCCGCCACTGCCTCCCGCCCACTTCGACCAGGCCGCCTACGACCGGGCGCTCGCCGACCTCGACGAGCTCATCGGGCTGGCCGCGGTGAAGGATCAGGTCCACCGCCTGGCCGAGTTGCTGCGCATCGCGCAGCTGCGCAAGGACGCCGGCCTGAGGACCGCCAACGTCTCCCTGCACCTCGTCTTCGTCGGCGGGCCGGGCACGGGCAAGACGACGGTGGCCCGGCTGTTCGGCCGGCTGTACCACTCACTCGGCCTGCTGGCGACCGACAAGGTCAGCGAGGTCACGCGCGCCGACCTGGTCTCCGGCTACATCGGGCAGACCGCCAAGCTCACCAACCAGGTCATCGACACCGCGCTGGACGGCGTGCTGTTCCTCGACGAGGCCTACGCGCTGGCCAAGCCCGACAGCCACGGCGACTTCGGCGCGGAGGCCATCACCGAGCTGCTGAAGCGCATGGAGGACGACCGTGGCCGCCTGGCCGTCATCGCCGCCGGCTACCCCGACGAGATGCGCGACTTCCTGCAGTCCAACTCCGGCCTGGCCAGCCGCTTCGGCGAGACCGTGCAGTTCGCCGACTACACCCCGGCCGAGATGGCCGAGATCTTCGGCAGCTTCTGCGCCCAGAACGACTACGCGGTCGCCGATGCCGCGCAGGAGGCGCTGCTGGGCGTGCTGACCGAACTGTACGCCGGGCGCGACCGCTACTTCGCCAACGGCCGCACGGTGCGCAACCTCTTCGACGACGCCGTCGCCCGTCAGGCCCAGCGGCTGCTGAAGGCCGGGCCCTCGCCGACGCGCGAGCAGCTGATCCGCATCGAGGCGGCGGACCTCACCGGTTAGGCCATCGGCAGGGCCGGGCCCTTCGTCCGGCGGCGTTTCTTGTCGAGGTGGGCGGCCAGCTGATCGTAGACCTCCTGGCCGCAGATCCGGATGAGCTCCTCGCGCAGCGAGCGGTACACGGGCTGCGGGCCGTTGTAGCTGGCCTCGTCGTCGATGCACCACCAGTCCAGTGGCTCGTCCTCCCCGTCGAGCGACCAGTCGAGGTTGCGCACGGCGCGGATGACGTAGCTGCCGTCCTCCTGCTCCTCGCGCATGATCGGCACGGCCCAGCAGACCCGCGGCTTCCAGTCCAGCGGGCTCTCCCCACGGCGCAGCGCCGCCAGATGAAACGCGCAGCCGGCGCCGCCCTTGAAGCCGGCCCGGTTGTTGAAGACGCAGCCCCCGTCGTGGGTCCTGGTCATCGGCGCGCCCCGGACGACCTCCAGCGGCCCACCGTCGGCCCGGCCCACCTTGCGCAGCTGCCAGTCGTCCTTGGTCAGCTCCTTGATGCGGCGCCGCACGAGCTTCTCGTCGGCGCGGCACTGCTCGACGTCGTCCTCGTCGTACCAGAGCGTCGCGCCGTGGACGCAGCACTCACCGACCCCGGTCTCGTCGCCGCAGCCCTGCCCGAACTGGCAGGTGTAGTGGGACTGCATGAACGCGAGGTCGAACGTCCATGTGCGGCCGTTGGCGTCCTCGAAGGACACGTGCGTCTTGCGCGCCATCAG
The DNA here is from genome assembly GCA_964443695.1 of uncultured Conexibacter sp. Classification (GTDB taxonomy): domain Bacteria; phylum Actinomycetota; class Thermoleophilia; order Solirubrobacterales; family Solirubrobacteraceae; genus Paraconexibacter. The sequence goes on along the minus strand of CAYUDT010000011.1, from coordinate 35,938 downwards.
GCGGCGAACGCTACCGATAGGGTCGGCCCATGTCGCAGGCCCAGGACGCGTTGCTCGACGATCTCTTCGCCGCCATCGAAAACGGCGACGCCGACGGCATCGCCAGGGTGTTCGCGCCCGACATCGTGGTGTGGCACAACATCACCGATCGCGGGGTCGATCGGGAGATGAGCCTGAAGATCCTCGCGTCGTTCGTGCGGCGGGTCAGCGACCGCAGGTACGAGATCCTCGAGCGCCGCCACTGGGACGGCGGCGCGGTGCAGCGCCACGTCGTGCGCGGCACCACCGCGCAGGGCCCGATGGAGGCCCCTGTCTGCATCATGTTCCAGATCAGCGACGGGCTGATCACGCGGATCGACGAGTACGTCGACTCCGCCGCCGTCACCGCGATGCTCTAGAGGAGGCTGCGGCCCGAGTCCTCGATCGCGTCGGCGATCGGCCGCGGACGCCACCCCAGTTGCGAGACCGCCTTGGCGTTCGTGTACCAGGAGCGGTGGCCGAGGTCGCCGACGAATGCGCGGATGCTGCCGTCGAAGAGCGCGAGCGCCCGCATCAGGACGTTGGGAGCGACGCGCGTGGGCACCTTCGCCGCAGCGGACCCGAGCCGCTCGCGGAGCACCGCGGCGACGTCCTTGGTCCAGAGGAACTCGTCGACGGCGAGGTAGCGCTGGCCCCCGGCCTCCGGCGCTGTCATCGCGCGGATGTGCAGGTCCGCGACGTCACGGACGTCGACGAACGTGAAGCCCAGTTGCGGCATCGCGGGCATGCCGTCGAGCAGGCGGCTGATGGCCTGCATCGAGGTCGAGTGGTCGTTGTTGAGCGACGGCCCGATGATCGCTCCCGGGCAGACGGTGGCCAGCCGGTCCTCGGCGTCGCGGGACCGCACGAGCTGCCACGCCGCCTGCTCGGCGAGCGCCTTGGAGCGGACGTACGGCGTGCGGGCGGTGTCGTCGCCGTCGGTCCAGTCGCTCTCGTCATAGGGCGCCGACGCGGTCGACTCGCGCCCGTGCCGCACCGCGGCCACGGACGACGTGAGCACGATCCGCTCGACGCCCGCGTCCAGCGCGGCGCGGACCACGCGCAGCGCGCCCTCGCGGGCCGGGACGATCAGCTCGTCGGGGTCGGACGGCTGCACCGTCGGGAACGGGGACGCGACGTGCAGGACGAAGCGGCAGCCCGCCACCGCATCGGCCCAGCCCGCGTCCGAGGACAGGTCCGCGGCGACGACGTCCAGCCGCTCCCCGGCCTGCACGCCGGCGGCCTCGACCGTCTCCCGCACCGCGCTCTCCCGGGCCAGGTCGCGCACCGAGGTCCGCACCTCGTAGCCCTGCTGGAACAGCTGCACCACGCACCAGCCACCGAGGAACCCCGTACCGCCGGTGACCAACACCCGATCTCCCATGTGCAGAACCTAACGCGGCACTAGGCTGGCCGCCCATGATCGTGGTCATCGGACGGGTCCGGACGGACGACGCCCGGCGGGCGGAGCTGGTCCGCATCGCCCAGGACGTGGCGCGCGCCTCGCGCGAGGAGGACGCCTGCCTCGGCTACCGCTTCTACGCCGACAGCGAGGACCCCGACGCCTACGTGTTCGTGGAGGAGTGGGACAGCTTGGCCGGGCTGCGCGAGCACTTCGGGACGTCGCACATCGCGACGTTCATGGCGGCCATCAAGGACGCGATCACCGCACCACCGGACGTCGATGTGCACGTCGTGAGCGAGACGATCTCCCTCGCCGACGCAGCGGCCTCCGCCTAGCCGGCCAGCGCCTCGGGCATGACGAACCGCTCGCGGCTGCTCCAATGCGGCTCGCTGTGCGGGCGCACCGTGATGCCCCGCTCCCCGAACGGGTCGAGCAGCGCCTGGATGGCGACGATGTCGCCGCGCCCGCCGCTGACCAGCACCGCCGCCTTGCCGCCGGGCCGGAACCCCACGCGCAGCACCGACGCGCGGAAGACCGTCTCCACGCGCCACACGTAGCTCAGATCCGACTCGTCCAGCACGATCTCGACGTCCACTGCTGCCCCCAGCTGTGATGACCGATTCTCCGACACGGCCCCCGGCCGTGTCCTCCCTTGCGACCACGACATCACGATTTGCGCGAAAGCGCAAGCGTGACAGGTGTCAACCGACCGTCAGAACCAGCGATCGGTGCGCCAGGTGCGCTCGGACAGGCGCCTCTTGACGTCCGCGACGTACTGCTCGTCACCCTTGTGCCAGCGTCCGGACGCCCAGACGCCGACGGAGCCCCACAGGTCACCGGCGCGGTAGTCCCGGCCGCGTTCGACCGTCTTCAGCCACCCCTGCCGCCCGTCGTAGAAGGCGCGGATAATGCCCGCGTAGTAGTCGACGTTGAAGGCGGTGTCGTCGCGCATGATCGGCAGGCAGCAGTGGTAGGGCCGGCGCATCTGCATCAGCCCGAAGGAGTCGCCGTTGTCGCCCACGGTCGACATGTGCCACCACGACTCGACGGTCGCCACCGCGCGCAGCAACTCGGCGCTGAGGTGCCACTTGTAGGCGGCCCACTGCAGGATCTCGTCGGTGGTGCCGGTGAAGCGACCGGTCACGCGCGCGGCATAGGGCATGTCCGACGTGGCGCGGAACTGCCTCAGCTGCGCCGCGGTGGGGACGCGATGGTTGGCCGCGTGGTTGTCCGGGCGCGGCTCGAAGGCGGAGCGGTGCACCAGCCGCGCAGCAGCACGGTCGCTGCGCGGTGGCACTCCGACACCTGCGGTCACCAGGCGCGCGGAGGCCGGCGCGGCCCACACCAGCAGGGCCAACGCCATGAGGACCAGAACGCGCATCTGCTCCATCATCGTGCGCGACGCCTCCGACCTTGAGGCCGGGGTGTCAGGCCTCGGTGCCCGTGGGGACGCCGACGGGCGGCTCGGCACTCCAGGGAAAGACGACCCACCGGTCGGTGCGGCGCCACACGTACTCGCACCGCACGGCCGTCTGCGGCTTCTCGTAGAGCACCGCGGTGCGGACCTCGCCGACCTGCTCACCGCAGAACTCGTTGACGGTCTGCAGCGTCCGGCCGGTGTCCGCCACGTCGTCGGCGACGAGCACCCTCGCGCCTGCGAGGTCGACGAACTTCGGCACCGGCGGCAGGATCATCGGGACGTCGAGCCGTTCGTCGACCCCGGTGTAGAACTCGACGTTCATCGTCCAGATGTTCTTCACGCCGAGGGCGTAGCCCAGCGCGCCGGCGACCAGGAGGCCACCACGGGCGATCGCGAGGATCACGTCGGGCTGCCAGCCGCTGTCGTGGACCTGCTGGGCCAGGTCGCGGGTGGCCAGACCGACGTCGGCCCACTCGAGGATCTCGCGCTCGGCGCTCATCGATGGCCCGCAGGATAGGTCAAGGCCACGCGCGGGTTGCGGCGTTCGCGCGGCCGACGGCGCCACAGAGGTCACTTCTGGACAAGCGCACTGCTGCGAGCACGCCTATCGTGGCCGTCCATGCAACCCGCGATCAGCGCCCGCGGCCTCGTGAAGTCCTTCGGTGACGTCCGGGCCCTCGACGGCGTCGACCTCGAGGCCGCTCCCGGCACCGTCCTGGGCCTGCTCGGTCCCAACGGCGCCGGCAAGACCACCGCCGTGCGCGTCCTCACCACCCTGCTCACCCCCGACGCCGGCGAGGTCACCGTCGCCGGCCTGGACGTCGTCCGGGACGCCGCCGCGCTGCGCGCCAAGATCGGTCTGGCCGGGCAGTACGCCGCCGTCGACGAGAACCTGACCGGTCGCGAGAACCTCGTGATGGTCGGGCGCCTGTACGGCAACCCGCGCCGGGCCGCCCAGGCCCGCGCCGACGAGCTGCTGGAGCGGTTCCGGCTCACCGACGCCGCTGCCCGCATCGCCAAGACCTACTCGGGCGGCATGCGCCGACGGTTGGACCTGGCGGCGGCGCTGATCGCCAGCCCGCCGGTGCTGTTCCTCGACGAGCCCACCACCGGCCTGGACCCGCGGGCCCGCAACGAGCTGTGGGACGTCATCGCCGAGCACGTCGGCGGCGGCACCACGGTCCTGCTGACCACGCAGTACCTCGAGGAGGCCGATCAGCTGGCCGACCGGATCGCCGTGATCGACAGCGGGCACGTCATCGCCGAGGGCACGTCCGACGAGCTGAAGGACCGCCTCGGCGGCGAGCGGCTCGACGTCGAGCTGACCTACGCGGCGCAGGCCGACGCCGCGGTGGCGGCGCTCGCCGACATGGCCGACGAGCGCCCGGTCGTGGTCGGGACGCGGGTCACCGTGGCCGTCCGCGAGCGCTCCGGCGCGGTCGTCGAGGCCGTGCGGCGGCTCGACCGCGCGGGCGTCGGCGTCGAGGACCTCGACGTCCATCGCCCCACCTTGGACGACGTCTTCCTGACGTTGACCGGGCACACCGCCGAGATCGTCACGGAGGAGGAGGCCGCATGAACAAGTTCATCAGCGACACGCTCGTCGTCGTCGAGCGCAATCTCGTGCGCCTGCCACGCAACCCGGACCTTGCGATCGGCTTCACCGTGCAGCCGATCATGTTCGTGCTGCTCTTCGCCTACGTCTTCGGCGGGGCCATCGCCACGCCGGGCCTGGACTACATCGACTTCCTCATCCCCGGCATCGTCGCCCAGAACATCAGCTTCGGCGGCTTCGTCACCGCGCTGGGCCTGGCCGAGGACCTCTCCAAGGGCCTCATGGACCGCTTCCGCTCGCTGCCGATGAGCCGCTGGGCGGTGCTCACCGGACGCACCCTGGCCGACATCGTCACCAACTTCGCCGGTCTCGTCGTGCTGCTGATCACCGGCTACGTCATCGGGTTCCGCTTCGACGCACCGGTGCTCGACGTCATCGCGGGCGTGCTGATCCTGCTGCTGTTCGGCTATGCGATGAGCTGGGTCTTCGCGCTGATCGGCCTCACGGTGTCCTCGCCGGAGGCCGCCAACGGCATCGGCTTCACGGCGATCTTCCCGCTGACGTTCATCTCCAGCGCGTTCGTCCCCACGGACTCGATGCCCGCCGGCCTGCAGTGGTTCGCCGAGGTGCAGCCGTTCACGATCATCGTCAACGCCGTGCGCCATTTGTGGCTGGGCCTGCCCGCCGACAACAACGTCTGGGGCGCGGTCGTCTGGTCGCTGGCCATCGCGGCGGTGTTCGCGCCGCTGGCGGTACGCAAGTACCGCCGAGCGACGTCGTAGGCCGCCGCGCGCGCTCAGCCCATCAGCGCCCGCAGCTCCATGCCCCACCAGCGGGCGTCGGGCCAGCGGGCGGTGATCTCGACGGCGCGCTCGTGGCTCTCCACGTCGATGAGCGTGTAGCCGCAGAGCAGCTCCTTGCCCTCGAGGTAGGGGCCGTCGGTGACGCTGGTGACGCCGTCGCGCACGCGGACGGCCGTGGCGGCCCGGGCCAACCCCTCGCCACCGATGAACTCACCGCGCTCCTTCATCTCCGCAATGAGCTCGTCGACGTCGGAGAACACCTGGCTCTTGTCCTCGTCGGACAGCGCATCGAACGCGTCGGGGTTCTGGTAGATCAACATGATGTATCGCATGACTAGGTGTCGGAGCCGGCGCCGGGCTCTCGACATTCGAGTTGGGTGAGCTTGTCCTCGAGGTAGCGGCGCTCGGGCAGCGACGTCGTCAGGCGCGCGGCCTCGCGGTAGTCGGCGCGGGCCGCATCGGTGTCGCCTGCCATCTCGTGCAGGTGCGCGCGCACGGAGGCCAGCCGGTGGTGGCGGGCCAGGCGGCGGTCCTCGCGAAGCGGCCCGAGCACCTCGAGCCCCGCCTGCGGCCCGTGGACCATCGCGACCGCGACGGCGCGGTTCAGCGTGACCGTCGGGCTCGGGGCGGCCCGCTCGAGCAGGTCGTAGAGCTTCAGGATCTGCGTCCAGTCGGTGTCGGCCGCGCTGGGTGACTCGGCGTGCACGGCGGCGATCGCCGCCTGCAGCTGGTAGGGCCCGAGCCGCGCGCGCTGCAGCGTGGTGACGATGAGGTCGACGCCCTCCTGGATGAGCCCGCCGTCCCAGCGGAGGCGGTCCTGCGCGGCCAGCGGCACGATCGCGCCGTCCTCCGTGTCGCGCGCGTGGCTGCGGGCCTGGGTGAGGAGCATCAGCGCCAGCAGGCCCGCCACCTCCCCGTCGTCGGGCAGCGCCGCGTGGAGCAGTCGGGCCAGGCGGATCGCCTCGTGGGCCAGCTCGCGGCGCTGCAGCTGCTGACCGGAGCTGGCGGTGTAGCCCTCGTTGAAGATCAGGTAGAGGACGTGGAGGACCACCGCCAGCCGCGCCCGGCGTTCGTCGTCGGGCGGCAGCTCGAAGCGGCCGCCGGCCTCCGTGATCGTCTGCTTGGCCCGGCTGATGCGCTGGGCCATCGTCGCCTCGGGCACGAGGAACGCCGCGCCGATCTCTGCCGTGGTGAGCCCGCCGACGGCGCGCAGCGTCAGCGCGAGCTGGCTGCCTTCGCTGAGCGCCGGGTGGCAGCACAGGAACAGCAGCGTGAGGGTGTCGTCCTCATCTGGGTCCTCCCCGGCCGCGTCGGCCGGCGGGGCGTGACGCTCGTGGTCGGGTGTCTGCTGCAGCGCCGTCTCCTCGCGCTGCCGGCGCGAGCTCTCGCTGCGGGCCTGGTCGATGAGCCGGCGCGTGGCGACGGTGATCAGCCAGCCGCTGGGGTTGGCGGGCATGCCCTCGGCGGGCCACTGGCCGGCCGCGGCCGCGAGCGCCTCCTGCACGGCGTCCTCGCAGAGCTGGAAGTCGCCGTGGCGGCGCGTCAGGGCGGACAGGACCTGCGGGGTCAGCTCGCGGAGCAGGTCCTCCATCGGGTGGCTCAGGCGATCGCCTGTTGCAGGTCGGCCCACAGGTCGTCGGCGTCCTCCAGCCCGACGCTCATGCGGATCAGGCCCGGCGGGATGTGCTCCTGGCCCGGATGCGCGTTGCGGCGCTCCATCGTCGTCTCCACCCCGCCGAGGCTCGTGGCGTGCCGGATCAGCCGGGTCCGGGTGCAGGCACGGTCGGCGGCCTCGGCGCCGGCCAGCTCGAAGGACACCATGCCGCCGTAGCCCGGGTAGCGGGTGCGGGTGACCGCCGCGTGCTGCTCCAGCCGGGACGCCAGCAGCCTGGCGGTGGCCGTCGCACGCTCCAGGCGGAGCGGCAGCGTGCGCACGCCGCGCAGCGCGAGGTAGGCCTCCAGCGCGCCGGGCGTCGCGCCGTTCAGGCCGCGCTGGCGGCGCAGCAGCGCGAGCTGCTCCTCGTCCTGGGCGACAGCGATGCCGAGCAGCAGGTCGGAGTGCCCGCCGATGAACTTCGTGGCGCTGTGGACCACGACGTCGGCGCCGTGGTCCAGCGGGCGCTGGTTCAGCGGCGTGGCGAAGGTGTTGTCGACGACCACGCGCGTCCCCGGCCGGCGCGGCGCGCCGCAGATCGCCGCGACGTCGGCGATGTCGAGCAGCGGGTTGGAGGGCGACTCCACCCAGAGCAGGTCCGCCTGCTGGGCGCGGTCGATCCACGCCGGGTCGGCGGCGTTGAGGCGCTCGACCTTCCAGCCCCGGTCGCGCGCGCCCGCCTCGGCCTGGCCCGCGACGGCCTGGTAGCAGTCGTCGCCCAGGACGAGATGGGCCCCGGCGGGGAGTTGGTTGAGGACGGCGGCGCAGGCCGCCATGCCGCTGGAGAACGCGACGGCGTGGCCGTGCTCGAGCCCGCCGACGACCTCCTCCAGCGCCTCCCACCCCGGCGTCGACTCGTTGCGCGTGTAGATGCGCTCGCTCCCGAGCACGTAGGTGGACGCCAGGGTCGGCGGGACGTTCAGCGGTTGCCCCGGCTCGTGCGGCGGGCGGCCCGCGGCGATGACCCAGGTCTCGGGCTTGGCGTCCATCAACCGGACGCTACCCGGTCACGCCGCGTCGGCTGCGCGGGCGCGGGCGTCGGTCCGCCAGCGTCCGGGGGCGACGCCGTGTTCGCGCTTGAAGGCCGACGCGAAGGAGAACTCCGACGCGTAGCCGACCTGCTGCGCGATGGCTGCCAGGCCGTCGTCGCTGTCGCGCAGGCGCTCGCGGGCGAGAGCCATCCGCCAGTCGGTGAGGTAGGCCAGCGGGGACGTGCCGAGCAGGTCCCCGAAGCGGCGGGCGAAGGCGGCGCGGCTGAGGGATGCCTCCTGCGCGAGGCTCGCCACCGACCACTGCTTTCCGGGCTGCTGGTGCAGCGCGCGCAGCGCCGCGCCGACCGCGGGGTCCTTGGAGGCGGTGAACCACGCGGGCGCGCCCTCGGGCCGGCGGGCGAAGTGCTCGCGGACCAGGTGGACCAGCGCGAGGTCGAGCAGGCGGTCCAGGACCGTCTGCTGGCCGATGGCGTCGTCGAGGATCTCGCGGGCCAGCAGGTCGCCGGCCGCGCGCAGCGCACTGCCCTGGTCCGGGCGGACGTGGACCAGGTCCGGCAGCGCGTCGAGCAGCGGGTCGCACAGGTCGCCGTCGAACAGGTAGGCGCCGCAGCAGAAGGTGGCGACGTACTCGCCGGGGGTACCGCTGACGAACTGCCGCTCGGCGCCCGGCACCCGAGAGCGCTCCATGTGCTCGGCCAGCGGGACCGTGGCACCACCCGGCGTGCAGGCCATGTAGTGCTCGATCGTCCCGCGGACCAGCACCAGGTCGCCGGGCAGGAGCTGGATCGCCTCGGCAGGGTCCTCGATCCACAGGTGGCCCTGCCCGCCGACGAAGACGTGGACCGCCAGGCCGCCCGACGGCGGCATGGTGATGCCCCAGCGGCCGTGTGCCGTGGTGTGGGAGAACGCCGCGCCGCGGGCGCGCGAGCGCTCCAGAAGATCGGTGAGCACGTCCACGGTAAGAGACGATGGCACAAAGTAACGATCGATTCCAGCATGGATCGTCTCGCCACGACCCGCTGTACTCCGTTGCATGAGCAACGACACCATCCTCATCCTCGGCGGCACCGGCAAGACCGGCCGCCGCATCGCCTCCCTCCTGCGCGAGTCGGGGGCGCCCGTGCGCACCGCCGCGCGCTCCGGCGCCGACATCGCGTTCGACTGGGAGGACACCGCCACCCACGCTGCTGCGCTGGCCGGCGTGCGCGCGATCTACCTCGTCCCGCCCGGGCTGCGCCTGGACTACGGCGCCGACGTCCTGGCGTTCGTCGACCGCGCCGTCGCCGCCGGCGTGGAGCACGTCACGTTCCTCTCGGCCCGCGGTGTCGCCGACGCCCCCGACGAGGCCGCGGCCAAGGTGGTCGAGCATGGCCTGGCCGCCCGCGACGGGCTGTCCTGGAGCGTGCTGCGCCCCGGCTGGTTCATGCAGAACTTCAGCGAGGCGTTCTTCACCCCGGGGACGTTCGCTCCCGGGGAGATCCACGCGCCGGCCGGCAACGGGCGCGAGGCGTTCATCCACGCCGACGACATCGCCGACGCCGCGGTCGCCACCCTGCTGGACCCCGCCGCGCACGACGGCGAGACCTACCCGTTGTCCGGTCCGGAGGCGCTGTCCTTCGCCGAGGCCGCCGAGCAGCTCGGCGCGACCTACGTCGACGTGACGCCGGACCGGTGGCAGGAGGAGCTGCTGTCCGTCGGCGTCACCCCGGAGTACGCCGACATGCTCGGGTTCCTCATGACGGTGCTCGCCCAGAGCGCCCACGCCGAGCCCACCGACGGGGTCCTGCGCGCCACCGGCCACGAGCCCCGCTCGTTCGCCGCATACGCCGCCACCCTCGCGGCGCCGGTCAGCTGAGGCGCCTGCTGCGGAAGCCCATCACGTCGGCCAGCACGTCGTAGTGCCGGTCGACGTGGAGGACGTCGGCGCCGTACTGCTGCGCACACGCGCCGATGATGAAGTCCGGCAGGGCCAGTCGGTGGCGGCCGACCGCGGCCAGCTCACGTTGGGCCGACATCGCCGCGTCGAGCGTGCCGGAGTCGATCCGCAGGTCGCGCAACTCGGCCAGGTCGGCCTCCAGCGTCGCGAAATCGCCGGCCGACCGCGCGCTGCGGAGAATCTCCATGCGCGTGATCGCGCACAGGCACAGGTCGCCGAGGTCGACCAACTCCGGTCCTCCCCGCACCCACGCGGACTTGTCGAGCAGGATCAGGTCCACGCGCTGTCGCTCAGCAGGACGTCCGCGTCGACGAGGTCCTTCGCGCGGCGCAGGCTCGCGCGCTGCCGCTCACGTCGCGCCGAGTTCCGAGGGGTCCCTCTCGTTTCTTCCATACTGCCGGTGTGCGAGCGGTCGTCTACGAGACGTTTGGTGGGACGCCGTTCGTGACGACCGTGGCGGACCCCGAGCCGCCGGTGCACGGCGTGGTCGTCGAGGTCGAGGCGACCGGGCTGTGCCGCAGCGACTGGCACGGCTGGCAGGGCCACGACGCGGACATCACCGACCTCCCGCACGTGCCCGGCCACGAGCTGGCGGGCACGATCGTCGCGGTCGGTGCCGACGTCGCCCGGCACCGCATCGGCGACCGGGTGACGGTGCCGTTCGTCTGCGCCTGCGGCACGTGCCCCACGTGCGCCGGCGGCAACGGCCAGATCTGCGACAACCAGCGCCAGCCGGGCTTCACGCACTGGGGGTCGTTCGCCGAGTACGTCGCGCTGGACTGGGCCGACGTCAACCTCGTGCCGCTGCCGCCGGACCTGGCGTTCGACGTCGCCGCCGCGCTGGGCTGCCGCTACGCGACGGCCTACCGGGCGGTGTTGCAGCTCGGGCGGCTGCAGCCCGGCGAGCGTGTCGCGGTGCACGGCTGCGGCGGCGTCGGCCTGTCAGCGATCCAGATCGCGCTGGCCCACGGCGCCGAGGTCTACGCGGTCGACCCGGACCCGGCTGCGCGCAGCCGGGCCGAGGCGCTGGGCGCGCAGACCACCGACCTTCCACCGGTGCAGCTGAGCATCGAGGCGATCGGCCACCCCGCCGCCCTGCAGGCCTCCATCGCCGGGCTGGCCAAGCGCGGGCGCCACGTGCAGGTCGGGCTGCTGCCCCGGACGCCGCAGGTGCCGATGGCCACGGTCATCGCCCGGGAGCTGGAGCTGCTCGGCAGCCACGGCCTCGCCGCCCAGTCCTACCCGGCGCTGCTGCACCTCGTGACCGGCGGGCGGCTCGATCCGGGCGCGCTGATCGAGACCCGCATCGGCCTCGACGACGCGCCCCGGGCGCTGACCGAGATGGCCGGCCCGGGGATGACGATGATCTACCCGCCGAACCGGCCCCGCAGCGCCAGCACGTTGGCCACGTAGCGCTGGGTCTCGGGCAGCATCCCGATCCGCCGCACCGACGACAGGCCCTGGTAGTACGCAGCAGCCGCGAGCGCCGGGTCGCCGCCGGTCTGCTGCAGCAGATGACCGAGGTAGAGCACGCCTGCGCCGACGTTGTCGATGGCCGACGCCGGGTCGAGGTGGCGCTTGGCCAGGTTGGCCTGGACCCAGTCCCACGTGCCCGGCATGACCTGCATGACGCCCCGCGCGTTGGCGGAGGACACCACGCCGTTGTTGAAGCCGCTCTCCTGCCAGGCGATCGCCGAGGCCAACGACGACGGGACGCCGTTGCGCCCGGCCACCGTGGCGATGTCGCCCGACGTGACGCGCCCGGCCGTGGGTGCGGGCGCGGCCGCGGGGACCACGGCCGACGGCGCCGGCTCGGCGGCCCGGGCCGGCGCCGGCGAGCCCGTGGGGAGCTTGATCACGGTGCCCGCCAGCAACAGCCCGTTCGGGTCCAGGCCGTTCATCTGCGCCATCTGGGCGACCGGCACCCGGGCCGTTGCGGCCAGCGCGGACAGCGTGTCGCCCGGGCGCACCGTGTACCCACCCATCGCCGGCGGTGCGGAGGCACCCGCGGACGGCGCCGCGGCCGGCCCGGCGGCCCCGGCGGCGGGAATCGTCAGCGAGCGGCCCGACAGCAGCAGGCCGTCCAGCGTCAGCCCGTTGGCCGCGGCCAGGGCCGACACCGACAGACCGTTGGCGGCCGCGATGCCCGACAGCGTCTCGCCGGGCACGACGACGTGTTGTGCCCGTGCGGGAGCCGCGCACCAGCACGAAAGGACGACGAGGGACAGGGCGAGCGATCGGCGCATGGTGCCCCGGGTGTGCCTGGACGGGCCCCGATCCAAACGGCGTTACGGAGCCTGCAAGGAACCGCTCACGGGCGTTCGAGCACGTCAAGGGTCCAGGTCTGACCGTTCCCGGTCAGCTCGACGTCCAACCCGACGGCCGTGGCGGCGGCCGCGACGTCCTGGGGCGTGCGGATCTTGCGTCGCGACTTCAGGACCGCCCGGCCCACGTCGCCGCGGGCGACCTTGGCGTTGTGGCTGATCACCTGGCGCGTGCCGTCGGCGTTGACCCGGAAGGCCCGCACGGCCACGTGCGCGGCGGCGCGGGGCTTCCACAGCGCCACGTAGCCGCCGGAGCGCAGGTCGACGATGACCTCGTCCTTGACGTCGCGCGGCGCCAGCGCCTTGGCCAGCCCGGGCTTCAGTATCGGCCCCCGCCCACTGCCGCCCACCGGCAGCTTGTACTCGGGGATCCGGTCGCCGGGCGCCACCGCGCCCCACAGCGCGCTGAAGATCAGGACGTCGTCGTGCTTCAGGGTCGCCAGGTCCATCCGGCCGAAGAGCACGCCCGTGTAGACCGCGAAGGCCGGGGCCGCCGGTGCCCGCCGGAGCTTCGCGCCGAGGGCCTTGCGCCGTGCGGGCCCGAGCTCGCGCGCGTAGACCAGCGCGTCCAGGTCGACGGGGTCGGCGCCATCGGGCGGCGCGGTCTTGCCCTCCGAGGGCGGCAACAGCACGAGCATCGGCGCGGAAGACTAGGACTCCGACAGGCGGCGCCGGATCCGTTTGGCCGACACCTGGCCCTTCACGCCGAGCGCCTGGGCAAAGGAGCCGATGCGCAGCTCCTCGAGCATCCAGCGTACGTCGGCCACGGCGGGGTCGGCGCGCCGCGGCTCGTACTGCGCGGTCAGCTCCTGCACGACGCCCATGCGGTCACGGTCGACGGCCGCGTGGTCGGGCAGCCGTTCCAGGCGCCGCGAGATGCCCTGCACGTAGCGGAGCACGTCGGCCACGCGCCCGGCGCCTGATGCGGTCACGAAGCCCGGGTAGACCAGCCCGCCGAGCTGCCGGGAGGCGTCCAGCCTGACGTCCTGGAAGCTCACGGGCAGGTTGCCGATCTGGCCCTGCGCCGCGCGCGCCGCGTTGAGCACCGCGACGACGTAGCGGGCCAGCTGCTGGGCCGCCGGGGCGTAGCGCGGAGCGACGAAGGCCCGCAGCTGCTCCCAGCCGTCGGTCGTCCAGACCAACCCACCACCCTGGGCCACCAGCGCGTCCAGCGCCGCGTCGGCCACGTCGGCGACCACCGCGTCGGCCGACCCGTGGGGGGCCGAGGCCAGCGCGAGCCGCTGCGAGCCGTCCAGGGAGTCCAGCACCGCCTTCGCCGGGGACGGCAGGGTCAGCGCCAGCAGGCGGCGCAGGCCGGCCCGCTGCGCCGTGCGCTGCGCGGCGACCGTGTCGAAGGCCGACACGCCGACGGCCGCGCCCTCGTCGACCAGCGCCGGGTACGCCGCGGCCATGCCGCCGCTTCCCGGCAGCTCGACCCGCTCGGGCAGGTCGCCGCCCGGCCACTCGCGCAGCCCGTGGCGCTCCAGCGACGACGTCGCCCGCGTCAGGTCCGCTCGCAGCCGCGAGGCGAGCTGCACCTTCAGCTCGTCGAGGTCGTCCCCCGACGCCAGCACCGCGCCGTCGGCGTCCTCGACCTGGAAGGTCATCCGCAGGTGCGGCGGCAGCTTGGACAGGTCCCACTCCGGGACCCGCACGCCGTGGGCCCGCTCCAGCTCGGCCGCGACCTGGTCGCGCAGCAGCCCCTTGCGCGGGCGCAGCGCGGCCGCCACCGCCGCGGCGGTCTCGGGCACGGGCACGAGCGGACGCCGCAGCTCCTTCGGCAGGCCGCGGATCAGCGCGACGACCAGCTCCTCCCGCAGCGCGGGCACCAGCCAGTCGAAGCCGGTCGGCTTCAGCGCCCCCAGCACGGCCAGCGGGACGTGGACGGTGACGCCGTCCCCCACGACCCCGGGCTCGAAGCGATAGGACAGCGGCAGCTCCAGGGTGCCCTGCTTCCAGAACGACGGCCGCCCGGACTCGCTGCCGTCGTCGCGCAGCAGCAGCTCGCGGGGCAGCACCAGCAGGTCCGGTTCGGTGCGCCTGGCGTCACGCCACCAGCGGTCGAAGTGCGCACCGGACACGACCGACGCTGGCACGCGCTCCTCGAAGAAGCGCACCAGCACCTCGTCGTCGACGCGCAGGTCGGTGCGCCGCGCGCGGGCCTCCAGCTCGTCGACCTCCTCCAGGCGCCGACGGTTCTCGGCCAGGAACGGGTGGCGCTGCTTCCAGTCGCCCTCCACCAGCGCCCGGCGGATGAACAGCTCGCGCGAGAGCTCCGGGTCGATGGACGCGTACCCGACGGTCCGGCCCCCGACGATCGGCAGGCCGTACAACGTGACCCGCTCGGTGGCCACGACCGAGCCACGGCCGGCCTCCCATCGCGGCTCGGTGTAGGTCGACTTCACGAGGTGCCCGGCCAGCGGCTCGATCCACTTCGGGTCGATCCGCGCGCACATCCGGCCCCACAGGCGCCCGGTCTCGACCAGCTCGGCCACCATCACCCAGTCGGGCTGCTTCTTGGCCAGGCCGGAGCCGGGGAAGATCGCAAAGCGCGCGCCCCGCGCACCGGCGTACTCGCGCCGGGCGACGTCCTTCAGCCCGACGTGCGAGAGCAGCCCGGTCAGCAGCGCCTGGTGGATGTGGACGACGTCCCCCGGCTGCTGGTTGACGGTGAGCTCCACCGACCGCGCGGCCTGGTGCAGCTGCTCGACCAGGTCCTGCCACTCGCGTACGCGGAGGTAGTGCAGGTGCTCGGCCTTGCAGCGTTTGCGGAACTGGTTGCCGCTCAGCGCCTGCTGCTGCTCCTGCAGGTAGCGCCACAGGTTCAGCAGCGCCATGAAGTCCGAGGTCTCGTCGGCGAAGCGAGCGTGCAGTTCGTCGGCGGTGCCGCGCTCGTCGGACGGGCGCTCGCGCGGGTCCTGGATCGACAGCGCCGCGGCGATGACGATGACCTCGTCCAGGCAGGACAGCTCGTCAGCCGCCAGCACCATCCGGCCCAGACGCGGGTCGACGGGCAGCCGCGCCAGCCGCCGGCCAACCTTGGTGAGCTTCAGCTCCGAGCCGCCGCCGACGGAGATCGCGCCCAGCTCCTCCAGCAGGCGCACGCCGTCGCGGATCTGCCGGGCGTCGGGCGGGTCCAGGAACGGGAACCTCTCCACCGCGCCGAGCCCCAGGGCCGCCATCTGCAGGATCACCGATGCCAGGTTGGTGCGCAGGATCTCCGGGTCGGTGAACCGCGGGCGCTCCAGGAAGTCCTCCTCGGAGTACAGCCGCACGCAGATGCCGTCGGCGACACGGCCACAGCGGCCCTTGCGCTGGTCGGCCGAGGCCTGCGACACGGGCTCGATGGGCAGCCGCTGCACCTTCAGCCGCGCGCTGTAGCGGCTGATCCGCGCCGTCCCCACGTCGACGACCGCGCGGATGCCGGGCACCGTCAGCGACGTCTCGGCGACGTTGGTGGCCAGCACGACCCGCCGCCGCGAGTGCGGCTTGAAGATGGCCAGCTGCTCGTTGCTGGCCAGCCGCGCGTACAGCGGCAGCACGTCGGTCTTCGGTCCCAGCCGCCCGCGCAGCACCTCGGCCGTGTCGCGGATCTCGCGCTCGCCGGACAGGAAGACCAGCACGTCCCCGCCGGCGTCCCGCAGCAGCTCCTCCGCCGCGTCGGCCACGGCCTCGGCCTGCTCGGTCTCCTCCGGCGGCTCGCGGTAGCGCACCTCGACCGGGTAGGTGCGTCCGGACACCTCGACGATCGGCGCGTCGCCGAAGTGCCGGCTGAAGCG
Source organism: uncultured Conexibacter sp. (assembly GCA_964443695.1). GTDB lineage: Bacteria > Actinomycetota > Thermoleophilia > Solirubrobacterales > Solirubrobacteraceae > Paraconexibacter. The sequence continues at coordinate 20,052 of CAYUDT010000011.1, read as the reverse complement.
CTCCGGGTCGATCGTGGCGGACGTGATGATGAGCTTCAGGTCCGGCCGCCGCGGCAGCAGCTGGGCCAGGTACCCCAGCAGGAAGTCGATGTTCAGCGACCGCTCGTGCGCCTCGTCGACGATGATCGTGTCGTAGCGCTTCAGCTGCCGGTCGCGCTGGATCTCGGCCAGCAGCAGGCCGTCGGTCATCAGCCGCACGCGTGTGTCGCGCCCCGCGCGGGAGTTGAAGCGCACGCTGTACCCGACGGCGCCGCCCAGCGGCACGCGCAACTCCTCGGCGATGCGCTCGGCGACCGTCCGCGCCGCCAGCCGCCGCGGCTGGGTGTGGGCGATCATCGCCCCGTCGCCGCGGCCCAGCTCCAGGCAGATCTTGGGCAGCTGCGTCGTCTTGCCGGACCCCGTCTCGCCCGCGACGACGACCACCTGGTGGTCGCGGATCGCGCGCAGCAGCTCCTCCCGGTGCTGGCTGACCGGAAGCTCGGGCGGGTAGGTGATGTCCAGGACGGGCGTCGCCACGGCCCGTCGAGGATAGGGAGCCTCAGCCGCTCTTCCGGCTCGGCTGCCTGGACCGGCGCACGGTGTAGGCCGTCTTCAGCGTTGTCCCGCCGGCCTCGGTCACCGTCAGCCGCACCACCGTGCCCACCGGCAGCCGGCGCCGCTTGAACAGCGTGGTGAGCACCACGGTGCCCTTCTTCTTCGTCTTGACGGTCCGCGACGTGAACGGGCAGGCGCCCTTCCGGCGCGCCTTGCAGGACACGACGATCGTCGTCCCGGACTCGGCCCCCGTGATCTGCAGGCGCGTGACCTTCGTGCCCTTCCTGCCGGCGGCGAACCGCGCGGAGACGCGTGCGGCCAGGACGGCCTTCACGAGCGTCGCGGGCGTCGTCCCGGGAGGCGGGCCGCCGGCGGGCGGGAACGGGTTGTTGGTCGGGGCGAACGTCCCCACCGGCTTGGGCGTCTGCTTCACCGCCGTGGTCTCACAGCCGCTGACGGCGTCGATGTCGTCCAGCTCGGCGCTGTCGGCCTCGGTGCCACAGTCGACGGTGTCCTTCAGGCCGTCCTGCGCGTGGATCACATCGGCGCCCGCACCGCCGGTCAGCGTGTCCAGGCCCAGCCCGCCGGTGAGCTCGTCGTTGCCGCCCGCGCCGTCGAGCACGTCGTCGCCGGCGCCGCCGTCCATGACCTCGGCGGCGGCACCACCGGTGAGCGTGTCGTTCAACGGCGTGCCGAGGATGCGCTCGAACGTGTTGTCGTACGTGTCGCCGGGCGTGCCACCGCCCCCGGTCTTGGCGTCGTCGGTCGGGTCGCCCAGCGTGCCTGCGGTGCCGGCCGTGAAGGTGCCCGAGAGCCCGTGTGTGCGCGCGGCGTCGTCGAAGCTCAGCGTGTCGACGCCGTCCTTGCCCAACACGTTGTCCTTGCCCAGGCCGCCCTGGACGATGTCGTTGCCCCCGTCACCGGAGAGGTTGTCGTCGCCCTTGCCGCCGAGCAGCACGTCGTCCCCCTCACCACCGAGGATGTTGTCGGCCTTGTCGCTGCCCTCGTAGCGGTCCGCGCCCGCACGTAGCAGGCAGCCCGTGATGCAGAACACGTCGCTGCCGGCAGCATGGACGATGTCGGCGGGCTCAGCGGGCGTCCCGACCGCGATGTCCGAGCCACCCACGCTCGACAGCTTGTCGCCCAGCCAGACCTCGATGAGGGCGCTGCTCTGGACGTTCGCGCCCACTGGTGACCACGTGGCCGGCGGGTCGCCGTGAGCCGGGCCGGCGACGATGACCTGATCACGCTGCGGTGGCGCGCTGGACCCGCCGCTGTTGGTGATGCTCACCGCGGAGGCCGGGGGCGTGCACACGTAGCTATCGCTGACCGCGGTGCACTGGCCCGCCGCCGAGCCCGTGAGGGACATCGTGTCGCCGGCCTCCCGGATGCGGAACTTGCTCGAGTTGGGGTCCTTGTCGAGCGTCACGACCGTCACGCCACTGCCCATCGCCAGCGTGTAGGTGGGAATGCCGCTGTTGTCGGTGGCGGTCAGCACCGAGGCGGATGCGGGCGCCGTGACCAGGAGCACGAGGGCCAGCACCAGCAACGTCCAGCGGAAGCGCATGCCGACAAGGGTGGAGGACTGCGACTACCGTCGCAACTCGCGGACGGCATCGAACGACACGTGGTCGTCCGGCAGGCGGCGCTTGAGCCAGTCCTTGCGCCGGCGGCGCACGACGAGGTCGTGCAACGCATCGACCGGGCCGACGTGGCGGCGCACGGTCTCCAGGGCGAAGACGCCCGGCGCCTGCAGCAACGGGTGCAGCGCCCACGGCCAGGCATTGGGCATGTCGTACTTCGCGAAGGTCTTCGGTGCCGTGAAGTAGCGGGTGTAGCCCAGGGCCATCCGGTAGTCGATCTCCGCCTGCACCCGTGCCAGCCCACCCAGGCCCGGCGCCGGCGCGAACGCCCGCGGGTAGGACTCGATGAGCTCGCGCCCGTCCTCCCCCGCCCGGCCGCAGGACTTCACGCCGGTGGCGAACAGGTACTGCAGGCCCTCGGCGACCGACGACGGGTAGCGCCGGTGCTGCGCGCCCATCAGGTGGCCCATGTAGCGCTGGAAGTGCAGCAGCGCCTCGATCTCCTCGTCGCTGGTGCGAAAGCCCATGAGCTTCAGCCCGTAGCCCGGGACGACACTGCCGCCCAGCAACGTCAGGAGCATGTCCGACTGGCTGATCGGGACGCCCCAGGCGTCCAGGTCCCAGTCGGGATGCGCCAGGAGGCGACGGCGGACGAAGACGTGCATCAAGCGCACCTTCACCGCCGTCGCCCGGCCCGGCTGACCCTGGCCGAGCGCCCCCGGCTCGGCCGTGTCGATCCAGAACCGCACGGTCTCCAGGAACCTGCGGTAGGCGCGATCTCCTGCATACCCCCCGGTGAACGCCAAGGGCTTGACCACCGAGTTCTCGGTGTAGCCCTCCAAGGTGATCGCGCCGAAGAACTGGAAGGACGCCGGCCCCCACCGGCGGAACACACGAGCCCCCAACTCGACCGCGTCCTTGTCCAACCAGTCCGGCTCCTGCTCGATCTCGGCGAACAGCGACCGCATCGACAGCGGCGCCTGCCGGCGCACGGACGCGATGCCGTCCGTGAGCGCCCGGTCCACCAGCGCCCGTGCCTTGCGCGGGTCGCCGTCGAGGTAGGCGTCCTGCACGAACGCCTCCGCCACCGGATCGGCGTCGTAGTAGCCGTGGCCGAAGTCGGTGACGAGTTCCGGCGACGGCTGGGGATCGTGGCCCGTGACGAACCGGATGATGCTGCGGGCCCGCGGGATCCAGGCCTCCCCCTCGCGCTGCTGGAACACGAATTCCGCCGGAGTCCTGTCCAGGTGAGAAGGTGTCCCTACCAGCGCCATGCGCCATCACGGTAAAACAGGAACCGCTTGGAGTCAACAATGACGGACCCGGCGGTCCCCGCACGTCCCTACCGGGGTGTCTCGGCCGACGAACGGCGCGCCGAGCGCCGCGCGCGCCTGGTCGAGGCGGCGCTCGACATCGCGGCCGCCGACGGCGTCGCTGCCATCACGGTGCGGGGCGTCGGCGCCAAGGCCGGCCTGACGCGCCGCTACTTCTACGAGAGCTTCGACGACCTCGACGCGCTGCTGCTCGCCGTCTTCGCCGACGTGCAGACGGAGGTCGCGACCGCCGTCGCCGCCGCGGCCGCCGAGAACGCCGCGCACCCGGAGCGGGCGCCCCGGGCCGCCATCGGCGCCGGCCTGGCCGTCCTGGAGAGCCATCCCGGCAAGGCCCGCTTCATCTCGGCGGGCGCGGGCCATCCGGTGCTGGGCGTGCCGCGCCGTGCCGCCCAGGCCGCCTTCACCGCGCTGGTCCGCGAGCAGCTCGTGGCCAGCAGGGCCGCGCGCGATGACGAGTCGGCGGACATGACGGCCCGCTTCCTCGTCACCGGCATCACCGGGTTGATCGAGGCCTACCTGGACGGCGAGGTGCCCGCCACGCGCGACGCCCTGGTCAAGCACACCGCCGGCCTGCTGGTCGGCCTCGGCCGCATCACTTCCTGAGCGTCAGCGCCTTGGACGTCCTGGTCGCGTTGCCGGCGGCATCGATGGCCGTGACCGCCACGGTCACCTTCAGCTGACGCAGCTTGCGGGCGGACGCCGGCAGCTTCAGCGCCACGGAGCCCTTGCCGCTGCCGCTGACCAGCACGTTGCCCTTGAGCTTCAGGCGCTTGCGCGTCGCCTTGTCGACGCGCAGCTCGACTTTCGCCGTGCAGGCCTCGTCGCAGAGGACCGAGAAGCGCAGCGGCGTTGCCGAGAGCCTGCCCTTGGGCAGGCCGAGGCTGACCTTCGGCGCGATCGTGTCCTTGCCCGCGCTGGTGGGCTGGGGCGCCGGGGTGTCCGTGCGCGGCGACGGCGTGACGGGCGTCGGCGTCGGCGTGGTGGGCGTCGGCGTCGGCGTGGTCGGCGCGGGGGTCGTCGGCGTCGGGGTGGGCGTGGTCGTCGTCGGCGTGGTCTCGGTCGGGGGCTTCTGATCGCCACCGCCGCCGCCCGACGGCGGAGGCGTGTCGTCGCCGCCGGTGCTGCCGCCACCCGGATTGGGCGTGCCGCCGCCCGTGCTGGGCTTCGTCCCGGTGGTCTTGAACGTCTTGACGTCGCCGGTGGCCGAGTTGCCGTCGTCGGCCACGAAGCGCACGCGGAAACGGTGGTCGGTGCCGGGGGTCAGCTGCGTCCAGTCCTGGTTGACCGTGTACTGCGGGTAGCTGCCGTCGACGGCGAACGGGCCGGCGGTGACGCCGTAGTCGCTGCCGGCGCCGCTGCCCAGGTCGATGTAGATCTTGCCCGGGCGGTACCAGGTGTCGACGATGCCCTTCGTCGTCGCGGTGGTGTCGGTGATCGCAGCGGCGGCGTCGGCCGGGTAGGACACGGCCGGCAGGCGGTCGAACACCGTGGTCCACTGGTAGGGCGCGGCGAGCGTGTTGACGCCCGAGGTGATCGCGCCCATCGCCTTGGAGGTGTTGCCCGGGGCGCCCATGCCCGCGAGGCGCTTGTAGGACACCACGGGGACGATCACGCGGAACTGGGTGCCCTGGGCCAGCAGGCGGTAGCCGAGGTTGTAGCCGTACTGGCCCGGCGACGGGACCTTCGTGGAGTCGCACCACTTGCCCTTCACCGTGGTGTCCCACGGCGCCGTCCAGGTGCTGTTGGTGACCTCGCGCCATTGGGTGTCCTGCGAGCCCAGGTAGAAGCAGCGGACCTTGTCGTTGGGGTCGTTCGACTGCAGGTTCACCGCCAGGGCCGTGCTGTCGGGCAGCAGCAGCTCGGTGGCGACGTCGCTGATGCCCCAGGGGCAGCTGAAGCCGACGGCACCGGTCCACAGCTGCATCCAGTACTTGTCGCCGACGGCCGGGTAGCCCGCCTGCGGGTCGGTCCAGTAGGAGACGGTGGTCGAGGTGTTCTGACCGTAGCCCGTGGTGTTGCCGCCGAAGCACTGCGAGCCGTTCTGGGTGTCGCTGTTGCCGACGAACCAGTTGGCGGCGGCGTGCGCGGGGGACGCACCGGCAGCCAGCGCGGCCACGGCCAGGCCGGCGGCGCCGAGTCGGGAAAGGGTGGTGAGCATGGGCGGCATGCTCGATTCCCGAGGCCCCGCGGGGTACCGGGGACTCCCCTGGCCGTCCCCCGGGGTCCTGGGGGTAGGGTCTTGAGGGGCATGCTGCAGATCCATCCCGAGGTCCGCGAGGCGCTGGACGCCGGCGGACCGGTCGTCGCGCTGGAGTCGACCATCATCAGCCACGGGCTGCCCCGGCCCGACAACCTCCGGATCGCCCGTGAGATCGAGGCGGAGGTGCGCGCCGGCGGGGCCGTCCCCGCCACGATCGCCGTGCTCGACGGTGCGGTCCGCGTCGGCCTCGACGACGACGCCCTGACCGCGATCGCCTCTCGCCTGGACGTCCTCAAGTGCTCCACCCGGGAGGTGCCCCTGGTGGTCGCCCGCGGCGGCGCCGGCGCCACGACCGTGGCCGCGACGGCCGCCCTGGCCGCGCGGGCGGGCATCGGGCTGTTCGCCACCGGCGGGCTGGGCGGCGTGCACCGCGAGGCCGCAACGACCTTCGACGAGTCCGCCGACCTGGTCGGCCTGGCCCGCACGCCGATCTGTGCCGTCTGCGCGGGCGTGAAGTCGATCCTGGACGTCTCCGCGACGCTCGAGCGCCTGGAGACGCTGGGCGTCAGCGTGCTGGCCTACGGCAGCGACCGCTTCCCCGGCTTCTACCTGGCCGACTCCGGCTTTGCCGCGCCCGGCCGGGCCGACTCCCCGGCCGAGATCGCCGCGGTGCTGCACGCGCGGCGTGAGCTGGGTCTCGACCAGGGCGCCGTCGTCGTGGCCCAGCCCAACGATCAGCCGTTGGACGCCGGCCTGCACGACCGCGTCCTGCAGGAGGGCCTGGCCGCTGCCGCTGCCGCGGAGGTCGCCGGGCGCGACGTGACGCCGTTCCTGCTGGCCTGGTTCCACGAGCACACCCAGGGCGCCTCGCTGGACGCCAACGTCCATCTGGTCCGCCGCAACGCCCGCCTGGCCGCGCAGATCGCGGTGGCTGCCGCATCGTGAGCGACGACCCCGTCCGTGCGGTCGTCCTGGGCGACGTGCTCATGGACGTCGTCGCGCACGCGTCGGCGCCGCTGGCGCACGCGTCGGACACCGCCGCGTCGATCAGCTTCAGCGGCGGCGGCTCAGCGGCGAACACGGCCGCCTGGCTGGCCGGCGGCGTGCGCACGGTGCTGGCCGGGCGCATCGGGGACGACCTTCCCGGGCAGCAGCAGGTCGCGGCCCTCCAGCGGGCGGGCGTGGAGGTGCGGGTGGCCGTCGACGCCGACCACCCGACCGGCACCTGCATCGTCGTCGTCGAGCCCGGGGGGCAGCGCACGATGCTGCCGGACCGGGGGGCCAACCTCGCGCTGGACGTCGCCGACATCCCCGAGCTGCCCTTCGGGGGACACCTGCACGTCAGCGGCTACACGCTGTTCGACGACGGCCCCCGCACGGTCGCGCTCGCCGCGCTGCAGCGGGCTCGCGAGGCCGGGTGCACCACCAGCCTCGACCCGTCATCCGCCGCGCCGCTGGCCGCGCTGGGCGCGGGCGAGTTCCTGGCCATGACCCGCGGTGTGGACCTGCTCCTCCCCAACGCCGAGGAGGCCGAGGTCCTCACCGGCAGCGCCGACCCGGCCCTGGCGGCGCGGGAGCTCGCGCAGCTCAGCGGCGCCGAGGTCGTCGTCACCACCCCCACGCACGCCGTCCACAGCGACGGATCGTCGACGACCACGGTCGCCGCCGGGGTCTTCGACGCGCTCGACACGACCGGGGCGGGCGACGCGTTCACCGCCGGGTTCCTCCGGGCGCGGTTCGCGCAGCTGGACGTCCACGACTGCCTCAGCGCCGGCCACGCGCTGGCGGAGGTGGCCTGCAGCCACCCGGGCGCCCGCCCCCCGCTGGCCGATCTGCCGTTGCTGCACGTCACGTCGCCGGCGGCGTGGGCGGCCGCACAGGCCTCCGGCCTCTATGAGATCCCGGAGGGCGCGCCCTTCATCCACCTCTGCCACGCCTTTCAGCTCGACGGCGTCCTCGAGCGCTTCTACCGCGACGCCGGCGACCTCGTCGTCCTGGCGCTCGACGGCGTCCTCGCCGAGGTCCGTCACGAGACCGCACCGGGGGGTGAGGGCGACTTCCCCCACCTCTACCGCCCATTTTCCGTGGACGAGGCCCGCTTGCTCGCGACGCTGACCCGCTAACGTCTGCGGTCCGGCCGATCGCCACGTGGCCTAGGGCGTCTGAAGAGCGCCGATCCGTAGTCCCGCACCAGCTCGCTGGTGGCCCGCCTCGGAGGCCTCGAGTGTCAAAACCGCCCAGGTCGACACTCATATCCACCTGGGACGTTGTAAATCCAAGCGATCGAGGACCGGGCGGCAACGGCCGGGTCGATCAAGACCCGGCCGGTCGCATTTCTGGAGCCACTACCGTGGCTGCCATGGAAGACGACGAGCACCTGCAACGCGCCGTCGACCTCGCGACCTCCGCAGCGTCGGGCGAAGGCGGCCCGTTCGGCTGCGTCATCGTCCGCGGCGCCACCGTCCTCGGCGAAGGCACCAACCGCGTGACCCGGGACCTGGACCCCAGTGCCCACGCCGAGGTAGTCGCGATCCGCGCGGCCTGCCAAGCGATCGGCAGCCACCGCCTCGACGACTGCGTCCTCTACACGTCCTGCGAGCCCTGCCCGATGTGCCTCGCCGCCGCCTGGTGGTCACGCGTCGAGCGCATCGTCTTCGCCGCCTCCCGCGATGACGCGGCCGTTGCGGGCTTCGACGACGCCGCGATCTACTGCGAGGTCAAGCAGCCGCTGGAGCGCCGCATGCTCCCCATCGCCCCCGGTGACGTCACCGACCGCCTGGCCCCGTTCAGCGCGTGGGCGGCGAACCCCAACCGCATCCCCTATTAGGTCCCGACGCCACGGTGTGTCGCTCCCACGTGTCGATGCGACGCCAAAGCTTCACACCCCGCCGAGCCAGGCCCCGCGTGGGCGCTGCGCAAGGTTCGTCCGTGTTCGCGCGCTGACGCGACGTCAGGCTTGAAGACGGGCGAATCTGGCGCGATCGCCCTGATCCGACGACGTCCCTCCGCCTCGCTGACAGCGGGCGCGCCGGTTCGTCATCCCGCCCCTGTCCCCTTGCCGGTCCGCCCCAGCACGCCGTCGAGCGTGGAGGTCGTCGTTTCGACGACCTGCTTGACGGTGTTCTGGACGGTCTCCACCACCGGCTTGGCGGTGTCGGCCACAGCCTGCGTCACCGCCGCAGCCGTCTGGGTGACGGGGGCCGTGGCGGTCGACGCCGGGCTGCTCGGGGCAGCGGCCGGTGCGGGCGCCGCGGGGGGCGGCGACGACGTGGCTGCGGTGTGGGTCGGGGCCGGGTCCTTGTGGGGCCGGACGTGCGCGGATGCGGCGGGCTGCGCTGCGGCCGGGACGCTGGTCTGCGCCCTGGCCGGCGCATGATGGGCCACGCTCGGGGTGACCGAGCGGCGCACCACGGTCGCGCGCACGTGCCCCCCGCGCGCGGACCGCACCGACGCAGGAACCGAGCGGACCACCCGGCGCAGCGTCGGCGCGACCACCTTCACGACCTCCGGCGCGGGCCTCGCGGACGAGGCGACCGGCACCTGCCGGACGACGTGCGCCGGGACCTGCGGCGGTGCAGCCCGCTCCTCATGGACGACCACGACCGCCCCGCCCGCCGTCGCGACGACGCCGGCGGCGACCAGGGCCTTGCCCCCGCCACCGCCGAACAGCGCCGCCAGGCGGGCGAGCAGGCCGCCCGCCCCACCAGGGAGCAGCAGCGCCAGTTGTCCGGGGCGGCGGCGCAGCCCGGTGGAGAACGCCGTGCAGTCATGGCAGGCCCGCAGGTGCGCGCGGACGCCGCGGGTGCGCAGGCGCGCGTGCTCGTGGGCGCTCAGCCAGGACTGCACCGAGTCGCACTGCAGCGAGCGACCGGCCTCGAAGGCCTGCAGGGACTGTCGCGCGTCCAGGACCGCCTGCTGGGCGGCGGACTCGCTGATCGCGAGGTGGTCGGCGATCGCGCGGTGCGACAGGCCGTCCAACTCGCGCAGCACCAACGCCTCGCGCTGACGGTCCGGCAGCGCCTGCACGTCGCTGAGCAGTTCCGCGAGCCGCACACGCGTGGCCGCGACCTCTTCGAGGCCGGGCCCGCTCGCGCAGTCACCGACCTCGTCCAGGACGACCGCCGGCCGCCGGCGGCGCATCAGGGTGATCGCCTCGTTGCGCGCGATGCGGTGCAGCCAGGGCGGCAGCCGGTCCGGCGGCGGGCCGCTGGCCAGTGCGTCCATCGCCTTCAGCATCGCGTTCTGGGCGGCGTCCTCCGCGTCGGCGTCGGACTTCAGGATGCGGCGGCAGTAGCGCGTCAGGGACGGCATCCACTGCGAGTAGACCAACGAGAAATCGCCGGCGGACCGGTGCACCTGGGGTGCATCGGCCCGCGGGCCCGCGTCCTTGAGGGACGCGGGCGAGATCGGCGCGCGGGTCTCAGAGGGAGACATACCCGGGCAGCGTGAACGTGGGGAAGCGTGCCTCCGACTCGTCGCTGCTGAACACCTGCGTCGTGGCGCGGTAGACGGCCGCCTGGCCCTCGGTCGGCGCCTTCAGCGTGACCCGCCAGACGCCGGCCTTCGTCGGCGTGAAGCGCTTGACGACCACGTCCTTCGTGCAGGACTCGCGCTGCTGGATGACGATCTGCTGCCCCGGCACCAGCGGGCCCGTGATCTTGCCGATGATCTGCACGGTGTCACCGAGGTTGCGCATCCGCGAGATCCGCATCCGGCGCCGCAACTTCAGGGCCAGCGACTTGTGGCCGTCGAGGACCGCCTGGTAGCGGGCGTCGTTGCTGCCGCGGATGCCGGCCGCCGGGAGCGGCGCGGTGGCGCGGAAGAACCCGTCCGGCCGGACGACCGCGGTGCTCACGACCTTGCCCGTCTTGCTGAACACGATGGAGACCTTGCGGCCGACGTTCGCGGCCGACACGGCGCCCAGCAGCGAGACATGGTCCTTGCGCTCACCGACGTCGACGAGCGTCACCGGGCGCTTGGCGCACTGGACGGCCAGCTGGCTGGCGGGCGTCACGGTGTCGGCGGCCTGCGTCCCGCACGATGCCGACACGGCGGCCTGGCCGAGCGAGAGGTCGACGAGGTCCTGACCGAGGACGCTCACCTGCACGCGGGCGGCGCGCTGCACGAGGCCGCCGTCCGTCTGCTCCTGCGCACCGGGCGTGACCTTGACGTTGCCGACCAGCGCGGGGATCTCGATCGGCGGCAGCGCCGACAGCGCCGACGTGACGGCGGCCTGCAGCACCGGGCCGACGATCGGGTCGGTGAAGCTCAGGCCCGCGGGCAGGCCGATCTTGGAGAGGTCGATCTGGTCCAACCCGATGGAGCGCGCCGCGCGGACGGGAACGACCTGGTCGAGCGCCCGGTCGACGCCCAGGTCCTGGCCGAGGACCTGCAGGCCGGCAAGCTGCGTCAGCCCGTTCAGCGCCGGGACGCCGTGGGCGCAGGACGCCGTCGCCGACGAGCGCACGCGGCTCAGCGAGAGCAGGTCCGGCAGCTGCGCGGAGCCGATCAGCGCCCTTGCCGCGGCCAGCGCGTCGATCTTGATCAGCGACGGCAACAGCGAGCCCGTCGGCAGCGGGCCGGTGGGCAGGCCGCCGACGGGCAGGCCCGAGGTCGGCAGCGGCACGACCGGCAACGACACCGGCAGCGCCGTCAGGCCCTCGGGCAGGATCGCCGCGGGCAGCAGCGAGGTCAGCGCGTCCAGCCCGCCGACGCGGATGTCGCCCACGTCGGTGAGGCTCGTGGCGCTGCCGGCCGACCGGGTCGCGGCCGTCACGGCGCCACCGCCGAGCAGCGCCGGCAGGACTCCCGAGGAGTCGGACGTGGTGCAGGTGCCGCTGCCGCCGGCGCTGGCCAGCGGCGCGATGGCCTGGCCGAGCACCGTGCCGGAGACGGCGCTGGCGCTGCAGCCGAAGGTGTCGTCGGCGGCCTGGGCCGCGGTCGGGGCGAGCGTGACACCGCCGGCCACGGCCAGCAGCGCGAGCGTCGAGCGCAGATACATCGTGAGTCCTCCTGGGGTGTGTGTTCGGGGCACGTCCCCCTCCACACGCACCGGGCCCCGCGGAACCCAGAGGCTCTGGACGTCTGTTCGAGCCGGTGTCGCTCAGCCCCTCAGCGGACGGTCTTCTCGCTGGGACCGACGTTGTTGCGGATCCACTTCACCAGCGGCACCCCGGCCTCCAGCGAGGAGCGGATCAGGTCGTAGCAGTCGGGCTTGGACAGCCAGGCGCCGACCTTCTCGCGCCGGGTCGCGACCAGGCGCCGGCGCATCAGCAGGTCGGCGCTCCTGTGGTCCGGGTCGTAGCCGCGCGGCAGCCGCTTCATGTCGGGCTCGTTGATCGCCATGCCCCCGGCCTCGGCGGTCGCGATGGCCCTGCGCAGCGCGGCCGCCTTGCGGCCGTCGGCCATCGCCTCGCGCATCCGCGCGATCTGGTCGGACTGCGGGTTGTGCAGCCCCGTGGCCAGGAACAGGCCGTCCAGGGACAGCTCGACGTAGAAGCCGCCCGCGCCCTCGTAGCCGACGGCCAGCCCGATGTGCTCCTTGATCGGCGGAGTGGGTTGGGACCGCATGAAGCGCGTGTCGTTGAAGGGCCGGAACAGCTTCGGGCGGCCCAGGTCGGCCAGGTCCTGGCCCAGCTTCGCGGCGGGCTCGCGGACCAGCGACTCATAGCGCGGCCGGTGCTCCTTGAACCACTCGCGCTCGTTGTTGGCCTCCAAATCCTTGAAGAACGTGAGCGCCCCGCGCGGCCAACCATCGAACTCGGTCATCGGGCCTCCAGACTACGGGGCCAGCCGCTCGACCACCCAGGTGTCCCCGTCACGGCGGAAGCGGAGACGGTCGTGCATGCGGTTGCGCCGGCCCTGCCAGAACTCGACGATCTCGGGGACGACGCGGTAGCCGCCCCAGTGCTCGGGCCGCGGCACCTCTCCGCCCTCTGGGTACTGCGCGGCGAAGGCGTCCCAGCGGGCGTCGAGCTCGGCGCGCGACGCGACGACCTCGGACTGCGGCGAGGCCAGCGCACCCAGGCGCGAGCCCCACGGGCGGGAGGCGAAGTACGCGTCGGCCTCGTCGTCGGGCACCAGCTCGACGGTCCCCCGCACGTGGACCTGGCGCTGCAGCGGGAACCAGGGGAACGTGATCGACGCCCGCGGGTTGGCCGCCAGCTGTGAGCCCTTGAACGAGGAGCGGTTGGTGTAGAAGGCCAGGCCGCGCTCGTCGAGGCCCTTCAGCAGCACGAACCGCGAGGACGGGGCGCCGTCGGCCGAGGCCGTCGCCACCAGCATCGCGTTGGGCTCGGGAAGCCCCGCCGCGACCGCGTCGTCGAACCATCGCTCAAACTGCTCCAGCCACGTGCCGGCGAGGTCCTCCTCCGCCAGGCCCGCCTGCTCGTAGCTGTGCCGCATCGCCGAGATGTCCACCATTGGAGCGTACGTTCACTCCGCGTTCACGGGATCACGACCACCCGGCGTCACCGTCGTGCCGTGCCCGATCCCGTCCCGTGGCTGCAGGACGTCACCGCGTCCCTCGGGCACTGGACCTACGTGCTCGTGGCGGCCGTCGTGCTGTTGGAGACCAGCGTCGGCCTCGGCGTCCTCAGCCCCGGCGAGGCCGTCCTGGCGGTGGCCGGCGCAGCCGCCGCCACCGGCACGCTGGAGATCGCGGTCCTGCTCGCCGTGGTCTACGTGTCCGGCGTGCTGGGCGACACGGCCAGCTACCTGCTCGGGCGCAGGCTCGGGTCACGTGTGGCGCAGGGCGCGGCCGGGCGGCTCGGCGTGACGCCCCAGCGGGTCAGGCGCATCGAGGACCTCTACGCCCGGCGTGGCGGCTGGGTCCTCGTCGCCGGGCGCTTCGTCGGACCCGTCCGTGTCTTCGCGCCCTTCGTGGCCGGCGGCGCGGACATGCCGTTCGCGAAGTTCGTCCGCTTCGATGTGGTGGGCATCGCGCTCTGGGGTTCGGGCTACGTGCTGGCCGGCTACCTGTTCGCCGGCTCGCTGGACCGGGCCACCGGGCGCGTCGGGCAGATCGGGCTTGCGGTCTTCGCCCTCAGCATCGCCGCCGTCCTGGTGTTCGGTCGCCGCTCTTACCGTTAGCCTGCCCCGCGTGTCACCCCACCCCATGACGCGCCGCACCCTGCTGCAGACCGCTGCCGCCGGCGCCACCACCGCTGCCCTGGCCCAGTCGCCGCTGGCCCACGCCCGCGCGCCGAAGGAGCCGTTCCTCACGCGGGGCGCCTTCAGCCTCGGCGTCGCGGCGGGGTACCCGACCACCAGCGAGATCATCCTCTGGACCGCGCTGGACGAGGTGAAGGGCAACGCCACGGTCAAGCTCGAGGTCGCCACCGACAGCGGCTTCGGCAACGTGGTCCTCGCCAAGGACGTCCGCGTCCCTGCCGTCCGGGACCACACCGTCCACACGCGCGTCACCGGCCTGAAGCCGGGCGAGCGCTACTGGTACCGCTTCCACACCAGGACCACCGACTCGATGGTCGGCCGCTTCAGGACCGCGCGGCCGGCGGACTCCCAGGAGCCGGTGCGCGTCGGCTTCTTCAGCTGCCAGGACTGGCAGGCCGGCTACTACGCCGCCCACGACGGGCTCGCACGTGAGGACGACCTCGACCTCGTCATCTGCCTCGGTGACTACATCTACGAGCAGACCTACTACGACGGTCCGCGGGCGGGCACCGACAAGACCGGCGGCCGGTTCAAGCCCGACGACCCGGCCTACGTCGTCACGCTCGAGGAGTGGCGGGCCAAGTACCGCCTGTACAAGTCCGATCCGCAGCTGCAGGCGATGCATGCGGCGCACCCGTTCGTCGCCATCTGGGACGACCACGAGGTCGAGGACAACTACGCGGGCAGCAAGCGCGACCCCGCCAAGTCCGACACGCTGGCCTACGACTTCGCGGCGCGCCGGCGCAACGGCTACCTCGCGCACTTCGAGTACCTGCCCAAGCTCCGCCGGCGCCCGGTCAACACGACGGTCTACGGCACCGTCCCGCTGGGCGGCATGGCCGACGTCTTCCTGACCGACCAGCGTCAGTACCGCGACCTGCAGCCGTGCGACGACGCGTTCCTGGCGCCCTGCGGCGACGCCAACACGCCGGGCCGCACCTACCTCGGTGCCGAGCAGAAGGCCTGGTTCAAGAAGGCGGTCGTCGACTCCCGGGCCAGGTGGAAGCTCGTCGGCAACGGCCTGATGATCATGTCGCTGGACTCGGCGCCCAATGTGCCCGTGAACGTGGACTCCTGGGACGGCTACGCGGCCGAGCGCCAGGAGATCCTCGAGCACTTCAAGGCCAACGGCGTCAAGAACCTCAGCTTCCTGACCGGCGACATCCACACGTTCTTCGCCGGCAACGTCACGACGACCGGCCGCAGCGACGGGCAGCCGATCGGCACCGAGTTCGTCGGCGGGTCGATCACCTCGCTCGGGCTCGAGGACATCCTGCCCGCCGCCACGGTGCCGGTGGTCCAGAGCGGCATCACGGTCACCAACCCGCACCTCGCCTACGCGAACTTCAGCCGGCGCGGCTACGCGGTCGTCGAGTGCCGACCCGACGTGATGAAGGTCCAGTTCCGCTCACCGGCGGACACGAAGACCCGCGACGCGGCGGTGTCCACCCTCGCCTCGTTCCGCGTCGTCGACGGCGTGCCCACGGTCGAGCGCCTTTCCTGACACCGCCGTCGCAGACCGACGCACCTCGGCGGGAGATCCGTCCTACCCCAGGAGGAGTGGCTGACGACAGACCCCGTCTACGAGCACGACGGTCCGCCACCGTGCTCGCCGGGGTGGGCGAGCACGACGGTCAGCCGCCCTCCTACTCGGCAGCGCGGACGACCGCGCGGGCGGTGAGCGCCAGGACCTTGACGTCCATGAGCAGCGACCAGTTGGCGATGTACTCGTTGTCAGCGGCGGCGCGAGACGCGATCGACGTCTTGCCGCGCAGGCCGCGCACCTGCGCCAGGCCTGTGATGCCGACGCGGACGGAGTGCCGTTCGGCGTAACCGGGCACCTCGTCGGCGAACAGCTGCACGAACTCCGGGCGCTCCGGCCGCGGGCCGACCAGCGACATCTCGCCACGGACGACGTTGAAGAGCTGCGGCAGCTCGTCGATCGACGTGCGGCGCAGGAGGCGGCCGACCGGGGTGCGGCGGTCATCGCCCTCGACGCCGCCAGGAGCCCGGCCGGAGGCGGGACGGAAGCCGTCCGTGCCGCCGTCCACGCGCATCGAGCGGAACTTGAGGATGTCGAAGCACTCACCGTGGCGGCCGACGCGGCGCTGGCGGTACAGCACAGGGCCGGAGCTCGTGGCCTTGACCAGCAGGGCCACCAGCAGCAGGACGGGAGCGAGGATCAGGATGGCGACGGCGGCCAGCACCCGGTCCGCGGCGTGTTTGGCGCGCATGGCGGGGCTGTTGGCGTCGGGCGCATCGACGACGGTCAGAGCACGGGTGGACTGCGGCGTCTGCTGCGGGCCCCGGCCGAGCAGCATGTCGAGCTCATCCTCGATCGAGACATGCGGCCGGCCGAGCCGGGAGGCGTCGGAGAAGGTGTCCACGATGGGGAGATCATCGACAACCGCACCGCTGCGACCCATCGACCGTCAGCCGAAGATGGGGATGGTTGTCGACATCCGAGCGGACGGGGCGCCCAGGCCGATCGAGTGAGCGAAAGTTCGTCCGATCGGACGAGTTTCAGAAGAGCGGCACCTCGACGACCACGCCGCGGAAGGTCACGGCGTAGAGGTGGCCCTGCGAGAAGCCGTGGTGGCTGCGCCCGAGCGCCACTGCGCTGGGAAGCAGCACATTGCGCGCCAGCGCGCAGATCCTGCGGTCGCGCGTGACCCTCCAGAGCTGCCCGCCGCCGTTGGCGGCCGCGTACAGCCGGCCCTTCTTGTCGATGGCCATGCCGTCGAGTCCCGCGGCGATGTCGGTGGCCGGCGGGCGCACGTACTCCTCGACGGTGCCGGGATGCCTGATGTCCACCCGCTGGATCGCAGCAGGGACGAAGGTCTGGTTGACGTAGAGGTAGCGACCGCCGGGGTCGACCGCCAGGCCGTTGCCGCTGACGACGTTGGCCCAGTTGCGCGTGACGGTCCTGCCGTCGGCGGAGATGCGATCGATGCTCGCGCCGACGTCCGTGGACGCGTAGACGGTGCCGTCGGGTCCGCGCGCGACCCCGTTGGCCATCGACAGGCCCCGCGCGAACGTGGTCACCTTGCCGGTGGTCGTGTCGACGCGCAACAACTGCGCCGCCGGGTTGACGTTGCCCAGCACGCCGGCCGCCGCGCCATCGCCCTGGCCGACCAGCAGCGCCCGCCCACCGGGCAGCCAGGCCAACCCGCCGCCGCTGACGATGCCGCCCGCCACGACCTTGGGCAGCGCGCCGGGGCGGTCCAGCCGCATGAGCGCGTCCGCGTCGGTGTCCGTGTAGTACAGGCGCCCCTGGGCGTCGACGATCGCCGACTCCAGCAGGCCCTGCCCGGTGAGGATCTCGCGGGCCGTCGTCCGGCCCGGGAAGCAGTCGTCGACGGCAAGCGCCGCGGTGGGCAACGTCAGCGCGAGCAGGGCGACGCAGACGGCGATCAATGACGAGGCACGGCGCACGGGCCAACCAGTATCCCGGAGTTCAGCGGGGCGCGACGAACAACGTCTGCTGCGAGAAGCCGATCGGCCCGGTCTCGTCGTAGAGCACCGATGACGCCCAGCCGACGCCGGTCGCATCGATCCGCGTGGTGCTGTCCAGCAGCACCCAGTCGGTGCTCGGGTCACGTAGCAGCGTCACCGTCAGGTCGCAGTTGACGAACAGCCAGTGGTCCCAGTCCAGGACGCGGCTGGCGCCGTTGCCGAAGTCCGCGGCGGCGACCGCCCGGGCCGCGCGGCACAGCGGCTCACCCTGCACCAGGTCGCGCTCCAGGCAGAACCAGCCCTGTGCCGGGCCCGGATGGTCGAACCCCGTGCCGTCGGCGAAGCGGATGGTCATCCCGCGGGTGTGGAACAGCGTCGGTGCGTCGGGGTCCTGGCGGGAGTGGCCGGAGTGGGCAGGCCCCGGCGCGGGCACCGGCTTGTCCCAGCGGCCCAGCAGCGGCACGTCGATCTCGCCGCGGCGCAGCATCGTCGCCGTCGCCGTCAGCACCGGGCGCCCGTCGGCGTGGACCGTCCCGGCCATCAGCGCCAGGCGCCCACCGGGCTTGACGACCTCCGCCTCGACGCGCAGCGGCGTCCGGGGCACGGGGCCGAGGAACTCGTAGGTCACCCGGGCCAACTGCTTGTCCGGCTCGAGGTCGGCGAAATGCTGAGCGACCAGCGCGGCCACCGGCCCGCCGTGCAGCTGCCCGGGGTCCCACGGCCCGATCGCCTGCTGGGTGGGCACGAAGGTGTCACCGTCCCGCGTGAAGACGGGCTCGATCATCGGAGCTCCTTGCGGATCACCAGCTTCAGCCCGCTCCAGGTCTCGTCGATCGCGCAGACCTTGACGTCCACCAGCCCGGTCGGCAACGCCACCGCGCGGACGACGTCCTCGCTGATGTCCGTCGGCACCTTGGAGGCCTTCTTGGGCCAGGCGATCCACGCCATGCCGTCCGGTGCGATCGCGTTGCGCAGCACCTTCACCCGCGCGGCCAGCACCTTGCGCTGGACGACGAAGCAGACGGCGACGTCGACGCGGCCACGCAGGCTGGTGCCGTCGGCCTCGCGCCCCAACAGCGCGCCGAAGCCGTCGGGCGCGTCGGTGAGGACGAGGCGGTGCTCGTCCTTGACGCCCAGCTTCCTGATCAGCGGCGTGCCGCTGTAGCCGCTCACCACGCGACCTCCTCGGCCAGCGCGCCGATCACCTTCGACAGCTGCCCGCCACGCCACGCGATCGGGGACTCGCCCTCGTCCTCCACCACCAGGCGGGCGCCCGGGATCGTCTCGGCGTAGCGCTGCCCCACCTCCAGCGGATGGCCCGGGTCGGCCCCGTCGCGCGAGGCGACCACCACCGTGGGCACCTCCAGGCCGGCCAGCGCCGCGACGTCGGGGTAGGGCGCGCTGCGGGGGACCTGCTCCAGCGCGTCGGCCACTGCCGCGGGATGCTCGTGCGCCCCGAGGCGCTGCTCGAGCACCTTCGTCACCGTGGTGCGCCACGCCTCGGGCAGGTCGCCGAAGTCATAGGCCGCGATGAAGCCCTCCACTCCCCCATCCCGCAGCCCGGCCGCCAGCCGGTCCCACCCGGCCAGGCCGGGGTCGCGGTCGTCGGTCCAGGCCGGCGTGATCGCCACCGCGCCCGCGACCCGCTCGGGATGCTCCAGCGCGAAGCGCAGCAGGGTGTGCGCGCCCATCGACGCTCCGGCCAGCAGGACCCGGTCGAGGCCGCGCGCATCGAGGACGTCGGCGAGGTCGCCCGCCAGCGACGGATAGTCGTACGGGGCGGCCGGCGCAGACGCACCGTGTCCCCGCGCGTCGTAGGCGATCACCCGGTACCCGCCACGCTCCAGGGCCCGCGAGCCGTGGACGACGTAGCGGTGGGTCGCGGTCAGGCCGTGCAGGAGGACGATCGCGCGTCCCTCCCCGGCTTCGGTCACGTTCAGCTCGGCCACCGACCGCGTACCCTAGAACGAGCCATGACCGTCATCGATGTCACCGAGCAGGACTTCGCGCAAGAGGTCCTCGAGCGCTCCAAGACGACCCCCGTCGTCGTCGACTTCTGGGCCGAGTGGTGCGGCCCCTGCCGGCAGCTCGGCCCGACGCTCGAGCGCGCGGCCGCGGCACGCGACGGCGACGTCGTCCTCGCCAAGGTCGACACCGACGCCAATCCCGGCCTGTCGCAGGCGTTCGGCATCCAGGGCATCCCCGCGGTGAAGGCCTTCAAGGACGGCAAGGTCGTCGACGAGTTCGTCGGCGCGATGCCGCCGCCGAAGGTCGAGGCGTTCTTCGACAAGCTCGTGCCGTCGGAGGTGGACGGCCTCGCTGCGTCCGGCGACGAGACCGACCTGCGCCGGGCGCTGGAGCTCGATCCCGGCCGGGCCGAAGCCGCCGTGAAGCTCGCAACGATCCTGCAGGGCCGTGGCGAGACCGCCGAGGCCAAGGAGCTGCTGGCCAACGTCAGCGGCAGCTTCCAGGCCGACGGCATCCTCGCGCGCATCCGCCTCGACGAGGCGGGCGAGCCGGACCTCATGGCCGCCTGGGACGCGATCAGCGCCGGTGACGCCGAGGCCGCCGTCGACGTCCTGCTCACCGCCCTGGAGCAGCCGGGGGCACCGAAGGACGACCTGCGGATGGTCATCGTCGGCCTGCTCGAGCAGCTCGGCGTCGAGCATCCCGCGGCGCGCGAGGCCCGCCGGCGCATGGCCGCCGCGCTCTTCTAGGTGTAAGACCTGAGCACGTTGTTCATCCGGACCTCCTTGGAGGCTGGTGGTTCTCT
>CAYUDT010000010.1:71033-77272 GCA_964443695.1 uncultured Conexibacter sp. | reverse complement strand
CGGCGGGCACCTTGAAGTGCGCGAGCAGGATCACGAAGACGAAGAGGTTGTCCAGCGACAGGCTCTTCTCGATGAGGAAGCCGGTGAGGTACTCACCGGGAGCTTGGGAGCGCTCGGAGACGAGCGCGACGACGATGGTGAAGGCGACGCCGACGAGCGTCCAGATGGCCGACCAGACGGCAGCTTTGCGAAGGGACAACGGTCCTCCAAGGCGGTAGTGCTTGAAGGTTTGTCCCGTCCTCGCTGCTGCGGGGACCGACGCGCCGGGACCGGATCTGCCGGGCCGTGCTGACGAACGCGCCGTTCTCAGGGGTACTTCCCTACGAGGAAGTCTAACGTGTCTGGCCGTGGCGCCACGAGGCCGCATCCTTGCGACCGCCGGCGTCGCCCAGGTGTTGAACGTCGCGTCCACGACGATGGTCACCGTCGCGCTGCCCCAGCTGAGCGTCGCGCTCCACGCCGGAGACACCGCGCAGCAGTGGATCGTCGATGCGTTCGTGCTGGTCTTCGCGTCGCTGCTGGTCGTCGGCGGGTCGCTGGGCGACCGCTACGGCCACCGGGGCGCGATGCTCGTCGGCCTGGCGGTGTTCGCCGCCGGCTCGCTGTGGTGCGCGGTCGCACCGACGACCGGATGGCTCATCAGCGGCCGGGTGGTGCAGGCGCTCGGGCCGCCCCTGACGATCCCGGCGACACTGGCGCTGGTCAACGCCGCCTACGACGAGCCGCGCGAGCGGGCGAAGGCCATCGGCATCTGGGGCGCGTCGTCGGGCATCGGGCTGGCGTCCGGACCGTTGCTCGGTGGGGTGGTCGTGGACGGCCTGGGCTGGCGCTGGGTGTTCGGCATCAACGTCCCCGTCGCGCTCCTGCTCGTGTTCGTGACGTTCGTCGTCGTCCCCCGCGACCGGGCCGACGCCGGGGTCCGGCCGGACCTCGCGGGCGCCGTGTTGTTCACCGGCGGGCTGGCGTTCCTGGTCTACGGGCTCATCGAGGGACGCTCGCTGGGCTGGGGCTCCCTCGAGGTGGTCGGCGTGCTGGTCGCCGCGCTGGTGCTGCTGGCCGCATTCGTGCGCCGGTCGCTGACCCACGACGACCCGCTGATCGACCTCGCGCTGCTGCGCGAGCCACCGTTCGCCGCCGCCAACTTCGGCGCGGGTGTCATCTTCGGCGCGCTGACGGCCACGGCCGTGTTCGTGTCGATCTTCCTGCAGCGCGTGCAGGGGCACTCGGCGCTGGAGGCGGGCCTGACGTTGCTGCCGCAGGGCACGCTGACCGCGCTGCTCGCACCCGTGTCGGGGCGTTGGAACGCCCGCTCGGGCCCACGGCCGCCCATCGCGGCCGGCATGGCGATCCTCATCGCGGGCTTCGTCGCGCTGCTGCCCATGGACGCCGGGACGTCGTTGCTGGAGACGAGCGCCGCCTACGCCCTGCTGGGCGCGGGCATCGGGCTGGCGCTGCCGACGATGACGGCCGTCGCGCTGGACAGCGCGCGGGTGGGCGCCGCCGGCATGGCCGGTGCCATCCACCAGACCTCACGCCAGCTCGGCCAGACCTTCGCCGTCGCGATCCTCGGGACCATCGTCTTCGCGGCGACGGACTACGTCGACGGCCTGCACGCCGCGATCGCCACGGCCGCCGTCGCGCTGGGTGTCACGGCCGCGATCGTCCTCGCCCTCCTGCGTCGCACCGGCCTTCCCCACCCCTGATCAGGGGCGGGACGGCCGGTTCGCCGCGCAGGTCAGGAGCAGTTGGTCGAGTACCAGCCGCCGTCCCAGGTGACGCCGGTGAGCGGCGCGCCGGCGGTCGGCTGGAAGGTCAGCTCGTACGGGTCCACGGCGCCGCACTCGTCGCCGTCGCCCCCGCTGCCGACCGCGAGCGTCAGCGTGTCCGCCAGCTGCTGCGCAGCACCCGGGTAGGTCGCCACGCGCAGGCGCTTCTCCTTCTTGGCGAGCGTCGGGGTGGCCGGCAGCGTGCCCTTGGCCGTCGGGTCTTCCTGCGGGTCGTTGAGCGCCATCGCGACCGTCCCGCCGCCGGTGACCCAGGCGACCCCGCGGTCGTGGACGAGCACCTTGACGATCGTGTCCTCGGCCTCCGCGTCGGTCGCGGTCGGCGGGACGGCGAGCCGGCCCTCCAGCCAGCGGCTCTTGTTGTCGACGATGACCGCCCAGATGCGGTTGGACGTCACGCCGTCCTTCTTGACCCGTGTCGTCCAGGCCAACTCGTCGCCGTTGAACGCCACGCGCGTCCCGGGCGTCCATTTGCCGACGCGCTTGGACTTCGGCGCGTGGCCGTAGACGGTCGTGCAGGCGTAGAGGTTGCTGCCCTTGTGCCACACCCGTCCGAGCGGGGCGACGGCCAGCGTGCCGACCTTCACCTTCGGACAGGTGGTGGACGTGGCCGACGCTTGGGTGGCACCCAACGACGAGGCGGCCGCGATGGCGGTGGCGGCGGCCACCGTGAGGGTGCGGAGGTTCATGGCAGTGCAACGGGCACCGGCCGCCGGAGTTACGAGCGGCTCGTGAGGGACCTATGAGACGCGCTGCGCCCAGCGCTGGGCCCACTCGTTCAGCGGACCGAAGGCGCCGAGCAGGTCGCGGCCGTGCGCGCTGAGCGCGTAGCCGTCGGCGGTCCGGTCGACGACCCCGGCCTCGCGCAACTCGGCGAGCCGGTCGTTGAGGACCGAGGAGGAGACGCCGTCCATCGCGGTCTGCAGCTCGCGGAAGGTGAGGGCCCCGTCCTGCCGGAGCTCCCAGATGACCCTGAGCGCGTGCCGGCGGCCCAGCAGGTCCAGCAGGGCCATGATCGGCTGGCCGGTGTCCGACCCGCGGACGGGGCGGCCGGGTTTGGGCGTCGCGGCGATGCCGCTGAGTCTGCCGTAAGCAGCGGCGCCCCGGTGGGTTGAACGGACATGAAGACCGTGCTGAAGATCTCCGGGGCCCTGCTCCTGCTCGCCGGGTTCGTCGCGTTCATCGCCGTGGCGACCGGCACGTTGGACACCTGGCTGGCCGACCACTGGACCTGCGCATCGAACCACGTCCGCCGCGAGTGCGGCTGGTTTGAGGCCAAGGGCTCCGCGCTGGAGCTGTCCGGCGGCGCGATGCTGCTGGGTCTGGTCGCCTACCTGCTCGGCGGCATGAGCAACGAGCGCCGCCCGGACGGCGAGATCCAGGCGGCCTACACCGTCGACCTCACGCGCTGGACCCGCCGCTAGCCTTCGCGTAGGCCTCGTGGCCGAGGGCGGGGTCGACCCCGAGCCTGGCCGCCAGGCGGTCGTGGACCGCGAGCCAGTGCTCCAGGCTCGTCTCGCGGTCGATCGCCACGCCGGCCAGCAGGCCGTCGAGCGCGAAGAAGCTGCGGTCCCAGCCGGCCGCGGTCCGGGCCGACGTGGGCGGGTCGATGTCGGTGTGCGTGAAGACGACGTCGGTCTCCTCGTCGGTCACGGCGGTGAGCTCCACGCTGAGCTGCTCGCTGCCCCACCAGGTCATCGTGATGCTGGTCGGCTCGGTGGCCTCGGTGACCTGGAGCTGGTCGTGCTCCGGGAACCACGCCTGCAACTCCTCGCGGTCGGTGAAGGCGCGCCACATGCGCGCGATCGGATGGCGGTAGCGGCGCGCGATCCGCAGCGTGTTGGTGGCCGTGTCGTACTCCGGGTCGCGGAAGGCCATCGACGCGATCATGCGACGCCCCGGCGCGGGGTCCTGCCCGTACTTCGCCGCGTACGCCTCGTGGTACTCGGCGATCGGATCGTGCGCCTTCGCCTCGCTGATCGGGGCGCCCTCGAGCAGCGCGGCGAGACGGTTGAAGTAGGTCTCCCAGCCGGCGGCGTGCTGGACGCCCGGGCCGTGGGTCGTGACGAAGACGTGGGTGAAGGTCAGCAGCGTGCCGTCGCCGATGGCCTCGAGGTCGAAGCTGTAGCGCTCCTGCCCCCACTCCCAGGCCAGCCTCCGGGGCGCATCGAGCGTGGTGATCGTCAGCGTCTGCTCCATGATCACGTGGGTCTCGCCCTCCTCGGGGACCCAGTCGACCGTGCCGACGAACCACTGGCTGAGCTCCTGCGGGTCGGACACCGCGCGCCAGACGCGGTCGATGCCGCGCTTGAGCCGCCGCTGGAAGCGCAGCGCGTCGCGGCCGTCGACGGTGATGAGCTCGCCGGTGAGGACGGTCATTCGGGGTTCTCCTCCAGGTGCTGTTCGAGAGCGTCGAGCCGGGCGTTCCAGAACGCCCGGTACGGGGCCAGCCATGCGTCGATCTCCGCGAGCGGCGCGGCGCGCAGCACGTAGTGACGCTCCCGGCCGCGCGGCCGGACGTCCACGAGCCCCGCGTCGCGCAGCACCCGCAGGTGCTTGGAGACGCCCGGCTGGCTGATGTCGAGGTGACCGACCAACTCGCTGACCGACCGCTCCCGGTCCCTGAGCAGATCCAGGATCTGCCGCCGGTGCGGCTCGGCCAACGCCATGTACGCGGTCACAGCCCCAATTATATAACCGATCGGTTATGCAAGCGGAAGGGACGTCCCCCCGTGCTGCCACTCCGCCTCCCCGGACGCGCCGGCGGGCCTGGCCGGGCAGCCACCGTGGGCGCTCGGGGATGACCTGCCTTCAGGGGGAGGAGAGGCCTTCGCTGCCGTGCCAGAGCAGGCCGAAGAGGTGCCTGACGACGGTCTCGCGGGGGACGCGCGGGTGCGCGCGCCACCAGCGCACGACGGCGACGGCGGCGCCGAGGTTCGCCTCGCCGAGGATCGCGGTGCGGACCGGGTCGCCGCCGAGGCCGGCGGCGTTCATGTCGCGGGCCAGCAGGACGGCCGCCGAGGTCATCACCTGCTCGTGCACTCGCGCACGGGCCTCGCGGACCGCAGGCTCGCCGTCATCCTGGTGCTCGAAGAGCAGCTTCCACGCCTCCGGCCGCGCCTCGGCGAACGCCAGCAGCGCGTCGATCGTGCGCTCCGCCCGGATGGTCCGGTCACCCTCGCTGGCCACGGCAGGGGCCAGGTGCAGCAGCAACTCGCCGGCCTCGGCCTCGAGCACCGCGAGGAAGAGGCGCTCCTTGCTGGGGAAGTAGTGGTACAGCACCGTCCGCGTGATGCCCGCGGCCTTGGCCATGTCCCCCATCGAGGCCCCGTAGCCCTGCTCGGCGAACAGCGCCAGGGCCGCCTGGAGCACCTTCTCGCGGCGCTCGGGAGCGGGCAGTCGCTGTCGGGGTGTGGCGGCGTGGGCCATGCCTGGAGCAAGCGTCGCACAGAAGTTCTTGACAACCTTATCGACACCCCTGTCTACTACGTGCATGAGCACCGTGCGCGCGCTGCGCGAGGCCCCGGAGACCACCGAGCCGAAGCTGTTCGGACCCGGCTCGGCGATGTGGGACGACATGGGCGACACCCTCTGGCTGGCGCTCTCCCCCGGGGCGTTCATGTTGCAGGGCATGCACCCGACGATCTCGGCGGCGGTCGATCGCTTCTCGGTGTTCCGCACCGACCCGGGCGGCCGCGCGATCCGGTCCCTCGACTCGATGATGTTCTGGGTCTACGGCGGGCAGGAGGCCATCACCGAGGGGGACCGCCTGCGCAAGCTGCACCAGCCGATCTTCGGCCAGGACGACGAGGGCGAGCGCTTCAGCGCCCTGGACCCCGAGGCCTACTCCTGGGTGCACTGCACGGCGTTCGTGACCTCGGTGAAGATCCACCCGTACGTCCGCGGCCGTGAGCTGAAGGGCGCCGAGCTCGAGCGCTCCTACGACGAGTTCCTGCAGCTCGGCGACATCCTCCGCGTCCCGCGCCGGATGGTGCCGGACGACATCGACTCCTACTGGGACTACTACCGCACGATCGTCAACGACCGGCTGGCCCGGACCAAGGTGGCCGACGAGCTGGTCGAGCGCACGCTGCACCCGACGGTGCACCTCACGCCGCGCGGCCTTCCGGACCCCGGTGGCTGGGTCGCCTCGCGCGCCGCGGCGCAGGTCCTGCGACTGCTGACCTTCGGCGGCATGACCGAGGACGCGCTCGACGTCCTCGGCGTGCGCTGGACCTCCGCGGACGAGCGAGCCCTCCGCGCGCTGTTCAGCGTCGCCCGGCCGATCCACCAGCGCCTGCCCGAGCAGCTGCGCTACGTCGCGATGGCCCTGCACGCCCGGCGCCTCGCGCGCGAGGTCGGCAAGGCCCGCGCACGCGAGACCACCTCGGTCGCCTGAGCCCCACCCGCCGAACACGCTTTACCCCACCGGGACAGCGGCACAAAAGCGCGTTC
>CAYUDT010000010.1:10361-70933 GCA_964443695.1 uncultured Conexibacter sp. | reverse complement strand
CCCACCCGCCGAACACGCTTTACCCCACCGGGACAGCGGCACAAAAGCGCGTTCGACGCCACCCGGCCGCGCCCCCACCCGCCGAACACGCTTTACCCCACCGGGACAGCGGCACAAAGGCGTGTTCGACGCACGCCGCCCGCACCCCCACCCGCCGAACACGCTTTACCCCACCGGGACAGCGGCACAAAAGCGTGTTCGACGCCCCCGGGGGGGTCTCAGGCGATGAGGCGCTCGCGGAGGGCGGCGAGGGTGGCGTCGTCGACGCCTGCGGCGGTGAGGTGGCCGGCGGCGCCGCCGGGCGCGGCGGCGAGCCGGTCGAGGACGCGCTCGATGACGTCCGCCGATGCGTGCATCAGGTGGGCGTGGCGGACCTCGAGGAGGTCGCGGACGGCGGGCCGGTGCTCCGGCGGGGCGTTGGCGACGATGCGCTCGATGATCGCGCCGGCGTGCGGGTCGGACCTGACGTAGTCGGCGACGATCTCCTCGCGCTCGACGCCCACCGCGGCCAGGGTCGTCGCCACCAGCACGCCGGTCCGGTCCTTCCCGGCGCTGCAGTGCACGAACACCGCGCCGTCGCCGCAGCCCACGAGCCGAGCGACCCGGTCGACGAACGGCGCGACGACGCGCACGAGGTCGGTGTAGATGTCGTCGAGGGTGACCGTCAGGACCTCGTCCTCCTCGGCCATCCTCAGCGGGTTGGCCCGGCTGAACATCGGCAGGTGGTGGACGGTGGTGTGCGGGCCGTCGAGGGGATGGCCCGCGGGACCGGTCTCGCCGCTGGAGCGCAGGTCGATGACGTGCGCCGGTGGCCAGCCGTCCAGCCCGGGGTCCTCATCGCCGTGGTGCGGAGCGTCCCCACGGAGCAGCAGACCCGGTCGGATGGTCCCGCCACCAGCGACCCGCAGGCCGCCGATGTCGCGTGCGTTGACAAGCCCGTTCGCCACGTCCTGCAGACTAGGGATCAGACGGCTGGGGCCCGCGTCCCCGGGGCCGACAGGCGCGGCAGCACCTGGCCGGCCCGCTTCACCAGCCCGGCCCAGACCGGCAGCGGGCCCAGCCGCTGAGGCTGCCCGGTCGCGGTG
This sequence comes from uncultured Conexibacter sp., assembly GCA_964443695.1. Lineage (GTDB taxonomy): Bacteria > Actinomycetota > Thermoleophilia > Solirubrobacterales > Solirubrobacteraceae > Paraconexibacter. The sequence goes on along the minus strand of CAYUDT010000010.1, from coordinate 69,848 downwards.
GCGACGAGGCCGTCCATCAGGTCGTTGAGCAGCGCGTCGTGGAGCCAGCGGATGGCCAGCGGCCAGGCCAGCACCATCCGGCCGGTCATCCGCGCCGCGATGGTGTGGCGGACGATCGTCCGGTCCGGCGCGACCGGGATGACCTCGAAGGTGTGATCGCCCTCGACGCCGGGCGGTCCGGTGAAGCGACAGCGGACGAGATCCGGCGTGACCTGGGTGACGACGTAGCGGATCGGCCCATGGCCACCGACCGACCCGACGGCCACGCCCCGGTCCAGGCGGGCGGCAGGCCAACGCTGCGCCGGCCAGATCCGGTCGGCGGACCCACCGTAGGTGGCCAGCAGCTCACGCACGACGTCGGGACCGACGGGCAGCGTGCGCTCATGGATGTTCGAGACCAGCGGAGGAGTGCTCATGCCAGACAAATTAGAACGTGTATTTTAAAATGCAAGTTCTAATATCGTTTTTGGCGATGCCCCGGCCGCTGCTGCACGTTCCCGACCGCACCCTCGACGCCACCCGCTCGGTCGTCCTGCGCGAGGGCGTACGCGGCGCGACCATCGCCGCGATCGCCGGCGAGAGCGGCCAGTCGGTCGGCTCGCTGTACCACGCGTTCGGCTCACGGGACGCGATCCTCGCCGCCACCTGGCGCCGCGCCGTGGAGCGCAGCCACGAGGCCTGGCTGGCCGGAAGCCGCACGGACGATCCGGTCGACCGTGGGGTCGCGATGGCCCTCGGCCTCATCACCTTCGCCCGCACGGACACCGAGGACGCCCGGCTGCTCACCGCCGTCCGCGCCGAGGATCTCATGAGCGACCCGGAGGACCTGAAGGAGGTCAACGCGCTGGTCACCCGGGCCCTCGCCGTCCTGGCCAAGGACCTCTCCGGCCGGGACGCCGCGCTGCGGGCGCACCTCGCGACGGTTGAGATCCCCTACGGCGTCCTGCGTCTCAGGCTCCGCGACGAGCAGCCACTCCTGCCCCGGTCACTGGAATCGCACGTCGCCCGCGCGGCACGGGCGGTGTTGGAGCCGGCGCTGCCGTAGGCGCGGTCAGCGCCGTGGCGGAGCAGGCGAGGGTCAGGCTGAGCAGCCCGATGGACTGCGGGCCCATGCCGTGATCGCCACCGATGACGGCGGCCAGCTGGGCCACGACCGGGAAGAGCACGAAGACGAGCGCCAGCGGAATGGCGCTGAGTCGCCGCAGCAGCTCGAAGTAGGCGAGGAATCCGATCACCGAGGCGACGATGCCGAGGTAGAGCAGGCCGAGCAGCGAGGACGACGACACAGCCGCGAGCGACGGCTGCTCGATCGCCGCACCGGCGCCGCAGAGCAGCAGCGCCGACAGACCCATCGGCAGCGCGTTGAGCGTCAACGGGCTCAGCGCACCGCCGTCGCGCTTGATCAGCACGTAGCTCGTCGCGTGCATGAACGCCGCACCCAGCAGGGCCGCGATGCCGGCCGGCGAGGCGTGGCCGGCAAGCCCCACCTGGTTGGCGATCAGCGCGACGAGCGCGACCATCGCGCCCGAGATGCCCAGCCCCTGACGGCGGCTGATCCGGGTCCGCAGGATCGGCACGGACAGCAGCGGGATGAACAGCGCCACCGACGAGAACAGGACGGCGGCCAGGCCGGACGCCACGCGCGCCGAGCCGACGTTCATCAGGACGAAGGGCACCGTGAAGTACCCGACGGTCACGATCGCGAAGAGGCGCCCGTGACCGGCCGGGTAGCGCAGCGGGACACCGCCCCGGCGGGCGATCATCAGCGCGAGGATCGGGAAAGCGAGGAGCAGCCGGCCGCCCGACGCGGTGATGGTCGGGACCGTCTCGACCGTCGCCTTCATGGCGATCCAGGTCGTGCCCCAGATGAGGACGACCACGAGGTACATGGCCAACGTCCGCAGCCGGTCGGTGGTGGAGGTCATGGCGACCAAGGTGACCTCCCTGACCTCTAAGCACAAATGCCAGTTCTGTAGATCACCCATAGACACGGTTGATACCTTGACGACGCGATGCTCGACGTCAGACGCCTGCAGACCTTGCGTGCCGTGGCCCGCGAGGGGTCGCTGTCCGCCGCCGCCCGCGCGACCGGCTACACGCAACCCGCGATCTCGCACTCGATCTCCCGGCTGGAGGCCGAGGTCGGTACCCCGCTGCTGACCCGTCTGGGCCGCGGCGTGCAGCTGACCGACGCGGGCCGCGCCCTGGTCGAGCACGCCGATGTCGTCGTCAGCCGTCTGGAGGCGGCCGAGGAGGAGCTCGCCGCGATCGCCGGCCTCCGGGCCGGCCGCGTGCGCATCGCCGCGTTCCCGTCGGCGAGCGCGACGCTGCTCGCCGGGGCGCTGGCCCGCCTTCGCGCCGACCACCCCAAGGTCGCCATCAGCTTCGACGAGGCCGAGCCCGAGGACGCGCTGCCGCTGCTTCGCGCGGGGGAGCTCGATCTCGTCGTGGCCTTCTCCTACCCCGCCGTCGGCGAGCGCGACGGCCGCGACCTCGTCGCCGAGCCGCTGCTGACCGACCCCTCGCTCGCGGTGCTTCCCGCGGGCCACCGCCTCGCCGGCGGCAAGCGGCCGCTCAAGCTTCAGGACCTCGACGCTGAGACCTGGATCGCGGGCTGCGTGCGCTGCCGCCGCCACCTGCTCCACGTCGCCGGCGAGGCGGGCTTCGAGCCGCAGATCGAGTACGCGACCGACGACTACATGACCGTGCAGTCCCTCGTGGCAGCCGGGCTGGCCGTGTCCCTGCTGCCCGCGCTGGCGCTCACCGCCGCCCAGCACCCGCAGGTCGCAGCGCGCGCCGTGGCCGGCGGCCCGGGCCGCACCGTCGAGGTCGTCCTGCCCGCCGCCGAGCGGCGTCCGCCTGCCGTCACAGCGACGATCGCGGCCCTGCGGGGGGCAGCGACGCAGCTGGCCGCCACCGCGCCGAAGGTCCTGGGCCTGCGGGCCGTCTGAGACCAGGCGTCAGAAGTGGCGTTCCGGCCGCGACTGCGGGACATGCACTTCAACGCCCGCCTTGACGTCGACCTCGTGGCCCTCGAGACCGACGACAGGCTGACCGCCCTGATCGAGCTGGTCGCCCCGTCCCTGCCCAGCGTGCAGCCGCGCCCGGAGGCGACCGTCGAAGTGGTCCTGGACCGCAGCGGCTCCATGGGCGGCGAGCGCCTGCGCGCCGCGAGGGCGGCGCTCATCGCGTTGGTCGACCGCCTCGACCCGACCGACCGCTTCGGCCTCGTGACCTTCGACACGCAGGTCGAGGTGGTCGTCCCCGCCGGACCGCTCACCGACAAGCCGGCGGTGAAGGCCGCGATCGCGCAGGTCCACGAGCGCGGCATGACCAACCTGTCGTCCGGCCTGCTGCGCGGGCTGCAGGAGGCCCGCCGCGTCGCCGGCCCCGCAGGCGCGACCGTCCTGCTGCTCAGTGACGGCAGGGCCAACGCAGGCATCCTCGACCCCGACGAGCTCGCGGGCCTGGCCGCCGGCGCCAACGGCCACGGCGTCACGACGTCCACCATCGGCATCGGCCTGGACTACGACGACCGCCTGCTCTCCGCCGTGGCCCGGGGCGGGCAGGGCGGGCACGTCTTCGCCGAGGACGGCGACGCCGCGGGCGCTGCCGTCGCCGGTGAGGTCGACGGCCTGCTCAGCAGGGCGATCCAGGCCGCCAGCCTGATCGTCCGGCCCGACGACGCCGTCGACGGCATCACGGTGTGGCACGACATCCCCGTCCACCGCATCGCCGACGGCCTGATGGTCGAGCTCGGGGACCTCTGGGCCGGCGAGGAGCGCAAGCTCACGATGACGCTGGACGTCCCGGCCAAGGCGGCCCTCGGGCTGGCCCGGGTCGCGCGGCTGGAGCTGCGCTACGTCTCCCTGCCTGACCTCGTCGAGCACACGGTCACGACCGAGTTGCACGTCAACGTCGTCCCCGGCGACCAGGCCGCCGGGCGCATCCCCGACCCCGTCGTCCGCGCCGAACTGCTGTTCCAGCAGACCCAGGACGCCAAGCGCCGGGCCGCCGACGCGATGGCCGCGGGCGACATCGCCGCCGCCCAGCAGACCCTGCGGGCCGCCGGCTCGGCGCTCAGCGCCGCCCCGGCGCCGTCGGCCGAGCTGCGCGCGGAGTCCCAGATACTCGCGGACCTCCTCGGCGACGCCGACATCGACGTCCGCCTGGCGGCCAAGCGCGCCCGCATGGAGCACGCGCGCAAGGCCCGCAAGCGGGGTCGCCCGTAGGGACTCCAGGCCCTCAGGCCACCCGCTTGATGCGGACCTCGCCGTCCCAGTCCAGCGAGCGCTGCTGACAGGTGCAGTCCAGCGGGAACAGCTTGCCGGGGGCGTAGTGCCCGCGGCTGACCTTCACGCGGAAGTAGCGGCCCCGCTTCAACGAGGCCCAGGTCGACGACTTCACCGGGAAGTTCGCGCCGAGGACCTGGGCGAGCGTGACACCGTCGGGCAGCAGCAGCGTGCGGTCGTCAAGCGACTTCGCGCACGAGCCGCTGAAGTAGGTCCAGGCTCCGTCGAAGGCCGAGCCCTTGAACAGCGGGCCGTTGACGTCGAGCCTGGTCCGGCCCGCCGCCGAGGCGGCGCTGACGTTGAGCACCTCCTTGCCGGCCGGCAACGCGCTGCCCTTGCAGTCCGACGTCCCGGCCGTGCTGTAGCCCGTGCTGGGCTGGTAGCACCCGTCACCGTCGGGGCCGGGATGGGTCTCGGTGCTCACGCTCGACGGGTTGGTGCCCGGGGCGACGGGGAACGCGGTGGCCTCCCCCGCCTTGACGCCCCGCGGGCCGACCTGCAGGCGCAGGTGGAACACCGAGGACCACTGCAGGTGCGTGTCCTCGTGCCGGTGGTCGATGCAGCTGCCCGACGACTCACTCGTGCTGCGCGACGAGACGATGTCGTAGTCGCTGACGTACGTGCCCTTCCCTTGGAAGGTCACGGTGAACGACTCCGTCGCCGCCTGCGCGGCGCCCGGCGTCCCCAACGCCAGAAGAACCGCAGCCCCCACGATGCTCCGCTTCATGGTGCGAGCCTACTCCCGCGCCCCGACGGGGCGCGGTCCGTCCGGCGACCCAGCCTCAGCCCTGCAGGCGCGCCTCGAGCACCCGCAACAGGTACGGCCCCATCGTCGTGGCGTAGCGCGTGCTCATGTGGCTCACGTCGCGCAGCACCAGGACGCCACCGATGACCGGCGGGCAGCTCGTGTCGTCGCAGAAGTACGGGTTGAGGTTCATGACCTCGACGCGCGGGTCGTGCACCGCGCGGGCGGTGTTGGCCGTCGGGTCCTCCGGCAGCGCCCACGCGCGGTCCAGCGCGCAGACCTCGGACGGGATGAGGCCCCGGTCGTAGGCGTCGCGGACGCACGGGATCGTCGAGCTGCGGAAGCGCGGCGTGTCGCGGATGACGAGGATCCTGCGGATCGACGTCGTCGTGAGGATCCGGTTCCACATGTCCCGGTAGCCGCGGCTGCGGACCTGCTCCTCCGTGCTGCCCCGCGGCACGACGACCTGCCCGCGGTGGTTGGACGTGAACATCAGGTCGATCTCCGGGTGCTTGGCCAGGTAGCCGGGGACGGCCTGGTTCCAGCGCATGCAGCTCACGCGGCGCGCCATCTGCGGCATCGCGTAGGACAGCGGGCAGCCGGCGTGGACGAGCGTGAGCAGGCGCCAGCCGTACTTCGCCGCGGCGTACTCGAGGGCCGGGCGCCAGTGGCCGGCGTGGCTGGAGCCGACGAGGGCCACCGTGCGCGTCGCCGCCTTCGCCGGCGCTCCCGTCCAGCACGCGACGATCGGGCCGTCGTGGTCGACCGAGCGGCAGGGGCTGCCGCCCTGCGCGGCGCGCGCCGCCGCGAGGTCCGGGTAGGGCTCGACCTGGCGGTCCAGCGACGGGTCGTGGCACGGCGCGTACGGATCGTGCGATGCGGCCCCCAGGCAGGCGGACACCGGTGCGGGCGCGTCCGACGCGGCGGGCGGCGGTGCGTCCTGCGCCCGCGCCGTCGCGGGAGGGGCCACCAGCAGCGCTGACAAGGACAGGAGGAGGCCGAGCACGGATCCGCGATTCTGACGATTCGGGCCGGTCGGCGCACGGTGCGCGCCCGATACGGTTGCGGCGTGGCCGCACGCGCGGGATGGTGTGACGAGGAACTGCTCGAGGACTTTCCCGGCATCGGGATCTTCCAGCGCGGCGTCGCGGTGGACGACGGCGCCGAGCGGCGGACCCGCAGGCGCTTCGACCTGCTCGGCCCGCGCATCGACGGCCCGCGCGCGGCGAGCATGGCGCTCGACACCGTGCCCGCCGCGTACAGCGCGCTGGCCCGGCAGCTCGGGCTCGATCCCGACAGCGACGCCGCCCCGCTCATGTCGGTGCTGCGCGAGCGCATCCGGCGGGGCCAGCTCGTCAGCCACGGAGCCGTCCGTGACGCCTGCACCTGCGCGATGCTGGAGACCGGGGTGCCGGTGTTCGCGCTGCCGCTGTCGCAGGTGGGCGGCGACCTCGGCCTGATGATCGCGCGCGACGGCGAACGGCTTCCGGGCGCGGACGTCCCGCTGCCGGCAGGTGCGATCGTCGTCTCCGACCTCAGCCGTCCCCTGGCCCTGGCGCTGCAGGTCCCCGCGCTCACACCGCAGCCGCGGGAGGGCGCCGTCCTCTACGCCATCCGCGCACCGAAGCTCAGCGACATCGAGCTCGAGGAGGCGTTGTGGATCGCGGCGTCGCTGTTGGACCGCAAGGTGGCCGAATCTTCGATGTCCTGACGCGTGCAGAGGTCTGGAAAGGCCTCCATGCGTGCGCAATCATGTCCGGCTGTGCCGCAGTACGTGCACACCAGCTGCCTGGCGATGACAGCCGCCGCCCTCGCCTGCATCGTCGTCCCCGTGCCGGTCTGGGCGCGGCGCGTCGCCATGCGCGTCTGCCCGCGTCTGATGGTCACCGGCGCGGCGCTGATGGGCCTGTCGCTCTCGCTGCCGTTCGTCGGCATCTGGTATCCCGCGGTCAGCGTCGCCTGCGGCGGGCTCACGGTCCTGTTTGTGATGTTCTGGTTCGCCCGTGAGAATCCGCCCGGACATGGTGAGGACGACGACGAAGGACGCGGCCCGGGCGGCGGAGGCGACTCCGAGCCCCGGGATCCGCACAGGCCGCCGGGCGGCATCGACTGGGACGACTTCGACCGCGAGCGCGAGAGCTGGGAGCGCACGCCGGTTGCGGTCTGACCGCCGCGTCCTCGGCGCGCTGCTGACCGGGGCCGCCCTCGCGTTCGCCGGCTGCGGTGGCGGGGGCGACGAGAAGAAGCCCGAGAGCAAGGGCGACTACGTCAAGCACGTCAACGAGGTCGGCAGCACGCTGGAGAAGGAGCTGCGGACCGTCAGCGCCGCGCTGGCCGGCAACCAGCAGAACGCCAAGGCGCTCGGCACCGAGCTCAACGGCGGGGCGAAGGTCCTGGCGAGCGCCGCCGAGGACCTCGCGGACATCACCCCGCCCGACAAGGTCAAGGCCGCCCACCAGGACATCGTCGACGGCGTCCGCGAGCTGGCCGACGCGTTCCGCACGGGCGCCAAGCAGGCCGGCGCGGGCGACCTGAAGAGCATCGAGAAGTCCTTCGCGGCGCTGGCGTCCTCCGCGGGTGTGAAGGACATCCAGAAGGGCGTCGACGCCCTGAAGGCCGCGGGCTACGACGTCAGCGGTTGAGCTCGCGGTCGAGGACGACGCCGGCCGCCGCGACCGACAGGATGCACATCACGATCAGCACCCCCGCGGGCAGGGCGGCGCTGACGCTGAAGAACGCACCATCGAAGCCGGTGACCTGCGAGACGTCGCTGCTGAGCCGGTCGCGCAGGCCCATCTCCGACCCGGTGCCGGTGAGCGCCCACCGCGACATCATCAGGTTGGCCACGAGCTTCAGCGGCGCGGCGAGCTGGTGGTACGGGAACAGCGCGCCGGCGAACAGCAGCTGCGGGATGATCACGAGCGGGACGGTGCTCGTCGCCTGGTCGGCGGTCGTCGCCCATGCCGACAGGACCAGCCCCAGCGTCGCAGCGGCCCAGCCGCACAGCACGCAGAGCCCGAGCAGCACCAGCAGCGAGCCCTGGGTCGGCTGGATCGCTGCGGCGACGGCGACGCAGACGGACGTCTGCAGCGCGACGATCGGGAACAGCACCGCGCACTTGGACAGCACGTAGGCGTCGAGCCGCAGCCCGACCGCCGTCTCGCGGGCGGTGATGTGCTTCTCGTTGACGATCTCGCGGCAGGACGTGATGAAGCCCATCCAGATGCTCGCCACGACCAGCAGGTAGGCGAAGAGCACCGAGTAGAACGGGCCCGAGGTGCCGCTGCTGAGGATGCCACGCGGCATCACGACACCGATCGCGAAGCCCAGGATCGGAGCCTGCGCGATGAGGATGTTCAGCGAGCGCCGCTCGCGGATGCGGCAGCGGGCATAGCGCGAGGTGAGCAGGCGCAGCTGGTAGGCCAGCGGCTGGGCCGGCGCCAGCGGGGCGGGCTCGGCCGGCGCGGCCATGACGTCGGGGAGGTCCGGCAGCGCCTCGACCTCGTCCAGCGTCAGCGCCTCGTAGACCTCGGCGAACGTGCGGACCCCGAAGTGCGTGAGCACCTCATCCGGCGTGCCGATGATGCGCAGGACGCCGCCGGCGCCCATGACGGCCACGCGGTCGCAGACCGCCAGGGACGCGGTGGCGTGCGTCGTGACCAGCACGCCGCGGCCCTCGTCGGCCAGCCGGCGCAGCAGCTCCATGAGCCGGCGCTCCAGCGAGGCATCCAGGCCTCCGGCGGGCTCGTCGAGCAACATCACCGACGGGCGGCCGACCAGCTCGATGCCGCAGCCGACGCGGCGGCGCTGGCCGGTCGACAGGGTCGCGACGAAGCTCTCGGCGACGCCTTCCAACCGCAGGTCGGCGATCGTCTCGTCGACCACCGCGGCGATCTCCGCCGGGGAGGACGTCGACCGCAGCGCCGCCGCGAACTCCAGCTCCTCGCGGACGGTCAGCTCGTCGTGCAGCAGGTCGGCCGAGGGCACGTAGGCCACCTCGGTGGAGCGGCGCCACAGCGGCTCGCCGCCGAGCAGCACGCGTCCCGCGGTCGGCGCCGACACCCCGGCCAGCGCGCGCAGCAGCGTCGTCTTGCCCGCGCCGGACGGCCCGATCAGCGCGACGAGCTCGCCGGGCGCGACGGTCAGCGAAGTGCTGCGCACCAGCGTCCGGTCGGCCACCGCGACGCTGAGGTCCCGCGCCTCGAGGACAGCCGATCCGTGCACCGTCAGAAGCCCATCGGCACGTAGCGGCGCCGGTCGACGAACAGGCCGACCGCCTCCGCGACCTGCTGCAGCGAGGCGACCTGGTTCTCCGTGAGCGGCCCCCGCCGTGCTGCGGCCGCAAGCTCCTGCAACACCGAGCGGCGGCTGATGACGTCCTCCATCTGCTGCTGGACCTTGCCGGCCAGCACCTCGCCGGCCACCTCGCCCAGCAACAGGTCGATCCCCGCCTGCAGCCCGGCGGCCGCAGCGCGATGGCGCCCGTGCATGAGGTCCATCTGCGCGCGGAGGATCAGCTCCTCGGACTCCAGCACGGTGCTGCTGCCGGCCAGCACCGCCGCCATCCCCTGTGCGGGCATGAGCTGCTGGGTGCGGTTGGCGCGCGGCGGCGGCGGGGGCAGCACGCCGATGGCCTGCTGCCATTCGCCCAGCGCGACGTCCTGGGCGCGGCCGTAGCCGATGCGCACCGCGCGCGGGTCGAAGCGGGACAGCTCGATGACGAACGGATCGGCCGCGCAGGCGCGGTAGGCGACGATGCTGAGGTTCACGACCCCCATCGCCTCCATGACGAAGTCCTCCTGGTACTCGGTCGAGCCGCGCATGCCGCGCAACCAGTCCTTCATCTCCGACTCCCGCGAGGTGGTGCGCGTCGCGAAGATCACCGTCGCGATGGTGACCGACAGCTCGCGCGGCTCCTCCTGCTCGACCTGGGGTGCCAGGCCGCGGCGGAACATCCGCGGCTTCGGCGGCGGGGCGCCGCGGACCTGGATCAGCAGCACGTCGGCGTCGCCGAGGAAGCGGCCGCCGTCGTCGTCCGGGGGCGCCTCGCCGGCGGCCTCGAGCTCCTCGAGCTCGGCCGGCGTCGGCAGGTTCAGGGCGCCCTGGTCGGGGCCGACGACGTAGCGGCCGGCCGGCGGGCCGATCGAGTGCGTCAGCTCCAGCTGGACGAACGGGAAGAACGCGGTCACGGAAGCCTGGTCAACGGCCCAGGCGGCGGCGCAGCCGCGCCAGCAGCCCGTGGTCCGGCGCCGGCGCACCGGCGTCGTCGAGGCCCATCCGGTCGGTCACCCGATCCACGATGCGCTCGTGGAGGTGCGTCCGCGTGGCCAGCAGCTCGTCCCGGATCGCCTCCAGCTCGGCGGTGCTGAGCACCGCCGGGCCTCGCGGCGCCGCAGCGGGCAGCGGCTCGAACGGGCAGTTGTCGTGCACGAAGTGGGAGATCTGCTGATCCAGGTGGGCGATCTGCCGCAGCAGCTCGCGCCGCATCGGCCCCTCCGCCGTCGTGGCGTCGAGGTCGAGGGGCGGGGTGGCGGGCGGACCGCCGGGCTTGGTCGAGTGCTGCCGGATCACGTCGTTCTCCGCTTCATCGCGCCGACCGGTCCAGACGGCCTGCGTCGCGAGAATCGTACTCCTCCCACGACACGGCTCGGCCTTCGTCCCAGGCGGGCGGTCTGCCTCCCGGCCAGTACCCCAGCATGAGGATCGCGATGCTCCCCATCCAGCCGACGAACAGCGGCAGGCCGATCACGATGCCCGTGAACCCGGCAGCGGTGAGCAGGCCGGCACCGAACCCGAACATCCCCAGGAACCGGGTCAGCAGGCCGACCCGCTGGCCCTCGGCGGATGTCGCCCCGATCCAGAACCCGAACACCAGCGATCCGAGGATGCGCGCGATGTCGGTCGGGAGGGTGCTCAGCCCGTCGCGCAGCTCCTGCGCCCGCTTGATGGTCCGGGGTCCGTCGACGAAGGTCTGGGCCGTGCCGTGCACCTCCAGGTATCCGAGCGGAAGCGCGATGCAGATCAGCAGGATGCCGACGATGCCGGCCCACGGTAGCCACGCGAACGTCTGCGGGTTGCGCTGCCGGATCATCGAGAACAGCAGCAACACCGCGGGGATCAACAGCAGGTAGGCGGCGGTGTTGACGATGATGCCCGCGATCTGGCCGCCCTCGTTCAACCCGACGGTCATCAGGAAGCGCCAGTCGTCGTCCTTGATGCCGTGGAAGTCCGGTGCGCCGGCCTGCGAGATGGGCGCCGAGGCCAGTGTTGCGAGGAGGCCGACGAGCGCGAGGCTGCCCGCGATGCGCCCGCGCCGCAGCTCCTGTTGGACGTCGGCCAGCGCGCCCGCGCCGCCGGCTCTAGTCGCCACGCTGGAACCCCCGCCGCCGCAGCAGCCCGGAGGCCTGCGGCAGGTCGTCGAGGAAGCCGGTGTCGATGCGCTCGGCCAGCATCGGCACGAGCACGATCGAGGCGACGAGCGTCAGGCCGAGCTCGAGGGCGACCAGCCCGCCGAGCTGTGACAGCAGCGACAGGCTGCTGGTGAGCAGCACCGCGAAGCCCGCCGCGACCGTGGCCGCCGAGAGCGCGACGGCGCCGCCGATCTCGCGCATCGACTCCAGCCGCGACTGCCGCGGGCTGGCGCCGGCGCGGCGTGCCTGGCGGTAGCGCATCTCCAGCAACATCGCGAACTCCAGGCCGACCGCGAGGACCAGGGGCTCGAGGGCCGCACCCAGCGGCGAGACCTTCACGTCCAGGACGGTCAGGACGATGCCGACCACCCCGGCGGTGATCAGCGCGGGGATCAGCACGAGCGCCACGCGGGTCCACTCACGCCAGGCGGCGCCGAGCACGAGCGCGACGAGCAGCGCGGCCAGCAGCAGCGTCCACGGGCGGCTGTCGTCCAGGGCGGTGGCGCTGTGCGCGGCGGCGGCCAGGACGCCGGCGGTCGCCACCTGCACGCCCGGCGGCGGGTCGGCCAGCTCCGTCTCGATGCGCCGGACGATCGACGCCTGCTCGGCGGCGCTGACGAACGGCACGCCGAAGCTGAGCTGCGCGACCTTGCCGTCGCGCGAGACCACCGCGTCGCGGAAGTACTGCGGCAGCAGCTTGAAGACGCCGTCGACGTCGGAGCGCGTCACCGTCGCGCCCGGGTCGCCGCCGGTGACGAGGTCGGCGATGCTCGGGCCCGGCTTCAGCGCGGGCTCGTGCTTGAGCACGTCGCGCTCGACCCGGCCGATCCAGGTCACGATCGCGGGGTCGGTCACGTCCTTGGCCTGGATGGCGACCGAGACCTGGCCGCTGGTGCCCAGCGAGCGCTGCAGCCCCTGGACGGCCTTCAGCTCGCCCATGCCCTTCGGCGCGAGGTTGGCGACATCGGACTGCACGCCGACCTGCCCGCTGGTCGCGATGCCGGCGACGGCCACCGCGGCCAGGCAGGTCAGTGCGACCGGGCGCAGGTGCAGGCCGGCCAGCTTGGGCGCGACGCCGAGGCCGAGCGGCCGGACCTCGCCGCGATCGAGCCACACCAGCAGGGCCGGGGCGACGAGCAGTGCGAGCGCGACGGCAGCGACCACGCCGATCGCGAGGAAGAGGCCGAGCCGGTCCAGCAGCGGCACCGAGCCGACGGTCAGCGCCAGGAAGCCGGCGCCCATGGCGCCCGCGGCCAGCAGCAGCGTCGGGCCGACGCCGGCGCGTGTGGCCTGCGCCGCGGCCTGCGGCGTGACCCCGGCGCGTCGCTCGATCCAGTAGCGGGCCTGGACCTGGATGGCGAAGTCCAGCCCGAGCCCGAGCACCACGGGCATCGCGGCAACCGTCGCGATGCTGAGGCCGAGGCCCAGCGGCCAGCTCAGCCCCAGCGCGATCAGGGTCGCCGAGGACGCGAGCACCAGCGGCACGAACCAGCCGCGGCGACGGCGCAGCGCGACGAGCAGCAGCACCAGCATCGTCACCAGCGCGACCGGCGCGATGCGCAGGACCTCGCTGCGCGTCTGCTTCTCCAGCGCCGCGCCGACCAGCGGCACGCCACCGACGCTGATCTGCGCCGGGTCGATGCCCGACCGGCCCATCAGCGCGCGGATCTTGCCGCCCAACGCCAGGGTCTGCCCCTCGCCCAGCCCGCTGTGCGTGCGGACGAGGATCAGCGCGTGCTCGCGGGTGGGAAACAGCCACTGGAACCGTTTCTTCGGCGTGCTGCTCGACCCGAGCACGAGCTGGTCGACGAAGTTCTGGTTGGACAGCGCGGGCGTGCCCGCGGCGCCGAAGCGCACCATGAGATCCCGGTACTCGGTGACCTTGTCGCCGAGGATCTTCTCGCGCGCGGCCTCGCCCAGCCGTGTGGCCTCGGTGAGCGGCTTGCCCTCGCGGATGGCCTGCTTGCCGACGCTCTCGGCAGCGGCGTCCGCGCGGTCGGCGACGTCGCCGATGTCGTTGCGCAGCACCCGCTCGGTCTGCACGATGGTCTGGTTGACGAACGTGCCGGGCCCGTAGACGGCCTTCACGCCCTTCAGGCGCGCCAGCCGGCCCTCGACGGAGACGAAGCGCTGGAGGTTCTCCGGCGCCAGCGACGTCAGCAGGTCGGCCTTGACGTCGATGACGATCGGGTCCTCCCCGAACGTCCGGTCCAGCGCGGCGGTGGCCTGGCCGGTGTCGGAGTGCCTGCCGACCAGCAGGTCCTCCGACGAGGCCGAGCCGAGCTGCGTCACCGCCAGCGCGCACGCCGCGAGAACGGCGAGCGTCGCGAGCAGGACGCGCCCGGGGCGCTCCATCAACGGCGGCCCGACGGCGGGAGGGCCTCGACCTTGGGGACCTGGCCCGTGAAGTCGGCGGGGTTGCCGATGGCGCCGGGCTTGGGGTACGGGTTGATCTTCGTGCCCTGCATGATGCCCGCGGCACCGGCGTTGATCAGCGCGTCGAGCAGCGCACGCTGGGTCGTGCTCAGGTTGGTGAGCTGGTTCGGGCCGATCTGCGCGTACACGCGGCCCTTGTAGCCCACGGCATCCTTGGTGAACACGGCCGGGACGTTGCCGAAGAAGGACTGGATGTCCTTGATGTACGGGTTCAGGTAGGCCACGAAGGGATCAGCCTCACGCAACACGGCGTTGAGCGGTCCGATCATCTTGGCCAACTGGCGCGATGCGGGCGCCAGCTGCTGGAACACCGGGTTGATGTTGCGCAGGAACGGCTGGATGCGATTGAACAGCTTGCGCGTGTCGCGCGAGGCCGGGCCGAGGTCGCGCACGGCGGGCGCCAGGTCCTTGGAGGCGTTCTTGAGGTTGCGGAAGACCGGGGTCGCCTTCGTGGAGAAGGACGCCAGCCGCTGCACGCTGTCCTTCGCCTTGGTCAGCGTCGGCGGCAGCTCGTCCAGGGAGGCGGCGAGCTTCTCGTCGCGTGCGGCGGCCGCCTCGGCGCTGGCCTTGGCGTCGACCGCCAGCGAGCGCAGGTCCGCCGAGCGCTGGCCGAAGGCGTCGAGCACGAGACCCGTGTTCTCGATCAGCGCCGCCAGCTGCTTGCGCTGCGGGCGCAGCACGCCCATCAGCGTCTCGCCGTCGACGAACGTCGGCTTCAGCGCGCCGAAGAACTCGTTGAGGTCCTTCTCGTGGCCGTCGAGACCGACGCCGATGCCCTTGAGGTTGCGGCGGATCTCCTTGCGCGTCGGCTCGTCCAGCGAGTTGAGGATGCGCTCCAGCGGCACCGCGTCGTTGGCCGAGTCCAGCGGCAGCGTGAAGCCGTCCTTCTCCGGGCCGGCCTGCGGGCTGCCGGGGTTGATCTGCAGGTAGGACTCGCCGACCAGCGTCTTGGTGCGGACGCGGACCGTGGCGTCGCGGTAGATCGGCTTGCCGTCCTTCTTCTCGATCTCGAACTTCACGCGCGAGACGCCGTTGTAGGGCTCCAGCTCGCGGACGCGGCCGACCTTGACCCCGTCGGCCAGGCGGACGTCGGAGTTGGGGACGATGTTCAGCGAGTCCGGCACCATCGCGTAGCCGTGGTAGGGCTCGTTGACCCGGAAGCGGCCACCGGCGAGGACGAACAGGTAGCCCAGCGTCGCGAGGCAGACCGCCGCGAACGCGATGAGGCCGATGACTTTCTTGCGATAGGTCGACATGTCGCCTCTACGGGTTGGTGTAGCCGGGGAACTTGGCGGCGCAGTTGGGCCGCGGCTTGCCACCGCTGCCGGGGATCGCCCCCGCGGTCGAGGTGTCGGCGCCGACGACGACCGTGGCGCGCGGGAACGCGCCGTTGGCGTCACCGAACTTCAGCACCGAGATCGTGTTCTGGAAGAAGTGCTGGATGTCGGTGATGCAGTCCGCCGTGCGATCCGTGAGCTTCTGGAACTGCGGCGCCTGCGGCTGCAGGCGGGTGAACGCCGCCGACAGGTTCTGCGCGGTGGGCAGCAGCACCTTCGACATCGTCCGCAGGTTGCGGACGGGCGTGCGCAGCGCCTTCAGCGCCGGGGTCGCCTCGCGGCCGAACTGCTCCAGGCCGTTGAGGCCCTTCTCCAGCGACTCGGTCACCGGGGTGAGCCCGCGCAGCGCGGGGTCGAGGTTGGCCTCCATCGTGCGCACGTTGGCGAAGGTGGAGCGCATTACCGGCAGCAGCTCGGCGATCTGGTCGAACGTGTCGCCCAGGGCCCCGTCGTTGGCCGCCAGCTCGCCGAGCGTCTGGTTGCCCTGGGTGACCAGGCGCTGCAGCTGGGAGTCGCGCTTGGACAGCGCGTCGCTGAGCTCACCGAAGTTGGTGACCAGGCGCTTGAGGTTGACGTCGCGCTTGTGCATGACCGCGGTGGCCTGCTGCGCCACGTGCAGGAAGGGCGCGGTCTGCTCGAACGTCGCCTGCAGCTTCTCGCCGCCCTCCGGCCCGAGCGCCTTGTTCAGCTCGCTGAGGAGGATCCGCAGCTTGCCGCGCGTGTCGGTGTCGAACGTGTTGAGCACGCGCGAGATGTCGACGGGCGAGACCGTGTCGGTCGCGGGGATGATGAAGCTCTTGCCGGCCGGCCCCGCCGCCTTGGTGCCGCGGTTCTCGACGTTGACGTAGAGGTCGTCCAGCGGCGTGACGGGGCGGATCCGGAGCTTGGCGTCCTTGTAGATGTCGCCGAACTTGTCCTCGATCTTGAGCGTCAGGACGGCCTTGCCGTCCTCCAGGTCCGAGGACGAGACGATGCCGACCTTCACCCCGTGGAGTCGGACCTGGTGGCCCTTGGGGAAGATGCCCTTGACGTCCTGGAACTCCGCGCGGACCGTCTTGTAGTGCTGCCACGGCCGCTGGAAGGTGAGGTTCCGGAAGATGATCAGGAACACGATCAGGCCGGCGATGCCGATCCCCACGTACATGAGGAACGGCTTCGCCGAACGGCGGATCTCGAGGACCAGGCGATCAGAGCGAGCCATCTAGAGGAGTCCCTTCAGCGTCGAGGCCAGCGTCGAGACGTTCTCGGACACCTTGCTCGCCGTCTTCTTGACCTGCGCGCGGGTCGTCTTGACCGCGCCCGATGCGGTGTCCGCCGCCAGCGTGTAGCTGTCGCGCGACGCCGTCGACACCTTGCGGAGGCCGGCGCGCGGGCCGCTGGCCTTCAGCAGCGGCGGGTTCTTGCCGAGCTTCAGGTCGACGATCTTGCCCTTGCTGTTGGTCTGGCCACCGAGGCCCATCAGGCGGCCGAGGACCACCTTGACGTCGTTGCAGCTGATCGCCGGCGGCAGCTTGGACGTGTCCACGCCGCACGGGATCAGGCTGATGGTGTTGGCGCCGCCGTTGACCGCCTCGAAGCGCTGGGTGTAGCTGGTCTGGTCGAACAGGCTGGCCGAGTCCTCGACGCTGGAGATCGTCGGGCCGATCGCCTCGTAGGCGCGCAGCTTGGTCTCCGGGCTCTTGTACTGCAGGCCGGGGATGACGGTCTTGTTGAGCTGGTCGAAGGTCGGGTCCAGCGCGTTCAGCAGCGGCACGCCGGTCTTGCCGGCGGTGCCCAGCGCGCGGAGCGCGGGCCGCAGGTTCCTCAGCAGCGGCTGCGCGTCGCGCAGGACCGGGGTCAGCTGGGCCAGGGCGGGACGCAGCGCGCGGCTGGCCTCGTCGAGGCGGCGCACGCCCGGGCGCAGCCTCTCGGCCACCGGGTCCAGCGTGTCCAGCGTGCCGCGCAGGCGGACCATCGTCTGCGTGGTCTGGTCCAGCGTGGAGGGCGCGTCCTTCAGGATCGAGTCCAGCGACGCGGCGTGCGCGGCGGTGACGCCGAGCGTCGTCTCCGCGCCGTCGATCGTGCCGCCCAGCGAGTCCTCGCGCTCGGCGAGCACGCGCATGAGGTTGCCCGTCTTCTCGATGGTCGCGTTGAGGTCGCCGTTCTTCTGGCCGCGCAGCGCGTTGATGCCGGGGCCGATCTCCTGGAAGGACGGCGCCAGCTCGTCGAGCGTGCGGCCGGCCTCGGAGTTGCCGTTGAAGCCCTTGTCGAACTGCTTGAAGAACTGCTGCATGCCCGCCCGGCTGGGCGCGTCGACGGAGGCGAGCACCTGGTCGAGCTCGGCCTGGGTGGTCGTCCGCGACTCCGGGATCGTGGCCTGCAGCTCACCCGGCGCCGAGCCCGGGTCCAGCTCGACGTAGAACGCGAAGCCCAGCAGCGTGCGCCAGTAGATGTCGGCGCGCGCGTCGGAGTGGATGTCCTTGCGGCGCAGCTGGTCGTCCTTGTCGATGCGCATCGTGACGGTGACCCCGCGGCCACCGGGCTGCCGCTCGACCTTGTCGACCTTGCCGATCTCCACGCCGCGGACACGCACCGGCGTCTTGCCGGGCTGCACGTTGGCGGCCGTCGTGAAGTCGGCCTTGATCGTGTAGCCGCCCTTGGGCTGGAACGGGATGTGCCCGCCCGAGTAGATGAAGTAGAAGAACAGCAGCACGCCGGCCAGGAAGATCAGGCCGTTGCGCATGTGCCGGGGCTTGTACATCCCCGGCTGGAACTCGCCACGTCGAAGGAGAGCCATCTCAGTTGCCTCCCGACTTCTCGTTGATGGCGGTACAGGGCGCCGGATACGGGTTGGTCTTGCCGCCCGCCTGCTTGACGATGTCCTTGTTGAGGCCGTAGACCGCGCCGGCGCCGGAGACCACGTTGAAGCGCAGCCAGTTGCCGGTGCTGTTGCCGTAGAGCTCGGCGCTGCTCCAGCGCTCGCCCCAGCTGAGGAGGTCGCAGCCGGAGACGCCGAGGGCCTTGGCCAGCGGGGTCGTGTCGGCCAGCGTCTGGTCGAGGTTGGGCAGGACAGGCTTCACCGTCGCCAGGAGGGCCAGGAACGGCGGGGTCGCCGTGCCGAGCGTCTTCAGCGTCTTGGTCGTCTTGACCAGGCCGGGACGCGACTCCGACAGCAGCGCGGCGGTCTGGCTGAACGCCGTGGGGCTGGCCTGCAGCACCGGGCGGACGTTGCGCGCGAAGCCGGCCAGCTCGTCGAGCATCCGCGTGGTCGCGGGCAGCTGCGCGGTCACCGTCTGGAAGGACGGCGGCGCCTGCTCGAGCAGGCGGTGGACGCTGTCGGCGCGCTCGTAGAACGGGCGGATCGAGTCGGCCTCCGGCTTGAAGCCGTCGGCGATCGTCTGCCGCACCGGGTCGGCCGCGTCGGCCGCGAGGCCGCCGCCGCGGATGAACGTCCGCGTCGCGCCCTTGCGGTCGGCGATCGCGCCGACGACCGCCTGCGTGTCCTCCAGGAACTTCGGCGCGACGCCGTAGGCCTGGTTGAGGTCGTCACCGCGGTCGGCGAAGCCGCCGCCGAGGCCGCGCAGGAACTGGCGCGCACGCACGCGGGTGTCCGGGTCGAAGGTGCCCAGGACGGTGTCCAGCTGGACCGTCGAGCGGCTGTTCTGCGCCGGGATCAGCCCGTCCTTGGGGATGTTGGTGCCCCTCGTGCCGGGCTTGATGTCGATGTAGCGGACGCCGACGGGGGAGCGCGGGCGGACCTCGACGGTCGTGTCGCTCTTCAGCGGGCCGTACTCGGGGTCGATCTGCAGGTCGACCTGGGCCTTGCCGTCGCGCACCTTCAGGCTGAGGACCTGGCCGACGAGGTGGCCGTTGATGCGGACCTGGCCGTGGTTGGCGATGTTGTCAGCGTCGTTGAACTGGGCGCGGATCGTGTAGTAGCCGCGACCGGGGATGTTGTCCGGAGCCTTGAAGCCGACGTACAGCAGGACGATCGCGAAGATCAGGCCGGCGGCGCCGAGCGTGTAGAGGAAGGTCTTGCCGCGCTGCTGGGAGGCAGGACGCTCCTGCATGCGGGGGCGGCGGATCGTGCGTGCCATGGTGCTACGGCCCCAGGAGGTAGTTGAGGAGCTTCTTGGTATTGCCGGAGGAGTCCGACTTGCCGTCGCCGTCCTTGGGCTTCAGCTTGCCGACGACGCCGTCGACCGTGTCACCCACGGCGCCCAGCGTCTTGTCGATCGTCTGCTGCACGCTGCTGAGCAGCGGGCCGACGCTCGGCACCTTGGGCAGCGTGGGCTTGGCCTCCTGCGTGGCCGCCGGAACGGTCGCCGTGGGTGCCTGGGCCTTCTTCTCCTGCTTCTTGTCCTTCTTCAGCGTGTTCTGGAACTCCGACAGCACGCTGGTCAGCAGCTGGGTGTCGATGACCGGGTTGATCCGGAAGACGTGGCTGACGCCGTCCTTCTCGTCGGTCAGCCCGGCCCAGCCGGCCATGAACCCGAGGAAGCGCTCCCAGGCCTTCTTGTCGGCCAGCCAGTCCGTGAGCTCCTTGGAGTCCGCGGAGAACTGCGACAGGTTTTTCAGGCTCGGCTGCAGGCGCTTCAGGGTCGGCGTGCTCTGCAGCGCCAGCTTGTTGAGCGTCGGCGCGACCTTCTGGGCCTCGTCGAGCGTGCCCTTCGCGTCCTTCGCGAAGGCCGGCGCCCGGCGCAGCGTGTTGGCCAGCGACGGGGTCGCGACCTGCAGGTCGACCGCGGCCGGGGTCAGGTCCTTGGCCGTGGAGTCGAGGTTGCCGAGGGCCTGGCGCAGCTCGGTCAGCGCGGCGGGCGCGGTGCGCACCGTCGCGCCGAGCTGGGCGCGTCGCTCGGCCGCCGTCTGCAGCGCGCGTCCCGCGCTGTCGACGAAGTTCGTGATGTTGTCGCTCTTGTCGTTGAACTCGTTGATGACGCGGTCGCCCTTGACGATCGCGTTCTCGAGCTGCTTGTTCTCGGCGGCGACCTCGCTGACGACCTTGCGGGCCGAGTCCAGCGCCGGCGGCAGCTGCGTCAGCATCTTGTTGAAGTCCGTGCCGCGCCCGGCCATCGAGATGCCCGCCTCGCTGATGATCAGCTTCATCGCGGTCCGGGTGTCCGGGTCCAGGATGTTCAGCGCGTCGTCGATCTCGACCGGCACAGCGGTCTTGCTCTCGGGGATGACCGAGCCGGACGGCAGCGGGTTGTTGAGGTCGCCCGGGTCGAGGTCGACGTACTTCTCGCCGAGGAGGTTGACCGGGCGGACCGAGGCGCTGGCGCCCGGGCCGATCTTGCCGGCGTCCTTGTCGAGCTTCATCTGGACGTTGACGGTGTCGTCCTTGTCCAGCGTGATCTTGGTGACCCGGCCGCCCGGGACGCCGCCGATCTTCACGTTGTAGTTCTTGAGGATGCCGCCGGCGTCCTTGAACTTCGCGTTGATGACGTAGCGGTCGTCCTTCTT
The DNA here is from genome assembly GCA_964443695.1 of uncultured Conexibacter sp. Lineage (GTDB taxonomy): Bacteria > Actinomycetota > Thermoleophilia > Solirubrobacterales > Solirubrobacteraceae > Paraconexibacter. The sequence goes on along the minus strand of CAYUDT010000010.1, from coordinate 49,186 downwards.
GAGGAACTGGTAGGCGACGAACGCGCTGATCGCGAGGATCAGCAGCGCCGGGATGAAACCCCTCACACGACTCACGGCTGGTCCTCCGGATCCTTCGAGGCGTCGAGGCCGTCGGCGGTCTGGTTGCACTGCGGCTGGAACCAGGGGGTGCCGACGTTGTAGCCCGGCGGGCGCACCAACGCGTACTTCAGACCCAGGCCGGTCAGGTTGGTCGACGGCTGCGGCGGCAGCGACGTGACCGACTCCGGGAAGTTGAGGTTGGCCCAGATGCGGCCCTTGTGGCCGGTGCCGTCGAAGGTCTGCGACCAGCTGCCCCACGTGCCGAACAGGCCCGCGAACTCGGGGGCGTAGGGCCGCACGCAGCCGATGATCGGGGCGAGGTCGGTGAACGCCGGTGCGGCCTTCGTCGCGAACGGCTGGGCCTTGACCAGCAGCGACTTGATCGCCGGGGCGACCCGCGTGCCGGTCTCGAACGCGGCAACCGCGGACGGCACCGTCTGGCGCAGCGTCGCGAGGGCAGGACGCAGCGCGCGGGCCAGCGGGGCCAGCTGCGCCGCGCCGGGGCCGAGGTCGGTCATGAGGTTGTCGAGGTGACCGAGGGACGTGTCCAGCCGCGCGAGCGTGGTGCGCGTCTCCTTCAGCGTGCCCGGGAAGCGGTCCAGCGACTGCTGGATGCCGTTGGTGTTCGCGGCGAACGTCCGGAACGTCCGGGCCGCCACCGTCACGAGGTTCTCGATCTGGTCGTGCCGGGCGCCGAGCGTGGCCGTGACCTTGTAGGTGTCCGCGACGAAGCTGCGCAGCGCCGCCGGGTCCTCGGCCAGGTCGCTGGCGAACTCGCCGACGTGCGTCAGGCCGGGGCCCGCCGCCTCGAGGCCGTCGCCGAGCTGCTTGGCGCGCGGGCCGAACGTGTCGCCGGTGCCCTTCAGCGTGCCCTGCAGCGCCTTGCGCGTCTTGGCGTCGAACGTGTCGAAGAAGTCGTCGAACTCCGTCGTCTCGTTGGTGAGCTTGTCGGTGATCAGCCCGTTCTCAGGGATGTTGCCGCCGGACTTGCTCGGGTTGAGGTCGACGATGCGCGTGCCGTTGCCGATGGTCGAGCCGAAGCGCAGCGTGGCGGTCGTGCCCTGGTGCAGCGGCCAGAAGGTGTCGTCCTTCAGGCCGAGGGTGACGACGGCCTTGCCGTCGACGCTCTCGACCTTGGTGACCTTGCCGGCGTCGAGGCCGTCGACGCGCACGTCGAGGCCCGGCGTGACGCTGACGGCGTTGTCGAAGATCGCGCGGACCTCGTGCTCCTGATGGCGGGTCCCCTTGACCCACCATCCGAAGATGACGAAGCCGACGGCGATGATGATCACCCACGGCTTCTCCACCACGAAGTCGGTGATCCTCGTGATCACCGACGGTCGCGGCGGGCTCGAGTCCTGCCCGGGACCCCGCCCCTGCGGCGTCCCGGCTCGAGGGAGTGCTGGCACCTTGCTCCTATCCTCCGACTGGTGCGTGTGGCTTGACTCCCCAGAAGAGCATGGTCATGCCAGCTCCCATCAGGTGCAGCAACACGAGGTTGAGGATCATCGACTTCGCCGTAGCGGTGCCGACGCCGATTGGCCCGCCGCTTGCGCGGTAGCCGTAGAACATGCCGAGCATCACGATCACGGTGCCCGTCAACATCACCTTGATGAAGCAGTAGAGGATGTCCACCGGTGTCGTGAACAGCCAGTGGACGTTCTCCCAACCGCCCTGTGAGACCTCGCCGATCTGGACGACGATGATCAGGTAGTTGGCCGCGTAGTGCGCGCCGACCGAGATGATCCAGATCGCCGGCAGCGTCAGCCAGAAGGCCAGCAGCCGGGTCGCGACGACGTAGCGCATCGGGTTGATGCCCATCGACTCCATCGCGTCGATCTCGTCCTGGATCTTCATCGACCCGATCTCGGCGCACAGGCCGCATCCGACCTTGGCGGCCAGGATGTAGCCGAACATGTACGGGATCATCTCCCGCACCGCGCAGTAGGACGTGAAGACGCCGGAGTAGACGGTCGCGCCGTAGCCGCGGAGGACGTAGTTGGCCTCCACGCCGCACTCCACGCCCATCACGAACACCATGAAGATGATGATCAGGGCCGAGCCGGTGATGAGGATGCCGGCCTGGCGGAGGATCTCCGAGGAGTAGCGGAACGCGCCGCCCAACTCCGAGAACGTCCGGCCGAAGAACGTGCCGATCTCCGAGGCCTCGGTGACGCCCGACTTCAGCGGCGTCTTGATCGCGTCGCCGAAGCGGCTGCCCGCCGACGGCTTCGGGGCGTACTCACCACGCAGGCCGGGAGCACGAAGAGCTGAGGATTCCATTGCTCGGTCCCTTCCTTAGTGGAGGTTGCCGGTCTCGGGATACGCCGCCAGCAGGATCGAGGTGAACATGTAGTTGAACACCCAGATGCCGGCGAAGCTGATGACGACCGCCTGGTTGACGGCCCGGCCGACGCCCTGGGCGCCGCCCCTGACGTTCATGCCCTTGTAGCAACAGGCGATCGCGATGATGAACCCGAACGCCGTGTTCTTCAGCACCGCGCCGAGCAGGTCGGGCAGCGAGAAGTTCGACGTGAAGGTCGCGATGTACCCGGCCGAGGTCTCGCCCCAGACGACCACCGCCGCCAGCCAGCCGCCGACCACGCCGAAGACCAGCGCGATGACGTTCATGAGCGGGGTGATGATGCCCAGCGCCAGGAAGCGCGGGGTCACGATCTGGCGGACGGGGTCCAGGCCGAGGACGGCCAGGGCGTCGAGCTCCTCACGGACCTTGCGGGCGCCGAGGTCGGCGCAGATGGCGGTGCCGGCGACGCCGGCCACGACCATGCCGTTGATCCACCCGGCGAACTCACGGATCGACGCCATCACGAAGAACGCGCCCTCGCGGTCGATCGTGCCGAAGATCTGGGTGAGGTTGGACGCCTGGAGGCCCGGTGCGCCGAAGCCGAAGGCGGTGGTCGCCAGGATCATCGGGATGAAGCAGCGGCGCAGGATGAGCCACGCCTCCTCGACGAACTCCTCCTTCCACGAGTAGGGCGGGGTGAACGTCGCCACGACCGCCTTGCCCGTGAGCAGCATCATGCCGGCGATCTCTTCGAGCCAGCCCAGGCTCAGACCACCGCCGCCGCCCTTGGCGGCTTTCTGCGGCGCCTTGGGTGGGGCTGTGACCCGGGGTGGAGCGACTCTCGTCGCGTTGGTTGCCATCTCTGTGCCTCGGTTCCTTTGCCTTGAAGACGTGAACGGGACGGGCTGAGGGCAGGATCCTCCGCCCATCCTGGACGGATTCTCTGACGGGGTGTCAATCCCCGTCGATAGCCCTTAGAGAGAGAACGCATCCTCCCGAAGGGGGATATTGGCGTCCTCCCTGCCCTGGCGCCCGTGATTACTCCATCCCGAGCGGCCCCGAGATCTCGCGGTTGAGGAACTGATGGACGAAGGGGTTGGTCGAGTTGAACATCGCGTTGCGCTCGCCGGCCTGCACGATGCGGCCCTTCCAGAGCACCGCGAAGTACTCGCCGACCTGGCGCGCGGAGTTGATGTCGTGGGTGATGACGATGTAGGTGCCGCCGTGCTGCTCGTGCATCTGGCGGATCAGCTCGCACAGCAGCGCGGTGCGGACCGGGTCCAGGCCGGAGTCCGGCTCGTCGAACATGACGATCTCGGGCTCGAGGACCAGGGCGCGCGCGAAGCCGGCGCGCTTGCGCATGCCGCCGGACAGCTCGTTGGGCAGGCGGTTCTCGGCGTTGGTCAGGCCGACGTCCGACAGACGGGCGTTGACGATCTCGGCGATCTCGCTCTCGCCGAGGTCGGTGTGCTGGCGCAGCGGGAAGGCGACGTTGTCGTAGACCGACATCGAGCCGAACAGGGCGCCGTCCTGGAAGAGGATGCCGAACTTGCGGCGGACCTCCAGCAGACGGGACAGCGTCATCTGGCGCAGCGACTCGCCGTGGATGATCACGTCGCCCTTGTCGGGGAACAGCAGGCCGATGAGGTGCTTGATCAGGACCGACTTGCCGGTGCCCGACGGGCCCAGGACGACGGTGACCATGCCCTCGGGGATGCCGAGCTCGAGCCCCTGCAGGATCTTGTTGCGGCCGAACGCCTTCTCGACGCCCTTGCACTGGATCGACCAGAAGTCGCCCGGGTTCTCCTCCTCGAACAGCACCGCGCCCTCATGCAGCGCGTGCTCGTCCTGAAACTCCGAAGCCCGGTCCAGCAACCCCATTGAATCGGGGTCGAGCTGGCGCCCGCCGGCGAACTGGCCGTCGAGAGCTCCCGAGTCCTTGATGCGTGCCATATGCAGAATCCTCTCGCCAGTCAGAACTCGTCGGACTGGTGTTCTTCACCCAAAACTTCGATCACGTTGTCGTTCGTCAACAACGGAAGGCCCTGTGCCTTGCGATCGCGGTTGGCGATCTCGAGCATCTGGTGCAGGTCGTCGTCATCGGCCGAGCGACGCTGCTCCTGGCGGTCGCTCGGGTCCCAGTCGACGACGTCCGCGCCGGTCCCCCACGTCAGCTTTCCCAGCAGGAAGAAGAAGGCGATGATGCCGCCGAAGAACCCCAAGGCAAGCCAGCCCAGGCCGATCTGGGCGAGCGCGATCAGCGTCCGCACTCCGGGCCGCTGGTGCTCTGGTCTCTCCTGCAAGCCGGCATCTGCCGCCTGTCCCCTCCTCCGTTAGGGCTCCCGACGGTGACCAACCTAGATCCTCCCCCGGCTGCCCCACCATCCCCCGCTAGGGAGAGATTCGCCCCCCTGGCGGGTTCTCCCCCGTACCTTCGCGCTCGCTGAGCCGGATGAAGCGCGACACCGCCTCGGCCCGGTTACCCGCCCGCAACTTGCGCAGGATGTGCTTGACGTGGGACTTCACGGTGCCCTCGGACACGACGAGCTGCGCGGCGATGCCCGCATTGGTCTCCCCCGTGGCCATGAGGCGGATGACGTCGAGCTCGCGGGCCGTCAGCAGCGCCTCGACGCGCGACTCGGCCGGCACGTAGAGCGCCGCGGCCGACCGGCTCAGGGAGCTGTCCTCGTCGGGGGCCTCCACCTCCACGTCGGCGTCGACGAACTCGTCGATGACCGCCAGGATCGCCTGCTTGCTGCGGCGCACCTCCTGGCGCATGGCGCCCAGCTCCTGCAACAGCGACGTGCGGTCGTGGATGTCGCCGAGCCCCTCGGCGAACAGCGCCAGCGCGTCGCGGTCGAACGCGTCGAGCACGCGGTGCGAGGCGCGGCAGTCGACGTGCAGGAAGCCGACGACCTGCCCCTGGGCCAGCAGCGGCGCGGCGACATAGGACGGTCGGTCCACCAGGATCGGCGCGCGGCGGCGCAGCATCTCGGTCTCGTGGGCCCGGTGTTCCAGCCGCCACGGCCGGCGCCTGCCCTCGCGCAGCAGCCGCGAGGCCTCGGCGGGGTCATCGGCCACGGCCACGGCCAGCGGGGTGGCGACCGAGCCCTCCACGCGGCTGTAGGCCGCGCGGTCGTAGCCGCAGCGGCACAGCTCCACCGGCGCGGACGCCAGCATCTGGTCGAGCGTCTCGGCGCTGCGCAGCCGGCCCAGCGCGGCGCGGACGTCGGCCAGCAGCGCCATCCGCCACGCGAACATCGCGTCGCGGACGTCGGCGGAGACGCTGGACAACCCGGCCAGCAGCATGCCCGCCCGGGCCTGGCGCGCGTGCGGGTCCGGCGCGCCGGAGTGGCGCTCCAGCACGCCGATGAGGGCGCTGGACGCCTCCCGCAGCATCTGCTCGGCGGAGGCGATGTCGCGCGGCTCGGTGCCGTGCGGCTCGTCGTCGGTCAGGGTCAGCGCCTCGTGCCAGAGCTGCAGGACGGACGTCGCGAGCGCGCGATCGGTCAGGGGCGTCCCGACGATCCACTCTTCCACCGGCATCCGGGGGGAGGATATGGTCCGCGCATGAGCATCGATCCGGCGGAGATGGTGACCCGGTCGGCCAAGTTCTTCGGTCAGGCGGCGACCGACCCGCGGCTGGGTGAGCGCATGGGCCTCGCGCAGACGACGGTCCACATCCACTTCGACGACTCGCACGGCATCACGCTGTTGCTCGACCGCCAGCCCATCGGGGTCGAGGACAGGATCGTCGGGAGCGCCGAGGTCGAGCTGTGGGGCTCGGCCGACGTCTGGATGGAGTTCGTGCGGCGCGAGAAGCAGCTGGCGATGGCCATCGTCGACGGCGAGGTCACCTACCGCGGTCCGGTGCGCAAGTTCCTGCGCGTCGTCCCGATCCTGCGCAGCTTCGACTTCGAGCCGTACACGGGCCTCGGCGCGGCCGCGGGCACGCCCGCGAGCTAGCCATCACCGACCGGGCGCACGCGGCGCTGGCCGGGCTGCAGCAGGCGCTCAGCCACCTGCGCGGTGTCGACTCGCCGCGCACCATGCTCGAGCTGGCGACGGTCGAGGCGTGCCGCTCGCTCGGCTTCGACCGGGCCATCCTGTTCCGGATCTCCGACGGCCGGCTCATCGCGCAGAGCACCTGCTACGAGGCCGACCCCGAGTGGGCCGCCGAGGTCCTGAAGGTCGCCCGCGCCACGCCGGTCGCGCTGGACCACCGGCTGCTGGAGACCGAGATGGTCCGGCGCCGCACGCCGCTGCTGGTCCGCGACGTGCAGGACGAGCGGATGTACCGCGCGGTCGTCGAGGCGTCGCGGGTGCGCTCCTACGTCGCGGCGCCGCTGATGCCGGAGGGCCGCGTGATCGGCTGCATCCACGCCGACCGCTACGACCGGCCCGAGCCCGTCGACGAGATCGACCGTGACCTGCTGTGGGCCTTCGCCGAGGGGTTCGGCTTCGCGCTGGAGCGCACGCTGCTGGCGCAGCGGATGCGCGCGCAGCGCGACCAGGTGCGCGAGATGCTGTCGGCCACCGAGCAGCTCGTCGAGGACGCCCACGACCAGGCCATCGCCGGCGCGTCGGAGGCGGTGCCGCCGGCGCTGCGCGGGCTGACCGCCCGCGAGGCCCAGATCCTCGCGTTGATGGCGTCGGGCCAGACCTACGAGGCGATCGCCGATCGGCTGGTCATCAGCAAGTCGACTGTGAAGACGCACGTCAAGCACGTGCTCCGCAAGCTCGGGGCGAGCAACCGCGCCGAGGCGGTGTCGCTGCACGCGCGCGCGGCGGCGCTCAGCGACGGCCGGCGCTGAACGACCGCGTGTCGGCGACGATCTCGACGGTCGCGTCGGCCACCATCCGGCCGACCCGGTCGTGGCGGCAGAGCAGCACGAACGTGCGGCCGCTGCGGTCGCGGTCCTCCTGCAGCACGGCCCCGAGGCCGAGGATCTCGTCGGTGTCGGTGGAGAGGTCGAAGCCGTTGATCAGGACCAGCGGCGCCCGGGTCGCCAGGGCCCGCCCGATCGCCACGCGGCGCCGCAGGTGCGCCGGCAGGTGGCCCACGCGCTCGTCGGCGACCTCGCTGAGCTCCAGCCGCTCGACGGCGGATGCGCTGAGGGTGCGGCGCACGCTGCGGTCACGGTCGAGGTCCAAGCCGTCGCCGTTGTCCCCCAGCCCCGGCGCGCCGACCACCGCGACCTTGCGGCGCAACGCGCGCAGGCGCAGCGGACGGGCACGGCTGATGTCCTCGCCGAACACCAGCACCGCGCCGTCACGCGGCGTGGTGTGGCCGGTCGACATCGCCTGGATCGTCGCCTTCAGCGCGATCGAGCTGCTGACCGCCGCGGTGATCAGCCCCTCCTCGGCGGCGAAGCTCAACCCGCGGACGGGCTGCGGCAGGCCGGTCGTCCGCCGCACCTCGACGAACTCCAGGGCGGGACGCATTGCCGCCCCTTTCGCCGCCCGCCGTGGGAGTCCTACTCCGACGGGCGGTTGTGCTCGGGCGTCTCCCCGTCGGGCGGGTCGGCGCGCGTGCGCGCGTGCAGCCCGAACTTCAGCCGCTGCTGCTCCAGGCGCTTGCGCTGCTCCTCGCGGTAGCTGGCGCTGCCGCGCTGGTACAGGTCGTAGGCGCTGGCGACGATGGGGCCGAACACCAGCGCGTAGGTGCCGATGACGACGATGTAGATCAGCCAGCCGGCGCCGCCGAGCCGGCCGATCATCGCCACCCCCGCCGCGGCGCCTGCGAGGAAGGCCACGAGCGCGCCGCCCAGCAGGACGGCGCTGCCCACCTTGGAGGCGATGTCCTCCAGGAACTGACGGACCGTGCCCTCGCGGTTGTCGTCGAACTCCTCGGGCCGGGATCGGGCACGCACTCCCCGAGACTACGAAATCGTGCGGAAGACGGACGTGGTCTGAGCGGGCCGGATCGCGGATGACGGGCGCCGCCGGCCGAGCCGAGCAGGCTGGTTGCCTGTAAGGCTCGGCCGGTGGCGATCCGTCGCCGCGAGGCGGTTCGCTCAGGCCGCGGACGTCCCGGACGATTGAGAAGCCGGTGTCGAGAGCAGCACGTCGAAGATGTGGCGGTCCTTGTCGACGGTCAGGTCGATGTGGATGTGCTTCTGCTCGGTGTACTCGTCCAGCGCGCCGGGGCCGAGCTCGCGGCCGACGCCGCTCTGCTTGTAGCCGCCGAAAGGCAGCGTCGAGTCGATCTGGTGCCAGTTGTTGATCCAGATCGTGCCGGCCCGCAGCTGGTTGGCGACCTCCACCGCGGCCTCGTAGTCGCGGCCCCAGACGCCGGCCGTGAGGCCGTACTCGGAGTCGTTGGCCTGCGCGATCGCGTCCTTCACCGACGTGTACTTCATGACCACGAGCACCGGGCCGAAGATCTCCTGCCGGGCGATCTCCATGTCGTTGGTGACGCCGGTGATGATCGTCGGCTCGAACCAGTGGCCCTTCTCGAAGCCCTCGCCGGTGGGGATGTTGCCGCCGAGGACGACAGTGGCCCCGGCCTCCACCGCGCGGTCGACGAAGCCCTGCACGCGCTCGCGCGACTTGCGGTCGATGAGCGGGCCCATGTCGGTGTCGAAGTCCGTCGGGTCGCCGAGCTTGATCGTCGACGCGCGCGCGACCATCCGCTCGACGATCTCGTCGTGCAGCTCCTCGGGCACCAGCAGGCGCGTGCTCGACTCGCAGATCTGGCCCGTGTAGAGCATGCAGCCGAACAGCGCGCCCTCCGCGGCGATGTCCAGGTCGGCGTCCTTCATGACGATCGCCGGGCCCTTGCCGCCGAGCTCGAGGGACACCTTCTTCACCGTGCCGCTGGCCAGGCGCATGATCTCGCGGCCCACGGCGGTCGAGCCGGTGAAGGCGACCTTGTCGACGTCGGGGTGCGACGCCAGGCGCGCGCCGACGTCCGGGCCGTCGCCGGTGATGAGGTTGAGGACGCCGGCGGGCACGCCCTCCTCGAAGGCGATCTGCGTGAGCTTCAGCAGCGACAGCGGCGTGCGCTCGTCGACCTTCACCACGACCGAGTTGCCGGCGGCCAGCGCGGGGCCGATCTTCCAGATGCCCAGCAGCAGCGGGAAGTTGAACGGGACGATCGCGGCGCACACGCCGATCGGCTCGCGGCGGACGCTGTTGGCCGACATCGTCGGGTAGGCGGCCGTCGGGATCGCGCGCTCCCACTGGTAGGACTGCGCGGCCTCCGCGAAGGTCAGGAAGTGCGGTGCGGCGTAGCCGCAGTGAAAGGCGGTGGCCTGGCGGACGGTCGCGCCGTTGCAGGTGATCTCCGCCTCGATGAGCTCCTCGAGCTCCTCGCCGAGCCGGTCGGCGATGCGCTTCATCACCTCGGCGCGCTCCTCCGGCGGCTTCTTGGCCCACTCGCCCTTGTCGAAGGCGCGGCGCGCGGCCTCGACGGCCTGGTCGACATGCTCGACCGAGCCCTTGGCGATGGTGCAGACGAGCTCCTCGTTCCACGGTGCGCGGATCTCGTACACGGCTTCGGCATCGACGTCCTGGCCGTCGATGAACATCTGGTGGTGCTGCACGCTGACGGTGGCCATGCTGCGCATCGTCCTCTGCGCACGCCCGTTTGACAGCCCGCCGTCAGGGGTGACTTCCTCCCCCGCTGGGAAGAGGAAGACCCCCTCCGCGGGCGATGCCGGATGCACCCGCGCGCGCGTAGGTTGGTCGCATGCAGCCTCCGGGCATCCCGGCCTCCCCGGTGACGACCACCAGGTCGGGCACCGCGCTGCGCAGCTCTGCGTGGGAGGACGTCGCGGGCCCGGAGCTGAGCGTCGGCGTCGATACGCTCGAAGCGGGCCTGGAGGCCCGCATCATCGAGGCGATCGACACCGCCCGCCACGGCGCGCTGGACCACGTCGCCGCAGGCTGGGTGGAGTTCCTGCAGCGCCACATGCACGTCGCCGCGCTGGCGTTCCGCAGCTGCGGGCAGGTGCTCGAGGACGCCGCCGCCAGCTGCCCGGTCGGGCCCATCGCCCACGGCCTGTCCGTGCAGGCGTCGATGCAGATCCGCCAGGCCCAGGCAATTGTGCTCTACGCACTTGATCTGGGCGGCCGATTGGGGAGTCCCTCCATCGACGCGGCCCGCTCGCGCTGGCAGGGTGCCGAGGAGTGGTCGGGTGTCCGTTCCTATCTCGAGGCCGCATTGGCGCTGGACGACTGGGGTCGCCAGCTCGTCGCGATCGCCCTGTGCCACGAGCCGCTGGTGGCGCAGCTCATGCGCCGTGAGCTCGTGATCGGGCGCGGGCCGGTCCACGGCGACCCGATCACCGCCGCCGTCGCGCAGGCCGGGCAGGACGAGCTGTTCGTCGCACGGGACTGGACGCTGGCGCTCGTGCAGCGGCTCACCGCCGACGCGCGCTACGGCGAGGCCAACCGCGAGCTGCTCTGCCGCTGGCTGGGCGAGGAGATCCCGGCCGCGATCCGCGCCTGCGGGTCGGTGGCCGCGCTGGCCGACGAACTGCCCTCACCCGCGCCGCCCGGCACCTCGCTGGCGCGCGTCATGGGCGACCACGAAGCACTTCTCACCGGAGCCGGGCTCTGGCCCGGCTGACCCAAAGCACGCGACCCCGGAGGCCGCAACCCATGACCACGACAGCACCCATCGCCCCGCAGCAGATCGCCGACCTGATCGCGCAGTGGATCAACAGCGCGAAGGACGACCCGCGGCTCTGCGAGCGCTTGGGCGCGGCGCAGACCTCGATGCACGTCCACCTCTCCGACACCGCCGGCGCGACGCTCTGGCTGGAGGGCACCAACGTCAAGGCCGAGCCGCGGATCGTCGGCAACGCCGAGGTCGAGATGTGGGGCACCCCGGAGCAGTTCGTCGCCATGATCAGGCGCGAGCAGCACATGGCGATGCTCATCGCCGACGGCGAGCTCGAGTACGCCGGTCCCGTCCGCAAGTTCCTGCGGATCGTCCCGATCCTGCGCTCGCTGGACTTCTCGATGTGGCGGGACGCGCTGCGCCCCGCCGCCTAATCGGCTGACTGCAGGACCGGGTTGTCGATCTCGGCGATCCGGTCGACCAGCCGCGTCCACTGCAGCGGCTTGAGGACGGTGGAGACCTCGGGCCGGAAGCCGACGTGGATGTGGTCGGCGTGGTCGGGGAGGGCGAGCGTGTTGTCGGCGCCCTCGTAGGTCATCAGGCTGATGATCTGGTGGGGCCGGACGGTGCCCTGCAGGGTCAGCAGCGCGCGGTTGGTGGCGTCGGTGATCGACCCGGCGCCCTGGTGTCCCGCGATCGGGATGCCGTTGATGGCGCTGATGTCGACGGCGTTGCCCGAGCTGTGCTCGCTGATGTTGCCGGACGCGGTCATCAGGCCGTGGCCGGTCTGCAGGCAGCTGACGGTCGGGTTCAGGCCGCTGGCGGCCAGGAACTCCAGCGTCGCCAGCACCCGCCGGTCGATGCGGCCGGCCCTGATGTCGGCGATGCCGCCCGGGGAGATCCTGATCCGCCTGTCGTCGAGCACGCGGGTGGCGAGCTGGTCCTTGCTCATCAGCAGGACCTGACCGATCGACGGGTCCTTGGTCAGCAACGCGTTCTTGCCCTTCAGGCGATAGATGCTCGTGGCCTCCAGCAGCTTCCAGCCGTCGAGGATCGGCTTCGGGTCGATGCGCGGGGTGCCCTTGCCGACCGGCCGGATCTCGAAGCGGACGTGCGGGTCGCCGAACGTCGTCGCGGTGCCCACCCGGCCGATGACGGTGCCGGCGCGGACGGTCCGGCGCTGGGCGACCTTGGCCAGGTTGGCGTAGGTGTAGGTGTTGCCGTAGGCGTCACGGATCTTCAGCCAGGTCCGGCCCCGCCGCACGACCTTGGCGTCCTGCACGGCGACGACCCTCGCGCCCGCGCGCGTGTAGATGTTCAGGCCCTTGGAGGACCCCTTGACGTAGGTGGACTCCGCGGCGACGGGGAAGCGTCCCTCGGTCAGGCCGGTGAGGCTGCCGATGAGGTCGGCGGGCGCGCCGCCGATCAGCCGGGCGCGCATCAGGACGGAGTCGACGTACCAGTCGGCGTGGTTGTAGGCGAAGATCGCCTTCTTGATGTTGGTCTGCGCGCCCTCGTGCCTGAGGTAGCGCGCCGCGGAGAAGATCGCGTCGACCGGGTTGTACGGATCCGTCTTGCCATCCCCGTTGGCGTCCGACCCGAACGTCTTCCACGTCGCCGGCATGAACTGCATCCAGCCCTCGGCACCAGCGGTGCTGATGGAGAGGTTGCGCCCGTAGTCGGTCTCGATCTCGTTGATCGCCGCCAGGATCTCCCAGCGCACGCCGTACTGGATGCCGGCCGCCTGGTAGATCGGCAGCAGGAACGGCGGGATCCGGAACTTGTCGATGAAGAAGTTCGGCACGCCGACGATCGCGGCGCCCGGCAGCGCGTAGGAGAACGTGGGCTCGGCGCCGGTCGGCGCGACGGCCAGGTCGATCGCCGGCTTGGGGTCCTTGCGCAGCTTGGCCCTGCGCGCGACGCGCGCGGCCTGCGTCGTCTGCCTGCGGGTCGCGGCCTTCTTGGCCTGCGGCTTCCTGGCCGCCGCCTTCTTGGGTGCCTGCGGCGGTGCGGACGCCGGCGCCGGCCCGGAGGGTGGGGCCGGCGCCGGGGTCGCAGGACCGCTGTGGGTCACGCCGACCACGGGGGTCGAGAGGGGTGGCAGCGTGACCTGGTCCAGCGGCGTGCCCGGAGGCACGTCCACGACGATCTGCACGGTGGCGCCGCCGAACAGCGTGACGGTGATCGTCCGCGGCTCCGCCTGCGCGCCGGCGGCGAACGCCAGCGCGGGAACACCCACGAGTGTCGCGGCCACGCCGCGCTTGGACCACTTCGACATCCCTGCTCCCTCTAGGCCGATGCGGCGGCCTGCCGGTACTCGTCCACCAGGATCCGCTTCAGCAACTTGCCCGTCTCCGTGCGCGGAAGCGCCGGACGGAAGTCGATCCGGCGCGGGCACTTCAGGCTGGCCAGGCGGCTCCTGCAGTAGGCGATGAGCTCCTCCTGCAGCGCCTCGGCGGCCGCGTCGTCCTCCGGCAGGTCCAGCGGCTGCACCACGGCGACGACCTGCTCCCCCATCTCCTCGTGCGGGATGCCGAACACCGCGGCGTCCATCACCAGCGGGTGGGACTGCAGCGCGTCCTCGGCCTCCTGCGGGTACACGTTCACCCCACCGGTGATGATCATGTAGCTCGCCCGGTCGGTGAGGTACAGGAAGCCGTCGGCGTCGAGGTGACCGATGTCACCGAAGGTCTGCCAGCCGCGACCGTCGGTGTTCTGCGCGGTCTTCTCGGGGTCGTTGTGGTACTCGAACTGCGGGCCGTCGGAGAAGAAGACGGCGCCGTCGGTGCCCACGGGCACCTCGTTGCCCTCGTCGTCGACGATGTGCGGCACGCCGACCATCGCCTTGCCGACCGTGCCGGGCTTGGCCGCCCACTGGTCCGGCGTCACCCAGGTCAGGCCGCAGCCCTCCGTCGAGGCGTAGTACTCGTGGATGATCGGGCCCCACCAGTCGAGCATCTGGCGCTTGACGTCCACCGGGCACGGGGCCGCGGCGTGGAGGGCGAGCTTCAGCGACGAGACGTCGGCACCGGCGCGGTCTGCCTCGGGGAGACGGAGCATCCGCACGAACATCGTCGGCACGAACTGCGCCGCCGTGACCCGGTGCTGCTTGATGAGCTCCAGCGCGGCCAGGTCGTCCCAGCGCTCCATGACGACGACGTGCGCGCCGAGCTGGTGGAACGCCATCGAGAAGCGCAGCGGTGCCGCGTGGTACAGCGGCGCCGGCGACAGGTAGACGTCGTCGGGGCCCATGCCGAACGTGCCCTGCAGGATCGGCGTCACCAGGATCGGCGACTCGTCCAGCGGCGCCTCCAGCGCACGCGGGCGGATGCCCTTCGGCCGGCCGGTCGTGCCGCTGGAGTAGAGCATGTCCCGCCCGGCGATCCGGGTGCCCTCCAGGGGCGACGAATCCTGCGCCTCCAGCAGCGCCTCGAGCGGCTCGAAGCCGTCGATCGCCCCGCCGAGGGAGAGGTAGCGCTGCACCTGCGGGGTCGCGGCGCGGACGTCCTCCGCCAGGTCGGCGAACCGCGCCGACAGCACCAGGACCTTGGCGCCGCAGTCGTCGACGATGTAGGCCAGCTCGTCGGCGCGCAGCTTCGTCGACGTCGCCGTGTACAGCGCGCCGGCGTAGTGGGCGCCCCAGGCGATGGCCAGGTAGGGCAGGCAGTTCTCCAGGCAGAACGCGATGTGGTCGCCCACCGCGACACCGGACTCGCGCAGCAGCCGGGAGAAGCGGTTGGCGTAGGCGTCGAGCTCGCCGTAGGTCAGGGACTCGCCGGAGCCCGCCATCGTGATGGCGAGCCCCTCGGCGGGGTGGCTACCGGGGTGCATGCGACCTGTCGCTAGGCGACGGCGGCGTCCTTGTCGGCGACCATGTCACGGTAGATCGGGAACACCGGCTTGGTCAGCGGGACGAGCTTGAGGATCTTGTTGACCGGGCCCTTCGCCTTGACGTGCCCCTTCGCCAGCCCGACCGCGAGGTTGTACTCGCCGCGCCAGTACTTGTCGCCGATGTCCGCCGGCATGAAGAGCTTGACGTCGGCGTCCTCGTTCTCCTCGCCCTCGTGCACGGTGATGTTGTCGCCGTGCATCTTGATGAGGACCATCGCGTCCGGGTCGGAGTAGTAGACCTGCAGGTCGATGTCGGCCGCGGCCAGCTTGGGACCGACCTCGGTCTCGGACACCTTGCGGAAGACCCCGCCGAGGTACTGGTGGACCTCGGCCTCATCAGCGAAGAAGGACATGCGCAGACCTTGACGGCGGGCCACGGCCGCGCCTATCTCCCCCAGGGGGGAGGTTCACCCCCCGGATGACTCCCGTCAGAGGTCGTTCAGCTCGACCGACCGCTGCTGGGTCAGGCGGATGAAGCGCGAGACCGCCTCGGCGCGGTTGTTCGCGCGCAGCTTGCGGAGGATGTGCTTGACGTGGGACTTCACCGTGCCCTCGGACACGACGAGCTTCACGGCGATGCCGGCGTTGGTCTCCCCCGCCGCCATCAGGCGGATGACGTCCAGCTCGCGACGGGTCAGCAGCGACTGCAGGCGCGAGTCGAGGTTCATGGGGATGACCGGTCCCGGCGCCGGCGCCGTCACGCCGCGGTCGCGGTCGACCGGCGCGACCTGCAGCTCGGCCTCCGTGAAGCTGTCCATCACCGAGAGCACCGACTGGTTGCTGCGGCGGACCTCCTCGCGCAGCGACCGCAGCCGCTCCAGCAGGATCGTGCGCTCGTAGGCGTAGCCGAACCCCTCGGCGAACATCCACAGCAGGTCGCGGTCGTACTCGTCCACCAGGCGCCGGCCGATGTAGCAGTCGGCGTGGAAGAAGCCGATGACCTTGCCCTCGGGCATGATCGGCGCGGCGACGTAGCGGCGCGTGCCGGTGGCCTCCGCCAGCGCCTTGTGCGCGCGCGGGTCGTTCTGGGGGTCGACGACGAGCAGCGGGCCGCGGCGGCGGATCATCTCCGTCTCCAGCGTCTCGTGCGTGAGGTGGATCGGGTTGTCGTGGCCCACCTCGATCATGCGGCGGGCGCTCTCCTCGTCGTCGGTCCAGTGGAACGCCTCCGGGATGCCGATGCTGTCCTCGATGCGCGACAGCATCGCGCGGTCGAAGCCGCAGCGGCACAGCTCCACGGGCGCAAGCTGCATCAGCTGCGTCACCGTCGTCGCCCCGCGCAGCCGGCCCAGCGCGGCGTGGACCTGGGTGAAGCGGCGCGCGCGCCACTGCGTGCCCGCCTCCCGGACCTGGGTGGCCAGGCGCTGCCCGGCGATGAGCAGCCGCGCGGCAGCCGCGTGGTCCCCGGCGGGGTCGCTGAGCTCCGCCTCCAGCCACTCCGCGGCGTCGTCGAGCATCGCGGTGGCGGTGTTCACGTCGGTGGGCGCGACGGTGTCGGCGTCGTCCTCCTCGCCGGCGAGCGCGGCGGCGGCCGCCCAGTGCTCCAGGACGGTCTCCCCGAGGCGCGGGTCCTCGAGCACGGGTCCCTCGCTCCAGCGCTCCTCCCGCACGTCGACCATTCGCCGAGCGTAGCGGGCGGTTGCGCCTCACGCGCCGCTGATCCGGCACTCTAGGCTGCCCGTAGTAGTCGGACTGAAGGACAGGTCGACAGTGCAAGGCGTGACGCACCAGCTCCAGGGCTCCAGCCCCGACGTGGACACCGAGGATCGCGCGATCGCGATGCTGCGCCGTGCCGCGCTCGTGCTCGGCTGGGAGTCCTCCGCGGAGGACGCGAACACGTTCGAGCGGCTGCGGCTCATGGCCGCTGCCGTGCGCGACCGGCTGCGCGACGTCGGACCCCAGCTGACCAACGCCGAGCTGCTGGAGCTCGCCACCCTGCAGGCCGACCTGGACGAGCTCAACCAGCAGCTGCGCGAGGTGGCCCTGCGCGAGCGCTACCAGGCGCTGGCCGGGGTGCAGGCGGGGCTGGCGCGCCTGCGCGGCGTCGGCTCGGTCGCCGCGATGCTCGACACCGCCACGGCCGAGCTGTGCCGCTCCTGCGGCTTTGACCGCGCGATCCTCTTCCGCGTCCTGGAGTCCAGGATGGTGGCGGTGAGCGTCCACTACGAGGGCGATCCCGCGGGCGCGCGGCACCTGCTGGAGGTCGGCCAGGCCAACCCGGCGCGGCTGGACCAGATGCTGCTGGAGACCGAGATGGTCCGGCGGCGGATGCCGATGCTCGTCACCGACGCCGAGAACGACCCGCGCGTGTACAAGGCGATCCAGGTGACGTCGGGCTCACGCAGCTACGTCGCCGCGCCGATCATGCCCGAGGGCCGCGTCATCGGGTTCCTCCACGCCGACCGCTACTTCCATCCCGAGCGCACCGTCGACGAGTTCGACCGCGACCTCATCTGGGCGTTCGCCGAGGGCTTCGGCTACGCCTTCGAGCGCACGGTCCTGCTGGAGCGGCTGAGCGCGCAGCGCGACGAGGTCCGGGCGATGCTCGCCTCCACCGGCGCCCTGATCGACGAGGTCTGCGACACGGAGATCGCGGTCGGCCGGCTCGACGGCGAGGACACCCATGCGTCCTCGCGGGTCGCCGCCCAGATCTTCACGCCGTCCTCCCGCGTGGACCAGCTGCTGACGCGCCGGGAGATCGAGGTCATCCAGCTGATGGCCGCCGGCGAGACCAACGCGGGCATCGCGGAGAACCTCGTCATCACCGAGGGCACCGTGAAGTCGCACGTCAAGCACATCCTGCGCAAGCTGCGCGCGGCCAACCGCGCCGAGGCGGTCAGCCGCTTCCTGCAGATCAGCGCGCTCGACGGCTAACCGACGGGCGTCCACGTGGCGGGCAGGTGGTGCACGCCGTGGATGAAGTTGTTGACCTGGTACTCCGGCGTGCCCGTCTGGATGTCGGGCATCGTCGTGTAGACGTGCTGGAAGGTGTGCTTGAGCATCATCCGGCCGAGCATCGAGCCGAGGCAGAAGTGCGGCCCGCCGCCGCCGAAGGCGAGGTGCTTGTTGTCCGTGCGCAGGATGTCGAACCGGCGCGGGTCGGAGAACACTTCCTCGTCGTAGCTGCCGCTGCAGTACCACATGACGACCTTGTCGCCCTCGCTGATCTTCACGCCGCGGATCTCGGTGTCCGCGGTCGCGTTGCGGCGGAAGTGCTGCACCGGTGAGGCGTAGCGGAGGATCTCCTCGACCGTCCCGTCGAGCCGGCCGTCCATGTCCTGGAGCAGCAGCGCGCGCTGGTCCTCGTGGGTGGTGAACAGCCGCAGCCCGTGGGCGATGGAGTGGCGCGTGGTGTCGTTGCCGGCCGCGGCCAGCAGCGTGAAGAACGCGCCGATCTCCCAGTCCTCGAGCTTGCGGTCCTCGACCTCGGCCTCGATCAGCCAGGACAGCAGGTCCTCGCCCGGGTCCTTCCGACGCAGCTCGATGTTGTCGAAGCAGATGTCCAGCAGCTTCATGCTCTCGTCGCCGTAGACCTCCAGCGCGTCACGGCCGGCGGCCACGCCCGGGTCGTCCCAGGCCAGCATCGCCTCGGCGGCGTCCATGACGGCGCGCCGCTCGGTCGGGTCCTCCAGGCCGAAGAAGTCGGCGAAGATCCGGCCGGGGATCTCCTTGGCGATCCGGTCGGCCACGTCGGCCTCGCCCAGCGGGGCGACCTCGTCGATGACGGTGTGGACCTCGTCGCGGATCCAATCCTCGATGAGGCGCATGCGCCGCGGCGTGAACGCCTGGGAGACGATGGCGCGCAGCCGGGCGTGCTCGGGGTCGTCCATCGCCAGGAACGACTGCGACGCCTGCGCGACGACCTCCGGGAAGTCCTCCATGAGCATGCCGCGACCGGAGTCGAAGAGCTTGGCGTTGCGGCTGACGTAGCGGATGTCCTCGTACTTCCAGACCGACCAGAAGCCCGGCGTGTCGTCCTCGGGCGGCATCAGCGTCGACTCATACGGCCGGTGCCAGGACACCGGGCAGTCGCGCCGGAACTCGGCGAAGACCTCGTCGCGCGCCCAGAAGTCCTGCGCCCACCAGTCGCGGGCGCTGATGTCGTAGCGGTCGCCCTCGAGCGCGGGCCGGGTGATGGCGGGAGTGCTCACGGCTCCACGGTCCCACCACCTGCGCGGACGTGCCATCGGTGGACAGGGGGAAGTCCCCCTCCCGGAGGGGGGACTCGCCGTTGCGCGTACCCCGCGCGCGCGGGAGGGTGCCCAGCACATGAGCGTGACGTTGCAGACCCGGGCCGACGGCCTGGCCGAGTTGATCATCGACGGCCCCATCGACATGGAGTGGGCGCAGGCCTTCCGGGACGGCGCGCGGTCGCTGGCCGGCACGCCGGGGTTGGGGGCCGTGCTGCTGCGGGCGGCCGAGGGGCGCTTCTTCTGCCCCGGTGGCGACGTCGGCTGGATGGTGGGGCAGGACGACGTCGGCGCGGGCCTGCGCTCGCTGGCGGGGACGCTGCACGACGGGCTGGTCGCGCTGGCGGTGCTGGACGCGCCGGTCGTGGCGAAGGTGCAGGGACCGGCGGCGGGTGCCGGCCTGTCGCTGGTGCTGGGTGCCGACGTGGCGATCGCCGGCGCGTCGGCGGTCTTCACCATGGCCTACACGGGCGTGGGGCTGTCGCCCGACGGCGGGGCCTCGTGGCTGCTGCCGCGGCTGGTGGGCCGCCGGGCGGCGATGGACATCATGCTGTCCAACCGCCGGGTGTCCGCGGAGGAGGCCGCGGCTCTGGGCATCGTCACGCGGGCGGTGCCCGACGCCGAGCTGGACGCGGCGGTCGAGGAGTACCTGGCCATGCTGCTGAGCGGGCCCACGGCGTCCTACGGTGCGATCAAGCGGCTGCTGGCGCTGTCCTCCCAGCAGGACTTCGAGCAGCAACTGGCCGACGAGGTCGACGCGATCAGCGCGCTCGGCGGGTCACCCACCGGCGCCGAGGGCATCAGCGCGTTCGTGGAGAAGCGGCGGCCGGTCTTTCCTGCCGCATAGGGGGAGGAACATCCCTCTGTTGGGTGGCAGACGCGATCGTGTCCGCGGCCTACGTTGCCGGACATGACGAAGGCCACTGCCGCGGTGCTGCTGGAGACCGAGGAGCCGCTCGCGCTCCAGGACGTCGAGCTCGACGATCCCGGGCCGGGCGAGGTCCTGGTGCGGATCAAGGGCGTCGGCATCTGCCACACCGACGTCGCCGCGATCGAGGGCGTCGTGCCCTTCCCCCTGCCGGCCGTGCTCGGACACGAGGGCTCCGGCATCGTCGAGAAGGTCGGCGAGGGCGTCACGGAGCTGGAGGTCGGCGACCACGTCGCGCTGTCCTTCGACCACTGCGGCGAGTGCGACATCTGCCTGAAGGGCCTCCCCGCCTACTGCGAGATGTTCGCGGCGCTGAACTACTTCGGCACGCGCATCGACGGCACGGTCACGATGGCCCAGGGCGACGACGACGTGCACGGCAACTGGTTCGGGCAGTCGTCGTTCTCGACCTACGCGATCGCGTCCGTCCACAACGCGGTGAAGGTGCCCAAGGACGTGCCGGTCGAGCTGCTCGGCCCGCTGGGCTGCGGGCTGCAGACGGGCGCCGGCAGCGTCATCAACGTGCTGCAGCCCTCGCCCGGCGAGGGCTTCTGCGCGTTCGGCATGGGCGCCGTCGGCCTGTCCGCCGTCATGGCGGCCGCCGCGCTGGGCTGCGACCCGATCGTCGCGGTGGACCTCAACGACGAGCGCCTGGCGCTGGCCCGGGAGCTGGGTGCGACGCACACGTTCAACCCCACCGAGCACCACGACCTCATCTGGGACATCCAGCTCGTCGTCGCCCCCGGCGTGCACTACTCCTTCGACGCCGTCGGCCTGGCGCCCGTCATCAAGCAGGCGACCGAGGTGCTGCGCTCACCCGGTCACTGCGTCAGCGTCGGCTTCCAGGGCCTGGAGCATCCCGTCGAGCTGGACCAGGGCTTCCTGCTGCTGGGCCGCAAGTTCGAGGGCGTCATCGAGGGCAACGCCGACCCGCAGAAGTTCATCCCCCACATGCTCGAGCTGCACAAGCAGGGCAAGTTCCCCTTCGAGAAGCTGATCAAGACCTTCCGCTTCGACCAGATCAACGAGGCCATCGAGGCGGCCAACAACGGCACGGTCGTCAAGCCCGTGCTGGTCTTCGACTGACGCTCGCCGACAGCAGGGTGCGGTTGCCGTAGAAGCGCACGGTGACCGTCAGCCGGCCCGTGCCGATCCGGCGCCGGTGGAAGGTGACGGCCGAGGCGAACCGGCAGCTGCGGTCGAGCTTGGTGGTGCGCGAGGAGATCGTATGGCGGCGGGCGGTGCGGAAGGTGACGACGACCGTGCCGGCGCCGCAGGCCTGCGCGGCGCCGGTGCCCTTCGGCAGGACGACCCGGCCGGTGGTGCGGTAACGGCGCGGGCCGACGCGCCGGACGGCCGCGGTGAGCTTCGGCCGGACCCGCTTGATCGCCGTCGCGCCCGTGGTGGTGAGCGGTCCCGGCGCCGCAACCGGGCCCTGCGCGAGCTTGCAGACGTTCGGCACGTCGGCGCTCTTGGTGTCCGCGACGAACTGGTCGGGCGGCGGCTGGGTGCCGTTCTCGACCCAACCCTCCAAGGCGGTGAGCGCCTCGCGCCAGCACGGCTGCAGCGGGCGCAACCGCGACTTGTAGATGTCGTAGCGGCCGTCGACGTGGTTGGCGTTCTCGACGACGTAGTAGCGGTGGAGATCGTGCTTGCCCGACGCGTCGACCATCCGCGTGTACGGGTCGCCGCTGGTGGCGATCGGCAGCAGCGAGTCCAGCGTGCCGTGCAGGGAGATCAGCGGGCGCTTCAGGTCGCCCGTCAACTCGATCTTGCGCATCGCCTGTTTGACGGTGTCCGGCCGCGCGTCCCAGTCGTAGTCGGCGTCGCACATCGGGATGCCGGACTGGCAGAACGGGATGCCTGCCGGGATAGCGCCGTCGTAGTCCGGGTCGAACTCCTCGCGGTACGTGCGCATCGTGAGGTCCCAGTATTCGGCGTAGTGGTCGGGCCAGAGGAACTCGCTGCCCTCCGCGAAGCCGGCCTTGATCACCGCGTCGTGTGCTGCGGTGCTGCCGGTGGTGAGGTAGGTCGGGTAGTTCTTCAGCGCCGCGGCGAGGACGGTGAAGACGTTGGGAGTCTTCGTCGTCCACAGCGTCCCCTCCCAGTCGATGCCGCCGTCGAAGAGCTGCGGGTTGTGCTCGATCTGCCAGCGCGTCAGGTAGCCGCCCTGGGAGATGCCGCTCATGTACATCTTCTGGATCGGCCTGCCGTAGTACTTCGGCACGACCTCGCGCACCGCCTCCGCGAGCTGGGTGACGCGGAAGTTCCACTCCACGCCCGCGTCGCCGGGCTCGGTGCCGTCCGTGTAGAAGACCTGGCCTCCGTTGCCCTTGTCCGTCGACGCGTAGGCGTAGCCGCGCGCGATGGCGAAGTCGCCGATGATCGGGTCCGGCGCGTACTGCTTGCGCACGCCGGGCGCCCCTGTCATCACCACCTTGCCGTTCCACTTGTCGGGCAACCGGATCACGAACTGCGAGTCGTGAAACCAGCCGTGCGTCGTGTTGAAGGTCGAGGTGTCGGGGAAGTACCCGTCGATCTGCAACCCGGGCACGTTGGACGGGTTCTGCTGCTCCACCGGGAACAGGCCGGCCCAGTCCGTCGCATCGGTCCGGTCCGTCGCCGCCTGCGCCAGCGATGTCATGTCGGCGCTGCACGCCTGCACCTGCAGCTCTGCGCCCGGCACCTTCGGCGCGCCGGCCGCATCGCACGCTGCCTGCGCATCGTGCGTCGCGGTGAGCAGCGCGGCCAGTGCCAGCGCAAGGGTGACGCTCCGTCGTGACCCGACCATGGACGGTCGAAGCTAACCGATCACGGCACCCGTACTGCTCACGTGGGCGCCACCGTCGCTGTCCGTCTGAGTACCGCGTTCGCCCGCTTGGACGGGCCCGCGAACGCCATCACCGACGCGATGAACGGCGCCGTGCCGTGGCTGTGGTTCCCGCTGGCGGTGCCGGATCCGCGCGAGCCGATGCCCGCCGGGGCGCACGCGCTCTACGCGATCCACGCCGTCGCGCTGCACCGGGCGGCCGCGGCGGTCGGCCTGCGGACGTCGCGCCGCAGCGCGCTGGTGGTGTCCGTGCTCGGGTGGCTGTGGTTCACGGGCGCGTGGGACCGGAGGGCGCTGCGCGGCGGCAGCGCTCCGAGCAGTAGCGGACGTGCTCCCAGTCGCGCGCCCACTTGCGCCGCCAGGTGAACGGTCGCCCGCAGACGGCACAGGTCTTGGTGGGCAGGTCGCCCTTGCGCCGCATGCGCGCCATCCCCAGGGGTACGGTCGGCGACGGCCGGTCAGGTCACCGCCCGCGACATCCGTCAGGACCCCGGCGTCCGTACCCCGGACATGGGCACCTTCCACACCGAGACCATCATCGAGGCCCCGATCGCCGACGTGTTCGCCTTCCACCGCGACACGCGCAACGCCAAGCGGATCGGCCACTGGGCGCAACCGATCCTCGGCGTCGAGGGCGACTTCCCGCTCGACGAGGGCGACGAGGTGGTCCTGCGCGTCCTCGTCCTCCCCGTCCCGGTGCCCCAGCGCTGGCGCGTGCGCGTCAGGACGTTGCAGGAGCCCTCGCTGCTGGTCGACGAGACCCTCGACGGGCCGTTTCGCACCTTCGTCCACGAGCACCGCTTCACCGACCTCGGCGACGGCCGCACGTTGATGACCGACCACATCGAGTACGAGCTGCCCTTCGGCGCGCTCGGCCGCCTGGCCGACGCGTTGGTCGTGCGTCGCCTGATGCGGCCCACCTTCGCGCACCGTCAGCGGCGCACGCAGGAGCTGCTGGGCAACCTGCGGGAGGCCGAACTCCTCGCCGCCTGACGGCGAATGGCCCGTCGGATGTGGTGCCTTCCGCCTGCTCGGCGGGCGTTGGCCCTGCCCGCCGGGCTCCGCTCTTCCGGTGGCGCGGCACCGCGTCACCTGAGGGTGCGCGAACCCGGAAAATTGCAGGGAGGCGAGCGGCGCCCGCTGGGACTCTGGCGGTATGTCACGCCGCCTTCCCGCCGCACTTCTCTCGGCCACCGCGCTCCTGACCACCCTCCCCGCCGGAGCGTCCGCGCTCGGGCAGCCCGGCGACGTCGACCCGACGTTCCACGGCGGCGCTCCGGTGGTCGCCGACCTCGCCCAGACGTTCCCCCACGTCACCGGGTTCAGCGACCTGGTGCGCGACGGCGCCGGGCGCATCGTCACCGTCGGCAGCACCATCGACGCCAACGGGTTCACCGCCACCGTCGCCGCGCGCTACGGCGCGGACGGCGCCGCCGACGCGTCGTTCGGCGGCGGCAGCCAGGTGCTGCAGCTTGGCTCGGCCCGGCCCGGTGGCCCGTTCTCGTTCGCCCGCACCGTGTTCACCGTGCCCGGCCGCTACGTGGGCTTCAGCGTCTACCGGACCGACGCCAACAGCCGCGGCGACGTCACCGCGCAGCTGCTGCGCAGCGACGGCACCCGCGATCTGGACATCGGCAGCGCCGGGCTGCTCACCCGTGACCCGGTGAGCGCGCCGGCCGACGTGAACACCGAGTCGGCGACGGCCGGCCCCGACGGCAGCGTCTACGTCACCGGCACGTACGACACCACCCCGTCGGGGCGCAAGCTGGCCCTCAGCAAGTTCAACCCCGACGGCACGGCCGCCGCCGGGTGGGGCACGAACAACGGCACCACCGTCATCAGCTTCTCCAAGGCCCCGGGCGACCCCGGCACCTACGGCAGCCGCCTGCTGGTGCAGCCCAACAACCGCATCCTCGTCGGCGGCGTCGCGCTGCTGCCCACCGGCCGCTTCGGCATGCTCCTGGCCCGGTTCAACACCCAGACCGGCGCGCCCGATCCGACGTTCGGCCCTGACGGCACCGGGGCGCTCGTGGTCGATGGGTCCGACCGCGCCCAGGCCTACCCCGACAGCTCCATCGAGTCCCTGGCCCAGGGACCGGACGGCGCGATCTACGCCGCGGGCTACGGTGAGGACGCCCAGGGCGACACCGCCGCGGCCGTCATCCGCGTCACGCCGGCGGGCCGCCTGGACCCGAGCTTCGGCACCGGCGGCATCAAGCGCGTGCAGCTGGCCGAGACCGACGGTCGCTCCTACGTCAACGACATCGCCGTCCAGGACGACGGCAGGATCGTGGTGGCCGCGGGCACGCAGCCCGAAGGCGGCGGCAACGGCGAGGGCCGGCTGCTGCGGCTCAACCAGGACGGCAGCCTCGACGAGACCTTCGGGACGCACGGCGTCGTGTCGCCCGCGCTCGGCGACGCCCCGATCACCATCAGCAGCATCCTCGTCGACCGCGGCCGGCTCCTCGGAACCGGCGCGGTGCGGACCGGCTCCAACCAGAGCTCCGGCGTCGTCGCGCGCTTCCTGCTCGCCCCGCTCCCCGACCCGCCGGCCCCGACCGCCGCGGCCTCCGCGCCGACCACGACGCCTGGTCCGGCCACGTCCACGACCACGGCCCCGGTGCCCGTGGCGTCCCGCGGCGTGATCGCGTTCGCAGCGCGCCGGCTCAAGGTCGACGTCAAGGGCCGCGTGAAGGTGCCGCTGGCCTGCTCGACCGCCGGTGCCTGCCGCGGCAAGCTGGCCCTCGTCGCAGCCACCGGCAAGGTCACCATCGCCAAGGTCCGGCCGGCATCCACCTACGCCCGCGCCGCCTACAACGTCCCCGCGGGCCGGAAGACGACCGCCACGCTCAAGCTCGGGCCGACCAACCGCCGGCGTGCCCGCGGCCGGTCCGGCCTGCGCGTGCGGCTGGTCATCGCCCCGGCCGGCAGCCGGTCGCGGACGTACGCGGTGACGCTCGGCCGCTGAAGAGGGCCGCGGGACCGCCAACGTCTGTTCAGGCCGCTGGTGCTGCCCGATCCACAGCAGGGCGAGGACAGGAACGACAAGAGCCCGCACGTGCGGGCTCTTCAGCGGAGAGGGAGGGATTCGAACCCTCGGTAGACCTTACGACCTACAACGGTTTTCGAGACCGCCCCGTTCAACCACTCCGGCACCTCTCCGTGGTCCTGACAAACAGGGACGTGCAGGGTAGCGAGAGAGGCGTGGGCGGCGTCGTCTGCCCGTCAATGCGCCAGCCGATGCGCCAACTCTCGAACTCGACTCGATCAGTCGCGATTGACCCACAGCTGGTCGACGGCGGCGGCGACGCCGAGCAGTACGCCGATTCCGACGAGTGCGGCCCAGACCGTGTCCAGGCCGACGGCCAGCAGTCCGATCATCGCCAGGACCGCGATGAGTAGCGTGGCGACGCTCGCACGTACCCGGCGGCGAAGACGCTTGCGCGCAATCGACTCCGAATCCAGTTCTTTCTGCACCTCCGCAAGCTGACGCTTGTGCGCTTCGCGTTCGTCCCGGAGCTTTTGCTCGGCGCGGTGCTCACTTGCTCGAACTGCCTCCTCGCGCCGGGCCTCCTCGGCGCGGATGGCCTCCTCCCTCCGATCATCGGCCTCGCGGGCCAACTGCGCTTTGCTCTCGTCAGCAGCACGGCGCTCAGTTTCGAGCCTTTCCGTCGCCTCGCGAACCGTCGCGGCTGCCTGCGCGCGCTCAGCCTCAGCGCGCTGGCGCTCCGCCGCCGCAAGCTCTTGCGCACGACGGGCGTCGTCCTGCGCTTGCTCCGCCGCCAGCACTATCGCGTTGTCGATAGTGGCGGTCTGCGCCTCATCTGTGGACTCCTCGATCTGGGCGATGAGGGCCGAGTTCATCATGATCCGCGCTGCAAGCTCGGGTGAGCCGCCCTTGTGTAGCTGCATGCGCGCGACCACCGCCTGCGCCTTGTCCTTGGACAGGGTCCTGCGGTAGCGAACGTATGGAGACGCGAGCAGATCGGCCAACACCTGCGCGTCGTCGTCGGTCTTCGAGCGAAATGCCTCGATGATCTGGAACCACGACCCCGCGCTGACGCAGAAGGGGATTTCCGAACCGTCCTCCCGACGCGCAGCGAAGTCATACCGGGGCAGCACACTGTCGAACGTGAGGAACCAGTAGCCGGCCGTCGCGAAGGAGCGATTTGCGTCGCCCCGCAACCTCTGAACCAGCATCCGGTGCTTCACGTCGTGCTCGACGATTGCGGGATGCCGGTAGCGACCGTGAAGCACCCGCGCGAGTACCGACAGCTGATCCGTAATTTCGTCAGTTCTCTGGCCGACGGCCGTGCATCCTTCGGCTATGACCGTGATCCCGATTTCGGCGAGGTGCGTCTCAACCTCGCGCCAGTGTGCGTAGAAATCCTGCACTTTGATTGGCGCTTCCTTGACCTGCCGCCAGTAGGCGGTGACGAAGTCCTCGTCGGACGTCGCATCGGCGAGCAGTTCCGCATAGTCGCTGGGAGGGATCGGGTGACGCTTTAGCTCGTCCTTTGCACGCTCCAGCGAGTTGCGGAACTCCTCTACGGTCCAAGGGGTTACCGCGACCTCGTACCCAGCCTCCATTGTCCGTTTGACGATGGTCTGCGCTGGCCGCACATGGCGCGGTCCCTGGATGCCGAGCAGTCGGTAGATGAAATTCGTGTCCAGGTACACCCGCTGCCCCGAAACGATTTCCCGAACCAACCGCGCACCTTCGCTATCGATGCTGAGCACCGACTTGAAGTACGAGGTGTTCAGCATCTGCGCGAGGTAAGCGCGCTGCGTCGAGGTGGGACGGCGAACGAAGTGCGATATCGCCCCATCCCGAATGTGTTCGATTTCCGGTTCAGCCGGTTGCAGGACTGAGAATCCCGCGTCCTCAAGCTCTAGGTACCGATTCTCAGCCGCTCGCACGTCGGGGTAGAGGGTGAGCGTCGCCTCTGCCGCGTGCCGCGCGACGACCATCTGTAGGAAGCGGTCGAGGTCTTCTTCGAGCCGATCCAACTGTTCCGGCGTCAATCCGGGCCACTGGTCCAGCAAGTACTTCCGCCACTCGGCCACTGCGCTCGTGCGGCACTCGCGGCTCTCGGCCGCGACCAACTCCATTTGGGCGGCTTCGTCGGCCGTCAACGCGTAACCGCTGGCGTCCCGCTCTACTCGACCTTCCCGACTCAAGACTCCGAGCGCCCGAGCAGTCTCGGCATCGTCGAGTGTGACGCCCCAGAGGGCTTTCATCGCGCTCGAGCAGTCGCCGACCGTAGCGATAGGCCCACCGGCTTCGGCAAGGGTTGCCATCAAGAGGTCTTCCTGCGCCTCGCGTGCTGACGCGCCGCCACGCTCAAACGGGCGGTACTGATTTAGACGCCGAACAGTGAGAGCGTCTTGGTCGACGGATGACACGCTGCGATGGTAAGCGCAGCGGCGGCGCGGATGCTCACAATTTCGACCTTGCGGCTACGCAGAATCGTCGCCAGCTTCGAAGCGTTCGGCGATGAGCGCGAGTGATGAGACGTGTGTGCCGAGCGCACTCGCGATTCGTGACACGGTGCCCCATGCCGGGTTCGTCCGACCCGCCTCGATGTGGCTCACCCAAGTTGGGTGGATGTCCGACTGGTGGGCGAGCTCCATCTGACTCATGCCCTTTTCAGTGCGCACCTGGCGGATCGCAGCGCCGAGCGCTGCTTGGGGTTCGATACGGCGCGCCACTCAGGGCCAGACCCTGGCGGTGAAGAAGTCGCCTGCCGATAGAGTTCAACTCAAGATGCGCGCACGATTCGTCCTGCTCACCGTCGCGTCTCTGGTAGCGACTGCTGTCGCCAGCGGCACGCCGGCCACGGCGACCGTACCGGGGAATCCATCAGCGGTGGCCGCTCGGTCAGCGCTGTCCGCGAAGTCCACCGTGCAGACCCGAAAGCGGATGGCACGGAGCGCGATCCGCGCGAAGGTCAACGCCAATTACGTCGGACCTGGCGATGAGATCTCCGACGTGTCGTGCAGCACCGTCACGCCGCGCCAGTTCGACTGCACCTACGCCGTCGCCAACTACACGCGTGGACCTCAGTTCTGCGACGGCGACGGCACCGTGACGTTCTACAAGTCCGGAGGTAAGCGCGTCCGGATCACGCGGCCCACCCGCCGGTGGTCCGGCGGCGAGCCGTGCGACTAGGCGTCCCTCAGTCCAGGTAGGCCAGACGCGCCGCGCTGTCGGCGCGCTCGAGGAAGGCGTCAATCCGGGCGACAGACTCGACCTCGTTGCCCGGCAGCAGGTGCCCGTACCGGTCTAGCGTGAACGCGACGGACGAGTGCCCCATGTAGACCGAGACGGTCTTGAGGTTGAGGCCCGCCGCGATCCAGAACGACGCGGCGGTGTGGCGCGCCTCGTGGAGACCAATCGGCTGGAGCGCCGCACTCGCCCAGGCGCGAGACGCCCGCGTGTTCACGCCGTTGGATGAGAATGACTCCTGTTCCGACCGGCCGAACACCAGCCCGTCGGTGCGTCCGGTCTGTGCCCGATGTTCGGCGAGCGCGTCGTGCAGTCGCCCGATGATCGGCACCCGGCGGACCCCGGCGCGCGACTTGGGCAGGACAGGCCCTTCCTGCTGATCCCAGGATCGGCGGACGTCGATCACCCCCGCCGCAAGGTCGACGTCCTCCCACGCCAGGGCTTTCAACTCGCCGTGCCGGAGCGCCGCCCAGAACGCGGTCGCCCAGAGCGCGCGATCCGCCACAGGGAGCGCGGCCAGGAGCGCGACCGCCTCGTCCACGGAGGCGATCCTGTCCCGGCGTCCGCGACGGGCCGGGAGGCGCAGACCACGGCAGGGGTTCTCGGGCACCGCCCCGTCGGTGAGCAGGTCCGCGTTTGCGTAGACCGCGCGCAACGCGTTGATCGCGTTCTGCACGCACGACGCGCCCATGCCCTCGCCCTGCCACACAGCGACCATCCGCTGGACCTCGGCGCGCGGGATATCCGCAAGCCGCGCCGTGCCCAGGTGCGGCAGGACGTGCAACGTGAGGCTCTGGCGGTACGAGCGGATCACGCTCGGCTTGTACGGATCACCGCTGCGGGTGAGGATGCCGCCGGCTTTGGCCAACTCGTCCCAGCGATCTGCCGCTGCCGCGAGAGTGACGCGCGTGGGGACGCGCAAACGTCCGTCATCTCTCGTCTTGCGCTGATCTGTCACCCAACGTTTGGCCGCAGCGAGACTGTCGAACGTCTTGCGAACCTTTCGCCCGTCGCGCTTGCTGTAGACGCCAGCCTCGAACGCTGGGCGACACCGGCACACATGTCCGAGATTCGCCGGACAGTCGGCGCGGTGTCGGACACGGATGCCCGACGCCACCCGACTAGGGTTGCCTGTACTCATGGAGCTAGTACCTCCTGGGTCACGCCCCCGGTCTGCTCGAACAGATGCGGGGGCACCTATGTAGAGGCGAAAATTCTAAGCGCCAGGCTCAGGCGATTGCTAGTCCGAGACGAGATTGGCGCATCGGTGGCGCACGCACTCCAAACGTCCTGCAAAACAAGCATTTCTGACGGCGACAACGGTTACGTTGACCGCTACTCCCCCCACCATGTTTCCTCCTCGGGTCTCGTCTCCCGCGCGAGCACATGATGGTTGTGGCCACACACCGATTGCAGGTTCGGGCGTGGACAGCGATCTACGTGGAGGTCCACCTCTATTGGGGGCGGTCCAGATTTTCAGAGACCTGTAATTCCCACAGGTATCTGTAGACCCATCGCCCCAGCGCCAAGGTTGCGCCAAACGCGCGCCAATCACCACCTGCGCGAGAGATCCGCACACCTCCGCCAGATCTCGAAAGAGCCCATGAACAAGGGCTCTGAGGGTCGAACCCTCGGTAGACCTTACGACCTACAACGGTTTTCGAGACCGCCCCGTTCAACCACTCCGGCACCTCTCCGTGGTCCTGACAAACAGGGACGTGCAGGGTACCGAGAGAGGCGCCGACAGCGTCGTGCGGTCTCAGCGCAGATGGCGCAGCAGGCGCACGGAGACGCCGCGCAGCGTCGCCTGGCCGGCGGAGTGAGAGCCGTTGTCGAACGTGGTGACGGCGACGACGACGCGGCGGGAGCTGCGCTCCAGCAGCGCGGTCTGGTGGTCGACGCGCCCGGTGCCGCTGCCCCAGGCGCCCTTGAACCAGACGCGCCAGCCCGACGGCAGCCTGACCTCACCGATGCCCCGGCGCTGGGACGGGACGATGTGGCGCAGCAGCCAGAGGCCGAACTCGCGGTGACGTGCGGGCAGCAGCGACCGCAGTCGCCACAGCAGGCCGCGCTCCGCGAAGGTCAGCGGACGTGAGCCCGCCCACCGCAGGTAGGCCACGAGGAACAACGTCTTCATCAGCGACGCGGCAGGAACGCGCCGTGCGCCGCGAATGCTCCACGTCCGCACACCCGACCGGACGACGAACGACACGACGCCCGGCCGCCGCGCCGCGTACGTCCTCGCCGCCCGCACCGCGGGCGACCACGGCACAATCGAGGCCGTGCGCATCCGCGTCCGTGTCACGCCCCGGGCCTCCAAGGACGAGATCGCCGGAACCCGGGACGGCGTGCTCCTCGTCCGCACGACCGCCCCACCGGTCGGCGGCAAGGCCAACGCGGCGGGGAGGAAGATCGTCGCCAGGGCGGCCAACGTCCCGCCGACGACGGTCACGGTCGTCCGCGGCGACACCGCTCGTGAGAAGACCATCGACATCAAGACGGACGACGAAGCGACCGTCCGCGCGAGGCTGGGCCTCTAGTACGCCGTCTGCTCGCGGCGCTGCTCGACGGCCAGCGCCATGTCGGCAGCCACGCCCATCAGGCGGTCCGACAGCGTGCGCAGACGCCCGAGGCGCTCGCGCTCGACGGGAGCGATGTAGTCGTCGACGTCGCGCTCGGCGACGTAGAACGAGGCGGCCTCGGTCAGCAGCAGGACCTGGGCCTGGGTGAGGTGCAAGGGCCCACCGGGGCCGGAGGTGACCTGCTCGACGGCGTCGATGACGGTCACCAGGTCCCGCAGGGCCAGGACCTCATCGGCCGTCTCCGCGGCGGGAGCGAGGAACCTGCGGGTCCGCTGCCACGCCAGCGCGTGCGCGAGCGCGAACGCGTCGGCGGCCGAGACGACCGACGCCACGGCAGCCTCAACGGTGCCGTCGTATGCGACGGCCACCTGCACGCTGCATGCGGTGAACGACACAGGTTCCACGAGATTCACGGTACAAGGGTTATCGGCTGGACGGACGTGCGACTTCACACAGAAGACGCCGAAAGAGCGGGGTTCGTTACGTGCTGCCCATACCCGTTGCGCCCGTCACCGTCACGCGGCCCCCGAACTCCGGGATCATCGTCACGTTGCGCTGGCGCGCCCGCTCTGACCGCGCGTCGACGAAGGCCAGGTCCGTTCGCGCCGCAACTGCGTGCAGCACCGCGCGCATCTCGGCCATGGCCAGCGCCGCGCCCAGGCAGCGCCGGATGCCACCGCCGAACGGGATCCAGGTGTACGTGCCGGGCTTGACGCCCAGGAAGCGCTCCGGCCGGAAGGAGAACGGGTCCGGGTAGACGTCCTCGCGGTGGTGCAGCAGGACGATGTTCATGCCCACCGGCGTCCCCGCCGGCAGCCGGTACTCCCCCAGCTGCCACGGCACCGTGACGTAGCGGCCGACCATGGGGATGACCGGCCGGACGCGCATCGCCTCGTGGATCGTCGCCTCGACGTAGGGGCCCGGGGTCGCCGACGACCGCGCCTCGTCGCGCAGCGCGTCGTACGCGGCGGGGTTGCGCACCAGCCGCTCGAACGCCCAGGCCAGGGTGTTGGCGGTCGTCTCGTGGCCGGCCAGGACGAGCGTGAGCAGCTCGTCGCGCAGCTCCTGGTCGGTGAGGGCCTCGCCCTCCTCGGTCCGCGCGGCCAGCAGCAGCGACAGGACGTCGGCACCGCGGGTGGACTCCGCCGCGGCCCGGCGCGCCGAGATGACGGCGAAGAAGCGCTTGTCGACCTCGGCCATCAGCCACTTCAGCGGCCCGCGCGGCTCGTCGCGGCCCATGTTGTGCAGGTCGATCAGCGCCCAGATGTCGGTCGCCGCCAGCCGCAGCATGCGCCGGACGATGTTGCGCAGCGCGTCCTCCGGTGACCCCGGCTCCGGCCGCCCGGCCACGCCGAAGATGCCGCCCATGATCACGTCCAGGGTGACCGCCTGCATCCGCGGCGCCAGCGAGAACGTCGACCCGACCTGCCAGCGCGACAGCTCGACGTCGACGGCCTCGGCGATGAGCTCCATGTAGCGCTCGATCGCCTCCCCGTGGAACGGCGGCAGCAGCATCTTGCGCTGGCGCATGTGGCGCGGGCCGACGGCGGTCAGGACCGAGTTGGGCCCGAGGATCGGCCGCAGCGGCGACTCGCCGGTGATCGACGGCGCCTGCTCGGGCTTGGCCGTGAACAGCGACTTGATGTGGTCCGGGTGCCAGGTGACGACGATGGGCTCCTCACGGGCGAGGATCTCCCACGTCGCGACGTCGCGGACACCCGCCTCGCGCAGACGGGAGAACAGCGCCAGCGGTCGCGGCCCGAACGCCACGGTCTGGCGCAGCCGGGACTCGGCCAGGCGCGGGGGCAGCGCGACGGGCGCGCCGTCGTCGGGCGCGGGCCCGGCGACCGAGGCGGGCGCGCCCACACCGATCAGCTCGTCAGGGACCGACACCGCACGTTCGATCGTCGCCATGGTACGAGACTGTACCAGAGCTTGGTACGCGTGCGTATCAGGCGGGTTGCAGCAGAGACTTGATGATCTCGACGACCACCGGGCGGAGCTCCATCACGTCGCGCTCCTCCTCCATCGCGCGGATCTCCAGCTCCCGCAGCCCGCCGACGAGGACCAGGGCGACGTCGAAGGACAGCGGGGCCAGCAGCGCCCGCTGCTCCACGGCGTCCTCGCTGAGCTGCACCAGCGTCGCGGCGAAGCGGTTCATCGTCTCGCGCTGACGGTTGACCCCACGGTCGCCGAGGCCCGGCAGCTCGGTCATGAACGAGCGCACCAGCGCCGGCTCCGACGCCGACAGCTGCAGCCAGACCTCGATCATCGCCTCGACCTGCTCGTCCCAGGCCTTCGCCGGGTCTGCAGCCGACGCGATGCCGGACTGCAGCGCCTCGGTCAGGACCTCCGAGAGGGCCAGGTAGCACTCCTCGCGGTCGCTGAAGTGCTCATAGAACGTGCGGCGCGAGGTCTTGGCGCGGCGCACGACCTCGGCGACGGTCGTGCCGCGCAGGCCGTGCTCGCGCACGGAGTCCGCCATGCCCATGAGCAGGCGGTCGCGGTGGGAGACGGAGGTGTCGGCGGTGGCGCCCACGGCCCTGAACGCTAATGCGTCAGCCCGACACGGCAACGGTTGCCAGTGCGGCGTTCGCACAACGACCGGGCCGATTGAGGCGCAACGTGACCCGTTGCGCGCCCTTCGTGAGGTACACCTCGGCCTCCTTGACCTCGTTCTCGTGGCCGGTGACGGTGTAGCCCGCCGCCCCGGCCCGGGCGCGCGCGGCGTCGTGCGCGGCGGTCACCGACCGCTCGATAAACACGCGGGCGACGACCTGCCCGGGCGCGCGCTGCACCTCGATGACCTGCGCCTGCGGCACCAGGGCCAGCGGCACGCCGGAGGTGTCCGGCGGCGACGCGGGCGGCGTCAGCCCGCAGGTCTCCATGCCGTCCGCCGACCCCGTCGTCGTCGATGACGACG
Source organism: uncultured Conexibacter sp. (assembly GCA_964443695.1). Classification (GTDB taxonomy): domain Bacteria; phylum Actinomycetota; class Thermoleophilia; order Solirubrobacterales; family Solirubrobacteraceae; genus Paraconexibacter. The sequence goes on along the minus strand of CAYUDT010000010.1, from coordinate 14,679 downwards.
ACGGCGCATCACCACAGCCGGCCAGCGCCACCACGGCGCCGGCCACGGCCAGGCGCCTCACCGGATCGAGAACCTGACGGCCCGGCGCACCGGGGTGACGTTGCCCGCGCGATCGATCGCGCGGACGTACAGCGCGTACCGGCCGCGTCCGAAGCGCCCACGCAGCGACACCCGCCAGCGGCTGGTGCCCGACGCCGTCAGGTACCGCGGCCGCGAGCACGCCACCGCGCCACCGAGGCGACCGCGCGCCGAGAGGAACCGGCACCTGGACGCCGAGACCACGCGCGCCACCGCGACCTGCACCTTGCGCACCTTCACCGGCCGGCCGGCGACGCCGCCGACGCAGCCGCGGTCCGACGCGGTGCCCCGCACGACGATCGACCGCCGCGACGCCCGGATGTTCCGGCGCGCGCGCGTGACCGACGGTGACGACGCGTCCCGGCAGAACGGCCCCTGCGGCGACTGCGACGAGCCGCCCTCCTCGGCGGCCGCACCGCACAGCCGCGATCCGCCCGTCTGCGTGGCGACGTACGTGCCGTCCCACCCGTCGCCGTCCTTCTCGTTGCGGCCCGGCCAGACGACGCTGAGGTTGCAGTCGGCGTCCAGCGCCACCCCCCAGACGTCGGTCGAGCGGTCGCAGAGGAACCCGTTGAGCACGCCCTCGATCGGCAGGTTCTGCCCGGACACGTTGCAGGCGCCCATCATCGTGCTGGCCGTGCCGGCGTAGACCGGCTGCGCCGAGACTGCGGTGTCGGTGACCGTCGGCGTGGCGTCGCCGGCGTTCAGGGACTGCACGACATGGGTGTACCAGACGGGCTCCTTGTCGCCTCCGCGCTCGACGCCCTTGTAGTAGGCGACATCGACCTTGCCCGGGTCACCGACCGCGAGGTGGGTCAGCAGCGACCCGGCGCCGCCGTAGGGCACGAGCGTCGACGGTGTCGCCCACTTGGAGAGGTCGGCGTCGGCGTGGGTGATCTTCACGCCGGCGCCCGAGTAGTCCGGGTAGGGCCGCGGTGACTCGGGGTAGGCGATCCAGACGCCGCCTTGGTTGTCCAGCGCGCCGGTCGCCAGTTGCATCGAGACGATCTTGCCGCTGGGCGCGTCGTCCACCGCCAGCGACTGCTTCCAGGAGCCCAGCGCACCCGTGTCGGAGGAGGCGACCCACACCCGCGTGGCCGCGACGATGTTGGCCTCGATGGGCTGCGAGGCGCAGCCACCGAGGTCCACCCCGGGTGCTATCGGGTTGCCGCGCGTGGTGAAGACGACGTAGATCCGACCGGTCTTCTGGTTGACGAAGATCGCGCTCGGGCCGCCGGAGTCCGCGCACTGCAGGTCGGCGAACGCGTCGCTGCCGGGCAGCGTCGTCGGGACCGGCGCGCCGAAGGTCTCGCCGCCGTCGTTGGACGTCGCCACCCACATGTTGTGCAGCCCGAATCCGGTCGCGAGGTTGTGGTAGAGCAGGTAGACGCGCGGCTTGTGGGTCGTCGGGTCCGGCGGCCCGGCGGCGAACCACTGCCGGTCCTGGTCGGCCAGCAGGACCGAGCCGGTCGACTGCTTCCAGGTCTTGCCGTCGTCGTCGCTGACGCCGGTCGGGAAGTTGAGGCCGGTGGTGTCCAGCTCGGAGCTGAGGATGCGGTTGCCCGCCATCGCGATGACGTCGACGTCGATCGTCGGGGCGGTCTGGCCGGGCATGATCGTCGGCTGCTCGGCCCACGTGCGGCCCTTGTCGCGCGAGATGAAGACGCTGGCCGCGTCGTCCTTCTTGCGGGTCGTCGTGACGTAGCGCGTGTCGTTGGCGCCGATCGCGATGCGCGGCTCCGTCGCGCCCCGCTCGTCGAGCCGGACGGGCGGCCCGAAGGACGGCGCGGCGGCCTGGGCGGTGCCGCCCAGCACCAGCGTCAGCGTGAGCGTCATCCCGATGCTCCGGAACCTGGTCATGGGCGCGAGGCTACTCCTCGATTTCGGGCAGCGCGCGACCGTACGGCTTAGTATGGACGCGTGAGCGAGCTTCCCATCCTCGACGAGATCGACGCCTTCATCGAGCGCGAGGTCATCCCCCTCGAGCAGGCCGACGACAACATGCGTTTCCTGGACCACCGGCGCGAGTTCAGCCGGACCGACCAGGCCAACGGCGGCGCGCCGACGCGCGAGTGGGAAGAGCTGCTGGTGAGGATCCGGGGCAAGGCCGACGAGGCCGGGCTGCTGCGCTACGCGCTGCCCGAGGCGCTCGGTGGACGCGGCGGCAGCAACCTCGACATGGCGATCATCCGCGAGCACCTCAACCGCCGGCCGCTGGGGCTGCACAACGACCCGCAGTCGGAGATGTCGATCATCGGCAACTTCCCGATCGTGCTGATCCTCCACGAGTTCGGCACCGAGGAGCAGAAGGCCGAGCTGCTGGAGCAGTCCATCAGCGGCAGCGTCGCGATCGGCTTCGGCCTGACCGAGCCCAACCACGGCTCCGACGCGACCTACATGGAGACGCGCGCCACGAGGGACGGCGACGAGTGGGTGATCACCGGCGCCAAGCGCTTCAACACCGGCATGCACGTCGCCACCCACGACCTCGTGTTCGCGCGGACCGGCGGTGAGGACGGCCACCCCCGCGGCATCACCGCGTTCCTCGTCCCCACCGACGCGCCGGGCTTCGACGTGAAGTTCCACTGGTGGACGCTGAACATGCCCTCCGACCACAGCGAGGTGCAGCTCGACGAGGTCCGCGTGCCGTCGACGGCCATCCTCGGCGAGGAGGGCCTCGGCCTGGCGCTGGCCCAGCGCTTCGTCCATGAGAACCGCATCCGCCAGGCCGCGTCCTCGCTGGGTGCCGCAGTCTTCTGCGTCACCGAGGCCGCGCGCTACGCCAAGAACCGCACGACCTGGCAGAAGCCGCTGTGGAAGAACCAGGGCATCCAGTTCCCGCTGGCGGAGCTGTGGACGGAGTGCGAGATGGTCCGCGGGCTGGTCCGCTCCACGGCCGCCCGCCTGGACGCCAACGACCACATGAGCGTCACCCATCACGTCGCGATGGCCAACTACCGCGCCAACCGCCTGGCCTGCGAGGCCGCCGACCGGGCGATGCAGACCTGCGGCGGCATGGGCTACACCCGCCACCTGCCGTTCGAGCACATCTACCGCCACCACCGCCGCTACCGCATCACCGAGGGCAGCGACGAGATCCAGCTCCGCAAGATCGCCTCGGAGCTGTTCGCGTCGGTCCCCGACGGCTGGCCCGAGGTCAGCGCAGGATCTTCGTCGCCACGGCGCTGACCGAGCCGTCGGTCGCGCGCGCCTGCACCTTGACGGTCTTGCGGCGCAGCGCCCTGGCGTAGCGGTAGGTCGCGGTGCCGGAGCGCCCGAGCTTCAGCGTCTTCACGGTCCGCGCGCCCACCTTCAGCGTGACGGTGGCCAGCGGTGCGGTCACGATGGACAGCGTCCGCACCGACTTGACCTTGAGGACCGGCTTCAGCGGCTCGCGGCCGAACAGCCCGACGGTGGCCAGCGTCGTCTGCGGGGTCACCGTCGTCGAGTTCTCCGCCGCGATCTGCAGGTGGTCGCCGGCCTGCTTGCAGGGCACGCCCTGGTCCTTCTCCGGGCAGTTGGGCGCGGGCGAGCCGATCCCGACGAGCTTCCGCGAGGCGACGACCGGCAGGAAGATCTCCAGCTCACCGCCGTCGCGCGACAGCGGCCAGAGGTCGCCCTCCGAGGCGGGCGGCAGGACGGTGACGCCACCGTTCCTGCCCTGGCCGGTGCGCATGCCGGTCGTCACCAGCTGCGTGTTCCTGCCCCCGTAGCGGGCCCGCAGCGGATGCGCCGCCGACACCGCGGGGAGGACGCCGGACGGCAGGACGAACTCCGGCAGGACGTCGTTGCGCCCGCAGATGCCGCCGATGACGCCGACCAGCAGCCGGACGTAGTGCACCTCGCCGGCGAACGGGATGTCCTGCGGCGAGGCCTGCTGGGAGGCGCCGGCCGCGACCTGGTTCTCCACGTAGGCGTTGCCGGTGATGATCGAGCTGCAGTTGATGCCGACGCTGTAGGCCAGCGCGCCCTCGCTGTAGGGCCCGGTCACCGGCGCCGGGAACGGGTCCGCCCCGGACTGCTGGGCCTCCTGCGCGTGGGTCGGCCCCGCGAGGACGAGGGCCGCGAGAGCAACGGTCAGGGGCAGACGCATCGAGCGCTCGATGCCCCCGGTCGTCCCTCGCGAAACGCAAAAGGCGTGTCGATCTCCTCGCGCGGGGGCCGAGCACACCGACACGCCCTAAAGCGTGTCGATCTCCTCGCGCGGGGGCCGAGCACACCGACACGCCCTAAAGCGTGT
>CAYUDT010000010.1:0-10261 GCA_964443695.1 uncultured Conexibacter sp. | reverse complement strand
GCGTGTCGATCTCCTCGCGCGGGGGCCGAGCACACCGACACGCCCTAAAGCGTGTCGATCTCCTCGCGCGGGGGCCGAGCAAACCGACACACCTTAAGGTGACGCGGTTGCGCGTGTCGACCGCTGCCTCCCTTGCCGTTGCCCTGGCGACCCTCGTGGTCGCGGGCCTGCTTCGTGACGACGGGCGCGGGCCGCAGACACCGCTGCCCCGGGCGCAGCACGTCGTGATCCTCACGATCCCCGGGCTGAAGATCGACGACCTCACCGCGCGCGACGCGCCGGCGTTGCACCGCCTCTGGACGACGCAGGCCCGCGGCGCGATGAGCGTCCGGGCCCACAGCTCGCACCCCAGTGAGGCCGAGGCCTACGCCGCGCTGGGCGCCGGCAGGCGCGTCACCGAGGACGAGGCGACCGCTGAGCTGGGCCGGCGGATCCGGGCCGCCGGGCTGCGGACCGCGTCGCTGGACACCGGCTTCTCGCCTGTCGTGGCCGCCACCGGCAGCGACCCGGCCCTGCTGCGGTGCTGCTCCCCGCGCGCCCGCGCGCGCGTGCGCCAGACGATCGCCACGCACGCGCTGACCGTCATCGCGGGCACCGAGGCCGGCCGCCGCGAGGCCGACGCGCTGGTCGGCTTCGTCCGCGCCGCCAAGCCGCCGGGCGCGCTGCTGATCGTCACCAGCCCCACGCTGCCTCAGGGCCGCGCGCTGGCACCGCTGAGCGTCAGCGGCGCGGGGACGCCGCCCGGGACGCTCGGCTCGCCCGCGACGCGGCAGCCCGGCCTGTCGCTGCTGACCGACCTCGCACCGACCGCGCTCAGCGCGCTGGGCCTCCCGGTCCCCGACGACATGATCGGCCGGCCGCTGGAGGTCGAGCAGCCACCGGTCCGCCCCGGGCGCCTGGCCGACCTCGAGCAGGAGACGCGCTGGCAGGACGACGTCTACTACCCGACCGCGGTCACGCTCATCGTGGCGTTGCTGACGACGCTGCTGCTGGTGCTCATCGCCACGCTGAAGGACCTGCGCGTCAGCGCCCTGCGCTTCCTCGTCCTGGCCGTGGCCGCGGCACCGGTCTCCGCGTTCGCGGTGCGGGCGGTGCCGGGGGTGACGACGCACGGGGCGCTGGGCCTGCTGATCGTCCCGATCGCGCTGACCATCGCCGCGCTCGCGCACGTCCGGGCGACCGACGGCCTGCACGTCCTCGAGCGCGTCCTGGCGGTCACCGCGATCGTCCTGCTCGGCGACCTCTGCACCGGCTACCACCTGCACGCGTCCAGCCCGTTCGGCTACTCGTTCCTGTCGGCCGGCCGCTTCTACGGGCTGCCCAACACGTCGTTCGCAGTCGTCTGCGGCAGCGCGCTGCTGCTCGCGGCGTTGTGGATCCGCCGGCACGGACCGGCCGCCCTGCCCGCCGTCGCCGGGTTCTGCGGTGCCGCTGCGCTGGCCATCGGCTTCCCCAACCTCGGCTCCGACGTCGGGGGCATCCTGGCGTTCGTCCCCGCGTCGATCGTGCTGCTGTGGATCGGCTCGGGGCGCCGGCTCAACTGGACGATCGTGCTCGCCGGCGCGGCGCTCGGCGCGCTGCTGCTGTCCGCCGCCGCGCTGTTCGACCTGTCGCGCCCGCCCGACACCCGCACCCATCTGGGCGAGTTCGCGGCGCAGGTCCGCGACGAGGGGCTGTCGGCGCTGACCGACACGGTGCAGCGCAAGGAGGAAGCCAACCTGCGCTTCCTGAAGAGCTCGGTCTGGACCCGGGCGCTGGTCGGCGAGCTGATCTTCCTGGCGCTCGTCCTGTTCCTGCACCCGGTCCGCACCCGGCTGCTGGCCGTCGCGACCGGCCCGTTCCGCACCGCGCTGATGCTCACCGCCGCGATGGCCCTCATCGCGACGTTGCTCAACGACTCCGGCCCGATCCTGATGGCCGTCCTGCTGAGCTACGTCACCGCGACGGTCAGCGTGCTGTTGATCAGACCGGACTGAAGCCGCGGGCCGCGAGCCACTCGCCGCAGCGCTCGACGGACTCCGTCACCTTCGCCCGCATGGCCTCGCCGATGTAGTAGTGGTTGGCGCCCTCGATCTGGATCAGCGTCTTGTCCTCCGAGGCGACCGCGTCGAGCATCTCGCGCGCGTAGCCGGGGGTGATCACCTCGTCGGCGCTGTTGTTGATCACCAGCGCCGGGACGGTGAGGTCGCGCGCGGCGCGCAGCCCGTCGCCGTTGGCGTCGTCGACGCTCCACTGCGACAGCCAGGAGCGCAGCGAGGAGAAGCGGGCCAGGCCGACGGGACCGTTGTTGACGTGCGCGGGGACACCGAGGAACGACATGCCGGGCACGCGGTCGTTGGGGTCCAGCGTCGGGTCCAGCCAGCGGGGGTCGGCCATCGTGCCGTGGACGGTGAAGCAGCGCTCCTCGCCGGGACCGACCTTCGCGAGCTCCTCGCGCACCCACGCCGTGATCCGCCGGTTGCGGGCCAGCTGCGCGGCGCGGTACTCGGCAACGAAGTCCGTCGAGTAGGGCGGCTTGACCTTGTCGCCGTAGAGGTCGAGGTCCGGGTTGCGCTTGGTCGGGTCGGCCTCGTCGAGGATCGCGGCGTCGGTGCAGTCGACCAGGACGCGGTGGCGCGACGGGTGCGCGGCCAGCAGCATGATGCCGTCGGCCGCCGGCAGGTCGGCCTGCGTCAGGTCGGGTGGGTCACCGGCCGGGGTCGAGGTGACGGTCGGCCGCACCGCCTGCTGCTGGTAGAAGAGCGACAGCGAGCCGCCACCGCTCCAGCCGCCGAGCACGACCTTCGTGTAGCCGAAGCGCTGCTTCGCGTCCGCGATCGCGGCGCCGAGATCGAGGACGACCTTCTCCATCGTCAGCGCGTAGTCGGCGCCGCGGAAGCGCGAGTTGCAGTAGATGACGTGGTGGCCCTGGCGGGCCAGCTCGGTGACGATCGGCAGGTACGCGCCACCGCCGACCGGGTGCATGAAGACCGTGACCGTGTCGGACTCCAGGTCCTGCGGGCGCACCCGGTAGGACTCCAGGAAGACGTAGCCCTCCATGCCGCCGTAGGTGTCCTTGAACGCCGCGTTCTCGCGGTAGGTGATGCCGTAGGCCTCGCGGACGGCCTTGTACCGAGTGCTCACCCAGCGACCGTACCATGCCGTATGGAACGGGTCAGGCGCGCAGTGCCGCGCGTTCCACCTCCGACAGCTCGCGCTTGCCGCGCTGGAACGCGTTCCACCCGACCAGCACCGTCTTGCCGGTCGCCGCGACCGTGCCGTCCGGGCGCAGGATGTCGTGCTCGACGGTGAACGACGACGTCCCGACGTGGGCGACGCGGGCGACGATCTCGATCTCGCCGTGGTCCTTGCGCACCTCGTTGCGGTAGTCGAGCTCGACGTGGACGACGACGTAGGTGTTGCCGTCGGCCTGCCCGCCGATCCGCTGCACGAGCTCGGTCATGAGCTGCGCGCGGCCCTCCTCCAGCAGCTCGTGGTAGACGGACTGGTTGAGGTGGCCGAGCATGTCCATGTCGCGCCAGCGCAGCTGGCAGCGGATCCGGACCTCCGACCCTGAAGCTGAAGTCGTTTCAGTCATGCACCGGGGAGGATGTCGGATCGTGGCTGCCGATGACCTCTTCGTCGAGCGGGACCCCCGCCGCCCGTCCGGCCGCCTGCTGCGTCAGGACGACATGGACGCGTCCTACGTCGACCTGGCCGACGCCACGCACCTGGAGTTCGACTACCTGCGCTGGGCGCGCATCGTCCTCACCGCCGCCAAGGCCCGGACGGTCATCCACGTCGGCGGCGCGGGATGCGCCCTTCCCCGCGCCCTCGCGACCGCCGCCCCGGACTCACGGCAGGTCGTCGTCGAGATCGACCCCGCGGTGCTGGAGCTGGCCCGCCGGCACCTCGGGCTCAGGAAGCAGCCCGGGCTGCGCGTCCGGGTCGGCGACGGCCGCGAGTTCCTCACCACCCGCGCCGACGACAGCGCCGACGCGATCGTCTACGACGCGTTCATCGGTGCCCGCGTGCCGACGCACCTGGTCACCGTCGAGGCCCTGACCGACGCCGCCCGCGTCGCCCCGCTGGTGCTGGTCAACGTCGTCGACAGCCGTTCGCTGGAGGACACCCGGGCCATCGCGGCATCGCTGCAGCAGGTGTTCGCCCGCGTGCAGGCCCTGGGCTCCCGCGGCCTGCGCGCCGGCAACGTCGTGCTGATCGCCTCGCAGGACCGCTTGGCCGAGGACCGCATCGGCGCACGGGCCGCCGCCGACGCCAGCCCCGCCCGGCTGACAGCGCCCGCCGACCTCGCGCGGCTGACCTCGGGCACCGCACCGTTGCGCGATTGAGCCGGGCGCGTCCCGGCAAGGCCCCAAGGAGTGCGCCTTGCCCTGGCCACCGCCGCGGTCGTCGTGGCCTGCCTGCTCGGCGGGTTGCTGGCGCTGTCCACCTACACCGCCGAGAAGGACATCGGGGCGGCCACCGTGCAGCTGGACACCAGCCCGTTCCACCAGGGCGCACTCGACGTCTACGTCCCGGTGGTGGATTGGGGCGCACGCTTCAGCGGGGTGAAGCTGCCCGCGCGCCTGACGATCGGCGTGCATGCGGTCGACCGCCGGCTGGCGACCGGCGTCGCGGCCTCCGGCAACGCGGCGGCCCGCGACCTGCGCGCCCAGGCCCGCGACGCGGTGGCGTCCTACCTGAAGACGCTGGCGGTGCTGGCGGCGCTGAGCGCCATCGCCGCCGGCGGCATCGCGATCGCGATGATGCGGCCGCAGCACTGGCGGGTGCTGATCGCGGTCTCGTGCGTGTGCGGGTTTGCGTGGGCGGCGGCCATCGCGGTGCTGCTGGCGCCGCGCGGCGACCTGTCGCGCGCCACCTACTACGCCCACGGCAGCGACATCCCGGTGGCGCTGAAGCTGCTGGAGAACGCCCAGCGCACCCCGGGGCGCCTGGACGAGGAGATCGACTCGCAACTGGTCGGCCTGGCCCGGCTCGTCGCCGCGCCCGGCGCGCGGGTGTCGCTGCGCGGCCTGCCGCGGCTGACCGTCGCGTCGGACCTCCACAACAACTTCACGGCGCTGCCGGCGCTGCGCAGCGCGGCGGCCGGCGGGCCCGTCCTCTTCGCGGGCGACCTGTCCGACCGCGGCACGCCGCTGGAGACCTCGCTGGTCCGCCGCGCCGTCCACAGCGGGCGCCCGTTCGTGGTGGTCGGCGGCAACCACGACTCCGACACCTCGCTGCGGGCGCTGGCCCGGGCGGGTGCGGTCGTCCTGAACCAGCGGCGGGGCATCGTCCGCGTCCGTGGCCTGCGCGTCGCGGGCTACGTCAGCCCCAACCTGCGGACCGCCGCCGGCGGCTACGCCGACCGCGGCGCCGGCATCAGCTTCGCCCAGCAGGCCGCGTTCGACGCCTGGTTCGACCGCATCGCCCCGGAGGTCGACGTCGTCATGGCCCACGAGCCGGAGCTCGTGCGTCCGGCCATCGAGCGCTCGCGCATCGACCCGCCGGACCATCCGCTGGTCTTCGTCGTCGGCCACACCCACCACGCCGGCGTCACCGACGACAAGGGCGTCACCGTCGTCAACGGCGGGTCGCTGGGGGCGGGCGGCACCGGCAACCTCACCGACCCCGTGCCCGCGTCGCTGGCGGTGCTGACCTACGCCAGGCGCTTCGAGCCGCTGGCCGTCGACCTGGTCGCCGCCTCACCGAGCACCGGCGCGGCGACGGCGCGACGCGTCCGGCTGGACGCCGGCTGAGAAGAGGGTCGGCCCGGACCGCTGGGGGCAGCGATCCGGGCCGAGAGAGTCGAGCCGTCCGAGGTCAGGGGTCGATCCGGTCAGGCCGTGGTGGGGATGGCCGTCGGAGCGGGGACCAGCTCGTGATCAGTCATACGGAACTCGCGCGCCAGACGACCAAACTCGAACGTGAACCCGGGCCACAGGGTCGTGTTGTTGCCGTGCTCGTCCAGGTACCACGAGTTGCAGCCACCGGTGGTCCACACCGTGCGCTGCATGCGCCGCTGGATCCAGCGGTTGTAGGACGCCTGCGCCTCGGCCCGCACGTCGACCGCGACGGCGTCGCCCGCCCGCATCGCCTCCAGGGCCTTGAGGACGTAGTCGATCTGGTGCTCGATCATGATGATCTGCGAGTTGTGGCCGGTGCCCGTGTTGGGGCCGACGATGAGGAACAGGTTGGGGTAGCCGCTGATGGTCGTGCCCATGTGGGCGGCCATGCCCGTCCGGCCCCACTCGGCGCCGAGGTTGCGCCCGCCGCGACCGATGATCCGCACGTCGCCCACCGGGTCGGTGGCCTTGAAGCCGGTGGCCAGGACCAGGACGTCGGCCTCGTGCAGCGTGCCCGCGTCGTCCACCACGCCGTCCGGCGCGACGCGCGCGATGCCGTCGGTGACGACCGACACGTGGTCGGCCCCGATCGCGGGGTAGTAGTCGTTGGACACCAGGATCCGCTTGCAGCCCAGCCGGTAGTCCGGCGTGAGCTTCTGGCGCAGCGCCGGGTCCGACACGCCGCGGCGGATGTTGGCCCGGCCGGCGACCTCGCCCGCGCGAAGCACCTGCGGGACGCGCGTCGTGCCCAGCGCTACGCTCTCCTGGATCGCGAAGATCAGCGAACGCAGCGCGCGCTGGATGAGCGGCACCCGGCCGAACAGCGAGCGGACCGGGCGCGGCATCGGATGGTCGGGCTTGGGCAGCACCCACGGGGCGGTGCGCTGGAACACGGTCACCTGCGCGGCCCGCTTGGCGACCTGCGGCACGAGCTGGATGGCGCTCGCGCCCGTGCCGACCACGGCGACGCGCTTGCCGTCGAGGTCGACGCCGTCGTCCCAGCGGGCGCTGTGGAGCACCGGCCCGGCGAAGTCGACGAGGCCGTCGATCTCCGGGTAGGACGGACGCGACAGACCGCCGAGGCCGGCGATGACCACGCGGGCCGTCAGCTCCTCCTCGCCGTTGAGCTCCAGCCGCCAGATCGCGCGCTCCTCGTCCCACTCGGCATCGGTCACCCGCGCGCCGCAGCGGACGTTCTCGCGGATGCCGAAGTCGTCGACCGTCGCCTCCATGTAGGCGCGGATCTCGGCGGCGCCCGCGTACATGCGGGTCCAGCCGGGGTGCTGCGCGAAGGAGAACGAGTACAGGTGGGACTGCACGTCGCAGGCGCACCCGGGGTAGCGGTTGTCGCGCCAGGTGCCGCCGATCGCGTCGGCCTGCTCGAGGACGACGAAGTCGGTCTGGTCCTGCTGCTTGAGCCGGATGGCGGCGCCGAGCCCGGCGAAGCCGGACCCGATGATCGCGATGTCGTGGTGGGTGGTCATGCGGTCACCGCCGTCTTCAGGCGACGCGGGGCACGTTTCGTGCTCGGCGCGGCCGGCGGGTCCTCCTCGCGGATGCCGGGCGCGGGGCGGCCGATGCGGGCCACGCCGAACGCGACGGCGACGAGGAACAGCAGGACGAACGCGAACACCAGCGCGGCCGCGACCGTCCACAGCCAGGACGGGACGTCGTCCTTGCGCTCGGCCTGCAGGATCTGGATCTCGTCCTGGAACGGCACGGTCGACCGCGCCGGCGCCGTGAACTCCTCCAGCCCGATGGCGGTGTCGGCCGGATGGTGCAGCGAGATCGCCTCCATCGTGCGCCCGGCGTGCAGGCGCAGCGACGTCTTCCAGTCACCGCTGATCGGCATCGCGTGCGTCGTGCGGTAGACGCCGCCGGCGGTGCGGTGCAGCGGCTCGACGCGCATGCCGCCGCCCTGCCAGCTGATGACGTAGAGCCAGTTGGCGTCCTTGACCTTCGACTCGTCGCTGAAGGTCGCAGCGATCTGGGCGGACCTGCCGTCGGCGGTCTTGGCGATCGCGATCTGCACCTGCTGGTGGTCGGCCTGGCCCTTGACGGCGGCGTTGACGCCGAGCGCCAGCAGCGCGGCACCGGCCAGGGCGGCGGCGGGCCGCGCCACGCGCGTGTCGGGCAGCACGCCGCGCATGCCGCAGGCCATCAGCGCGCCGAGCACGCCGGCGGCGGTGCCGGCGATGAGCGCCGTCGGGATGCCCTCGGCCAGCAGCGCGGTGTTCCACTCCAGCGGGAAGCTGACGTGCGACCACCAGTACTCGAAGGCGAAGCCGGCGGCACCGACGGCGAAGCCCGCGACGGCACCGAACCTCAGCGCGTCCCTCTTCGGGTCGCCCACGAGCAGTCCGACGACGGTGACGGCCGCGGCCTCCCCGAGGAACAGCGGCATCGCCGGCTGCACCTCGCCCAGGGCGCCGACGATGAGGTGCAGGATGCCGCGGGCGATGAGGTACAGCGCCAGCGCCTTCACCGCGCCGGAGCGCCCGGCCCAGATGCGGGCCCAGATGAGCGTGCTGGCCGCGGCGGCGCTGAGCAGCAGCGGCTGCCAGACCTGGCGGTACTGCGGCACGCCCCAGTCGAACTCGGTGATCCAGAGGCTGAAGCCGATGAGCAGGACGCCGGGCAGCGCGTAGCGCGCGGTGGCCAGCAGGAAGCTGTCGGCCGGACCCTCGAGATCCATGCCCGCGGCGCGCTGGCCCTCGACCAGGATCACCATCAGGGCGATGATCCCGATGATCGCGCCCGCGATCATCATCACGTGGGTCGGGCCCCAGAGCGTGACGTCCTGGCCGAACAGGCGGTGCCAGACGTCGTCCAGCGGGAAGCCGATGAGGCTGAACGTGCCGCAGGCGAACAGCAGCGCGCCGCCGACGGGCAGGCGCGGGATGCCGGGCAGCTTCACCGCGAACGGGCTGGGACGGTCCTCGTTGTGGAGGACCAGCGACAGGACCCCGGCGGCGGTGAAGCCGTAGATGCCGGCGAGGATGAAGTAGTGGGCCGGGTTGGCCAGCGGGCCCGAGTCACGGCCCTGGTCGATGTGCAGGCTGATGTCCCACCAGACGCCGAGGCCGGCGGAGGCGAAGGACACGAGCGCGACGCCGACGGGGACGGCGGCCCAGCCCGGCAGCCCGGTCAGGCGCTCGCCCAGCCGCGCGCCCCAGGCGACGACGCCGAGGCGCCCGCGCTTGTGGGCCTGCAGCAGCCCGAGCAGGGCGAAGGTGACGATCATGCCCATCGCCGTGGCGATGACGATCTGAGCGGTGGGAGCCCCGGCGGCCGGGGCGGTGACGGTTGCGAGCACTGGCGGAAGACCTCTCTCCAGGTGGTTCGGTGCGGCAATGTACAGCACCGTACGTACAGCACTGTACATCTGGGGTTACACCGATTCGTGACACGGTTGACGCGGTGTCGATGACACGCTGTCATTACGGACATGGGGATCGGGGTGCTGGGAGCCGTCGTCCTGTCGGCCTTCTTCGGGATCGACAACGGGCTGCCGGTGGCGGCGACCGGGGTCTGCCTGCCCGCCGTGGCGCTCGACGGGATGCCGGTCGTCTTCCGCGAGGAGATCGACGAGCGCACGCTGGACCCGACGGACTTCGCCGTGCGCACCGCGCGCGGCCGCACGTGGGTGCCGCTCTGCGCCACGACCGCGCCCGCCAACCAGGAGAGCGAGGACCGGACGGTGCTGCTCATCGGCGAGCTGGGCGACGACCCCACCGACCCCCCGGTGACGGTGACCGTGCGGGGGTCGCTGCGGATCGAGTCCGGCGCCGAGCTGCGCGGGGCGTCGGTCGGCGTCGTCTCGCTGGCCGCCGGCCCGGAGCTCGTCCTGGCCGAGCCTGCGCCGGCCGAGCCGGACACGCTCACCTACCCCTTGCTGACACCGTCGATCATCAAGCACCTGCAGCACAGCACCGCCTGCCCGGCGGGGACGGTGCAGCGCGTCCGCGTCACCTGGGACGGCGGCGTCACCGCGCCCGGTGAGGCCGACAGCGGCGAGGCCCAGCGGCAGGCCTACACCGTGACGCTGGCCGACGGCCGCACCGTGACGCCGACCGCGCTGGCCGACCTCGGCGACATGGACAACAACCACGTGCTCTGCCTCGGCACCAGCGGCACGCCGGTCGGCGTGTCGGCGCGGGCGGGTCGCTTCACGGACCCCAACGGCGACGTCAATCCCGCCACCAGCATCGGCATGTGAGACAGTCCGCCACCGGTGGCCGAGGATCCTCCCCGCAGACTTCCCCCCGAGCAGCGGCGCGAGCAGCTGCTCGACGTGCTCACCGACATCGTCCTCGAGGAGGGCTTCGGCGCCGTCTCCATCGATCGGGTGGCCCGGGACGCGGGCATCGCGCGGACGGTCGTCTACGCGCAGTTCGACAACCTCGAGGGGATGTTCGCGGCGCTCATCGAGC
>CAYUDT010000009.1:0-77791 GCA_964443695.1 uncultured Conexibacter sp. | reverse complement strand
AGTTCTGGAAGGAGCCGATCGGCTTGCCGAACGCCTTGCGCTCCTTGACGTACTCCAGCGTCATGTCCATCGCGGCCTGCGCGCCGGCCACCGAGCCGACGGCCAGCGTCAGCCGCTCCGGCACCAGCCGCGAGACGAGCTGGATGAAGCCCGTGCCCTCGTCGCCGAGCAGGTTCTCGACGGGCACACGGCAGTCGTTGAAGAACAGCTCCGACGTGTCGGAGGCGTGCTGGCCGAGCTTGTGGATCGCCGGGCCCTTCTCGAAGCCGGGCATGCCCTCCTCGACGACGATGAGCGAGAGGCCCGCGTGCTTGTCGTCGCTGGTGCGGCAGGCGACGATGACGGTGTCGCAGTTGATGCCGTTGGTGATGAACGTCTTGGAGCCGTTGATGACGTAGTGGTCGCCGTCACGACGCGCGCGGGTGGAGATCGCGGCGAGGTCGGAGCCGGTGCCCGGCTCGGTCATCGCGATCGCCAGCACGCGCTCGCCGGAGGCGATGCCCGGCAGCCAGCGGTCACGCTGCTCGTCGCTGGCCGCGTGCATGATGTACGGCAGGCAGACGTCGGTGTGCAGCAGCGGCCCGGCGAACGCGTCGGCGACGCCCGCCTTCGTGGCCTCCTCGTTGAGGACGACGTTGAAGCGCCAGTCGTCCACGCCCGGCCCGCCGTACTCCTCCGGCACCGACATCGCCAGGAAGCCGTACTCGGCGGCTTTGGTGAACAGCGAGCGCGGGACGCAGTGGTTCGCCCGCCACTCCTCGTAGTGGGGGACGATCTCCGCCGCGACGAACTTCTGGAAGCTCTCGCGGAAGTCGTCGTGCTCGGGCTCGAAGATGCCTCGCGCCGACGTCGAAACGGTGGTGGCCATGTGGCGTGTCTACTCCGTGGTTGTCTTGTGGTTGACGACGACGCGGCACCCCTGTGCCGGGATCATCGTGACGTTGCGATGGAGCGCCCGCTCGGGCGCCGGATCAGGTGCAGAGAGATCGAGGCGGGCGACCATGGCCCGCAGGACGACGCGCATCTCGGCCATCGCCAGCGCGGCGCCGAGGCAGCGGCGCGTGCCGCCGCCGAAGGGGATCCACTCGTAGGTCCCCGGCTTGGCGCCGTCGGCCAGCCAGCGCTCCGGCCGGAAGCCGAACGGGTCGGGGTAGAGGTCCTCGCGGTGGTGCAGCAGGAGGATGCTCATCGAGATCGGGGCGCCGGCGGGCACCGCGTACTCGCCCAGGCGCCAGGGCACCGTGGGGCGGCGGCCGATGATCGGGATGACCGGCCGCGAGCGCATCGCCTCGGTGATGACGGCCTCGACGTTGCGGTCGGCCTCAGCGGAGGGCCCGGAGCGCACCACCGACCGCAGCCGCTCGTGGGCGACCGGGTTGCGCAGCAGCCGCTCCCACGCCCAGGACAGCGAGTTGGCGGTGGTCTCGAAGCCTGCGAGGACCAGCGTCAGCAGCTCGTCGCGCAGCTCCGCGTCGGTGAGCGCGTCACCGTCCTCGGTGGTCGCACGCATGAGCAGCGACATGATGTCGTTGCGCTCCTGGAGGTCCGCCGCGGCGCGCCGCGCGGCAATGACCGGATAGGTGGCGTCGTCAAGTGCCCGCACCCCGCGCTTCATGAGCCCGACCGGCTCCGGGCGCCCGGTGTTCATCAGCTCGCCGAGGTTGGCCAGCGGCGAGGTCGAGAGCTTGGAGAGGACCCGGATCGTCTCGCGCAGGACGTGCTCGGGGGTGCCATTCGCGACGGCGCCGGACACGCCGAAGATGCCGGCCATGATCACGTCGAGGGTGATGGCCTGCATGCGCGGGGCCAGCGCGAACTCCGTGCCCACCGGCCACGAGGCGATCTCCCGCTCGGTGACCGCAGTGATCTCCGCGACGTAGCGCTCGATCGCCTCGCCGTGGAAGGGCGGCAGGAGCACGCGCCGCTGGCGCAGGTGCGCCGGGCCGTTGGCGGTGAGGACCGACGCGGGTCCGAGGACCGGGCGCAGGGGCGACTCGGCGGTCAGCGACGGCACGAGCTCCGGGCGCGCCGTGAACAGCGACCGCACGTGATCGGGGTGGGAGGTCACGACCGGCCCGTCGGAGATGACCCCCGCCCGCATCCGGAAGACCTCGCCGTGCAGCCGCCGCGCGCGGAAGACGAACTCGATCTGCCGCTGCGTGAAGCGCAGCGTCTGCAGCATCGAGGGCAGCTGGACCTCGGGCGGCGCGGGAAGGCCCGTGTCGGCGTCGTCGAGCGGCCCCGCCGGGGACGGCGCGGCGGATCCGAGCAGCGCAGGCGGCAGCGTCGTGCTCACGGCGGCAAACCTTACATGTTGTTCGATCGATCGACAAACAACTGTATGCTGCGTCGCCGTGGCCACGACCGAGCGACGCACGCAGGCGCAGCGGCGCGAGACCACCCGCACCGCGCTGCTCGACGCCGCCGTCACCTGCCTGCTGGAGGACGGCTACGGCCAGCTGTCGACCCGGCGCGTGGCCGAGCGCGCCGGCGTCTCGCAGTCCACCCAGATGCATTACTTCCCGACGCGCACGGCCTTCCTCGTCGAGGCGCTCCGGCACGTGTCGGGCCAGATCATCACCGACCTCGTCACGCAGTTCGCGCTGATCGACACGCCCAAGCGCACGCGGTATGAGGAGCTGCTGGACCGCGCCTGGCTCATCTTCAAGGGCCCCGCCTTCCAGGCCTACATGCAGCTCTGGGTCGCCGCCTACACCGAGCCGGACCTCCGCAGCGAGGTCGCCGACCTCGACCGCGAGATCTCCCAGCGCACCCGCGAGGCGCTCGAGCAGCTGCTGCCCGAGCGCGGCGGGGACCCCGACTTCCTGATCCTCGTCGACGGCGCGCTGTCGACCATGCGCGGCCTGGCGCTGCTGGTGCCCGTCCACGGCGAGAAGGCCGTGGAGCCGCGCTGGCAGGCGCTCAAGCCGCGGCTGCTCAGCCTGTCTTGATCGTCCCCTGCGGGACCGCCCGCGGGTTGATGATGTCCTGGTGGACCAGCCGGAAGCCGGTGCCGACGCGGTCGTAGCGGTTGCCGTCACTGGCGACCCACTCGAACTGGCGGACCACCAGCCGCACCGGCCCCTTGGGCAGCGTGATCGGCTGGGTCGTGGCCCATGTGTAGACGAAGTTCTTCGGCACGCTGCGCTTCATCTCGTAGGTCTTGTGCTCGGTCCAGCCCATCAGCTGGTCGGCCTTGTACGACGTGTTGCGGCGCTCGACGACGACCTGCACCCGGCTGAGGCCGTGGGGCGA
Source organism: uncultured Conexibacter sp. (assembly GCA_964443695.1). Classification (GTDB taxonomy): domain Bacteria; phylum Actinomycetota; class Thermoleophilia; order Solirubrobacterales; family Solirubrobacteraceae; genus Paraconexibacter. The sequence goes on along the minus strand of CAYUDT010000009.1, from coordinate 74,536 downwards.
GATCAGGTAGTTCGCCTTGGGCGGCGTGGACTCGGGCCCGTCGGTGTAGTCATAGCCGGACATCGACACCTTCTGGATCGTGTTGGCGCCCGTCCCCGTGCGGGTCACCGTGATCGTCCGCCCCGGGGCGACCTGCATGATGTCCAGCTGCACGGTCCGTGACAGCTCGACCCCGGCGATCGAGCTGGGCTGGTAGCGCGCCACGACCAGGCGGACGAACGGCGTGTACGCCGCGCCGGTGTTCACGACGACGTCGCAGTACCAGAGCTTGCGCTCGGCGTCGTAGGAGACCTCGTGGCCGGCGACGTCGACCTTCAGGCGGCTTGCCGGCACCTCGTCGAGGACCAGCCCCGTCGCCTGCGTGACGCGCTTGGGGAAGTTGCCGACCTTCGGGTGGAAGTTCGGCAGGACGTTGCCCTTGAAGACCGGGTCGGCGCCCCACTCGGTGACGTACCGCTGCAGCGAGTCGTCGATCGAGGTGAGCGGGGCCGGGTCGCGGAACAGGACCACGCCGAGCTGCTCGCCGTCACCCGAGGAGAACCAGGGACGGTCGATGAAGATCCGGAACGCCGACGCCGACTTCGTGCTCTTGATCGACGTGCTCTTGACCTCGCCCGACCACTGCAGGATCGGCACGACGTCCACGACCTCCGGCGCTTTGGGACGCGCCGAGGACGGGACGCTGATCCTCGCGCCGTCCCCCTCGGTCAGCCGGGTCACGTTGGGCGTGAAGTCGACCGTGACACCGGTCGTGCCCGCGCTGAACGTGGGGCTGCGGAACGTGATCGTGCCGTCGGCGTGCGCCTCGTAGGAGGTCGCCGGCTGCACCGCGCCGACCTTCTTGACGACGACGGACCGGACGTCCAGGCCCTCGGCGGAGATCAGCTTGGGCTGGTCGACCACGCCGACGGTGGGCAGCTCGACGTGCCCCTTGAAGTGCTCGGCGAACTTCGAGGTGCCGAGGACCTTGTACTCGACGACCCGGTGACGGGTGTCGCCGAACTCGTGCTGGCGCTTGAAGGAGAACCCGTTCTGCTCGGCGCCCGGCACGCCGTTGAGCCCGCCGCCGCCGTTGACGGGCGCCGGGATCGGCACCTCGAACGCCTTCGCCGCGAACGGCCGCGCCTGCGGCCCGCTCTTGGTGATGTCGTCGACCTGCTCGGTCCAGGCCGCCTGCACGTCCAGCCGCGAGGTGCTCTTGCGGCTGAAGTTCATGCCACCGCTGATGTCCGCCGAGGTCGCGCCCAGCGCGCGCCCGACCCCGCCGCCGAACGACGGCGCGATGAGCGGCTGGCGCACGGCGTAGACGAGCTTGATCGTCTGGTAGGGCGTGAACGACCAGAGGCTGCCGCCGAGCAGCTTCGCCTTCAGCGCGTCGCTGCCCTTGCCCTTCTGGGTGATCCACTCGTGCAGCCCCAGCAGCGGGATGTCGCCCTCGTCGAGCTTGCAGCTGAGCTTGATCGTCGCCTCGTCACCCTTGGTCAGGCGGGCCTTGACGACGCGCGCGTTGCCGTCCGGCTCGAAGCCCGCCGCGTCGGCGCCGTGCAGCTCCAGGCGGAACGGCCGTAGGTCGGGCCACTGCCCGCCGGCCCCGGGGTCGAAGTTGAACGTGATGGTCTTGGACGCCAGCGCGCCGTCCCCGCGCAGCACCGCGCCGCGCGCCAGCACGTCGGGCAGGTAGGGCACCGGCGCCGTGACGTCGATCTCGAGGTCCTTGTCGAAGTGCTTGGCCTCGCGCCCGGCGATCTGCGTGTACTTGGCCTTGGCGGGCACGCCGCCCACGTCGAACATGCCGTGCGTCTCGGCCAGCTGCATCGCCACGCGCGGCGGCGCGATGGTGCGCTTGGCCGCGTCGGTGGCGTCCGTGTCGTGGTTGCCGCGGATGACCAGCGTGCGGACCGTCTCGCCGGGCACCGCCTGGTCGCGGGTGTGGACGTCCGGTGAGGGCACCGGGTCGTGGCGCAGGTAGGCCTGCTCGGGCGACACCTGCGGGCCGCTGTTGGCGCCCTCCTCCAGCGCGACGCCGGTGCCGGCGATGCTCACCGTGCGCAGGCGCAGGCGGTACGTGCGCCCGAAGCGCAGCAACGGCAGCGACCCCGGCTTGGCCTTCAGGTTGATCTCGACCGGGATCTGCGACGAGCTGCCCGGGCCGTTCAGCGGCGTGCCGTCGTCGGCCAGCGCCTTGCCCGGGCGCGCGCCCGCGAGGCTCCAGCCGTCCCAGCGGATCAGCGACGGCTGCAGGTTGAACTCCTCCGCCGCGTTGGGATCGGTCGACCCCGTCGGGACCGAGTCGAACGGCGCCTGGTCCTCGACGCTGACCGGCGGGAAGCCCACGGCGCCGGGAAACGCGTACGTGCCGGTCCGGGCGGCGGTGGTGCGCCAGCGGCCGCTGACGTTGTCGTACACGTCGAGGACGTAGCCCTTGGTGATGTCGGTGGCGTCGAGGTCGGGGATGTTGGGCAGGGTGTCCGTCAGCTGCTTGGAGCGGTCGATGCGCTCCACGAACCGCGGCGCCTGGTCGTCGCGGACGACCTGGAAGCCCGCCGAGCGCATCGTCGGCAGCGAGAACTCCTGGGGCGCGTCGGGGGCGTTGTTCTGCTTCTTGGCCTTCGGCGCCTGGCCGACGCTCTGCGACAGCGCGGTGCTGTCGGCCGTGTGCGCCGTCTTCAGGCCGGCGGCGTCGACATCGACGCGCAGCACGTCGTAGCTGGGCGTGTTGCCGCCAAGGACCAGGTGGCCGCGGTCGTGCGCCGGGTTGTTCGTGCGCGCGTGGAACTCCGTCGTGCTGACGCGCACCCGGGTCCGGGGCAGCACGCTGCTGAAGCTGCCACTCGGCGTGAACGACGTGGGCGCCACCGAGATCGTGCCGTCGCTGCCGCCGACGGTGATGCCGGTGAAGGCGCTGAGCGCCACCTCGAGGTCGAACGCCAGGCCGAGCAGGCGCATCAGCGGTGCGTGCTCGCCGATGAGCGACAGCGCCTGGTGGAAGTCGAAGACCGGCAGCGCGATCGGCTGCTGGTCGGCCTCGTCGTCCGGGGACAGCTGGCGCGGGGCATGGAACTCGCGCAGGGCCGCGAAGGCCTTCTGGTGGTCGTCGGCCGGGAAGTCGTTGTAGCGCTTGGGCTTGCCGTTGACCTCCTCGCCCCGTTCGCCGGCCAGGTTGAGGAGCAGGCGCTGCAGGTCCTTCTGGTTGTCGTGGCCGTAGCCCAGGTCGCCGGTGTGGTTCTCGAACCACTCCAGCAGCCCGACGAAGCTCTCGCCGCTGTCGACCGCCGCGTTGACGTGCATGTCGCGCAGGTAGTCGTGGATGTGGCGCGCGGGGTAGCTGATGACCCGGTGGTTGGCGTAGCTCTTGGCCTGCGTGCGGTCGTTGACCTTCATGTTGGCCGGGAACAGCGAGTCCCAGACGACGGCGACCGGGGACGCCGACACGCGCGTCGCCGGCTTGGTCTGCGCCCCGGGGAGGTTCAGCGTGAGGTCGAAGCCGACGGATGCCGTCTGCGTCGCCCAGTGCAGGAACGCCGGGTAGCTGTTGAGCGTGACGCCGTCACCGTTGCCGCGCAGCGACGCGTGCACCGCGACGCGGAGCTTGTCGCCCGTGGAGGGGTCGGTCTTGATGCCGTTGGGGATCGCCGTCCAGACGACCTGCTGGGTCGCAGCCATGGGTCTCAGTCCTCGTTAGGACGCGAATGCGTCGCAGTACTCGTCCCACGCGGCCTGGTCCATCTGGTCCGCGAAGGTGGGGGTGTTGTCGACGCCGCCGTTCTTCAGCGACTTCTTGCCGTTGCCCGCGCCCTTGCCGAATTCCTTGCGGACCTTCAGCTCGACCGGGATCGTGAAGAAGAGGACCGTCACCTCGACGGTCAGGATCGCCTCGCCGATGACCTTGCCCGGGCTCGAGACGTAGGTCAGGCCCATGTAGAACTCGAGCGAGAGCTTGATGATCCCGAGGATCGACAGCTCGCCGCCGAGGCGGACGTAGCCCGTCAGCTCGCAGCCGTACTGGCCGGGCTGCTCGGTCAGCTCGCCGTACTTGAAGTAGATGCCGGCGAGGATGTGCACGCCGCCGGAGGCGACGCCGATGTCGAAGCTGCACGACGCGCCGAACTCCAGGGCCGCCTCGATCAGCTCGACGCCGTCGGCGCCGATCGCGATGCCGAAGAACCCGCCACCGCCGAAGATCGCGACGCTCAGCGCGAACGGGTCCTCGCGCGTGGAGAAGTCGAAGCGGAAGCGGGCCGGGTCGCCGGTGAAGGGCAGGTTGAACCCGGCGCCGATCGCGATGTTGGAGATCGAGAAGATGCCGACGCCGATCGACGGCAGCGGCACGCTCATCGTCGCCGTCAGGCCGCTGGGCTGGATGTCGATCTTCGGGCCGCCCTCGTCGCCCGCGAAGCTCATCAGCTCGGAGAGCTTCTCGACGAACTTCAGCGCGCCACCGAACTCGACCGTCTCGAGGTCGACGTCCGGGTCGGCCTTGGCGCCGTTCTTGGACTCGAACGCCAGGCGGCGGAACTTCAAGGTGATGAACGGCTTGGCCGAGCCGAGCAGGACGACGTCGAAGTCCTTGATCTCGCCGACGACGTCGATCTGCGAGTCCTGCGGCTTGAGGATGTCGGTGGTGACGACGCTGCGCAGCGTGGCGTTGCCGTCCGGGATCTTCAGGACCTCGTTGTCCAGCAGCGGCGGGGTGAACGTCGCCGTCGTCGTGATCGTCGTCTCGTCCTGCGCGGTCGTGATCCGGAAGACCTTGTTGGCGTCGCTGCCCTGGGTGAAGTCGTCCACCATGTAGAGCAGGTCCAGGAGGTCGACGCCCCCCAGGATCTTGGCGCTGAGGTCCTTGAAGAAGTCCGCCGGGTCGAACTGCCCCATGGCCAGCTTCTCGATCGCGTCGCCGACCACGCCGCGGCTGCGCGAGAACGCCTTGGCCGCGAAGTCCGGCGTCATCACGCCGCCCCCGTTGCCGCTGGGGAACTCGATCTTGGGGATGTTGTCGCCGATGATCTCCAGCAGCGCCTCGCCCTTGTTCTTGAAGCCGTCGAACCCGACGGCGACGAACTGCTCGACGAACTTCACCGTCGGCTGCGTGGCCTTGCCGATCAGCCCCTCGACACCCGGCAGGCGGACCGCCGCGTCCAGGAACCGCGGAAGCGTGTCGGCGACCTTCGCCAAGGCGTTGTCGAACGTCGGCTCGGTCGGCCGGCCGCCGAAGGTGAACGACTGCAGGACGACGTCGGTGGAGCCCTTCTTGGCGCCGGCGTCGGCCATTGCGACCGTCTGGCCGTGGGCCCGTCCGGTGCGCTGCTCGGCGTTCTTGACGTTGGCGTAGTTGGCCAACACGTTCGCGGCCTGCGTGGGGTTCTCGGCGGCGCCCTTCGGGACGAACACCGCGGGCGCGGTGAACTCGATGCGGCGGCCGGCCCAGTCGGTGCCGACCATCCGCCAGCCGAACGGGTCGACCGCGCCCGGCGTCGGCGTCTTGAGCTTCGGGTCGGACGTGTTGCGGCCGATGACGAACGCGCCGCCGTCGTCCTTGGGGTTCTCCACGATCCGGGGCATCGGGTTGTCCATCCGCGGCGAGTGCTCCGTGAGGACCTCCACCGTCCGGAACGGCATGTCGCGGCTGTCGTGCGCGCCGACCGCCCCGCCGGAGCCGGCCTGCCGGTAGCTCTTGGCCTGCTCGATGATCGAGACGAACTGGTACAGCCGGACGGTCGCGATCGTCCGGCCCTCGAGCACCTCGAACTTGCGCTCGGCGATCTGCGTGAGGACGGCCTTGTGACCCCACGGGAAGATGTAGCCCTCCAGGACGACCTTGGAGAAGTGGTCGCGGCCCATCGTGGCGACGTGCTGCCACTCGAGGATCCCGAACTGCGGCGCCCACCTGCCGTGGGCCTTGAGCGTGCCGCCCATCGTCGACAGCTTCAGCGCCGACGCCTTCACGTCGGCGCGCTGCTTGTAGCGGGTGTTCGTCGTCGCGCGGACGATGAGGTAGCGCGCCAGCGGGTTGAGCGCTGCGGCGAACGGCTTGGCGAGGGTGGCGTCGGGGGCCTTGCCGCCCTTCTCCACGTAGTACTTCGAGCGCGACTTCTTGTCGAAGGCCCAGACGGCGCGGATGTTGCCGCCCTCCAGGTAGGTGGGCGCGTTGGGCAGGGCCAGGCCGCCGGTGGGGAGCGGCGTCGTCAGCCGGGTCTCCCAGACCTCGGTCCAGCCATCGCGCGTGACGGGCTTGCGCGGATGGCGCCAGCGACCGGCCGGCGTCGGCGAGAGTGCGAGGCGCAGCGGCAGCTCGATCGACGTCTGCTTGGGGCCGGGCGGGGACAGCTTCGGCTCGGTGACCGTCTTCTTGGGGTTGACCTGCTGGGCCGCGGGCGCCAGCGACGGCACGAGCTTGGTCCAGTCCAGCAGGCCGTCGACCGTCGCCGGGATCGACACGCCTGCCGGGACGGCGAAGGCCAGCCGGCTGCTGCCCGACAGGCGGGCCTTCAGCGTGCCCCACTTGTACGGCTTCTGTCCCGGCTTCTCGAGGTTCCTGCCCTCCTCCAGGAGCGCCTGCGGCACGAAGGTGACTACGACGTACGCGGACTTGGCCTTGTTGATGCGGACGTACTTGTCCTTGACGCGCTTGAGGTTGTAGAGGTCGAACTCCAGGTGCAGGAAGTCCTCGCGGCGCTGGATCGTGAAGCTTGCCGAGGGTGCGCCCGGCTTGGCCGGCGGTGCCTTCTTGATGGCGCCCGGCCCCGGCTTCTGGCCCGCGAGCAGGCCGAACGCATCGCCGGTGACCACCAGTGCACCGGTCGCGGCACCGGCCCCGGCGACGAACTCGCGCCGGAAGATGCCGTTGGTCGGGGTCCGCTGGTCGCTCACGGACGCTACTTTCGCCCCGGGCACCCCCAAGCTCATGGGGGTGGACCCCTCATCTTTTCCCCCGGTTGTTCGTTGAGACCCAGTGGAGACGCGCCGCGGCCCCGAACGCGTAATCATTTTGGGCGTGGAAGGTTGGCGGGGCATGCGAACGCTGAGGCGCCTGATGGCCGTTGTGGCCATCCTCACCTGTGGTGGGTCCATCGTCGCCATCGCGGCCAACGGCCTGGGCACCAAGGCCGGGGACAGCACCGAGCGCGCCGCGGAGATCTTCGACGGCAAGCCCCTCTACGAGGCGGTCAGCGCGTTGCTGAAGGCCAAGGGCGAGGGCCACCTCGTCCGCCAGGTCCGCATCGAGCCCGGCAAGGACCCGGTCATCGTCGACGCCGAGAAGGGCGATCGCCGCGGCTTCCCCATCTCGTGGGTCAACCCGATCGGCGACCACGCGGCCGTCGACTCCGTGGCCGCGTGGGCGGCACCGTCGTCGTGGGTCTCCACCAAGGTCATCCTGGGCCGCCGCAACGGCTCCGGCTCGCTGGTCTGGCGCGTCGAGGGCAGGCGCGACGGCAAGGCCGAGGTGTACCTGCTGTCCCCCAACGGGACGCAGCTGAGCCACCGGCGCCTGTAGCGTCGGCTGCATGGACTACACGGAGATCCGGGTTGACGTCGCCGACGGCGTCCAGACGATCACGCTGAACCGGCCCGAGCGGCTGAACGCCTTCACGGGCACGATGTGCGTCGAGCTCATCGAGGCCTACAAGCAGGCCGACGCCGACGACGATGTCCGCGCGGTCGTGGTGACCGGCGAGGGGCGCGGGTTCTGCGCCGGCGCCGACCTCGGCGGTGGCGGCGACACGTTCGACGCGTCCGCACGCGGCGATGCCGAGGCCTCCGACCACCGCGACGGCGGCGGGCTGGTGGTGCTGCAGACCTTCGAGTGCACCAAGCCGGTCATCGGCGCGATCAACGGGCCTGCCGTGGGCGTCGGCGCGACGATGACGCTGCCCTACGACGTCCGCCTGATCTCCTCGGAGGCGAAGATGGGCTTCGTGTTCGCCCGCCGTGGCATCACGCCGGAGGCCTGCTCGTCCTGGTTCCTGCCGCGCATCGTCGGCATCTCCCGCGCGATGGAGTGGGTGGCCTCGGGCCGCGTCTTCCTGCCCGACGAGGCGCTGGAGGCGGGCCTGGTCCGCGAGATCTGCGCGCCGGATGCGCTGCTGCCGCGGGCCTACGAGCTCGCCCGCGAGATGACCGCCCACACCGCGCCGGTGTCGGTCGCGCTGTCGCGCAGGATGCTCTGGCACGGCCTGGGCATGTCTCACCCGATGGAGGCCCACCGCGCCGACTCGCGTGCCATCTTCTCCCGCGGCCAGTCCGCCGACACCCGCGAGGGCGTCATGTCCTTCCTGGAGAAGCGCGACGCCGTCTTCCCGGACAAGGTGTCCGACGGCCTGCCGGACATCGGGCTCACGACGCCGGCCTTCTAGCAGTCGTCCTTCGGCGGGCCTGCACCATAGGCGTGTCGATCTCATCGCGCGTGGCGCGATCAAACCGACACGCCTTTTGGGTCACGTCGCGGGGTGGCGGTGGACGGCGTGATCCTGGAAGGTCCCGGCCGCGTGTCGGCGGTGTCTCGCGGCGCGTGCGCCTAGGTTCGCTGGAGCACGCGGACGATCGAGTCCGCGACGCAGGCGGGCTTGTCGGAGCCCGCGAGCTCGACGGTGAAGCGCTGCGTGATCTGCCACCAGCCGCCCCCCAGATCGGTCACCTCGGCGATCGTCATGTGGCCCCGGACCCGGCTGTTCGCCGGGACGGGAGCGGGGAAGCGGACGCGGTCGTAGCCGTAGTTGACCCCGTACGCCGCGCCGGCCGGCGCGGCGCCGACGAGGGCGTCGCGGAAGCCGTCGATGAGGCCGAGGGTGAGGTTGCCGTGGGCGATCGTCGTCCCCCACGGGCTGTCCCGGGCGGCGCGCTCGGTGTCCACGTGGATCCATTGGTGATCGCCGCTCAGCCGCGCGAAGGTGTCGATCTCCTCCTGGGTGATCGTCCGCCACTCCGTCGGTCCGAACGTCTGCCCCAGGCTCTGCGCGATGTCGGTGCTCACGGCGGCGAGCCTACGCGCTGCCGGACACCACCCGCGCGCCGCGGCCGGCCGCGCCGAACACGACGCCGGTGATGACCCCGATGATCAGCCACTTCGGCGCGTGGTGGGCGACGCGCTCGAGGCTCGTGTCGTCCATCAGGCGGTACAGGTAGTAGGCGAGGTTGGCCGCGGTGAGGCCGACCACCGCCTGCCACATGCCCTGCTTCAGCGTCGCGCCGCACGCCCCGAGCAGGATGGCCGTGCCCAGCCACGTGACGTTCGTGCTGATCTCGACCGGCGGACCGTTGAGCTCGTCGAGCCGGCTGAGGACGCCGAGCGTCACACCGCTGATCACCGCGAATCCCATCGCACGCATGGCCCGTCAGGCTAAGCGCGATCGCACGCCCCCGCCGCGATCCGCACAACATCCGAACATCACGTGCGTGCACCCATTGGGCAGGGAGCCCAACTGGTGCACACGGGGTCCTTCACCACCCGTTGTCTTCGGCTCGGGTTCGCTGGGTAACCGTGTGGGGGACCTCATGCGTCGCTCACCCGCACTCGACGGGCTGCGCGGGCTGGCGGCGTTGTCGATCGTCGTCCTCCACGCGTGGCTCTACACCACCACCACCGCCGAGAAGGGCGACTCGGTCGCCGACGGGGTCGTCCACCAGCTGCGTCTCGGGGTGCCGCTGTTCTTCTGCCTCTCGGGCTTCCTGCTCTACAGCGGCTGGATCACGCGGGCGCCGCGCCTGCGCGAATACGCCGGCAAGCGCTTCTGGCGGATCGTGCCGGCCTACGCGCTGGCGCTGGCCGGCACCCTCGCCCTGCTGGTGCCGCTGCAGGGCGTCCGCGGGGTCGACGTGCCGGACACCCCGCTGCTGGCCCTGTTCGCCGTCTTCGCGTCCAACCTGCACCCGGACACGGTCGGCGCCCTGGACCCGCCGATGTGGACGCTGGCCGTCGAGGTGCAGTTCTACGCGCTGCTGCCGCTGCTGGCGTGGTCGGCGATCCGGACCGGGCGGCTGGTGCTCGCCCCCGCGGTGCTGCTCATCGGCGGCACCGTCTTCAACAACGTCATCGCCGACCAGCCCGGCAGCGTGGTCGCCTCCAGCAGCCTCGCGGCGCTCGCGCCCTGCTTCGGCGCGGGCATGCTCGCAGCGGTCGCGGTGCACCGCCGGCCGTCGCTGCGGCTCGGCGGCGCGCTCGTGCTGGTGCTGGCGGGTGCGGCGCTGGTCGTCGTCGACGGCGCCTGGCACGAGGCCGAGGCCGGCTTCGCCGGGCGCGTCTGGCGCGACCTGCCGGCGGCCGTCGGCTTCGCGCTCGTCGTCGTGGCGCTGGCCACCCGTGGCCGGACCTGGCTGGGGGGCCGCGTCTTGCAACGGCTGGGCGACCTGAGCTTCCCGATCTATCTCTGGCACATGCCGCTGATGCTCGGCCTGCGCGGCTTCGGGCTGTTCCCCGAGGGTCGTCCGGTCGCCGCGCTGGTCAGCGTGCTGGCCGTGACGCTGCCCGTCGCGTGGATCTCGTTCCGCTTCGTCGAGCAGCCGCTGCTGGCGTGGTCAGCCGAACGTCGCCGGGTCCGGGCCGATGCGTCCGGCCGGGTCGTCGAGGCCGGCGATCGCCGCCAGCTCGTCACCGTCTAGCTCGAAGCCGAAGACGTCGAGGTTCTCGCGGATGCGCTCCGGCGTGACCGACTTGGGGATGACGACGTTGCCGAGCGCGACGTGCCACTGCAGGACGACCTGCGCGGGCGTGCGGCCGTGCCGGTCGGCGATCTCGGTGATGACCGGGTCGGTGAGGACCCCGCTGAGGCCGCGGGCCAGCGGCGACCACGCCTCGGTGAGGATGCCGTGCTCGGCGTGCAGCGCGCGCAGCTCGGCCTGTTGGAAGCGCGGGTGCAGCTCGATCTGGTTGATCGGCGGGGCGACGCCCGTCGCGTCGATGACGCGCTGCAGGCACTCGACGGTGAAGTTGGAGACGCCGACCTCGCGGACCGCGCCGTCCTGCTTGAGCTCCAGCAGCCGCGCCCACGCGTCGACGTACTGCGTCGACGACGGGGCGGGCCAGTGGATCAGGACGAGGTCCAGCGGGCCGAGGCCGACGCGCTCGGTCGACTCCTGCAGCGCGGCCTCGACGTCGTCGAGCCGGTTGTGCCAGATCTTCGAGGTGACGAACACCTCGTCGCGGTCGAGGCCGGACCGCTTCACCGCGTCCCCGACCTCTGCCTCGTTGCCGTAGAGCGCTGCGGTGTCGAGGTGGCGGTACCCGGCCTCCAGGGCCGTCAGGCTCGCTGCCGTCGCCCCGCCCGGATCGACCTTGAAGAGCCCGAAGCCCAGCTGGGGGATGGACGAGGTGGACGACAGCGCCAGGCGGGGGACCATGCCTCAAGACACTACGAGGTGACCGGCGCCCTTCTCCGGCGGCACGCAGAACGCGCCCTCGCTGAAGCCCTGGGAGCCGATGCCCAGCGCCCAGTTGTAGCGAGCGCGCAGGTTCTCCAGCGAGACCATCAGCGTGATCTCCGCGATCGCGGCGTCGGACAGGTGCTCGCGCAACTGCGCGACGAGGTCGTCGCTGACCTCCACGGGCGTCCGCGTCATGCCGGTCGCGTAGTCGAGGACGAGCTTGTCGACGGGGCTGAAGCGGTCGCTCGTGGCGTAGGTCGGCAGCGCCTTCAGGTCCTCCTCGGGCACCCCCTCGGCGATGACCTTCGCGGTGCCGAAGTCCAGGCACCACGCACAGCCGGTGAGCATCGCCGCGCGCATCACGGCCAGCTCCTTCAGGCGCGTGTCGGCGTGGTGGGACTTCTCCGCAGCCAGCTCCAGCGCGCCGTAGCCGGCCATCAGGGCCGGCGTGTGCGCGAACGCCTTCGCCGGATCCATGACCTGGCCGAACCGGCGCCTGGACTCCCGGTAGGTCATGCGCGCGACGAGGCCGCGGGGCTTGTCCAGCAGGGCGATCCGGGCGGAGCTCGACGGCAGCTGCCGCGCGAGCTGCGGCTGGCCTTCGCTGTCGCGCAGCACGAGGGTCAACAACCAGACCGGCAGGACGACGGTGGCCAGCAGCGAGCTGATCTCGGCGACCCGGTCACCGGTGCCGGACAGGTCGCCGAGGTGGACCGCGTGGAAGATCGTGTGCGGCACCGAGGCGCACAGCCAGCTGACCGTCGCGGCCAGCACCATCCGGCGCGACAGCCAGGCGGCGGCGAAAAGCATCAGGACGCCGGTGGCGATGAACAGGCCGCCGACGTCGGTGACCAGGTGCTCGGAGTAGTCGGGGTAGGCAGCGACCCAGCTGCGGCCGAGCGGGAAGTCGTCGTAGAAGCCGGTGGGGTTGAACAGCGCGTAGAGCCCGTTGGTGAGCTGGACGACGCCCAGCGCGACGAGGATCACCCGGGCAAGCCCGGGCTGCGGGACGGCACGATCAGACATTGGTGCTCCTGTTCTCCAGAACTGCGGTTGTGAGCGCGACGGCCGTCTGGGTCCAGGCGGACAGGAAGCGCTCCTCCGGAACCACCTCTCCCACGAGGATCTCCTGGGTGACGAACCCGACCAGGGCCTCGACGAGGACGGCGGACACCGCGGCGACGTCGACGTCGTCCGCGTGCGGCGCCCCTTCGAGCTTGCGGCGCATCCAGGCCGCCGACAGCGCGTGGCTGCGCTCGACGACGAGGGCGCGGAAGGCGGTGGCGACCTCGGGGAAGCGGTCGCCCTCCTTCATGACGATGCGGATCAGGTCCTGCTCGCGCCGCAGCTCGGCCAGGCCGAGGCGGCCGATCAGCGTGATCTCCGCGCGGAGGTCGCCGAGGTCCAGCAAGGCGACCTGCGCGTCGAGGTCGTCCATCCCCGGCGTCGCGTGGCGATCGACCACCGCGCGCAGCAACTCCTCCTTGGAGGCGAAGTGCTTGTACAGCGCCCCGGCCCGCGGGGTCAGCCCGGCCGCGGCCTCCACGTCGCCGATGGACGTGCCGCGGTACCCCTGCTCGGCAAAGAGCGAGCGGGCGGCGTCAAGGATCTTCTCTCGCGTCGTTGTGGTCATCAGTTGATGACCAAAGGTAATCACACGATTACCGGGCGCGCAAGCCCGTCGCGCCGGTCCATGAGGCGATCTCCACCGCCGGGTGGATGACCGCGTCGGCCGGGCCTCGGCGATCCATCAGCCGTGCTTGCGCTTCTTCTTCCGGTGCTTCTTGGCCGGCTTGGTGCACGGCATCGGCGCACGCGTGGTCTGGATGACGCCGTCGCCGTAGGTGTGCACGCGGGTGAACGTCCACGTTCCGGTCGGGCACGTCGTGGGTGCACGCAGCAGGCCGGACCGCCCCTCGAGGGAGAAGGTCTCCTCCTCCAGCCAGGCACCCTCGGAGGAGGTCGAAGGGATCTTCAGGATGTCGACGTCGATGTTGCGGCCCCGCAGGATGCCGTGCTGCACGAGCTTGACCTGCGTGCGCGGCTCGCTGCCCAGGAAGAGGATCTCGGTGCCGGCGTTGATCAAGGTGACGTCGGTGACGAGCCGACCGAATCCGCCGAGGCCGAGGTTGGTGTGGACCTCCCCCCGGCCGACGATGCTGCCCTGCGGGCACGCCGCAGCACCGCGGACCGTGAGCTCGAGCTCCGACGCCGTGCACTTCGGGATGTCCTGCGCACGGATCGTCGTGCCGGGCGGCAGGTCATCGGAGACGTGGCGCAGCGCGTGCGGGTGGGCGTCGCCGTCAGCGGCCGCGTAGACGGCGTGGACGGTGACGCCCAGCGGCGCGCCCGGGGTCTTCGTCGTCCCCTTCGCGGTGACGGTCTGACGCTCGGCGGCGGGCGCGCCGGCAGGCATCGCCAGCAGCAGCAGCGCCGCGCCGGCCGCGAGGCTCATGCGCCTCACTTCCTCGTCGTCTTCCTCTTGGCCCTGCGGGGACGGAAGCGATCGTGGAGCTCGCTGGTGAAGACGCGGTGAGGGTCGTACCGGTCCAGCGTCCGCAAGGCCCAGTCCCAGTCGTCGGTCGCCGCCCGCGCGATGCGGTGGCTTCGCGGGATGGCGACCTCGAGGATCTGCTTGTCGTTCCATGCGACCTTCCCGTCGTAGCCCCAGCCCTTCGACCACTCCGGGCGGACCATGCCGTACGCGGAGAAGGTGTCGAAGGTCAGCCGCTCGATGTCGCGGTAGAACGGCATGGACCCGGGCGTGCCGTACACGGTGAGGATGTCGAACCAGACGACGGTGTCCCACTCGGGGCGGTCGCGCCGGGCGCGCAGCGCCGAGAGCGCCGGCGCCTTGGCGCCGTTGATGCCGACGTGCGCAGGATCGTCGAGACCGGTGACGCGGATCTCCACCGCCGTGTTCGCCGGGTACATCCCTCTGGCCTCGTAGGCGTCCATCGTGTGCTGGTAGAAGGCGTGGAAGTCGCTCACCGCGCGCTGCACGTCGGCGCGCCGGACGTGCACCGCATACCCGTTGGCGGAGGCCCGAAGCGTCGTCGGCTTGATGTAGTGCAGGAGGTTGCGCGAGGGTCCCCAGATGTCGGCGGTCTGCGTGGCCTGCAGACCGGCGACACTGGCGAGGTACTCGCCCTGGCCCGCCAGCTGCGCCGAGGACGGACTGCTCACGAAGAGCTTCTGGAGCTGGGCGGCGACCGGCTCGGGGATGTTGTCGCTGAAGACGTAGTTGTAGGGGGCGCTGACCTCGCGGGAGGACGCAGGCCTGGTGGGCGCGACGGTCCACGTCTTCATCCACGGCTTGGTCGTGTAGGGGAAGAGGATCGCCTCGGCGCGCCCCGCCTCGGTGAGCAGCGCGTCGAAGCTGCGCTCTGCCTTGGTGCCGGGGGCGGCGAACAGTTCGGTGACGTCGATGTCCATGAAGGACTGGCAGCGCAGGTTGACGTTCTCGGCCATCCGCAGGTCGACCTCGGTCACGAACGTCCGCCCGAGGTGCGTGAGCAGCGGCTTGATCGCCGGGTCGTCCCGGTCGAACCGGCGCAGAGCGAAGCGGTGGCGGCGGCGGTCCCAGACGACGGCCGTGAGCGATGTCACGAGGTTGGACAGCGACCCGTAGGTCTGGCCGGGCCGGCGCTCCTCGCCGCGCGCCGGGATCGCCGTGCCGTGCGCGTTGATCGCCAGCGCGCCACCGATCGTGATGTCTCCCGGCGCAGGGGCGGCGACGACGCCAAGGCCGTGGTCCTGTGCGAAGCCGAGGATGGTGTCCATCGTCGCACCGGCCTGCGCGCGGATGGTCGTGGCGTCCGCGAGCTCGACCCGGTCGAGGTGCTGTGTGGTGTCGAGCAGGACGAGCTTCTGCTCGCGCGCCTTCGCCGTGACGAGGAATGGCGACCAGCCGTGCATCATGCCCCGCGCACGGACGCGGAAGCCGCGGGTGGCGGCCCAGTTGGCGACGCGGACGACGTCGTCCGGGGTCTTCGGCGCCGCCGTCCAGAGGTTCTCCAGGTGCAGCTCCTGCGCCCAGTTCTCATAGGTTGAGCGGAACAGCTCGATGCCGTCCGGGAACTCGTCCGGCCTGGGGATGTCCGCGAACGCGTCGCGAGCCGGCCCGAGCAGCAGCAATGTTCCGGCAGCAGCCGCCCCCTCCATGAAGCCGCGCCGGGTGGTCCGTCCCCCGTGTCCTTCCACGAACAGCACTCTAGGTGCTCCCCCTCGCACCTCGTGAGAGGGATAACCCTCATTCACAGGTAGGTTTGGGCGCATGGAGAGGCTGTTGGCCGAGGGCGCTGCGGCGTTCTTCGGACAGGACGCGGTGGTCGAGGGCCTCGCGCCGCTCGGCGGCGGCGCGTCACGTGAGCTGTGGGGCTTCGACGTCGTGTTCGACGGCGGCGCGGCGCGGCGCGCGTGCGTGCTGCGCCGGGACCCGGCGGGAGACCCCAACCCGGGCGAGCGCCGGCTCGAGCACGCGGTGCTGCGCGCGACCTACGACGCCGGCGTGCCGGTGCCGGAGCCGCTGTGGTTCGTGGAGCCGGACGCCGACGGGCAGGGCGCGGGGCTGGTGATGGCGCGGCTGGAGGGCGAGGCGATCGCGCGACGGATCCTGCGCGACGAGCGGTTCGCCGTCGCGCGCGAGCGGCTCGTCGGGCAGGTCGCGGCAGCCGCTGCCGCGATGCACCGCATCGACCCCGCCGCGATCGCCGAACTGCAGTCCCGCACGACCGGCCTGCACGGCGAGGGCCCCGCCGAGCCCGGGCCGCTCGCGCTCATCGGCGCGTTGGAGGCCAAGCTCGACGAGCTCGGCGAGCCCCAGCCCGCGCTGGAGTTGGGGCTGCGGCGGCTGCGCCTGACGGCGCCGGCGCCGGTCGAGCCGCGCCTGGTCCATGGCGACCTACGGCTCGGCAACATCATGGTCGGCCCCGAGGGGCTGGTCGCGGTGCTCGACTGGGAGCTGGTCCACACGGGCGATCCGCTGGAGGACCTCGGCTGGCTCTGCTCGGCGGCGTGGCGCTTCGGGTCGCCGCTGCCGGCGCTGGGGCTGGGCACCCGCGAGGCGCTGCTGGAGGCCTACAGCGCCGCCGGCGGACGCGAGGTCTCCCTCGAGGAGCTGCGCTGGTGGGAGATCTTCAGCAACGTCCGCTGGGGCGTGATCTGCGTGCAGCAGGCGTCGGTGCATCTCAGCGGCAAGCGGCGCTCGCTGGAGCACGCGATGATCGGCCGCCGCACGTGCGAGCCGGAGTGGGACGCGCTGTCGATGCTGGCCGAGGAGATCGCCTGATGCAGGACCGCCCCACCGCGACCGAGCTGGCCATCGCGCTGGCCATGTACCTGAAGGAGGACCTGCTGCCGGTCGTCCCGAAGGAGCACCAGTTCTCCGTCCGCGTCGCCGCGGGCGCGGCCGCGACGCTGGCCCGCGAGGCGGCCGACCCCGCACCGCTCGCGTCGCTGGCGCCGCTGGCCGAGCTGCTCGGTTGGAGTCCCCCGGTCGACCGCGAGGAGGCCCGGGCCCTCCAGGCAGAGCTGGCCGCGAGGATCCGCGCGGGCGAGCTCGACGACCGCGTCGCCGAGCTGCTGCCGGCCCTGTTGGGCCACGTCGAGGCGAAGCTCGCGGTGTGGAACCCGGGCTATACCTCATGAGGTGCAGGTCGAGTTCCTGAAGCCCGAGACCGGGATGCGCTACCGCTCCCGGTTCGTCCGCGCCGACGGCCTGACCGTCGAGCTCGACGGCGGCGGCTACAACAAGGTCGGCGGCCGGCCCGGTCGCGTGCCGCACGACCTCGCCCACCTGCTCGTCGAGGACACCCTCGGACTCGACGACGGGCTGTGGGGCGTCCTGTCCCGCGGCGGCATGTTCGCCCACTGCACCGTCGTCGGCGGCCGCCGGGCGCCCCATGCTGCCCGGCGCGCGCAGGCCGTCGTCGACGCGGCGGGTCCGGGGCTGGCCCACGCCGAGCTGCTGACGCGGGCGGTGAGCGACGTGGCACTGGCGGGAACCCCGCGCGACCTCGCGGCCCTGCGCCGCAGCGCGGGCCACTTCGCGGCGCTGCCGTTGGACGTCGACGCCGACACGCTGACCGCCGCCTGCACCCGCCTGCGCGCCGCCGCCTGCGAATGGGACGCGGTCCCCGCGGGGGCCTCGCTCACCGCGACCTGGCCGCGCTGACCCGGCCATGGCACCCCGGATCGGCGGCACAAAAGGCCGGTCGGGTGCCTACGCGCGGAGCGGCTGCTGGGGCTTGAGGATGCCGGCGCGCAGCTCGTCGGTCGTCGGGACGGGCGTCAGCGAGTACTCGTAGAGCTTGCGGCGCTCCTCCAGCCACGGCGGCAGCTGCAGGTCGTTGCCCATCTCGGCCATCGACGGCTCGTCCACGGAGAAGCCGGGTCCGCCGTGCTCGGCGATCTCGAACAGCACGCCGCCCGGCTCGGTGAAGTAGGTCGAGCGGAAGAAGTGGCGGTCGACGGTGCCGGTGGCGTCCGGGCACAGCGGGCCGACCCGGTCGCTCCACGGGTCGATGTCCTCGGGCCGGCAGCCCCAGGCCACGTGCTGGACCACGCCACCGCCGAACCTGCGCTTCTGCGCCGGCGCGGGGTCGAGCTGGTACCAGCCGCCGCGGATGCCGCCCCGGGCCTCCCAGCGGTCGTCGCCGATCCGGTCCATCTCCAGGACCTCGGTGATGAAGCGCGCGCTTGCATCCGCGTCGGTCGCGTAGGCGCGGACGCCGTCGAAGCCCTGGACGGCGAACTCGGCCGGGATGTCCGGGGCCTCCCCGATCAGCGGCGGGTCGGGTGTGTCGACGACGGCGAGCTGGTGCTGCAGGCCCTCGGGGTCCCAGAAGTCCAGCGTGCCCGCGGCGCGTTCGACGCGGCAGCCCTCGTCGGACAGGCGCGGCTCCCAGAAGTCCAGGGCGGCCTCGCTGCCCACGCGCCAGACGATCGTGTGGACGTTGCCCGCTCCGGCCCGGCCGTTGGGACGGCCGCGGTACTCGAAGAAGCTGAGGTTGTTGCCGAACGACGCCTGCTCGTCACCGTAGAACAGGTGGTAGGTCGTCATGTCCGTCTGGTTGACCGTCTTCTTGACGATCCGCAGCCCGAAGACGCGGATGTAGAAGTCGGCGTTGCTCGGTGCGTCAGCCGTCACGCAGGTGACGTGGTGGATGCCTTCCAGCTTCATCGTTGCTCCTGCAGGGGTCGGAGGATCTCGTCGTTGTGCTCGCCCAGTTCGGGCCCCAGCCAGCGGACGCTGCCGGGTGTGTGGGACAGCCGGGGAAAGACACCGGGGACGACCAGCTCGCCGAGCCTCTCATGGGCCACCCGCAGGAGCGAGTCGCGGGCCCAGAACTGCTCGTCGGCGACCATGTCGGCCGGCGTGTAGATCTTGGACGCGGGGACACCGGCATCGTCGAGGACGGCGACGATCTCCCTGGCGGTCAGCGTCCGCGTCCATGCCGCGATCTCGGCGTCGAGCTCCTCGACGTGGTCGGCGCGGGCGTGGTGGTGGGAGAACCTGGGGTCCTCGGCCAGCTCGGGGCGGCCCATCGCGTCCGCCAGCCGCCGGAAGACGGTGTCGGCGTTGCCGGCGATGACGACCCAGCCATCGTCCTCGGAGGTCGGGTAGGCGTTGGACGGAGCCACGCCGGGAAGCCGTCCGCCGGTGCGCTGCGGCAGGACGCCGAGCGCGGCGTAGTCGGTGACCATCGACTCGGTCAGCGCGAACACGGCTTCGTACAACGCGACGTCGACGACCTGGCCGCGGCCGGTGCCCTCCCGCGCGCGCAACGCCAGCAGCGCGCCGATGACGCCGAACATGCTCGCCAGCTGGTCCCCGAGGCTGATGCCCGTGCGCGCGGGCGCGCGATCCGGGTCGCCGGTGGTGTTGCGGATGCCCCCGATGGCCTCACCGACGGCGCCGAACCCGGCACGGGACGACGCGGGGCCGGTCTGCCCGAAGCCGGAGATGCGCACGTAGATCAGGCCCGGGTTGGTGTCCTCGAGGTCGTCGGGCCCGAGGCCCCACTTCTCCAGCGTCCCCGGCCGGAAGTTCTCGACGACGACATCGGCGTTGCCGAGCAGGTCACGCGCCGTCGCCTGCCCGTCCTCGGTGCGCAGGTCGATCGTGACGCTGCGCTTGTTGCGGCCCTGCGTGGGCCACCAGAGGGACTCGCCGTCGAGCTTGTTCTGGCCCCACGTCCGGCCCTGGTCGCCGCGGCCCGGGTCCTCGACCTTGATGACGTCGGCACCGTAGTCCCCCAGCAGGCGGCCGCAGATCGGCCCCGCGATGAGGGTGCCCATCTCGACCACGCGAACGCCTTCCAGGGGGCCTTTCGTATACAAAGTGTCTGTGACCGTATACGAAGACATCCTCGCGCGCATCTCCGATGGGCGCATCCGCCCCGGTCACCGCATCGTCGAGGAGCGCCTGGCGGAGGAGCTCGGCGTGTCGCGCACGCCGATCCGCGAGGCGTTGACGTCGCTGCAGGCCGACGGCGAGGTGGAGCGCACGCGGTCGGGCTGGCAGGTCTGCAGCTACTCGATCGCCGACATCGAGGACGCCTACGCGGTGCGCGCGACGCTGGAGGCCATGGCCGCCCATGACGCCGCCCGCAACCACGGCGCCCGTGACCACACCGCGCTGACCGACGCGGTGGATGCGATGAAGCGCGCGGTCGCCGCCCGGTCACCCGAGGGAGCCGAGCGCGCGCACCTGCTGTCCAGGCTCAACAGCGTCTTCCACAACGCCGTCATCGCGGCCGCCGGCAACCGGCGGCTGGAGACCGCGGTCCGGTCGGTCGTGATGCGGCCGCTCGTCTTCAGCGCCTTCGCCTGGTTCACCGCGGCCGACGAGAAGCGCTCGGCCGAGGACCACCGGCGCATCATGCTCGCGATCTTCGAGCGCGACGCCCGCCGCGCCGAGCGGCTCATGCACGAGCACGTCCTCGACGGCCGCGACGTGGTCCTCAAGCACCTGCGCGCCGACCCGGCGCTCACTGCCGCCGGCGGCCTCGGCGAGGCCTGGACGGCCTTCGACGCCCGCTTCCCCGCCGCGTAGCCGCCCGCCCCAGGGCGTCGAACACGCTTTTGTCCGGCAGATCCGGGGCACAAAAGCGTGTTCGGCGGACCCACGTCCCCACCCAACGCGTCGAACGCGCTTTACCCCGGCAGATCCGGGGCACAAAAGCGTGTTCGGCGGTGCGGGCGTCAGGCAGCCGCCGCGACGCGGGCGCGGGCGTGCATGCGGACGGGCATGCCGTTCAGCGGGGACAGCGTCGGCGCCTGGCGGACCTGCATGCGGTAGCCGCTGATGAGCTCCGGGCGGAACCGCTGCAGCAGGCGGATGAGGATGATCTTGATCTCCGTCTCGCCGAAGCGCTTGCCCACGCAGATGCGCGTGCCGCCGCCGAACGGGACGTAGGCGCCCTTGGGCAGGTCCGTCGCGCTGCCGCCCGGCAGGAAGCGCTCCGGCTGGAACGCCTCCGGGTCGGGGTAGAGCTGCGGCAGCCGCTGGGTGACCCACGAGGAGTAGAAGATCGGCAGGCCCTTGCTGACCTTCACGCCGTTGAGCTCGAACGTCTCGGTCACGCGGCGCGGGCCGTACCAGGCCGCCGGGTACATCCGCAGCGTCTCGGCCAGCGTGGCGTCCAGCAGGGGCAGCGCGCCGAAGAGGTGCTCCGCCGACGGTGGCGCGTCGCCCAGCGTCGCGTCGATCTCGTCGACCAGGTTCTGCAGCGCGGCCGGGTGCCGGGCCAGCTCGTAGAGCATGAAGCTGATCGTCGAGGTCGTGGTGTCGTGACCGGCGAACAGGAGCGTCATGAGGTGGTCGCGCACCTCCTGGTCGGACATGCCGACGCCGTCGTCGCCCACCTCGCGGATCATCCGGCTGAGGATGTCCTCGCCCTCGGGGCTGCGCCGGCGGCGCGCGATCTCGGCGAACACGACCTCGTCCAGCGACGCCCGCGCCTTCTGCATGCGCGACCACGGCGTCAGCGGGCCGCGGATGACCTGCTTCCAGATCTCCTCGTAGTAGAAGCCCAGGCCCGCCTCGAACGCCTCGGCGGTCTCGGTGCGCACGTGCGACTGCGACGTCAGCCCGAACAGGCCCCGCATCGCGATGCCCAGCGCCAGGTCGCGCGTCCAGGTGTAGACGTCGATCTCGCGGCCGGCGGGCAGCTCGTCGATCGCGCGGTCGGCCTCCTCCAGCATCGTCTCCGCGAGCGCCTCGATGTTCCTGCGCGCGAACGCCGGGGTCATGATCTTGCGCGCGCTGTCGTGGTAGGCGCCGTCGGTCGTGAGCAGGCCGTTGCCGACGAGCGGGATCAGCTCGCCCATGCCGCCCTCGCGCCAGTTGAAGTGCTTCGTGCCCGAGACGAGGACGAAGTGGTTGGCCTCGGGGCCGATGAGGAAGGTCATCGGCATCGTCAGCAGACGCAGGGTGAAGACTGGGCCGTACTTCTCATACCCCTCGAGCAGCAGGCCCAGCGGGTCCTCGATGAACCGCGTCATCCGCGCCGGGCTGAAGTTGTACTCGCCCGGCGGCAGCGGCGCCTCGAGCGCCTTCTCGCGCCGGCGCTCCTCGCGGATGGCGACCAGTGGGTTGGTCGGATGCGGGCTCAGGGCCTCCATGCGTACAAGCGTATACGCCGAGGCCCGTCGACCACACCACACCGTATGGAGGGCCGGATAGCCAAAGCTAGCCCGTCACCGTAGCTTTGGCTAGCGGGCCGGATCAGGCGGGGCCGCGCTCCAGGCGCATGCGGCCCTCGGGGGCGTCGCCGACCCAGTTGTGCGCCGAGCGGCCCCAGACCTCGAGCTGCGGCTCGATCCACGAGGTGTCGTCGAGGGTTCCGGACTTGAGGATCACCATGCCCGGCATGCCGGGGCTGATCGTCCACAGCGGCGAGCCGCAGTCACCGCAGAACGCGCGGTCGTTCTCCAGGCCATGGTCCTCGCCGACCGTGTTGACGACCTTCGGCTCGCCGGTGACCGAGAAGCCCTCGCCGGGAATGACGGTGACCAGGCTGAACGCCGAGCCCGTCGAACGCTGGCAGTCGCGGCAGTGGCAGATGGCCGAGGTGACCGGCTCGGCCGCGCTCTCATAGGTGATCGCCCCGCAGAGGCACTGACCCTTGATCTTCATGTGGCCGACCCTCTCACACCGGCGATGATCAGTTCGACCCCCCGCTCGAAGTGGTCACCCACACGGTCGAGCCCGAGGTACGGCGAGACGGCGACGAGGTGGTCCAACGGCCCGGCGTCCGCCGGGTCCCAGCGCGCGCCCTGACCCGGTTCGAGCGCCAGCTCATCGAGCAGGTAGCCGATGACGAAGGCCCCCCAGAGGCGCATCGCGCTGACCGCGTCGGAGTCCGACAGCCCGGCCGCGCGGAACGCGCCGAGCAGCCGGTCGGCGCGCCGCAGCACCAGCGGCGTGCGCAGCCGGCGGTGGGCGACGAGCGGGTAGGTCCGCGGGTGGGCCAGCGCGGTGGCGCGGGTCGCGCGGGCGTAGTCGCGCAGCAAGGCGTCCCACGCCGCACCATCGCCGGCCGGCTCCTCGGTCCGCGCGGCCAGGACCTCCTGCACGGCGTCGAGCAGGTCCTCCTTGTTGGCGACGTGGTGGTAGAGCGACATCGCCTCGACGCCGACCTCCTTGCCGACCCGACGCATCGACAGCGCAGCCGCGCCCTCACGCTCGACGAGGTCGATCGCGGCGGTGGCGATCGTCTCCCGGGTGAGCTTGGGCGCGGCGGGCACGTTGACACCTTACAGCGTAAGCCTTACGGTGTAAGGCATGACCAGGACCATCGCCATCGTCGGGGCCGGCATCGGCGGCCTCGCCGCCGCCCACGCCGTCCGCAACGTAGGTCATGAGGCCGTCGTCCTGGAACGCGCCGCCTGTCCCACCGCGGTCGGCGCCGGCCTGGTCCTCTGGCCCAACGCCGTCCGCGCCCTCGACGAGCTGGGGCTTGGCGAGCAGGTCCGCGCCGTCGCGGCCGTCGCCACCGAGACGAGGTTGCTCGACGCCACCGGCCGCGTGCTCTCCCGCATCGACGCCGCCCAGATCGGCCGCCGTGCCGGCGCGCCGATGCTGCTCGTCGAGCGCCCGCCGCTGCACGCCGCCCTCGCCGCCGGCCTGGACATCCGCACCGGGGTCCACGTCACCGACCCCGACGCCATCAACGCCGACGGCCTGATCGGCGCCGACGGCATCAACTCCACGCTGCGGGCGTGTCGGTTTGCGGCCTCTCCCCGGGACACGCTTCCCCTGGAGACCGGCAAGACGGCGATCCGGGCTGTGGCGCCGTACGACATCGGGGCAGGGACGGCCTTCGAGGCGTGGGGCGCGGGCGAGCTGTGCGGCGTGGCGGGCCTTCCGGACGGCCGGACCTACTGGTTCTACGAGACCGACACCGCCAGGATCGACCCGGCCGACCCGCTGGCCGCGGTCCGCGCCCGCCACTGGCCGGACCCGCTCCCGGACGTCATCGCCGCCACCGACCCGCAGGATCTGCTGGTCCACCCGGTCCGCACGCTGCCGAAGCTGAAGACCTGGGCCCGCGGCACCACCGCGCTGCTCGGCGACGCCGCCCACGCCATGGCCCCCAACCTCGGCCAGGGCGCGGCCCAGGCGATCGAGGACGCGGCCGCGCTGCAGCGGGCCCTGGGGGACCACGAGGACATCGCCACCGCCTTCGCTGCGTACGCCCAGGCCCGGAGGCCCCGCGCGACGATGATCCAGCGCGAGTCGGCCCGCATGGCCCGCCTGGCGCTGAGCCGCCGCACGGAGCTGCGCAACGCGGCCATGCGTGCCGTCCCGGACGTCCTCAGGAGCCGCGCCGTCGCTCGGCTGGTCGGCTGACCCGGGCCCGCCCCGGGCGTACCCCGGGGAACCCTGGGGATGGACCAGGGACCCCACCCATGCCCGGGGGGACGCCGCCGACGCAGGATGCTGTCCATGCCCGTCGCCCCGACCACCACCACTCCTGACGGTCACCTGCTCGCCGCGTTCCGCGGTGGTGACCAGCGCGCCTTCGACATCCTCCACGACCGCTACCGCCCCTGGGTCCGCGCCCGTGCCCAGCACCTCACCCGCGGCACGACCGTCGACCCGGACGACGTCGCCCAGGAGGTCTTCGTCCGCGCCTACCGCCGCTCGCCCCAGCTGGCCGGCCAGGACGAGCTCGGCCCCTGGCTGAACGTCGTCACCCGCAACTGCAGCCTCGACGCCCGCCGCCGCGCCCGTCACGTCACCAACCCGCTGTTCGAGGAGTCGGCCACGGTCGACCAGTCCGACGCCGTCGCCGCCCGCGAGCGGGTGCGCGAGATCATCGCCGAGATGCAGCGCCTGCCCGAGCGCCAGCGCCACGCACTGGCCCAGAGCGCGCTGGCCGGCCGCGGCCAGGACGAGATCGCCGCCGACCTCGGGATCTCCAGCGGCAACGTCCGCGTGCTGGTCCACCGCGCCCGCACGACGCTCAAGGCGGCCTGCGCGTAGTCCGATGCGTGGGTGTGACCCAGTCACGCCTGCTGCTGCCGCTGCTTGCCCTCCTCACCGTCCTCAGCGCGACGTTCGTGTTCGCGCGCCCGGAGGCCCGGACGGTGCAGCAGCGCCCCGGCCTGACCGACGCGCAGCGGGCGGGCGGGCTGCAGTTCGCCCCCGGCACCAACCCGGTCGACGAGGCAGCCGTCCGCAACGTGATCGCCAAGGCGCGACCGGAGGCCCGGCGCCTCATCGACGCGGTCGACGGCGCGGTGACCATCATCATCGGCGCCAGCGGCAGGCCGGACGTCGCGGGCACGACGCAGCCGCTGCCGACGGGCTACGACGTGACGCTCGACCTGGGCACGATCAGCCGCCGCTTCGGCGAGCGCGGCATCGCCCGCCTGACCCTCCATGAGCTCGGCCACGTCGTCGACCTGACGCTGGCCGACGACGCCACCCGCGCCGCCCTCGACGCCGCGACCCCGCCGAGCATCCCCTGCGCCGCGACGGACCTGGCCTGCCAGGGGCGCTCCAACCGCGAGGAGCGCTTCGCCGAGTCGTTCGCCAAGTGGGCGACGGCCGACATGGGCGTCGGCCTGGAGATCGGCTACCGCGTGCCGCCGCCGACCGACCTCGCGGGCTGGGGTCTTCCGCTGCTCCAGCGGCTTGCGACTTGACCGGTCGGCGCACGACCTGATCGGATCGCCCGCATGGACGGGTCTCTCAGCTGGGTTCTCGCCGATGCCAACGAGGCGTTCGGCGACAAGCTCGCCGTGGTGGCCGGCGAGCGCCGCCACACCTACGCCGAGCTGCACGACCGCTGCGCGCGGCTGGGTGGCGCCCTCGACACGCTCGGCGTCGCGCCGGGAGGCGTCGTCGGCATCCTCAGCCTCAACAGCATCGAGCACCTCGAGCTGTGGCTGGGCATCCCGCGCGCCGGCCGGGTGATGAACGACCTCAACTACCGCCTCGCGCCCGCGGAGCTCGCGTTCATCGTCGACGACTGCGACACCGGCGTCCTCGTCGTCGACGACGCCCACCTGCAGATCGGCCTGGACCTGCTGGAGCAGTCCGACAAGCTGAAGACCCTCGTGCTCGCCGGCACGGGCGAGCGGCCCGACGGCGTCCTGGGCTATGAGGAGCTGCTGCAGGACGCCGACCCGCAGCCGGCCTCCGACGCGGGCGGCGACGACCTCGCCGGCATCTTCTACACGGGCGGCACGACCGGCCTGCCCAAGGGTGTGATGCTCACGCACGCCAACCTCGTCGCCAACGCCAAGCACGGCCTGCTGTGCCTGGAGTACCGGCGCGAGCACACCTACCTGCACGCCGGCCCGATGTTCCACCTGGCCGACGGCGCATCCACCTACGCGGTGACCTGGGTCGGCGGGACGCACGTGATCGTCCCCGCGTTCGAGCCCGCGCTGGTGGCCCGGACCATCGCCGAGCAGGGCGTGACCCACGCGCTGCTCGTGCCGACGATGATCAACATGCTCGTCAACCACCCCGCCGTCGACGAGCACGACCTCAGCGGCCTGCAGCGCGTGCTCTACGGCGCCAGCCCGATGCCGGCCGAGGTGCAGCGCGCGGCCTTCGACAAGCTCGGCTGCGAGTTGGTGCAGGCCTACGGCATGACCGAGGCGGCACCCCTGGTGACCTGCCTGTCGGCCGAGGCGCACACGCGCGGCCTCGGCGGCGAGGAGCCGTGGGCGGGCCGGCTGCGCAGCGCGGGCCGCGCGATCATCGGCGTCCGGGCGGAGCCGCGGCGCGACGACGGGACGCGCTGCGACATCGGCGAGCCCGGCGAGATCTGGGTGCAGGGACCCAACGTCATGGCCGGGTACTGGAACCGCGCCGAGGAGACCGCCCACGCCCTGCCCGGCGACGGCTGGTACCGCTCCGGCGACGTCGCCTACCGCGACGAGGCCGGCTACCTGTTCGTCGTCGATCGCGCCAAGGACATGATCGTCAGCGGCGGCGAGAACGTGTACTCCGTCGAGGTCGAGAACGCGCTCTTCGAGCATGAGGCCGTGCTGGAGGCCGCCGTCATCGGCGTGCCCGACGAGCGCTGGGGCGAGCGCGTCCATGCCGTCCTGGTCCTGCACCCCGGCGCCACCGTCGAGACCGACGCGATCGTCGAGCACTGCCGGGCGCGGATCGCCGGCTACAAGCTGCCCCGCAGCGTCGAGATCCGCACCGACCCGCTGCCCAAGTCCGGCGCCGGGAAGATCCTCAAGCGCGACCTCCGCGAGGCCCACTGGTCCGGCCGGTCGCGGGGCGTCAACTGACGGACGGCCCGCACCGGTTTCCGGATGGATCAGGGGCGGTAGCGTGCCTCGCCCGTGGACCTGGTCGGACGTGACGTAGAGCTTCAGGCGCTCCGCAGCGCCGTCGAGGGCGTGAGCGCCGGGGACGTCCAGGCGGTGGTGCTCGACGGCGAGGCAGGCATCGGCAAGAGCGCACTGGTCGCGGCGGCTGCCGAGCTGGCCACGCAGGCAGGCATGCTCGTGCTCGAAGGCCGGGCCGCCGAGCACGAGGGCGACGTGCCGTTCGGTGCTGTGGTCGACGCGCTGGACGACCACGTCGCGTCGTTCTCCCCGCGCCGCCGCGCCGACCTGGGGTCCGAGCTGGGCGCGGTGCTGCCGAGCCTCGCGCAGGACGGCGCCTCCCCGAGCGCGGACCCCGCCCAGCGCTTCCGCTACCACCGCGCGCTGCGCGCGCTGCTGGAGCAGCTGGGCCGCGAGCGGCCGGTGGCGCTCATCCTCGACGACCTGCACTGGGCCGACGAGGCCACGGTCGAGCTGGCGCTGCACCTGCTGCGCCGCCCACCGCGCGCGCCGTTGCTGCTGCTCACCGCGCTGCGCCCGTCGCCCACGGTCAACCGCCTGGTCGAGGCGGGCCGCGCGGCACCCGCCTTCCACCGCCTGGAGCTGCACCCCCTCCGGGACGCCGATGCCCGGCAGCTGCTGGGCACCCTCGACTCCGACGAGCTGCGCGCGCAGGTGCTGCGCGAGGCCGCCGGCAACCCGCTCTACCTCGTCGAGCTGGCTCGCGCCGCGCCCGCACCGGACCAGCTGCCCGCCACGCTCCTGGCCGCGATCGAGCTGGAGATCGGCCGCCTCTCGCCCGCCAGCCGCGCGATGCTCGAGGGCGCCGCGGTCGCGGGCGACCCGTTCGACCCGGAGCTGGCCGCAGCCGCGACCGACATCGACCAGGACGTCCTCGTCGCCATCGACGCGCTGGCGCGGGCCGACGTGATCCGGCCGACCAGCGACGGCCGCCTGTTCGCCTTCCGCCACCCGCTGGTCCGCCGCGCCGTCTACGACGGCGCCCCGCCCGCCTGGCGCCTGGCCGCCCACGAGCGGGTCGCTGCGGCGCTGATCGCCCGGGGCGCGCGGGCGGCCACCGTCGCCCAGCACGTGGCGGCCTGCGCCCGGCCCGGCGACGCCCAGGCGATCGAGCTGCTGTCCACCGCGGGGGCCGAGAGCGCGACGACGTCCCCCGCCGCTGCCGTCCGCTGGTACGGCACGGCGCTGCAGCTCGTGCCGCCGACGGACGCCAACGCCCGGCTGGCCGTGCTCGCCCCGCTCGCGGGTGCCCAGTTCGACGCGGGCCGGCTGGACGCCGCCCGCCAGGCGCTCGTCGAGATCCTCGAGACCCTGCCCGAGGAGCTGACCCCCGCGCGGCTGGCGCTGCTGTCGCAGCTGGCCCGCATCGAGTCCTGGATGGGCGAGATGACGCTGGCCCGCAACCGCCTGGAACGCAGCCGGCAGGAGGCCCCGTCCGAGCTGGCCGGCGAGGTGCTGGCGACGACGGCCGTCGCGGAGTTCTTCGCCGGCGCGTTCGACCGCGCGGCGTCGGCGGCCGCCGACGCCGAGGCGGTCGCCGCGCCGCACACCGCGCTGCACGTCGTCGCCGCGAGCACCAGGGCCAACGCCGAGTGGTGGGCCGGCGCGGCCCAGCAGTCCATCGACCGGATGGACGCAGCCGCTCGGGACCTCGACGCGCTGCCCGACGACGCGTTCGGCCCGCACCTGCTCGACGCCTTCGCCAGCGTCTCGGGCGGCCTCAAGCAGTACGGCCGGCACAGCCGCGCCGCCGCCGTGGCCCGGCGCGGCCTCAAGCTCGCCGAGGAGTCCGACCAGGGCCGGATGCTCACCCCGGTGCGGCTGATCTACGCCGAGACGCTCGGGGAGCTGCTGCAGCTCGACGCCGCCGTCGCGCAGGCCGAGGTGGCCGAGGAGAGCTCCCGGCTGATGCACTCCGACAGCCAGCTGCACTGGGCGCTCATCGTCCTGGCCGACTGCCACCGGCTCACCGGTGACGCACCGGCCGGCCGGGCGGTCCTCGAGGAGGCGGTGCGGATCGAGGCCGGCCTGGAGTCCGGGCTGCTGCTGCTGTCGGCCGGCGTGACGATCGCGATCATCCACGGCGACGACGACCCCGAACGCGGGATGGAGGAGCTCCGCAGGCTCCACGAGGGCGACCACGAGATGGACCCGACCAACCAGCTGCGGGTGGCGATCGAGCTGGCGGCCAACGCCGCCCGCGCCGGCCACGCCGACCTGGCCCAGCAGTACGGGCAGGCGGGCATCGCGCTGGCCGACCGCTACTGCCACCCCGTCGCCCGCGTCGGTGCCCTGAGCGCCTACGCCGAGGGCCTGTTGCTGGCCGACCGGGCCGACGAGGCGCTCACCGCACTCGACGGCGCCGCCGCGGCCGCGCGCGCCGTCGGCGGTCACCGCATCGCGATGCGCGCGACGATCACCCACGGCAGGGCGCTTGCGGCGACCGGGCAGCGCGACGCCGCCGTCAGCGTCCTGCGCGAGGCCGCCCACGCGGCCGCCGCCGGGGGCGCGATCGCCGAGCGCGACCGGGCCTCCCGCGAGCTGCGGCGCATCGGCGCCCGGCTGGACACCGCCACGCTCCGCGCGTCCGGCCCGGCCGCGCTGGAGCTGACGTCCCGCGAGCGCGACATCGCCGACCTCGTGCTGCAGGGCCTGCCCAACAAGCGTGTGGCCGCGCAGCTGTTCATCAGCGAGAAGACGGTGGAGTACCACCTGTCCAACCTCTACGCGAAGGCAGGCGTGCGCTCGCGCGTGGAGCTGGCCGCCGTCCTGGGCTGACGCCGGCCCCTCGCCTGTTGGCGGATCGTCAACAGCTGTTGACACTCCGCCAACAAGGCGTCACCATGCGCCGCCGTATGGCGACGCCCGCGCCGCGCTGGCAGCGACTGGAGAAGGACGAACGCCGCGAGCAGATCCTGCTCTGCGCGCGCAAGCTGCTGTCCGAGCGGCCGGCCTCGACCGTGTCGATGACCGAGATCGCCAGGACGGCCGGCGTCACCCGCGGGCTGCTCAACCACTACTTCGGCACCAAGCGCGAACTGGAGCTCGAGGTCGTCCGGCAGATGGTCCACGTCCCCGACCCGCCGACGCCGGGTGAGCTGGAGGGCCGCACCGTCCGCGAGGTCGTCGCCGAGTTCATGGACGACTGGCTGGAGATGGTCTCCCGCAACCGCGCCGCCTGGTTCAGCGCGCTGGGCGCCGAGGGCTTCGGCAGCGACCCGGAGATCGAGGCAATCCTCGAGGAGGCCCGCGAGGCCGCGGCCACGCGTCTGATCACCCCGTTCCTGGCCGCCGACGCCTCGCTCAGCGACCGTCAGCTGCGGCCGATCCTGCGCGCCTACAGCGCCCTTGCGGAGGCCACCACCCGCGAGTGGCTGCAGCGCAGGCGCCTCACGCGCGCGCAGGCGTCCCTCTTCCTCACCGAGTCTCTGCTGTCCCTCGTCCATGACGTCGCTCCGCGCGTCCACACCAAGAAGGGGTCCTGACATGTCCAACCGCACGTTCGTCATCGGCGTCGGCATGACCAAGTTCGACAAGCCCGGCACCAAGGAGGGGGACTACCCCGACTGGGCCGAGGAGGCGGGGCGCAAGGCGCTCGAGGACGCCGGCATCACCTACGACAAGATCCAGCAGGCGTTCGCCGGCTACTGCTACGGCGACTCGACCTACGGCCAGCGCAGCGTCTACGGCCTGGGGCTGACCGGCATCCCGGTGGTCAACGTCAACAACAACTGCTCCACCGGCAGCAGCGCCCTCTGGCTGGCGCGCCAGTCCGTCAAGGGCGGGCTCATCGACTGCGCCCTGGCGATCGGCTTCGAGAAGATGGAGCCCGGCTCGCTGGGCGTGAAGTACACCGACCGCACCAACGCGATGGACCGCCACGCGACCAGGATGTTCGCGCTGCGCGCCCCCGAGAACTCCCCGGGCGCGCCGCAGATGTTCGGCAACGCCGGCCGCGATCACATGGACAAGTACGGCTCCACGCCCGATCACTACGCGTGGATCGGGTGGAAGAACCACAAGCACTCCGTCAACAACCCCTACGCGCAGTTCCAGGACGAGTACAGCCTGGAGGACATCAAGAACGCGCGGATGATCCATGACCCGCTGACCAAGCTGCAGTGCTCACCGACCTCCGACGGCAGCGCGGCGTCGATCGTCGCCAGCGAGCGCTTCGTCGACGAGCACGACCTCTGGGACCGCGCGATCGAGATCGCCGGGCAGTCCATGGTCACCGACATGGCCTCGACGTTCGCCGACGACACCGACTGCATCAAGATCGTCGGCTTCGACATGAGCCGCGAGGCCGCCCGGCAGGCCTATGAGGAGGCCCAGGTCGACCCGAAGGACGTCGACGTCTGCGAGCTGCACGACTGCTTCAGCGCCAACGAGCTGATCACCTACGAGGCCCTCGGCTTCGCCGAGATCGGCGAGGGCCACAAGCTCGTCGAGGCCCAGGCCACCACCTACGGCGGCGACGGCCCCGTCGTCAACCCGTCGGGCGGCCTGATCAGCAAGGGCCACCCGCTCGGCGCCACCGGCCTGGCCCAGTGCTCTGAGCTGACCTGGCAGCTGCGCGGCACCGCCGACAAGCGCCAGGTCTGGAGGGATGCCGAAGGCCGCTCGCTGACCCCTGAACACCTGGGCGCGGCCGGGTCGGCCGCAGGTGGGGCCCCTGGCCCCAACCGGGCCAAGCTCGCCGTCCAGCACAACATCGGCCTCGGCGGCGCCGCCGTGGTCACCGTCTACAAGCCCGTCACCAACTGAGGACCGAACACATGACCATCACCCTGACCGACGAGCAGCAGGACTTCGTCGCCGCCGTCCGCGACTTCGCCCAGCGCGAGTGCGGCACCCGCGAGCAGCGCGACAAGCTCACCAACAACTTCGCCGAGCCGCACAACAAGGAGATCTACAAGCAGGTCGCCGACCTGGGCTGGCTCGGCGTGGCGATCCCCGAGGAGTTCGGCGGCAGCGGCGGCGGGGCCGTCGACATGTGCCTGTTCCTGGAGGAGATCTCCTACGGCCAGTTGCCGATCGGCGGCTACCCCGTCACCCAGATCGTCGCCGGGCCCTACGAGAAGTTCGGCACCGAGGAGCAGAAGCAGGCGATCCTGTCCGGCATCGTCGCCGGCAACGTCGAGGCGATCGCGATGAGCGAGCCCGAGGCCGGCTCCGATGTCGGGGCGCTGCGCTGCAAGGCCGTCCGCGAGAACGGCCACTACCGCATCGAGGGCCAGAAGACCTGGATCTCCGAGGCGCACTACGCCGAGAACATCCTGCTCGTCGCGCGCACCGACGCCAGCGGCAAGAAGCACGAGGGCCTGTCGATGATCTCCGTGCCCGTCCAGACCGAGGGCGTGGAGATCCGCGGCATCGAGACCATGGGCGGCCGCGTCGTCAACGACGTGTTCTTCAACGACGTCGTCGTGCCCGCCGAGAACCTGCTCGGCACCGAGGGCGGCGCCTGGATGCAGCTCATGGCGGGCCTCAACACCGAGCGCCTGATCATCGCCGCGCAGTCGCTGGGCTTCGCCCGTCGCGCGTTCGACGACCTCCTGGCCTACGTCAAGGAGCGCAAGCAGTTCGGCCGGCCGATCGGCTCCTTCCAGGCGCTCAGCCACCGCATCGCCGACCTGGCGACCGAGATCGAGGTCTGCAAGCTCCTCGTCTACGGCGTCGCCCAGAAGGTCGACGACAACCCGGGCGCCCTGTTCCCCCGCGAGGCCTCCATGGCCAAGCTGAAGGTCACCGAGACCGGCAAGAAGGTCGCGCTGGAGGGCATGCAGATGATGGGCGGCTACGGCTACGCGACCGAGTACGACATGGAGCGCCACGTCCGCCAGAACCTGGTCTCGACGATCTACGGCGGTACAAGCGAGATCCAGCGCGAGATCATCGCCAAGACCTACGGCCTGTAGCGTCAGCGCAGGCGCACGGTCCGCCGGGCGATCGTCCGGCGGCCGGCCTTCACCGTGACGGTGGCCCGGCCCTTGCGCCGGGCCTTCAGGCGGACCTTCGCCTTGCGGCCCGGAGCGATCCGGGCCGTCCTCGACCTCGCCGAGGTCAGCGCGATGGTGACCACGCACGGGCTGGTCGCCGACGCCGGGCAGGCGAGCGTCGCGGTGACCGACCTGCCCGCGAGCAGCAGCTCCTTGAGCGACGCACGGACCGCGCCGGTGGCGGTGGGCGCGGACGTCGGCGCCGTCGACGTGGTGGGCGCCGGAACGGTCACCGCGGTGTCGGGGACCGTCACCGCCGGGGGCGGCGTGTCGATCGCGCTGCGGTCCAGCGACGCCGGGCAGGCGGGCGCGGCTCCGCCCGGATCCTGCGAGCCCTGCCGGCGGCCGAAGTCCTGCACCCAGTAGGGACCGCGCGGGCTCGGCGCCACGCCGAGGCCGATCTCGGTGTAGCCGGGGCGCAGGATGTTCTCGCAGTGCCCCTCGCTGTTCATCCAGGCCTCGACGACCTCGAACGGCGTCCGCTGCCCGTAGGCGATGTTCTCGCCGGCGGTGGCGTAGGTGTAGCCCGTGCCCTTGATGCGATCGGCGAAGCTGCGGCCGTCGAGGCTGGTGTGGTTGAAGTAGCCGCGGGAGGCCATGTCGTCCGCGTGACCCTGCGCCGCCTGGGTCAGGCGCGCCTCGGACGCGAGCGCCGGGAGACCGCGCGTGGTGCGGGCCTCGTTGGTGAGGCAGAGGACCGCGGCGTTCTCGCGTTGGGTCGTCCAGCCGTCGCTGCCGGGCGCCAGCGTCTCGTCGACGCAGGACGCGTGCGCGGCGGGCGCCGATGCCAGACCGATCGCGAGCGTCGCGAGCGGCAGCGTGAGCAAGGAGCGGGGTGGCCTCACCTGCACTCCATCGGCACTTCGGCAGCGCCGCTCAAGCGGTCGGCGCGATGACGGTGACCTCGTCGCCCAGCGCGCTGACGACGTCGCCGCTGGTCAGCTGACGACCGCGGCGGGTCTCGGTCTCCCCGTTGACGGAGACCTCCCCGGCCATGAGCAGGTCCTTCGCCTCCCCGCCGGAATCGGCGAGGCCCGCCAGCTTGAGCAGCTGGCCGAGGCGGATGACGTCTTCGCGGATGGCGACCTCGCGCATGGCGGACAGCAGCCTAGTGCGTGCTGCTGTCCGCCCGGGCGGGGCCACGCACCGGAAAGATGAGTGCAATCCCTGAGCAAGGAATCACGGCCCGCGCCGTTCCTGCTCACATGGCCCGGCGTGCGATCACCGGTTTCGCCCTGGTTGGCCTGGTGGTCGCATGCGTGTCCTGGGTGCTGGCGTCGCCCGCTCCACGCGGCGCCTCCTTCGAGCAGCAGGCCCGCGCCACGCTGCGCGATCACCGGGCGACGCTGGACCTCGCCGCGCACGTCGGCGGTTCCTGGGACCGCCTCGTCGTCCTGCCCGCCTACGCCACGGCGGACGAGGCCTACGCCGCGATGGGCTTCGACGATCCGCAGGTCGACGGCCGGCTGGCCGCGCAGGACGGCCGGGCGCTGCTCGTCGGCCTGCGCGGGCCCGATGTCGTGAGCGTCGTCTCCCCGCCGATCGACGCCGAGTGCCTGGCCGGGCGCACGCTGCCGCGCGGGGCGGCCACGGTGAGCATCACCGAGCGGGCCGGCCTGGTCGCCCTGCAGCCCCGCGGCAGCACCTGCGCCGACGCCGGGCGGGGCCTGCTGGCCCGGGTCGCCGCACAGCTCTGATCTGTGCGCGCCGTCACACAAGGCGGCTGATCACCTGCGATCGTGGGTGCGATGTCCGGGCCCCACGTCCGCCTCGGCGAACTGGCCGACGACTCCATCGCCGCAACCGTCTTCGCCCTCGTCCGCGCCGGTGCGCAGAACAAGCCGGAGATGGCCGTGGCGCTGCGCGGCACGATCGTCCTGCGCTTCGAGGAGGGCTACCCCGCCGTGCGCATGGACTTCTGCGGCGACGAGATCATCGTCGGTGACGACGTCGCCGGTGACGACCGCGCGGTCGACCTCATCGTGTCCGGGCGGATGGGCGACATCAACGCGCTGATCGCCAGCCCGCTGACCGGCGGCCTGCCCAAGCCGACGACGCCGCGCGGCCGCAAGGCTCTCGCGCGCCTGGCCGACGGGCGCGTGGAGATGGACGGGCCGCTGCGGCTGGGGCGCAAGATGCTGATGCTGCTGACGCTCGAGGAGGCGCTGCCCGAGACGCGCGCCAACCGGGCCCGGGCCCGGCAGCGCCGCGACCGGGAGCCGCAGGAACCCTGAGCCCGGGCCTCAGCCCAGCACGAGCTCTGCGGCGTCCCTCAGCATCTGCGCGTCCCCCTGGATGAGCAGGGTCGTCACGAACGACTCCTCCCAGGCGGCCAGCTCGTCCTTGATCTTGTCCTTCGGTCCCAGCAGCGACATCTGCTGGATCAG
This sequence comes from uncultured Conexibacter sp., assembly GCA_964443695.1. Taxonomy (GTDB): domain Bacteria; phylum Actinomycetota; class Thermoleophilia; order Solirubrobacterales; family Solirubrobacteraceae; genus Paraconexibacter. The sequence continues at coordinate 38,961 of CAYUDT010000009.1, read as the reverse complement.
CTCCGAGGGGATCTTGCCCGCCGCCTCGACCTTGCGGCCGGACAGGTAGAGCTCCTGGATCTCGGCGATCTCCGCCTCGTAGCCCATCCGGATGGCGACGTTGGCGTGGAAGTTCTTGCCGTTCTTGGCACCCATGCCGCCGAAGTAGAGCGCGTAGAACGGGCGCACCATGTCCACGGCGGTCTCGACGTCGTCGTGGATGAGGAACGGCACCATCGCCGCGACCTCGAAGTCCTCGGCGGTGTGCCGGGCGTTCTCGCGGGCGAAGCCCTCGGCCAGGGCCTTGACGTAGAAGTCCTCGTGCGGCGAGAGCAGCATCGCCATCCAGCCGTCGGCGATCTCTGCGGCCATCGCGACGTTCTTGGGGCCCTCGGCGGCGAGGTAGATCGGGATGTCCTCGCGCAGCGGGTGGATCGAGGACTTCAGCGGCTTGCCGAGGCCCTGCACGCCGGGGCGGCCCTCGGGCACGGGGAGCGGGTAGGCCGGTCCGTCGTTGGTGACGACGCCGTCGCGCGCCCAGATGTCGCGCAGGATGCCGATGTACTCGCGCGTGCGCGCGAGCGGCTTCTCGAACGGCATGCCGTACCAGCCCTCCACGACCTGCGGGCCGGACGCGCCGAGGCCCAGGATGAAGCGGCCGCCGGAGAGGTGGTCCAGCGTCATCGCGGCCATGGCGGTCGCGGCCGGCTGGCGCGCGCTCATCTGCACGATGGCGGTGCCGAGCTGCAGCGACGTCGTCTGCGAGCCCCACCACGCCAGCGGCGTCAGCGCATCGGAGCCGTAGGCCTCGCTGCACCACAGCGAGTCGAAGCCGAGCTTCTCGGCCTCGCTGATGAGGTCACCGATGCCGGCGGGCGGCCCACCGGCCCAGTACCCCGTGTTCAGTCCGAGCTTCATGCGTTCTTCGCCTTCCAGTCTGCGAGGTTGCGCCCGGTCGTGCGTCGCACGAAGGGCTTGAGGAGGGGGGTGAAGCCCAGCACCGTGCCGGAGGCGCCGATCGCCTGGCCGGCCCAGCGGCGCAGGTCGAAGACGTCGCGATGGTCGACGATCAGGCCGGCGTCGTCGAAGCGGAACGTGCCCTGCACGTCGTTGACGACGCGCTTGCCGGTGCGGAACGTGTAGGTCGCGATCCAGTGCGCGTGGCCGGTGTTGCCGTCGGCGCCGTGCTCGCGCAGGTCCACGACCAGGTCCTTGGTCGACGAGCAGAGCATGCGCCACATGTGCTTGACGTCGCCGTGGTCGAGCACCCCGAACGCCGGATCCTCGAAGACGGCGTCATCGGCATAACAGGCGGCCATCGCCTCGCCGTCGTGTGCGTTGAGCCCGGCGTACAGCGCCTCGATCGTCTGGTCGGACATCTGGCCCGCGACCCTATCGGCCCCGCCTATCCTTGAGGAACGTGCTCCTTCAGTTCACCCGCATCTGGCTTCCGGCGATCGTCGTGACGGCCGGCGTCCTCGTGATGGTCCTCGGCGGTGACGACAACGCTCTGGAGGGCGGCGGCGCCATCGTCGGCGCCGGCCTGTCGATCTGGCTGCTGAACGTGCTGCACCGCGTCGGCGTGGACAGCGAGCACGTGCGCGAGGAGGAGGACGAGGCCCGCGCGTACTTCGACAGGTGGGGCCACTGGCCGGACGAGCCGGGCCCGGGGAACGGACACCCTTCACGGAGGACGTCGCGCCGCCGATAACCAGGGCAACGTGCACTACGTCGACGAAGCTCTCAGCCGTATCCATCAGGCGCTGCGCCTGCTGGCTGACAGCGTCGTTCACGTCAACATCTTCTGGCTGGTCGTGGGGACCCTGCTGTCCATCGGTGCGCAGGTCGTCCGCGTGCGCGGCTGGCACGCGATCCTGCTGGCCGCCTACCCGCAGGCCTACGGGACGTTGCGCCAGCGCGACACGTGCCTGGCCTACCTCGCCGGCGCCGGCCTCAACGGTGTCATCCCGGCCCGCGGCGGCGACGTCGTCAAGCTGACGCTCGTCAACCGGCGCATCCACGACTCCTCCTACGCGACGTCGGCGGCGACGTTCATCCCGGAGACGGTCTTCGAGACGCTGTTCGGCACGGCGCTCGTCGCCTGGGCGCTGGCCCGCGGCTTCCTGCCCGTGCCCTCGACCCCGGGCGAGATCCCCTCGCTGGACGTCACGTTCGTGCTGCAGCACCCGATCGTCTCCGCCGTCGCCGTCGCGGTCATCGGCGTGCTCGGCTGGCTGGTGATCCGCTTCATCCGCCGCGGCGCGCAGGAGTTCGCCGCGCGCTTCAAGCAGGGCATGGTGATCCTCGGGTCACCGGCGCGGTTCATCCGCGAGGTCGCCGCGCCGCAGGCGCTGTCGCGCGTCATCCGGCTCGGCTCGCTGGCGGCGTTCATGACGGCGTTCGAGCTGCCGGTGACGGTCAGCACCGTGGTGCTGGTCATGGCCGCGCAGGGCGGCGGCCGGATCATCCCGCTGGCGCCCGTGAGCGCCGGCCTGCGTCTGGCGATGCTGTCCTACGGCTTCGTCGAGGTCACCGGCCACCCGGTCGAGCCGGCGGCGATCGCGACGTTCACCGTCGGCGTCGGCGCGGTCCTCCTCGTCACCGGCCTGCTGATCTCGCTGGCCATCCTGGGCCGCGAGTTCGGCACGTGGGACCCGCGCGCCGTGCTGCGGCGGGCGCGCGCCGCGGCCCACCGGAGCCGCGAGCACGCGACGACCTGACCGCTAGGACTTGCCGATGATGACCGTCGTCCCGACCGGGACGCGCGGGTACAGCGCCTTGACGTCCCACACGTGCATGCGGATGCAGCCGTGCGAGGCGGCGGAGCCGATCGAGTAGTCCTCGCCGGTGCCGTGGATGCCGACGCCGTCGGTGATGCCCATCCAGCGCGCCTTCAGCGGGTTGGCGGCGCTGCCACCGGCCACGGTGGTGCCGCCGAGCTCCCCGGCCCACGGGGAGTTGGGGACCGACCAGACCGGGTCGATCTGCTTGTCCTGGATGGCGAAGCGACCCTCGGGCGTCGGGTAGGCGGGCTGGCCGACGGCGACGCCGTAGGTGCGCACGAGCTTCAGGCGCTTCCAGAGCCGCAGCTTGAACGTCGACTTGTCGATCGTGATGACGGTGCCGTACTGCTTCTTCAGGTCCGTCGCGTTGGTCTTGGGGTAGACCTTCGACAGGCGCTTGTGCAGCAGCCGCGGCGCGGCCGCGTCGTCCAGCGTGGCGTCGATGAGCTTGGCGGTGGCGGCCTTGTCCAGGCCCAGCCCGACCTTCGCGCGCGTCAGGTGCATCTTCTTGAGGCCGAGCTTCACGGTCGCGCTGCGCGACGGCTTGCCGACCTTCTTGTCGATGCTGCTGACGAACGCGGCCACGGCCTGCTTCGAGTGGGCGACGACGAGCGGGATGTCGGTCTTCGGCGCGGCGCCGCCGGCGGCGTCGGGCATGCCCGGCGTGGCGTCCAACGCGGCCTGCGCCGTCTTGGTCTTGTTGAAGGCGAACTTGGCCTCGGCCATCGTCAGCTTCCACTGCTTGCCCGACACGCCGATGATGAGCGTCTCGCCGAGCTTGGGCTCGACCTCGGCCTTCAGCTTGTCGATCGCCTGCTGCAGCGTCAGGCCCGAGAGGTCGGCGCCACCGGCGGTGACGCCCTGCGGGACGGTGCGCTCCTGGCTGCCGGCAGATGCGGGAATGACCAGGGCAAGAGCCACGCCCAACGGCGCGATCCGGCGGAGATCCATGCCCCCAGGGTAGGGAACGGTGCGCCAACAGGCCGCAAGGCGGCCTGCCGGGCCGGCCGATCAGGCCGCGACGGCCTCGGCCCGGGTCGCCTCCAGCAGGATCTCGATGAAGCGGTCCGGGGCCTCGATCTGCGGGCAGTGGCCGATGTTCTGCAGCAGCTCGTAGCGCATGTCCGGCAGCGCGTCGAGGAGGTACTTGGCGCCCTTGTGGGTGACCATGCGGTCCTTGTCGCCCCAGATCAGCGTGACGGGGACATCGATGCGGCTCAGGTCGAACGCCCGGCCCTTGGTGATCTCCGGCAGCAGCGTGCGGCCCGTCGCCAGGTAGCGGCGGACGTCACGCTGGCTGCTGTGGTGCGCGGTGAAGGCGTCGACGACATCGCTGCTCATCGCGCCCGGCCTGGCGAACGCCAGTTGGCGGAAGACGCCGCCGACCATCGCGCGCACGACGCCCTCCGGCAGCGGCAGCGGGGCCGACAGCAGGAACCGGATGACCGGCTGCGCGTCGATCACGCTGAACCAGATCGGCATGTCGAAGCCCGCGGGTGCGACGGGGATGACGCCGGCCAGCGGCAGGTCGTCGCGCATCGCGCAGCGCAACGCGGTGCAGCCGCCCAGCGAGTTGCCGGCGATGTAGACCTCGGCGCCGTGCTCCTCGTGCAGGGCATTGACCGCGGACGCCGCGAAGGTCTCGAGCTGCTCCACGACGCCCTTGGAGCGGTCGAGGCGGTCGGCCCGGCCGAAGCCGGGCAGGTCGACGGCCAGCGCGCGGCGGTTCAGCCGGGCCAGGCGGTCCAGCGCCCGGCGCCAGGTGTCGGCGCTGTCGGCGTAGCCGTGCAGCAGCAGCAGCGGCGGACCGTCGCCCTCGAGCTCCAGCGCGCGGGTGCTGTACCCGGCGAGCTCGAGTCGGTGTTCGATCAACGGCTGCATGCAGGCCTTATATCGGCCTCCGCTGACGCCCTGTCAAGCGACATGCGACAGATTGTCATCAGGAGTTGTCGGCATTGGACACTGCGGCGTGCGTGACGAAGTCGCCGCTGCGCACGAGGGCGAAGGCCAGCGCGGCGCCGACCAGCGCCGTGATGCCGCCGATGACGAACAGCTCGTTCAGCGCGCTGGTGTAGCCCGCCAGGAACTCGTGCGCCTGACCGGGGCCGAGCAGCTCCGGCCTGCCCGCGGCCAGGACGTCGCCCGGCGGTCCGCCGGGGAACTTCGACTCCAGCGTGTGCTGGAAGATCGCGCCGAGGCCGGCGATGCCGGTCGCGATGCCGACCTGGCGGAAGGTCGAGTTGATGCCCGAGCCGGTGCCCGAAAGCTGGGGCGGGACGACCCCCACCGCGGTCTGGGCCAGCGCCGGGTTGGTCAGGCCGATGCCGACGCCCGCGAGCATGAACCCGGGCAGCAGCGCCGTCCACTCGCTGTCGGCGTCCAGGCGCGCCATCAGCAGCAGGCCGACGCCGACGAGGGTCAGGCCGCCGCCCATCAGGACGCGGATCGGCACGCCCTTGGCGCTGAGCCGCCCGCTGATCGGCGCGGCGGTGAACGACAGCAGCGTGATCGGCAGGAACCGCAGGCCGGCCTCCAGCGGCTTGAAGCCCAGCGAGTTCTGGATGTAGAGCGTGAGGTAGAGGAACATCGCGAACATCGACGCGCTCATCGCGAAGGCGGCGATGCCGGCGCCGGTGAAGGCCGGCTTGCGCAGCAGCTGCAGGTCGAACATCGGGTCCGCGGTCCGCGTCTCGATGACGACGAACGCCACGAGCAGCAGCGCGCCGACGGCGAGGAAGGAGACGATGAGCCCGCTCGTCCAGCCCTCCGGGTTGCCGCGGACGAGGGCGAAGATGATGAAGAACAGGCCCGCGCTGAAGGTGACGACGCCGGGCAGGTCCAGCCGGGACGCCGGGCCGCGGGACTCCTCGAGCTTGGCCAGCGTCGCCCAGATCGCGATGGCCCCGACGGGCACGTTGACGTAGAAGATCGACTGCCAGGAGACGTGCTCGACGAGGACCCCACCGACCAGCGGGCCGACCGCGACGGCCGCGCCGGTCGTCGCGCCCCACAGGCCGAAGGCCGTCCCGCGCGCCGGGCCCTGGAAGGCGTCGGCCAGCAGCGCCAGCGAGGTCGCGAACATCGCGGCGCCGCCGATGCCCTGCAGGCCGCGGCTGAGCTCGAGGACCAGCGGGCTGCCGGACAGCCCGCACAGCAGCGACGCGATCGAGAACAGCGCCAGCCCACCGGTGAACACCGCGCGGCGGCCGACCCGGTCGGCCAGGGAGCCCGCGGTGAGCAGCAGGGCCGCCAGGCTCAGCGCGTAGGCGTCGACGACCCACTGCAGGTCGGCGAAGGAGGAGTCGAGGTCCTGCGCGATGTCCGGCAGCGCGACGTTGACGATCGTGATGTCGAGCAGCAGCATGAACGTGCCGATGCACACCGCTCCGAGGGTCCAGCGCTGGCGCGAGGTCATTGGCGCTCGAGCCTACCGCGCTCTCGTCAGGCCCCCTGACCAATCGTGTTCTGGCGTGACCTGCGGTCGCCGGCGTGGTGCGACAACGCAGGTCACGGGTGCGTTGACCGGGTCGGACACGCTGTCGCAGACCGGCTTCGACCCACCGTCCCGACGGCGTCCGCCGGCGCGTGCGCGGGGCGGGTCACCAAGGCCTCGCCGCGGGCCGGGATGATCCTGGCCTTCCGCGCGCCGGTGACGCTGGTGGTCGCGAAGCGCTGATCGTTCGGCAACTGACGGCAAATACCCGCAAACAGCGGAGAAGTTCAGTCCGGGCCGGCCCCTACCTTTCACGCGTGCCCGTCTGCGTGCGCGACCTCAGGGATGGCCAGGACCTCGACCAGGTCTTTCTCGTGCGTGAGGTCGAGGTCCACGCCAAGCGCGACGGCGGCGAGTACCTGAAGCTCCTGGTGGGCGACCGCTCCGGCCAGGTGCCCGCCGTCATCTGGGACGGCATCGCGCAGTTCTCGGCGCTGGCCGTCGCCGGCAGGCCGGTCCGCGTCATCGGCCGCTACGGCGACCATCCGCGCCAGGGTCCGCAGATCACGATCCGGGCGCTGCGCGCACCCGCGGCCGACTCGTTCGTCCTCGCGGACCTCTGCGACGGCCCGCCGCTGGACGTCGCGCAGATGGAGGACGACTTCCGCGCGCTGGTCTCGACGGTCCAATCGCCGTACCTGCGGCTGCTGCTGGACCGGCTGCTCGGCCCGGAGACCCGCAGCTGGGCGCGTTATCGCGTCGCGCCTGCCGCCAAGCACTACCACCAGGCCTACCCGCACGGGCTCCTGGAGCACTCGCTGTCGGTGGCGTCGGCCGTCTCGGCGATCAGCGCCACCTTCCCCGGCATCGACCGCGACGTCGCCGTCACCGGCGCGCTGCTGCACGACATCGGCAAGCTCGAGGCCTACAACAGCGACCCGCTGCACATCGACCTCACCGACGCGGGCCGCCTGCTCGGCGAGATCCCCCTGGGCTACTACCGCGTCCGGCGCGCGATCGAGTCGATCGAGGGCTTCCCGGCCGCGCTGGCCCAGCACATCCTGCACATCATCCTGTCCCACCACGGCACGTTGGAGCACGGCTCGCCCGTCGTCCCCGCGACCCGCGAGGCAACGCTCGTGCACTTCGTCGACAACCTCGGCGGACGCCTCGGCTCCTTCGACCGCGTCGAGAAGGACCTCGAGCCCGGCGCCCGCTGGTCGGCCTTCGACCGCGCCCTCGGCGGCTCGGCCTTCTTCGGCGGCTCCGCCCCGCCTGCTGCGCCCGCGGCTCCGGCCGCGGAGCCGGACGCCGCCGAAGCCGCGTAGCTCGCTCGCACCCGGGGGTACCGCAGGGCCGACGCGGCTTGGCACGCGCGGGCGGATCGTCCGCCGGCAGCTGCGACGTGGCCGACCAGCCGACCACCACGTGACCATCCTGGCGGCCACGTGCCGCACCCGCGACGGCGGCGAGGTCACACCGGCAAGCGGCGGGTCTCGCGCGGGGCGGCGGGGCCGGACGCGACGCAACGGCGCCGCCGCAGCTCAGCCCTCGCGCGCGAGCCGCTCCTCACGCTCGTCATCCAGGATCTGACGCAGCTCCTGCGCGGCCTCGTCGATCCGCGCCGCGAACTCCCGCCGCGTCTGCTCGTCGAGCTTGTCGTAGCGCTTCACCAGCAACTCGGAGAACCCGAGAACGACGGCCAGCGGCGTGCGCAGGTCGTGGACGAGGTCCACGAGCCGCTGCTCGGGATCGGCCTCCACCGGCTACTGGTCGCGCTCGGGATATGCGCCGAGCGCGATCTCGCCGCGCTCGAGGGCGATCGCGATCGCGTGCACGCGGTTGCGCGCCTGCAGCTTGCGGATGACGTTGCGCACGTGGGTGCGCACGGTCTCGACCGAGACGGTGATCTCCTCGCCGATCCGCTCGGCGGTCATGCCCTCGGCCATGAGGTGCATGATCTCCCGCTCGCGCGGGGACAGCTGCGGGACGTTGGCGGTCGCCCGGGGCGACAGCAGGATCCGGTCCAGCCGCGGGTCGACGTAGGACCCGCCCGCGGCGACGCGCTCGACGGCCGCGACGAGCTCCTCGATCGACCCGGCCTTCAGCGCGTAGCCGCGCGCGCCGGAGTCCAACCCGTCGTAGAGCAGCTCGGCATCGGAGTCGCCGGTGTAAAGGATCACGCCGAGCCCGGGACGCAGCGCCAGGAGCTCGCGCGTGAGGTCGATGCCCGACCCGTCCGGCAGGCGGATGTCCACGATGGCGACCTCCGCGTCGGAGTGCTCCACGGCGTCCACGCCCGCGGCAACGTTGCCGGCGGCCCCGACCACCTCGAGTCCGGAGTTGCCAAGCATTGCCGCGAGTCCTTCGCGCAATGCCTCATGGTCGTCGACGATCACCAGCTTGGTCATCACAAATCCCTCGAAGCGAAAGCTACCGCTTGTCCGGCGCGCGGTGGACAACAGTTCGTCCGAGACCCACCATTCGTCAAACACGCGTCCTGCCCTTCTCCTAAAGAGTCGCAAAGAGCGGGCGTGTTCGCCGCAATCAAGCCCCCAAGGCGGCGCGGCCTCTATCGTCACCGGGCGCATGGCGAAGGACACCGAGAAGCTCATCAGGCAGCTCTCGCTCATCTCGTATCTGATGGCGGAGCGTCGACCCGTGACCGCGCTGGAGATCCGGCGTGACGTCGAGGGGTACTCGGGCATGAACGAGGACGCCTTCGCGCGGCGCTTCTACGCCGACCGCGCAGAGCTCGAGTCGCTGGGCATCCAGCTGACGATCGAGCGTCCCGCCGACGGCATCGCCGAGCAGGAGAACTACTCGCTGCGGCCGGAGAACTTCCACCTTCCCGCCATCGCGTTCTCCGACGAGGAGCTCGCGTCGCTGCAGACCGCACTGAGCCTGCTCGACGGCGAGTTCGCCTACGCCGAGCCGCTGCGCCTGGCGCTGCAGCAGATCACCTGGGGGCGGCCGTCCCCGCTCACCGCCCCGGAGCAGCAGTCGATCGCCCTGGGGATCACCGGCAGCGCCGGCGGGCACGACCTGTCCCAGCGCCTGGCGAAGATCGAGACGGCGATCTTCCGCAACAAGACGATCACCTTCGACTACTACACGATGGAGCGCGACGAGGTGGGGGCCCGCAAGGTCGACCCGTACCACCTGCTCTTCCGCTCCGGCCAGTTCTACCTCCTCGGCCACTCCCACGAGCGCGGCGCGCTGCGCGTCTTCCGCCTCAGCCGCATCCGCGGCAAGGTCGCCTACGCGACGAAGGCCGAGCACGACTTCAAGCGCCCGCAGGACTTCGACCCGCGCGACTACGGCAACCGAGCCGAGTGGCAGTTCGGCGAGGAGACCGACACGGCCGAGGTCTGGATCGCCGAGCGCATCGCCTGGCAGATCGAGCGCCGCTTCGGCAGCTACGGCGAGGTCGAGAAGACGACCGACGGCATCCTCTTCAGGACCAGCTACGCCAACGGCCGCCAGCTCGCGTCGTGGGTGCTGCGCCTCGGCGAGAACGCCCGGGTCATCGGCCCGCCGGACCTGAAGAAGCTCGTCACCGAGCGCGTCAAGCAGCTGGCCAAGCTGCACAAGGGAGCGCCGGACCTGGCCGAGCCGTCGACCACGCCGCACGAGGTCAACGGCAGCACGGACGGCGAGGGCGAGTCGACGCCCAAGCGCGACACCGCGATCCGCCCGGAGCGCTTCGCCCGGCTGGTCACGCTGGCGAGCATCCTCATCCAGGCAGGTCGCGCCAACGAGCTGCTCGACGGCGCCGAGGTGTGCGAGCGGCTCCAGATCACCGAGGCGGAGCTGCGCGAGGACATCAACGTCCTCAACGTCGTGAACTTCGGCGGCGGCAGCTACGTCCTCTACGCCGAGCTGCGCGACGACGGCACCATCGAGGTCGACCCGGAGCCCTACTCCGACAACTTCGCGCGCCCCGCCCGGCTGCTGCCGGTCGAGGCCAAGGCGCTGGTCGCCGCGATCGACCTCATCGGCGACCACCTGCCGCAGGGCGCGCTCTCCAGCGCCCGCACCAAGATCGTCGAGGCGCTCGGCAACGACCCCATGGAGCAGGGCCTGCAGGTGGCCCGCTCCGGCGGGGACGACACCGACATCGCCCGCACGGTCGCCGAGGCCATCGAGGAGCGCAAGCTCCTGAAGCTCGACTACTACAAGTCCAACGAGGACGAGTTCAGCGAGCGGACCATCGAGCCCTACGCGCTGATGAACGGCAAGGAGGGCTGGTACGTCGCCTCCTTCGACCCGGCGCGTGACGCCGTCCGCCACTTCCGGCTGGACCGCATCCGCCACGCCGAGGTGACCGACACCGCCTTCGAGCCGCGCCCCGAGGTCAACCCGGCGGCCGACATCGACGGCTGGCCGCGCACCGGCGAGGTCTCGGAGTCCCGCGTCGCCCGTGTCTGGGTCTCGCCCGAGCGGGCCCGGTGGATGCGCGAGGAGCGCACGGTGGCCGAGGAGCTGGCCGACGGCTCGGTCGTCATCGAGCTGCCGTTCAAGGGGCCGGAGTACCTCGTGCGCGAGGTCCTCGCGCAGGCCGGCGACGCCGCGGTCATCGAGCCGCTCGACGCCCGCGCCGCGGTGCGCGACGCCGTCGCCAAGCTGAAGTAGGCGCGCCCCTCACCCGGGTGAAATGTCGGTTCACCCGGTTCTCAGACGGACGCACGTGTTCTAGGCTGACGCCAGGGCTCGCGCCGACCGCCCCGCCGCTGTACAAGGCGCGAGTAGGGGAATCAACACGGAGGTTCATATCTGATGCTGCTGCGCTCCCATCGCGCACGGCTGTTCGTGACAGGTGCCACCGGGGCCGTGCTGGCCCTCGGTCTCGCCACATCCGCGAACGCTGCAACCGCTTCCTGGACATGTGGGGCCGACGCCGTCAAGGCGACGGTCGCCGGCCTGGAGCCGATCAACCCGGTCACCGCTTCCCGCACCCCGTGCGGCGAGCAGTTCACGGGTCTGCCCAACACGACCGACTCGCTCGGCCTCGCGCCGACGATCAACGCGAAGACCGCGTACGCGATCACGGCTGCCAAGCCCGTCCCGGGCCGTCCCATCGAGCAGACCGTCGCGGCCGCCGCCGGCACCGAAGGCCTCTCGATCAAGAGCGGCGACACGGTGATCATCGGCGTCGACGCGGCGAAGTCCGAGGTCCAGGCGTCCTGCGCCAACGGCCAGCCGAAGTTCCTCTCCAGTGGGGACGTCGTCGGCCTGACGGTGGGCGGCCAGAAGGTCTCCCTCGACAACCCGCTGATCCAGCTGACCGACGCGCTGTCGTCGATCCTGGGGGCGGTCGTCGAGATCAAGCTCAACGAGCAGGTGAAGGACTCGAGCGGCTTCATCCAGCGGGCCGCGCACATCAAGGTGCTCAAGGCCGCGGGTGCGGCGCCGCTGATCGACGTCATCGTCGCGGAGTCGCGGGTGTCGTCGGCCAGCGCGTGTGACCCGAACGCCGACGGCAACGGCGGCGGCACGGGCGGCAACGGCGGCGGCACGGGCGGCAACGGCGGCGGTACGGGCGGCAACGGCGGCGGCACGACCGGCGGCTCGTCCACCGGCGGCTCCTCCTCGCTGAAGCTCTGCCCCGACGGCTCGGTCCTGAACGCGTCGTCCGGCTACTGCGTCATCCCGGCGTCGGCCTCCGGCGGCCAGGGCGTGATCGTCATCGGGCGGCCGTACACCGGCCCGTCCGGCGGCACGGTCGTCGCGCTGAACGTGGCGCGCAAGAAGTACAAGAGCCCCTGCCTGACGCAGAAGGCCGGCCCGAAGTACGCCATCGTCGGCACCAACAAGGCCAACCGGATCACCGGCACCAACGGCAGCGACCGTGTCCTGGGCCTGGGCGGCAACGACGCCCTTGACGGCGGCCGCGGCAACGACTGCCTCGACGGCGGCACGGGCGGCGACACGCTGTCCGGCGCGCTGGGTGCCGACAAGGCCTACGGCGGGAAGGGCCGGGACCACCTCAACGGCGGCCCGGGCTCGGACTACCTCTCCGGTGGGGCCGACCACGACACGATCAGCACGTCGTCCGGTGCCGACCGTGCCTTCGGTGGCGCCGGCGCGGACTTCATCAACGCCGCGCAGGCCGGCACGCCGGCCCGGATCAGCTGTGGCACCGGCCGCGACAAGGTCCGCATCAACAAGAACGAGCGCAAGCGCATCCGCGGTTGCGAGACGGTCTACGTCTTCAACGACAGGTAGCACCAGACCGAACGGTATGGTCCCGGCGGTGAGCAACCGCCGGGACCAGATCAAGCTGACCGACGAGGAGGTCGCCGACTTCCTCGCGACGGAGAAGACCGTCATCTGCGCCACCAACGGCAAGGACGGCTATCCGCACCTGATGCCCCTCTGGTACGTCGTCCGCGACGGCGAGCTGTGGGCCTGGACCTTCGCCAAGTCGCAGAAGGTCAAGAACCTCGAGCGCGACGCCCGGGCGACGCTGCAGGTCGAGGCGGGCACCGAGTACCAGGAGCTCCGGGGCGTGATGTTCGAGTGCGACACCGTGCTCCACCACGACACCGACTTCGTGCTCGAGCTGGGCCTGGAGATCTTCCGCAAGTACACCCCGGGCTTCGGGGACGACCTGCCCGACGAGGTCATCGGCATGGTCCGCAAGCAGGCCGAGAAGCGCGTGGCGATGCAGTTCGTCGAGCGCCGGCGGGCCAGCTGGGACCACCGCAAGCTCGGCGGCGTGTACTAGGTGGCCCCGACCATCGCCACCCATCCGGGTGGCTTCCACGCCGACGACGTCTTCGCGATCGCGACGTTGCAGCTGGCCCTCGGCGAGGTCGAGGTCATCCGCACGCGCGACGCGGCCACGCAGGACGCGGCGGACATCCGCGTCGACGTCGGCGGCCGCAGCGACGCGGCCCAGGGCGACTTCGACCACCACCAGCGCGGCGGCGCGGGCGAGCGCGAGAACGGCGTCCGCTACGCGAGCTTCGGGCTGGTCTGGCGGGCGTACGGCCTGCAGCTGACCGGCGGCGACGAGGGCGCGTTCACCGCGATCGACGAGCGCCTCGTCCAGGGCGTCGACGCCAACGACACGGGCCAGGAGATCACGATCAACGCGATCCCCCGCGTCTCGCTGATGAGCGTCTCCGGCCTCATCGCCGCCCTGAACCCCGCCTGGGACGAGGTCGGGGTCGACGAGGACGCGCGCTTCGCCGAGGCGGTCGCGTTCGCCCGCGCCATCCTGCAGCGCGAGCTCGACGGCGCCGCCGCCTTCGGCCGGGCCCGGGACCTGGTCCTCGCCGCGATCGCCGCCGCGGAGGACCCGCGCATCGTGGAGCTGCCGCGCAACCTGCCGTGGACCGAGACGGTGACCACGCAGGCACCCGAGGCGCTCTACGTCCTCTACCCGAAGGCCGACGGCTGGGCCGTCCAGGCCGTCCGCGCGTCGGTCGACTCCTTCGCCAACCGCAAGTCGTTCCCCAAGGAGTGGGGCGGGCACACCGACGCGGAGCTGCAGCAGATCACCGGCGTCCCCGACGCCGTCTTCGCCCACACCGCCGGCTTCTACGCCAGCGCCGCCAGCCGCGCGGGCGCCTACGCCCTGGCCCGGCTGGCCATCGAGGCCTGACGCGCGGACACCGAGCGTCAACGCGCCCGCGCACAGTGCCCGGCTACGCTGCGGGGCGTCATGAGGCTGCTCGTCACCGGTGCTGCAGGCATGCTCGGCCACAAGGTCGTGGCCCACGCACGCGCTCTCGGCCATGAGGTCATGGCGGCGGACATCGCCGAGTTCGACCTCACCGATCCGCGGGCCACGCAGGACTTCGTCGGCCACGTCGTCCCGGACGCGATCGTCAACTGCGCGGCGTGGACCAACGTCGACGCGGCCGAGGAGCAGGAGGACGCCGCCCGCCGCATCAACGCCGACGGCGCGCGCAACCTGGCGATGGCCGCTGCGGGCGTGAACGCGCGGATCGTCCACCTCTCCACCGACTACGTCTTCAACGGCGTCAACACCGAGCCCTGGCTGGAGAGCGACGCGGTCGACCCGCTCGGCGCCTACGGCCGGACCAAGCTCGAGGGCGAGCTGGCCATCGCCGACGCGACGCCCGAGCATGCGATCGTCCGCACCGCCTGGCTGTTCGGCGTCGGCGGCCCCAACTTCGTCGACACCATGCTGAAGCTCGCCGCAGACCGCGACGAGGTCAGCGTCGTCACCGACCAGGTCGGCTGCCCCACGTGGACCGGCCACCTGGCGCCCGCGCTGGTGGAGCTGGCCGAGCGCCGCGGCGACACCGGCATCTTCCACGGCACCGGTGCGGGCCACTGCTCGTGGAACGAGTTCGCCGTCGAGATCTTCGCGCGCGCCGGGGTCGCCTGCCGCGTGCTGCCCACCACCAGCGAGCAGTTCAAGCGTCCCGCGCCGCGCCCGGCGTGGAGCGTGCTCGGCTCCGAGCGCAACCCCGGGGTCACGCTGCCGCCGTGGCAGGACGGCCTGCAGGGCCACCTGGACGAGCGCGGCTGATGCCTGCCGCGCGGCCGCATCCGCCGCGCATCGGCCCGGACGGTCTGCAGGCCGAGTGGTTCGAGCGACCGCTGGCCGACGAGGACGTCCTCGACGAGGTCAGCGTCGACGGCTGGACCGCTCCGGAGCTGGAGGCCCACTCCGTCCACTTCAAGGCTTCGACGCTGCTGGAGTGCACGCTCTCGGGTGGCAAGCTGCCGCGCCTGGACCTGACCGACGTGCAGATCACGCGCTCGGACCTGGCCAACTGCGACCTGCGTGAGGCCAACTGGACGCGCGTGGAGGTCGCCGGCTGCCGGCTGACCGGCGTCAACCTCGCCGACACCAAGCTCGGCGATGTCCGCTTCACCGACTGCCGCATCGACCTCGCGACGTTCATGGGCGCGCGGCTGCAGCGCGTCACGTTCGAGGACTGCCTGCTCGGCTCCACCGACTTCCTCGACGCCGGCCTGCAGCACGTCCGCTTCGGCGGCTGCGACCTGCGGCAGGCCGACATCCGCCGCGCAGCGCTGCGCGACTGCGAGCTGCGCTCCTGCCGGCTGGACGGCCTGGTCGGCGCCGACCGCCTGCGCGGATCGGCGATGCCGTGGGGCGACATCGTGGAGCACGCCGCCACGTGGGCCGCCGCGCTCGGCATCGACGTCCTGGACTGACGCCGCGTTCGTAGACTCGGCCGGGTGACGGTTCCCAGCGAGATCCTCGGGCGGTTGTGGAAGCTGCCGAAGCCGTTGTCGCGCGACGTGGTGGTCGAGCGCGGCCTGCAGGTGCCGGCCGACGACGGGACGACGTTGCTGGCCGACCGCTACGCGATCCGCGACAGCGCCCCCGGCCCGACGGTGCTGGTGCGCTCGCCGTACGGGCGCGACGGGTTCGTCGGGCTGGTGTTCGGGCGCCTGTTCGCCGAGCGCGGGTTGCAGACGGTCGTGCAGTCCACGCGCGGCACGCAGGGCTCGGGCGGCGACTTCAATCCCTTCGACGAGCGCGCCGACGGCCTGGCGACGCTGCGCTGGCTGCGCGCACAGCCCTGGCACGCCGGACGGATCGGCATGACCGGCCCGTCCTACCTGGGCCTGACGCAGTGGTCGATCGCCGACGAGCTCGACGTCCTGACCCCGACGGTCACCGCCACGCAGTTCCACGGCCAGTCGTTCGCCGGCGGCAGCCTGTCGCTCCAGACCGCGCTGGCGTGGATGGCCGTCGTCGGCGTCGAGGGCGGCCGGCTCACCGCGCCCTACCGGATGGTCCGGGCCCTGCGGGCGTTGCCGCCGCTGTACGACGCGCTGCCGCTGAACGGTCTCGACGAGCTGGCCGTCGGCCGCAAACTGCCGTTCTACGCGGAGTGGATGGCCAACACGACCCCCGACACCGACTACTGGACCACCCGCGACTTCACGGCGATCAGCAGCCGGGTCGACGCCCCGGTGCAGCTCATCGGCGGCTGGCACGACATCTTCACGCCGTGGCAGTTGGCCGACCACGCCGCGCTGACCGCCGCGGGCAAGGACGTGCAGCTCATCGTCGGGCCGTGGACGCACGCCGCGCCCGAGCTGGCCGCGCGCGCCGCGCAGGAGAACCTGCGCTTCCTTCGCGCCGGGCTGCTGGACGCGCCGCGCAGCGGGGCGCCGGTCCGGGTCTTCGTCCAGCGCGACGGATGGCGCGACTTCGCCTCCTGGCCACCCCCGGGGGCGACCGAGCGCACGCTGCACCTCGGCGGCGACGGCAGCCTCGGTCCCGAGCCACCGGCTGACAGCACACCGCGCCGGTTCGTCTACGACCCCGAGCAGCCCACGCCGTCCCTCGGCGGCCCGACGATCTTCGAGCGCGTGCCGATCCGCGACAACGCCGAGCTGGAGGCTCGCGACGACGTCCTCGTCTACACCAGCGAGCCGCTGGCCGACGACACCGTCGCCGCCGGTCCGGTGCGGGCCACGGTCACGGTGACCTCCGAGCTGGAGCACTACGACGTGTTCGTCCGGCTCTGCGACGTCGACGCCGCCGGCGTCTCCCGCAACGTCTGCGACGGCCTGCTGCGCTGCGTCGGCGACCAGACCGTGGCGGTCGACCTCTGGCCGACGGCCTACCGCTTCGCGGCCGGGCATCGTCTCCGCGTCCAGGTCAGCGGGGGCGCGCATCCCCGGTACGCCCGCAACCCGGGCACCGGCGATCCGCTGGTGGAGGCCACCGAACTGCGCGCCGGGGCCCGCGAGATCCACGGTGGCACCCTGCAGCTGACGGTCCTGCCGTAGCCCTCGCCGAGCACTGGACGAACGTTCATCTGGTCGGACGGCGTCAGCGCGCTTACGGTCGGTAAGTCTCTCGGCGAGGCCCGGCACGGGGCCTCGCCGGGAGTGGGTGGTCACCGGAAAAAGCCCAGCTGCGCGACCGCGCGTGGGACGATCGCCCCCGTGAGGGGGTTCGGGAGGCACCGGTGGGTCGCTGGCGTGGCCGTTGCCGTCCTGGCGACGGCAGGCCCGGCGCGCGCCGACTGGCTGGCCGGCGACCTGCACGTCCACACCGGGTACTCCCACGACGTCCTGCAGGGCGGGCTGACCGACGACAACACCGGTGCCGAGGACCTCTACACCTACGGCTACACGGTGCGCGAGCGCTTCGCACAGGCGCATGACCGCGGCCTGGACTTCCTGGCGATCACCGACCACAACGACGTGCGCTCACAGCGCGACCCGGGCTTCGGCGCGGACGGTGTCATCGCCGTGCCCGCCTACGAGAACTCGCTGCGCGGACACGGGCAGATGCTGGGCGCCCGCCGGGTCTACGACCACGGCGACGCGTCGCCCGTTGCCGTGCGCGGCATGGTCGATGCGCTGCGCGCCGATGGCGGGGTCTTCCAGGCCAACCACCCCGCGGGTGGGTCGGTGGAGGAGTCATTGCTGGTGGCGCCGTCGGCCTACGCCCCGGGCCTGCAGCTCGACTGGACCTACGGCTTCGCCGTCACCCCGGACACGATCGAGGTCTGGAACGCGGCCAGCCCGCCCAACGAGGTCGCGCTGGGCTACTGGGAGGACTGGCTGACGCGGGGCGCGCGGATCGCGGCGACCGGCGGCAGCGACTCGCACTGGCAGACGACCAACGCGTTGCAGGGACCGGGGCAGCCGACGACCTGGGTCGACGCCCGCCGGCGCAGCACCGACGGCGTCGTCGCGGCGCTGCGCGCCGGGCGGACGTCGCTGAGCTTCGCCCACCCCGGTCTCGGCGGCCCGCTGCTCGTGCTCGATGCGGCGGACGGCAGCGCCGGCATCGGCGACGAGGTCGCACTCGGGACCCCGCTGCGCGCTCGGGTGCTGCGCAACCCCGTCGCGGGAACCGTCGTCATCCGCGCCAACGGCAGGACGCTCGCCTCGCTGCCGCTCACACCGGGCGGGGAGGTGCGCTTCAGCGCACCGGTCACCGCCGGCTGGGTGCGGGCCTCGCTCATCGTCGACGCCGACGCGTCCCCGTTCGCGGCCGCGTGCCTGCTCATCCCCGGCGAGTCACTGCTGGCCCACCAGTGCCGCAACGGCCGGATGCTGGCCGCGATGACCTCGCCCATCTACGTCGCACCCGCCAGCGCCCGTGAGCTGACGCTGGACTGTCCGAGGCGACTCGGCGCACGGCGCCTGCGCCGCGGTGTCCGGGTCGGGGTCACCGCCGTCCACAGCGGAGACGTGGAGCTCCGCCTGACCGACAGGCGCGACCACACCCTCGCCCGGGCGACCGGCTACGTGCGCCGCGGCGAGCGCCGCGACTTCGTGCTGCGGGCGACCACCGCGCGGCAGCGGCTGCGGCTGGTCGTGACGCATCGCGACGAGCACAGCGGGCGCACGACGACGGTGCGTCGCAGCCTCGTGCGCGTCGGCTGAACGCGGACGTTTGCATCGACGCGCCACCTTCAGGCACCATCACCCCATGGGTTCAGGACACCGCGGGGGCGCGGTGCGGCGGGTGTTGGCTGCTGCTGCGCTGTGCGTGACGACGATGGGGTGCGTGGCAGGTGCCGCGCAGGCCGGGCCGCTGTACGTCGCGCTGGGCGACTCCTACACCGCGGGCCCGCTGACCGGGCCGCCTGCAGGCACGCCGTACTCGTGCGTGAAGTCGCTGTTCAACTACCCCAACGACATCGCCCGGCAGCTCGGTTACACGCTCCGCGACGTCAGCTGCATCGGCGCGTCGACCCACCACGTCTTCGACCCGCACGGCCTGACGTTCAACGAGGTCAACCCGCCGCAGATCGACGGCGTGACGTCCGACGCGCGGCTCGTCACGATCGGCCTCGGTGGCAACGACGCGGGCCTCGTCGGGGTCGGCGTGCAGTGCGGCACGGTCGGCATCACCGACCCGTTCGGGCACGCCTGCCGCACCTACTACTCGCGACCGGGAGCGGACCCGGTGCAGCAGAAGATCGACAACACGGGGCCGAAGATGGCCGCCGTGATCCAGGCCGTGAAGGTCAAGGCGCCCAACGCGACGGTGGCCGTCGTCGGCTATCCCTCGGTCGTGCCGCACGACGGCCGCAGCTGCTATCCGGTCGTGCCGATGAGCGCCGACGACCTGCGCTTCATGGACGAGCTGATGCTCGCGATCAACGCGATGCTGAAGACCACGGCCCAGGCCAACGGCGCGGTCTACGTCGACACCTACACGCCGACGCTCGGCCACGACGTCTGCGCGCTGCCGCCGTTCCGGTTCACCGAGGCGCTGGTGCCGACCTCGCCGGGCGCGCCGCTGCACCCCAACATCCAAGGTGAGTCCGCGATGGCCACCGCGGTCATCACCACGCTCGCGGCACCGTCGGCCCAGGGCCCGATCCGCAACACCGTCCGCAGCACGCTCGGCGCGCTGGGGCTCAAGTAGCGCGCAGCAGCGTCTTGCCCACGGTCGCGCGCGCCTCGATGGCGGCGTGGGCGGTCGCCGCGTCGGCCAGCGCATGCTCCTGGCCGACCACGGGCCGCCAGACGCCCTCGGCCGCCAGGTCCAGCGCGCGCTGCGACAGCGCGCGCAACTGCTCCGGAGTCGGCGGACCACCGTGCGCGACGGTCACGTCGTCCCGGGCGGAGACGTCGGTGAACCCACCCGACGCCATGCCGAACGGCACGAACCGCCCACCGGGCCTGAGCGCCGCGAGCGCCGCGGCACCGGCCTGGCCCCCGACCCCGTCGAGGACGACGTCGACCTGCTCGGGCCAGGTCGCGTAGCCGCCGGTGGCCGCGGCGCCCAGCTCACGGGCCAGGTCGCGCTTCTCCGGCGAGGACGCCAGCCCGATGACCCGTGCCCCCGCCGCCGCGCAGAGCTGCACCAGCAGCGTGCCGACGCCGCCGGCCGCCGCGAGCACCAGCACCTCCTCCCCCGCCGTCACGTCGGCCGTCTGCACCACCGACAGCGCGGTGCGGCCGTCGGCCAGCAGCGCCACGGCATCCCGCAGCCCGACGCCGTCAGGGACGGCGATCGGCGCCGGGGCCGCGGCCGCCTGCGCGTACCCGCCGCGCCCGCCCAGCGACGCGACCACCGGTGCCCCGTCGAGCGTGCCGCCCACGCCGTTGCCGAGGACCGCGGGCAGCGTCGGCAACATCGACGGATGCGGCGGGCGGCCCGCCCGCACCTGCGTCTCCACGAAGGTCACGTTGGCGTAGACGACGTCGATGACGTCGGCGCCGGCCGGCCGCGGCACCTCGCGGGCCTGCAGCACCGATGGTGGCCCGAACCCCTCGATGACGACCGCGAGCATCAGGGCAGCGGCGTGAGGCCGGCCTCGATCTCGGCCCGCTGGGGCTCCAGGAACGGCGGCAGGATGATCTTGGTGCCCAGCTCCTCGACGCTGAGGCCGTCGACGGTGAAGCCGGGCCCGTCGTCGGCCAGCTCGAACAGCACGCCCGACGGCTCGCGGAAGTAGATCGACCTGAAGTAGTGGCGGTCGACGATGCCGCTGGTGGGCACGCCCGCGCCGGTCAGCAGTGCGTCCCACGCCGCGTGCTCCTCCACCGTCGTCCCCCAGGCGACGTGGTGGACGGCGCCGGAGCCCTGCAGGCCGCGCGCGGCCGGCGGGCGGTCGTACTCGATCCAACCGCCGCGGCGGTCGCCGCGCAGCGACCAGCGGGTGCCGCCGGTGTGCGTCGCGCCGAGCAACCCTTCCAGCAGCGCACCGGAGCGCGCCGGGTCGAACGCGTAGGCGCGGACGCCGGCGAAGCCGCCCAGCGCGTACTCGGCCGGGATGTCCTCGGCGACGGCGCAGAGCAGCTCGTCGTCGGAGTCGTTGACGATCAGCTCGTGGCGCAGCCCCTCGGGGTCGGAGAACACGACCGCGCCATCGTGCCGCTCGACCGCGAGCTCGCGCGCCTCCAGCCGCTCGGCCCAGAACGCCAGCGCGTCCGCCGAGGCGACGCGGTGGACGATCGTGTGGACCATGCCGTCCCCCGCGCGGCCCTCGCGTGCGCCGCGGTACTCGAAGAACGTGAGATCCGCACCGGGGCGTCCCTCGGCGTCGGCGAAGAACAGGTGGTAGTGGCGGGGGTCGTCCTGGTTGACGGACTTCGCCACCAGCCGCAGGCCCATGACCTGCGTGTAGAACGCGACGTTGCCGCGCGCGTCGGCGGTGGTGCAGGAGATGTGGTGGATGCCGTCCAGCCGCATGCCACCAGCCTAGCCGTGGCTCAGCGGCCGATCTCCGAGATCTTCCACGTGGCCGGCGTGCCCTCCTTGACGAGCGTGACCTGCTGCTCGTGGGGGTCGCTGCCGCCGGGGGACTTCACCGTCGCCGTCGCCGACGTGCCCGTCACCGCGACCTTCTTGACGTCCAGCTCGAACGCGTCGACGTCACGGAGGGCGTCCTTCATGCGGTCCTGGCACCTGTCCTGCCCGTCCGCCTCGATCTTCTTGACCAGCGCCGTGGCCAGCAGCCGGTTGCAGACCTTGTCGTCGTCGCCCTTGCGGGCGGCGTCCTGGTAGTCCTCGATCACCTGGGCGACGTCCTGGGACTCGCCCTTGAAGTCACTGGTGCTGTCGGTCGTGCCGGCGCACCCGGCGAGCAGGACCGCAACAGCGGCGAGGATGGACATCCGGGCGAACACGTCCGGGAGGGTAGTCGACCGGTCCCGTTGGAGGCGCCCTCTACGATGGACGGCTCCGATGGCCGGCCGTGATGCAGCATCGACCCCTGTTCCGCGTGGGCGCCACGCGCCGCCCCTGGAGGTGCGCCTGGGCGTGCAGCGCGAGCGACTGCTGTCGGCGGCGTCGGTCGTCTTCGCGCGTGACGGCTACGCCACCGCCAGCGCGGAAGCGATCGCGCGCGAGGCCGGGATGTCCAAGGCGACGTTCTATGAGCACTTCTCCAACAAGGAGGACTGCATCCTCGCGCTGTTCGACCAGGCCTCCGACGGCGTGCGCGGCGCGATGGCCGCGGCCGCCGAGACGGCGGGTCGCTTCGACAGCTACGAGGCGCGAGTGCGCTCCGGGCTGCGCGCGTTCCTGACCATCCTCACCGCCTACCCCGCGCAGGCGCAGACCCTGTTGGTCGAGATCATCGGCGCGGGTCCGCGGGCCAACCAGCGCCGCGACGACACCTTCGACGCCTTCGCGTCCTACATCTACGAGGACAACGCGCTGCACGCGCCCGGCTACGGCGCGCCGACCTTCGCGTCGCGCGACGACGCATTCGCGGTGATCGGCGCGATCGGCGAGCTGGTCAGCCGCCAGCTGCGCACCGGGGAGCCGGAGAAGGCGACCGACCTCGAGGACGTCATGACGCGGGTGTTGCTCGGCACGCTGGAACGTGGCGCGCGCTGACTCGCTGGCGGCGCTGGAGCGCGAGGTCACCTCCTGCCGCGCCTGCCCGCGGCTGGTGACCTGGCGCGAGGAGGTCGCCGAGGTCAAGCGCGCGTCGTTCGCATCGGAGACCTACTGGGGCCGTCCCATCCCGGGCTTCGGCGACCCGCGGGCCCGCATCCTCATCCTCGGGCTGGCCCCGGCCGCGCACGGCGCCAACCGCACCGGCCGCGTGTTCACCGGCGACCGCTCCGGCAACTTCCTCTACGCCGCGCTGCACCGGGCCGGGCTGGCCAACCAGCCGACGTCGGTGCACGCCGGCGACGGCCTGCAGCTCCACGACACCTGGATCACCGCAGCGGTCCGCTGCGCGCCGCCGGCCAACAAGCCGACGCCGGAGGAGCGCGACACCTGCCTGCCCTGGAGCGTCCGCGAGCTGGCGCTGCTGCCGCGCCTGCAGGTCTGCGTCTGCCTGGGCTCCTTCGCGTGGGACGCCGCGCTGAGGCTCCGCGCCGCCGCCGGTGAGCCGCGACCCGCGCGCAAGCCGCGCTTCGGGCACCTGGCGGAGTTCAACGACGGCCACTGGCTGCCGCTGCTGGGGTGCTTCCACCCCAGCCAGCAGAACACGTTCACCGGCGTGCTGACGCCGCCGATGATCGACGACGTCTTCCAGCGCGCGATCGACCTGACGTCGCGCTAGCGGCCGTTGCCGGCCGGTCGCGCCGGCCGGGCGACGGGCGACACGGCGGCCGCGCGCGTCGTCGCCTTGGGCCTGACCTTCTTCTTCGCGGCGGGCCTGAGCTTGCGCTCGAGCTTCAGGACGCGCCTGGTGAGCGAGGCGTTGGTCCGCTCGAGCCTGGCCAGGCGCACCAGCAACGCGGTGGTGTCGGCGGGCACGCCGGTCGCGCCCGCGTCGCCCTTGGCACCCGCGTCGCCCTTTGCGCCCGGGTCGCCCTTCGCGCCGGTGTCGCCCTTCTGCAGCTGCAGCGCCGAGACCTTCGCATCGAGCGCCTTCGTCGCGGCCAGCGCGACGCCGGCAATGTCCGTCGGGGAGACGACCGGCGCGTCCGCCCCCAGCCCGAAGGCCGTGAAGAAGTCGTGCCCGGTCGGCAGCAGGTGCTTGAGGTGGGCGGCATCGGCGGTGTAGGAGAAGCTGCTGAGCGGCAGCGTGCGCAGGGCCGCGAGGACGGCGTCGCCGTCGGCGGCCGCGACGTTCTCGCTCAGCGTCGATCCGTCGGACTGCACCATCGCCCCGCGGACGTCGAGCGCCGCCGTGGGTGAGGCCGTGCCGATCCCGACGTTGCCGCTCGCGGCGATGTCGAGGCTGCTCGTCGGCGCGCCCGGCCGGATGCGGAACGGCAGCCTGGACCCTCCGGTGAGGTCGCGGACGAAGAAGTTGGCCTCGTTGCCGGCGACGTCCCACGTCTGCGCGGTGAAGCCGCCGCTGTTGTCCTGCTCCAGCCGGACGCCGGGGGTGTCGCTCTGCTTGAGGTGCAGCCGCAACCCGGGGGCATCGGTGCCCAGGCCGACCTTGCCGTCGGCCGCGACCCGCAGCGCGTCGGTCGGCGCGCCGGCCATCACCTTGATCGGCGTCTTCACGCCGGTCGAGTCCTCGATCGCGAAGAAGTTCGCGCCGCCGCTGTTGACGTCGTTGACGACGATCCGCCAATCGTTGGCCGGGAACCCGCCGCTCGTGGTGGTGTCGTCGAAGTTGATCCGGAGGTTGTTCTCCTTGAGCCGCAGCGTGTCGGTGCCGAAGGACTCACCGTCGACGCAGTCGAAGCCGGTGCAGATGCTGCCCTGCACGACCTGGTCGTCGGGGACCACGACGTCGGCGAACGCGGGCGGGGTCGCCAGGGAGACGAGGCCGGCGGTCAGCAGCCCGGCGGCGAGACGAGAGAGGAGCACGCGCCATATCCTCGGCACCTGCGCCCGCCGCGCAAGGCGACATCCGTCCAGATGTCAGCCGATCCGGCGCGCGCACGACGGCCGGCGTGGCCGGTTCCTGCAAGAGGGGCCACGGGTACGAGGCTACGCTGGAACCGTGCCGCTGTCCGCCTTCACCGATGCGACCCGCAGATGGTTCACGGGTGCGTTCGCCGAGCCCACGGCGGTGCAGGCGCAGGCGTGGCCGGCCATCGCCTCGGGCGAGCACGTGCTCATCAGCGCGCCGACCGGCAGCGGCAAGACGCTGGCCGCGTTCCTCTGGGGCCTGGACCGCCTGGCGCGCGAGCCGGCCGGTGACCGCGGCACGCGCCTGGTCTACGTCTCCCCGCTGAAGGCGCTGGCCTACGACGTGGACCGCAACCTCCGCGCACCGCTGCGCGGCATCGCGGCGATGAGCGACGGCGCCGCGGAGATCAGCGTCGGCATCCGCACGGGTGACACGCCCCAGCGCGCCCGGCAGGCGATGCGCAAGAACGCGCCGGACATCCTCATCACGACGCCCGAGTCGCTGTACCTGATGCTCACCAGCGGGGCGCGGGAGATCCTGCAGGACGTCGAGGCGGTCATCGTCGACGAGATCCACGCGGTGGCGTCGACCAAGCGCGGCAGCCACCTCGCGCTGACGCTGGAGCGGCTGTCGGCCAACCAGCGCGACGGATGGGGTCATGCGGGACCCGCGTCCGGCACCCGCCGGGAGGTGCAGCGCATCGGGCTCAGCGCGACGCAGAACCCGTTGGAGGAGGTCGGGCGCTTCCTCGTCGGCCCGCGGCGCCAGTGCAAGATCGTCGACGCCGGCGTGCGCAAGCCGCTGGACCTGAAGATCCACGTGCCGGTGGAGTCGATGGTCGAGCCGGACGCCGACGTCGAGCTCGACCCGCTCGTCGGTGGCGAGGCCACGCGCCGCAGCATCTGGCCGGCGATCTACCCCGAGCTGCTGAAGCTCGTCCACGAGCACCGCAGCACGATCGTCTTCGTCAACAACCGCAGGGGTGCCGAGCGCCTGGCGCTGCGGCTGAACGACCTCCACAACGAGGCGCGTGGTGAGGACGCCGAGGCGAGCGGGCCCGAGATCATCGCCCGCGCGCACCACGGCTCCCTCGCGCGCGAGGAGCGTGAGGTGGTCGAGGAGCTGCTGAAGGCCGGGGAGCTTCCCTGCCTGGTGGCCACCAGCAGCCTCGAGCTCGGCATCGACATGGGCGCGGTGGACCTCGTCCTGCAGGTCGAGTCGCCCAAGTCCGTCTCGCGCGGGCTGCAGCGCATCGGCCGCGCCGGCCACAACGTCGGCGACGTCTCCAAGGGCCGGATCTTCCCCAAGTTCCGCGCCGACCTGTTGGAGTCCGCCGTCATCGCGCGCATGATGCGCGAGGGCCGGATCGAGCCGACCGTGGTCCCCCGCAATCCACTCGACGTGCTGGCCCAGCACCTCGTCGCGATGGTCGCCGCGGTCGACGAGGAGGCGCCCGGGGTGGGCGGGGCCGTGTCCGTCGACGACGTCTACGCGCTGGTCACCCGCACCTACCCGTTCGCCGAGCTCAGCCGCGACCTGCTGGAGAACGTCCTGGACATGCTCGACGGGCGCTACCCGTCGCAGGAGTTCGGCGAGCTGCGCCCGCGCCTGGTCTGGGACCGCGTGGCCAACACGATCCGCGCGCGCAAGGGCGCGCGCTCGCTGGCCATCGCCAACGCGGGCACGATCCCCGACCGCGGGCTCTACGCCGTCGTCCTGCCCGACGGCCGCCGGGTCGGCGAGCTCGACGAGGAGATGGTCTACGAGGCCCGCGCCGGCCAGACGTTCCTGCTCGGGGCCAGCACCTGGCGCATCGAGGAGATCGGGCGTGACCGCGTGATCGTCACGCCCGCACCGGGCCTGCCGGGCGCGATCCCCTTCTGGAAGGGCGACACCGTCGGGCGCCCCAAGGAGCTCGGTGCGGAGATCGGGCGCTTCAGCCGCGAGGCCATCGACTGGCCGGCGTCCAAGCTCGTGGAGGAGTACGACCTCGACCAGCTGGCGGCCAACAACCTCCTCGACTTCCTGCGCGAGCAGCAGGAGGCCACGCGCGTCGTCCCGTCGGACAGGACGATCGTCGTCGAGCGCTTCCGCGACGAGATCGGCGACTGGCGCCTGTGCGTCCTGTCGCCCTTCGGCGGCCGGGTCCACGCCGCCTGGGGCCTGGCGCTGGCCGCCAAGATCCGCGAGGAGCTCGGCCTGGAGTCCGACGCGATCTGGAGCGACGACGGCATCATCGTCCACCTGCCCGACGCCGACGAGCCGCCGACCGCGGACTTCGTGATGCTCGACCCCGACGACCTGGAGGACATCGTCGTCGGCGAGCTGGGCGCGTCGGCCCTGTTCGGCGCGCGCTTCCGCGAGAACGCCGGCCGCGCGCTGCTGATCCCGCGCCAGTACCCGGGCCGCCGCACGCCGCTGTGGCAGCAACGGCTCAAGGCCCAGAACCTGCTCGAGGTCGCCAAGCGCTACGCCCAGTTCCCGATCATCCTCGAGACCTACCGTGAGTGCCTGCGCGACGTGCTGGACCTGCCCGGCACGGTCGAGCTGCTGCGCGCGCTGCACCGCCGCGAGATCGCCGTCGTCGAGGCGGAGACGCGGACCGCGTCGCCCTTCGCGTCGTCGCTGCTGTTCGACTACGTCGCCACGTATATGTACGAGGGCGACACGCCCAATGCCGAGCGGCGTGCGGCGGCGCTGTCGCTGGACCGCGACCTGCTGCGCGAGCTGCTCGGCCAGGAGGAGCTGCGCGACCTCATCGACGCGGGCGCGCTGGAGACCGTCGAGGCCGACCTGCAGCACCGCTCCGAGCGGACGCAGGCCACCAACGACGACGCGCTGCACGAGGTGCTGCGCCGCCTCGGCGACCTGGCCGCCGACGAGGTCCGCGTGCGCGTCCTGGCCGACCTCGACAGCGAGGCGATGCTGCAGCGGCTCATCGGCGACCGCCGTGCGCTGCGCGTGCGGGTCGGCGGCGAGGAGCGGCTCATCGCCGCCGACGACGCCGGCCTCTACCGCGACGCGCTCGGCGTCGTCCCGCCGGGCGGCCTGCCCACGGCGTTCGTCGAGGACGTCACGGATGCGCTGAAGCAGCTGCTGGCCCGGTACGCCCGCACGCACGGGCCGTTCACGACCGCCGAGCTGCGGGAGCGCTACGGCATCGATCCGTCGAGCGTGCTCAAGGAGCTCGAGCGCGACGGCGATCTGGTGCGCGGCGAGCTGCGTCCCGGCGGCAGCGAGCGCGAGTGGTGCGACCCGGAGGTGCTGCGCCGCCTCCGCCGGGCCTCCCTGGCCGCGCTGCGGGAGGAGATCGAGGCCGCCGACCCGCGTGCCCTCGCCCGCTTCGAGCCCTCGTGGCAGGGCGTCGACCGCCACCCGCCCGCGGGAGCCGGCATCGACCGCCTGCGTGAGGTGCTCGTGCCGCTGCAGGGGCTGGCCCTGCCGGCCGACGTCTGGGAGAAGGACGTCCTGCCCCGCCGCGTCGGCGCCTACTCGACCACGTGGCTGGACCAGTTGTGCGCGTCCGGCGAGATCGTCTGGGTCGGGGCGGGCGCCATCGGCCGGACGTCGGGCAAGGTCGCCCTGTACTTCCGCGAGGACGCGGAGGCGATCGGTCCGCCTCCCGCCGCGGCGAAGGCCGAACCGCCATCCTCGGAGTTGCACGACCGGTTGCGC
This sequence comes from uncultured Conexibacter sp., assembly GCA_964443695.1. Taxonomy (GTDB): domain Bacteria; phylum Actinomycetota; class Thermoleophilia; order Solirubrobacterales; family Solirubrobacteraceae; genus Paraconexibacter. The sequence goes on along the minus strand of CAYUDT010000009.1, from coordinate 10,873 downwards.
GAGCGGCTGGCGACCCCCGCGTTCTTCACCGACCTGCTGGCCGAGTTCGACCAGGCGCCGTCGGACCTGGCGGAGGCGCTGTGGGATCTCGTCTGGGCCGGAGAGCTGACCAACGACGCGTTCGCGCCGCTGCGCGCGCCCAAGCTGACGCTCGCCAAGGCGCACGGGCGGGCGGGACCGCATCAGCGGAACGCGACGCGACGGTTCGGTGCCCGCCGAGGCGGCGCGCTGGGCACCGTGCAGGGTCGCTGGGGTCTGACGTCGCAGCTCTTCCGCCACGCGCCGGATCCGGGGCAGCAACGGCGCACCCAGGCCGAGCTGCTGCTGGAGCGCTACGGCATCGTGACCCGTGAGCAGGTGCTGGCCGAGGGCATCCCCGGCGGGTTCAGCATGCTCTACGACGCGCTCGGCCAGCTCGAGACGCTCGGCGTCTGCCGGCGCGGCTACTTCGTCGAGGGCCTCGGCGGGGCGCAGTTCGCGCTGCCCGGCGCGGTCGAGCGGCTGCGCGCGCAGAAGGAGGAGTCACCGCCCATCGTCCTGGCGGCGACCGACCCCGCCCAGCCCTACGGCGCCGTGCTGAAGTGGCCGCAGCGGGAGGGCGTCGCCCACTCGCCGCGCCGGGTGGCCGGCGCCCACGTCGTCCTCGTCGACGGCGAGCCGCTGATCTACGTGGAGAAGGGCGGCCGTTCGCTGCAGCTGCTGTGCGGTGACGAGGACGACCGGCTGCGTGACGCGCTGGAGACGCTCGCCACGTTCATCACCGCCGGTCGCGGACGCAAGCTGGCGCTCGAGAAGATCGACGGCGCCCCGGTCATCGGCTCGCCGCTGGAGCCCGTGCTGATCGAGCTGGGCTTCCGGTCCTCGCCCAACCGGCTGACGCTCTCCGCTTGACCGTAACTTCGCGGGTGCGGGACGGTTGCACCACCGTGATCCGCATCTCCATGTTGGCCGTCACCGCGTTGCTGCTCGCGTTGACCGCGTCGCCCGCCCACGCCGTCAGCTGGACGCAGACGTTCCAGTTCGGTGGCTTCGAAGGCTCCGCAGCCGGGCAGTTCAGCAACCCGATCGGCCTCGACGTCGCCGCCGACGACGGCACGATCTGGGTGGCCGACGGCACCAACGACCGCGTCCAGCGCTTCGCGGCCGACGGCACCTCGCCGGTCGTCCTGGCCGACGGGCTGTTCAACCTCGCCGAGGACGTCCTGGTCACCCCGACGGCCGCCTACGCCAGCGACTGCTACGGCCACCGGATCATCCGCATCGCCCGGGGCGCCAAGTCCGACGACGCGACCGACGTCTTCTACGACGGCAGCGGCCAGCGCACCAACCAGGACGCGACGCTGCTGTGCCCGGAGTCGCTGCGCCTGGGCCCGGACGGCAACATCTGGGTGGCCGACACCTTCCACAACCGCGTGGTGGCGATCAGCCCCGGCGGTCAGTTCGTCCGCGCGTTCGGCGCGGGGCTGGACACCCCGGGCAACCTCGCCTTCGACCAGAACGGCAAGCTCGTCGTCAGCAGCGCCGACCCGCACACCTGCAAGCGGACCCGGCTCGTCACCTACGAGCCTGCCACCGGCGCGGTGCTCTCGACGTTCGAGGGCGTCGACGGCCAGACGACCGGCAAGCTGTACTGCGTCAACGCCCTGGACATCGACCAGGCGGGCAACGTCTTCGTCGGCGACGCGACCGGCCGCGTGCAGGTGTGGAACGCCGCGCACGAGTTCGCGGGCCTGGTCACCCCGCCCGGTGGCGGCAGCGGCGCGACGAAGTTCCCGCAGGACTTCGCCGTCGCCCCGGACTGCAACAGCTTCCTGGTGATGGACCGCGACCAGCGCCAGGTCAAGCGCTTCTCCAAGGTGGAGCCGAGCGGCTGTGTGGCCCTGCCCGCCGTGGGCATCGGCCCCGGCCCCACCCCCGCGCCGGCCACACCCGTCGCCACGCCGTCCGCCGGTCCGGAGTACAAGCTCGCGACCGGCGTGCAGGTCAAGCCGACGGTGAAGGTCAACGGGCGCTTCGTCCTGGCGATCATCAAGTGCGGCGGCACCGCGCGCTGCGCCTTCAAGGTCGGGGGTGAGCTGAAGATCGGCGCGGCCAGGGCCACGAAGGTCCCGCAGGTCACCAAGACCATCGCCCCGGGCTCGTCCTCCTCGATCACGCTGAGGCTCACGCCCAAGCAGAGGCTTGCGGTGACCAAGGCCCTGAAGCGCGGCGTCAAGGTCGTGGTGACCTTCAAGGGCACCGTCGACGGCAAGGCCTTCGCGAAGGCCTCCACGCGCCTGACGAAGTAGGCAGTGCTCGTGGGGTGCGGTGCGGCGGGGTTGGACGTCCGCCGCACTCCGCCACCGGCGGCGCGGGGCGTGATGCCGCCGCGCCCTGGCGCGACGTGGCCCGGATGGTCACTCAGCGGTCGTCTGGGCGTCCACGTCACCGCGCTTGCGCGCAAACACGCACCGCGGCAGACGGGACCTTGGCGTCGAGTCCACCGGGCGGTGCTCGGTGAGCGCTCTGCGGTGGATTCGGCGCATCGAGAACCCCGACGTGGTTCGCCACGAACCACCCTGGAGTTCTCGCGAGCGCGAGAACCGTTCGAGGCTCGTGCTGTTCGACCCGGAACCCCAGCCGAACGGGAGGGTTGGCGCCCAAGCACCCACGCACCCGCCCGCCCCCACCCAGGCTCGTAGGGTGGACGGTGCGTGCCCGAAGGCGACACCATCCACTACGCCGCGCACCGGATCCGCCCGGTGCTGCTCGGACGGGTCCCCGACGAGATCGCCACGCCGCACCGGCGCTTCGCGCGCGACCGCTGGCCCGAGCGGCTCGCGGGGTTGGAGGTGACCTCGGTGGAGGCCCACGGCAAGCACCTGTTCCTGCGCTTCGGGGACGAGCTGACGCTGCACTCGCACCTGCGGATGACGGGCAAGTGGAGCGTCTACCCCGACGGTGCGCGGTGGACGCGGGCTCCGCGGCGGGCGTGGCTGACGCTGCGCTCGGGCACGGCGACGGTGGTGCAGTTCGACGGGCCGGTGCTGGAGCTGCTGGCCGAACCGCGCCGCCGCTTCGACCATCGGCTCCGCGCGCTGGGGCCGGACATCCTCGCGCCGGAGCTGGACGTCGATGGCATCCTCAAGCGCCTGCGCTCCGACGACCCGACCCGCACGTTCGGCGACGCGCTGCTGGACCAGCGCACCCTCGCGGGGATCGGCAACCTCTGGAAGTGCGAGGCCTGCTGGGACGCCCGCGTCGACCCGTGGCGCAAGCTGTCCGACGTGCCCGACGAGGTCGTCGTGCCGCTGCTGCGCGCGGTGCGCGAGCGGATGCAGGACTCGGCGGTCGGCGGGATGCAGATGCGCGAACGCCACGTCTACAGGCGCGTCGGCCTGCCCTGCCTGCGCGGTTGCGACCAGAAGATCCTCAGCCGCGGGCAGGGCGACGACAACCGCACGACATACTGGTGCCCCGCATGCCAGAAGTGAGACGCGTCGGGCACAAGGGTGCCGACCACATCGCCCCGGGCAACACGCTTGCCAGCTTCGACGCCGCCCTGCGCTGCGGCGTCGACATGATCGAGTTCGACGTGCTGCCGGAGAACCCCGACGGCACCGGCGAGCTCTACCTCGCCCACGACTACAAGCACCTCACGTCGGAATCGGTGACCCTCGAGCAGGGGCTGGCGCACATCGGGGCCGACGCCTTCGCGGGCATCGAGCTCGACGTGGACCTGAAGACGCAGGGCTACGAGGCCCGCGTCGTCGCCGCGTTGCAGCGCCACGGACTGGCCACGCGCACGCTCATCTCCACGATGGAGGTGCCGTCGCTGGCCCGCGTCCGCGAGGCGGATCCGCAGATCCGGCTGGGGCAGTCCGTCCCGCGCGCCACACGCGACTACCTGGCCAATCCCTTCACCAAGGTCCTCGCCCTGGCCTACCTGCAGCAGCTGCGCCGCAGCGTCCCGCGGGAGGTCTGCGCGCGGCTGCGCGCCGGCGAGATCGACGCGGTCATGTCGCACTGGTCGCTGGTCACGCCGCGGTTCGCAGACGCGATCGCCTCCGCCGGCGGGGAGCTGTTCGTCTGGACGGTAGACGACGCCGACCGCATCGCCACCCTCGAGCAGATCGAGGGTGTCAGCGGGATCATCACCAACGACCCGCGCCTCTTCGCCTGAGCGACGTGGGCGCCGCACCCTGCGGCGCCCATGCTCCGCCGGGGTCCTCACCGGTGCCGGCGACGGCCGGGGCCGTCGCGCTCGACGGCTTGGACGCGGCGTCACCGGCGGACGCGACGTCGCGCCGGACAGCCCGAGCGCCGTCTTCAGCCGCTGCACGACGCCGCCGCAGCCCGCGGCGGCGTCGGCCTCGCGCAGATCGCCGACTTGCCTTACATGCATACTGTCTGTACGTTTCTGCTCATGAGCAACGCCGTCCCCGCGTCCATCGCCACCTTCTTCGCCGGGATGGGAGCCGTCGCGCTCGCCCGGCCGGAGATCGTCCACGAGACGTTCGGCACCACCAACCCGACCGCCGACGCGCGCAACGAGGTCCGCGCGGTCTACGGCGGGTACGGCCTGGCGGTCGCCGGCATGGTCGCGGCGGCCCTGCGCAAGCCCGAGGACCGCAAGGGCCTGCTGATGGGCTCGGGGATCGCGACGCTCGGCATGATGGGCGGCCGCGCCGCCGGCATCGCCATCGAGCGGCCGCAGCGGCTGTACCCCGTCTGGTTCTACCTGGCGCTCGAGGCCGCGATGGGCGCGGGCCTGGTGAAGGCCGCTACTTCTTGACGTCGCAGGTCGCGGCGCTGAACGTCGCGGGATCGGCGCCGGTCGTCCGGGGGTGGCCGCCCTTGGTGCGCTTGCGCGCTCGGCGCACGACCTCGCCGTCCTTGCGCCACTCATACGTCACCGCGCCGCGCAGCGTGAAGACGCCGGTCGCGGGCGGCTGCACCGTGAAGTTGCGGCCGGTCTGCCGGGCCTTGAAGCGGCCCGAGCCGACCATGATGAAGCCGCTGTCGCCGCCGCTTCCGATGTTGTGCCAGGTGTTGTCGGACGTGCGCAGGTACTGCAACTGGAAGCGGATGAACATCCGCTCCTTCGCCACGCCGCTGCCCGGCATCGACGCGCGGATGCCGACCGTGTCGGGGTGGTCGGTCGTGTCGCAGACGTTGACCGTCGCCCAGAGCAGATCGCTCCAGGACTCCTTCTGACGGGCGTCGGCGGCAGCCGGCACCGCCACGCAGGCGGCGGCCAGCAGCGCCGCGGTTGCACGGAACCACGACACGCCCGGAGAGTATCTCTCCGCGCTTGTGATGAATCGGTGTGTTCGCCGTAGTAGTCGCATGAGCGAGACCTTGACCATGGCCTTCGCACCACCGAACACGTCAACCCTGGAGTTCGATGCGCTGTTCCGTCAATGCGCAGACGATCTCCATGCCTACGTCGCCACCCTCGTGCGCGACCGGGCGGCGGCGGAGGACGTGACCGCGCTGGCCTTCGAACGCGCCTATCGCAAGCGCGACCGCTTCAACCCGGCGAAGGGCACGCCGCGCCAGTGGCTGTTCGCCATCGCCCGCAACGCCGCGCTCGACGAGCTGCGCCGGCGCAAGCGCACCGCCTCGCTCGTGGTCGACGTCGAGGACCCCTCCGCGGTCTTCGACACCAGCCAGGAGGACGAACGCCGCGCCACGGTGCGCGCCGCGCTCTCCGCGCTGGACGCCCGGGAGCGCGAGCTCATCGCCCTGAAGTTCCACGCGGGCCTGTCCTATGCCGAGATCGCCGGCGTCCTGGGCATCTCGGAGTCCAACGCCGGGACCCGCGTCCATCGTGCCGTCACCAAGTTGCGGAAGGCCTGCTCATGACCGACCTGACCCGTCTCGATCTCGACCCGGCCGTCCAGGCCGAGCTGGAGGCGCTGGAGGCCGCCCTCAACGGCGAGCCCGGCGCCGACGCCGACCTGCTGGCCCTGGTCGAGGATGTCCGCGCCACGCGCGAGCCGGTCTCCCTGTCGTTGCGGTCCCGCCTGGAGGACGGGGTCGCCGCCGGGTTTCCCAGGGCCTCGCGCGCCCGGCGCGCGTGGCGCCTGCCCAGCTGGGCGCTCCCGGCGATGGGCGTCACGTCGGTCTTCCTGATCGTCGGCGTCGTCGCCTTCAGCGGCCTGCGCGACGACCCGCAGAACGATGCCGCGGTGTTCACCTCGAAGCCGCTGTCGGACACGGAGACCTCGTCGGCCGGTGACAGCGCGTCCGGCTCCGCCGCAGCCGGCGAGGCCGCAGCGCCCGAGGCCGACCTCGCGGCTCCCACGGCGAAGACGGTCGCGCCGTCGGCGGCGCAGAGCAGCGCGTCGGCCGCCGGCACCGTGGCGCCCGCACCGTCGCCGAACCGCTCGGTCGACAAGGACGCCGTCGGGCGCGAGCGCAAGGTCGAGCGCGCCGTCGGCCTGACGCTCCGCGTCGGCGCCAACCAGCTCGAGGACGCGAGCGACGACATCGTCCGCGCGACCCAGGCGCTGGGCGGGTACGTGTCCTCCAGCCAGGTCTCCGGCCGGGACACCGGCGGGGAGGCCGACTTCACGCTGCGCATCCCCAGCGCCAAGCTCGACCTGGCCCTCAAGCAGCTCGGCACGTTCGGGCACATCGCGCGGCTGGACCAGTCCTCCAGGGACATCACCGCGTCGTTCGTGTCCGCCGAGGACCGCCTCGGCGACGCCCGTGACGAGCGCGCCGCGCTCCTGAAGGCGCTGGGTCGGGCCAGGACCGACCGGCAGGTCGCGTCGCTGAAGGCCCGCCTGGCGGCCAATCGCGGCGAGATCTCCCGGCTCAAGGGCGACCTCGATGCGCTGCGCCGCCGCGCCGACCTGTCGACGATCGACCTCCACGTCGTGGCCAGCGGCCGCAAGAACGTGGTCCCGGGCGGCGGCAGGAAGGACGACGGCACCTGGTCGCCGGGCGACGCCGCGGGTGACGCGCTGGGCATCCTGAAGGTCAGCGTGGGCGTCGCCCTCGTCGGCCTCGCGGCCCTGCTGCCCCTCAGCATCCTGGGCCTCCTGGCCTGGTTCTCCGCCCGCGGCGTGACCCGCCGCCGGCGCGAGCACGCGCTCGACGCTGCGGCATGACCCGCGCTGCGCGCTCGCATGCCGTGCGAGAGCTCGCCTGAAGGCTCGCTCTCACGCCTGAGGCTCTGAAAATCGGGGCATGCACGGTGGGTGCATGCCCCGATTGCGCTTTCCGCCGCCCGCCGCGTGGTGTAGAACCGCACCCGTGGGTACGGGGACGATCGAACTTCTGAGCCGGGTGCCGGTGTTCTCGGCGCTGAGCGAGGCCGACCTGGAGCGTGTCGCGCAGGTCGCGGTCGGCCGCCACTTCGCGCCCAGCCACATCATCTTCCGGGAGGGCGACGAGAGCGACACCTGCTACGTCGTCGCTGCCGGTCACGCCCGCGCCGTCCGGGAGCACGCCGACGGTCGCACGATCTCGCTGGCCCACTTCGGGCCGGGCGACATCTTCGGCGAGCTGGCGATGTTCGACGACGAGAAGCGCTCGGCCACGGTCGAGACGCTGGACGACCTCGAGGCCATCGCGATCCTCGGCGCGGACATGCGCCGCCTGCTGGCGGCCCACTCCGACATCGCGGTCAAGCTCGTGATCGGGCTCGGGCGCCGGCTGCGCGAGACCAACGAGCGGCTCTCGCGGCAGTCCTTCCAGACCGTGCAGTCACGGGTGGCCGGGGTGCTCGGCCAGCTCGTCGCGCAGGCCCAGGCCGAAGGTGCCGCGCCCGAGCACGTGCTGGTCACGATCACGCAGGCCGACATCGCGCAACTGGCGGGCTCCTCGCGGGAGTCGGCGTCGCGCTTCCTCGCCGTCCTGGAGCGCGCGGGCGTCGTGACGCAGGGCCGTGGCCGCATCACGGTCCACGAGCCCGAGGCGCTGGCGCGGTACATCTACTAGGGCGCCGCTCCCGAGCGGCGGCGTTGCCGCGGCGCGCCCAGGCGGCGGAGGTGGGTCCCCCGCTTTCGTTAACGTCGCGCCATGTCCGAAGGAGCGAAGGAGTTCTCCGCGGGCGGCGTGATCGTCCGTGACGGGGAGTGCGTGGTGATCGTGCCCACGCGGCGGGCGGCGGACGGGTCCAAGGTCGTCGCCCTCCCCAAGGGGCATCCCGACGGCGAGGAGACCGCGCTGGAGGCGGCGCTGCGCGAGGTCCGTGAGGAGGCCGGCGTCCTCGGCTCGCACGTCGCCGACCTGGGCGAGGTCAGCTACTGGTACCAGCGCAAGGGCAAGCGCATCCAGAAGAGCGTCGCGTTCTTCCTGTTGGCCTACGAGGAGGGCGACGTCGCCGACCACGACCACGAGGTCGAGCGGGCCTGGTGGATGCCGCTGGCCGAGGCCGCGAAGGCCCTCACCTATCCCGGTGAGCGGCAAATGGTCCAGAAGGCTCTGTTGCATCTGCAGACCACCGAGTAGGGTCTTCAGCAGCACATGCAGGTCCTGAACTTCTACTCGACACTCTTCGCCGATCAGCTCAAGCGGGGCCGCAAGACGGCGACCATCCGCCTCGGCGACAAGTCCCACAAGTACCGCAAGAACCAGGCGGTGCTGGTGACGATCGGCTACCAGCACTCACCGCGCGAGAAGATCTTCGACGCGGTGATCGACCAGGTCGAGGTCAAGCGCGTCAAGGACCTCACCCCGCGCGACATCGAGCACGACAACCCCGAGTTCCGCCGCCACGAGGAGATGATCCACTTCCTCGAGCAGATCTACGGCAAGTCCGTGACGATGGACGACATCGTCACCGTCGTCCGGTTCTCCCAGATCATCGAGAACCCGCCCAACGTCACCGATCGCCTGCGCGGCATCGGCGGCGCGCAGAACTGACCGGACGCCGGGCCGGTTCCAGGCGCGTTCGCACTCGTGAGCGTCAACGCGCCAAAAGCATCTTGATTTTCGAACTACCGGTCCGACCGCAGACGAGAATCGCTGCAAAACGTCCATCGCGTAGCGGATAGTCGGCGAGCTGCCGAATGTCATGACCGCATGGACACCGCCTCCCCCCAAGGCCACGAACGCCGCGCCCCCTTCGGCGACGCCCTGCTGACGCGACTCGGACGCGCGAGCGGGACCATCGCCTTCGACGACCTCGTGCAGAACGCCGGGCCGCTGGCCCGCTACTCCGACGTCGTCGGATGGCTGTCGAGCTGTCAGAAGGCGGGCCTGATCGAAGACGCCGGCTACGCCACCGGAGCCGACGGGCGACCGACCGGACCGCGCCGCTGGCGCGCGACGAGCCGGGGTCGTGAGGTCATCGCGCGGGACCGTCGCCACGCGACATCGGCCTCACAGGCCGGCTGACGATCAGCTGATCAGGGCCTTCACCGTGTCGGCCCCGATCGCGAAGCCGACGCCCACGTTGCCGCCGGTTCCGGAGGACGCGATCTGGGAGTTGACGCCGATCACGTCGCCGTCGGCGTCGAGCAGCGGACCGCCGGAGTTGCCGGGGTTCAGCGCGGCGTCGGTCTGGATGGCTCCGCTGATGCTGCTGCCGTCGACGCCCTGGATCGTGCGGCCCGTCGCGGAGACGATGCCCCCGGTGAGGGTCTCGTCCAGGCCGTAGGGCGACCCGATCGCGAAGACCTGCTCGCCGACAGTGACCGTTGACGCGCCCGCGAGCTTCAGGGGCGTCAGGCCGGTCTGGTCGACCTTCAGCACCGCAAGGTCGTGGGAGGCGTCGGCCTGCGTGATCGTCGCCTCCTGCGCCACGCCCTTGGACCCGATGCGGACGGTCACCTGACGGGCGCCGTCGATGACGTGGTCGTTCGTGACGATCGTGCCGTCGCTGGAGACGACGAAGCCCGTGCCGGTCGCGATGCCCCGGTCGGTCACGGCGCGGATCGAGACGACGCTCTCCCGGGCCCGCGCGTAGATCTTCGCCGCGTCGGCGGTCTCGGCCGGGGCGGGCGCCGCGGTGGTCCGGACCGGCAGCGCGCCGTCGGGGGTCACCACCGCGCCGGCAAACCGCTGCGGGGCGGCGCCCTCGTGGAGCGCGACCGCGCCGGCGCCCGCCGCCGCACCGGCAGCAGCGAGGAAACCGAGGACCAGAGGGCGGGGAGAGCGCATGGCCGGAAGGGTGGGACACGCCGCTGTGCGCCTGCTAACGCGATCTTCAGCGTCAGATAAGGACCCCAGATCCCGGCACTCCTGTGAAGAGAGTGCCAAAGGGGCTTGACTGCCCCCGACTGAGATTTGCTAGATTCGGGCTCACGTTGGCACTCTCATCCGGAGAGTGCCAAATTTCGCAGAAGCAACCCCTCAACGGAGGACGTTTTCATGAAGCTCAAGCCCCTGGGCGATCGCCTGATCGTGCGGGCGATCGACGAGGAGGAGACGACGGCCAGCGGCCTCGTCCTCCCCGACACCGCCAAGGAGAAGCCGCAGAAGGGCGAGGTCCTCGCTGTTGGCGACGGCCGCGTCGAGGACGGCCAGCGCATCCCGCTGGACGTCGCCGCCGGTGACACCGTCCTGTACAGCAAGTACGGCGGTACGGAGATCAAGATCGACGGCGAGGACCTCCTGGTCCTGCGCGAGTCGGATGTCCTCGCCAAGGTCGAGGGCTAAGGAGAAATCATGGCTCACAAGGAACTGAAGTACGACATCGAGGCCCGCACGGCGCTGCAGAACGGCGTCGACGCCGTGGCCAACGCCGTCAAGGTCACGCTCGGCCCGAAGGGTCGCTACGTCGTCCTGGACAAGAAGTTCGGCGCCCCGACGATCACGAACGACGGCGTCACCATCGCCCGCGAGATCGAGGTCGAGGACGTCTTCGAGAACCAGGGCGCGCAGCTCGTCCGCGAGGTCGCCACGGCGACCAACGACGTCGCCGGTGACGGCACCA
>CAYUDT010000008.1:0-78573 GCA_964443695.1 uncultured Conexibacter sp. | reverse complement strand
GTTCGTGGCCTGGTACAACGGCCACCCCGACCACACCGGCCTGGAGGTCGACCTGAAGGCCACCGATGCGGTGGTCATCGGCGCCGGCAACGTCGCCATCGACGTCGCCCGCATGATCGCGCTGGCCCCGGGCGAGTTGGCGGTCACCGACACCGCCGACCACGCCATCGACGTCCTCAACGCGTCGGGCATCGAGCGGATCACGATCCTTGCCCGCCGCGGGCCGCTGCAGGCCGCGTTCACGAACCCCGAGCTGCTGGAGATGGGCGAGCTCGAGCGGGCCGACGTCGAGGTGATCGGCGCGGAGCTCGACCCGCTGAGCCAGAAGGCGCTCCAGGAGGCGGACAAGACCCGCACCCGCAACGTCGAGATCACCCAGGAGTACGCGGCCCGGGAGAAGGAGGGCAAGCCGATCACGGTGACCTTCCGGTATCTGGCGAGTCCGGTCGAGCTGCTCGGTGACGAGAACGGCCACGTCCGCGCGGTGAAGATCGAGAACAACGAGATCTACGAGCGCGACGGCGCCCTGGCCGCCCGCGGTACCGGCACCTACGACGAGATCCCGGCGCAGCTGGTGTTCCGCTCCATCGGCTACACCGGCCAGCCCACTGCCGGTGTGTCCTTCGACGAGTCCCGCGGCCTCATCCGCAACGACGGCGGACGCGTCGTCGACGAGTCCGGCGCGCACCTGAAGGGCGAGTACGTGTCCGGTTGGATCAAGCGCGGCCCGTCCGGGGTCATCGGCACCAACAAGAAGGACGCGCAGGACACGGTCGACAAGATCCTCCTGGACGCCGCCGGCGGCGCCCTCAACCAGCCGGCCGCCGACGACATCGACGACTTCCTGGCGGCCAACTGCGAGCACGTCGTCACCTGGGAGGGCTGGCAGGCCATCGACGCCGTCGAGACCGCCGCCGGCGCCGCCTCGTCGCCCGAGCGCCCGCGCGTGAAGCTCTCCGAGTGGGAGCAGCTGCGTGCGGCGTCGCGCGGAGTGACCGTCGACTGACCGGTGGAGACGGGACGGCGCTCCGCTCGCCGCCCGTCGTCCCCCGCGCCGCTGCAGGTGCCCGCCGCCAGGTCATAGCGGGCGGCGGCAACCTCCTCAGCCGCCACGACGGCCACGACGGCGTCAGAGCTGCGGCAGCTCGATCGCCGGGCAGCGGTCCATCACGACCGCGAGCCCTGCGTCGCGTGCCCGCGCAGCGGCGTCGGCGTCGATGACGCCGAGCTGCATCCAGACCGCCTTCGCGCCGATCGCGATCGCCTCGTCGACGTGGGCGCCCGCGTCGGCCGAGCGGCGGAAGATGTCCACGACGTCGACGCCGCCCGGGATGTCGGCCACGCGCGCGTAGGCCTTGCGGCCGAGCAGCTCCGTCGCGGCCGGGTTGACGGGGAAGACCTCGTAGCCGTGGCGCAGCAGCAGCTGCGCGATGCGGTTGCTGTCGCGCGACGGGTCGGGCGAGCACCCCACCACCGCCCAGCGCCTGGTCGTCGTCAGCACGTCGCGGATCGTGGCGTCCATCGCCCTGTCCTACCCGGTCGGGTTCGCGGTCAGCGCCGCGGACTCCCGCTGGGCGGTGAGCGCGACCGCCCCGAAGGCTGCGACGGCCAGGCAGGCGACCGCGCCGACGCCGAGCCCGGCCCGCGCGCCGGCCGCGGCCATGACCCAGCCGACGATCGGCCCGCCGATGGGCGTCGAGCCCTGGAAGGCGACGAACCACAGCGACATCACGCGGCCGCGCATCGACGGATCGGCGTTGAGCTGCAGCGTCGCGTTGCCGGTCGCCATGAAGGTGATGCTCGCGCCACCGACGAGCGCCATCGCGAACATCGCGACACCCAGCGTGGGCGCAGCGGCCGCAAGCGACATCGTCACGCCGAGCGCCAGCGCCGCGGCGATCAACCGCTCCGGGCCGACCTTGCCCCGCGCGGCGACGAGCAGGCCACCGGCCACTGCGCCGACGCCCATCGCCGCGGTCAGGAACCCGAAGCCGGTCGCGCCGCTGTGGAGCGCCTCCTTGGCCATGACCGGCAGCGAGACCTGGAACTCGTAGCTGAGCATGCCGGTGACCGCCATCATCACCAGCGGCACCCCGAGCGCGGGGGTGTCGCGGACGTATCGCAGACCTTCGCGGAGCTGGCCGCTCGTCCGCGGCGACGGCGGGCTGGGCCGGATTGCCGCGCGGTCGAGGCGCAGCAGCGAGCTGACGACCGCCACGAAGCTGGCGGCGTTCAGCAGGAAGCAGACGCCGATGCCGACGGACGCGATGAGCAGGCCGGCGATCGCCGGGCCCACCGCGCGGGCGGCGTTGACGAAGACGGAGTTGAGGCTGACGGCGTTGCGCAGGTGCTCGGGGCCGACCATCTCGAGCATGAACGACTGGCGGGCCGGGTTCTCGAAGGCGTTGTTGAGGCCCAGCAGCGCCGACAACACGGCGACGTGCCACACCCGGACCGCGCCAGTGACGGTCAGCACGCCGAGGACCAGCGCCTGCACGCCCATCAGGGTCTGCAGCAGCGTGATGAGCCGCAGCTTGTCCGCCCGGTCGGCGATGACGCCGCCGTAGGGACCGATCAGCAGCACCGGCAGCGTCTGCGCCGCGACCACGAGACCAAGCGCGGTGCTGGACCCGGTGAGCGTCAGCACCAGCCACGACTGGGCCGTCATCTGCATCCACGTGCCGACCATGCTGATGCCCTGGCCGCCCATGTAGGTGCGGTAGTTGGGGACGGTGAACGCGGCGAACGTCGTGCGCCCCGCCTGGCGTGCGCGCTGCGTCACCGGCGGTCCTTCAGCAGCTCGGCCAGGTGCTCGAGCACCGGCAGCGCGTCGCGCAGCGTCTGCTGGTCGGCCTCGCTGAGCTGCGCCAGCTGCACGGTCAGGACGTCGTTGCGCTCGCCGCGCATCCGCTCCCGCAGCCGCTTGCCCTTGGCCGTGGCCTCGACGAGCGCCGCGCGGCGGTCCAGCGGGTCGACGGTGCGCTTCACCAGCCCGTCGTCCTGCAGCGCGGCCAGGACGCGGGAGAGCATCGTCGGGTTGAGCCCCTCGTCCTCGGCCAGCGTCGTGATCCGCACCGGCCCGGTGCGCACGACCGTGAAGAGCACCGACGACTTCGTCGGCGTCAGCCCGGCGCTGGAGCCGGCGATCGTCGGCCGCAGCCGCCGCTGGAGCTTGCCGACCACCAGCCGCAGTCGCGCGGCGGGCTCGACTGTGCTGTCGACCATGGGCGCCTTCCGTTCGGAGAAATACTTGCTTGCTGGCATGCATTCTACCATCGCGCACCGCTGCACCCGGCGCGGCGCAGGGCCGGGGTGGTGGGTTTGAGCGACACTGAGCGTCACCGAGCCCCACCACCCCGGCCGGCACGCGCGGCGTCAGCCGCAGACCCCCGGCCCTGGGTCCCGACCCGTGGTCGACCATGCCTTGAGCAGGCCGTAGGTCGGGTAGAGCCGGGTCAGCTGCGCGTCGGCGAGGCCGACGGGATAGGCGGGGTCCTCGCGGAAGGAGTACTGGAGGATCCCGGCGACGCGATCGTCTGCGGCCCAACGGGCGTACTTGGCCTCCAGGGCGCGGCACGCCGCGGCCGGCGCGGCCGGGTCGGCGGAGCGGGGACCACCGACGCGGTCTCCCCCGGCGCCGGTCTCGGTGACGAAGATCGGCCGCCCCGCGGTGCAGGGCTGGGCGTCCAGCGCGGCGCGCAGCGCGCCCACGGAATCCGGCGAGCCGCCGTCGGGCTGGGCGTAGTCGTGGACCGACCACGCATCGGCCACGCACGACAGCGACTGCGGCAGCGCGCCGACGAACTCGGCCACCGCGGTGGTGCGCGGGCTCGAGGTGACGTAGCCCGCAAGCTCGCCGAGCATGAGCGGCGGGCGACGCGGCAGGCCCGCGGCCGCGCCCGCCAGTTGGGTGTACACGCCGGGTGCCAGCGACGGCGAGGCGACGTCGCAGGCCGCGCGCTGCGGCGAGACGAACGCCGGGTGGTTCGGCTCGTTCCAGGGGCTCAGGTAGGCGATCTGCGCTCCGACCCGGTGGGCCAGCGCGAACAGCCGGTCCAACAGCCGCCGGTAGGCCATCAGCCCCTCCGGGGTGATCGGCCGCGCCCGGAACGTCGCGTCGGCCCGCTCACACCCCGACGGTGGCGCGGCGTAGCGCGCCGGCACGCCGTAGACCGTGAGGATCAGCCGCCAGCGCCCCGGATCGGCGAACTGCCGCGCTGCGATCGCGCGCAGCTGGTCGGCGATGCCCCGGTAGGGCGCGCACGGCTTCAGGCCGCGCAGGCAGCCGTCCTGGACCGCGGCCAGGTCGTCGCCCGCCTTGGCCCAGTCGAAGAACACGCGGACATAGGCCGGGCGCAGCGCCGCGACATGGTCACGCCACGGCGTGAACGCGGCGGGCTGCCGGGCCGGCGACAGCAGGTGCGGGTTGGCCTCCGTCAGCCCGAACGCCGGCCGTGGCGGTGGCGGCGGCGCGACGGCCGTTCCGCGGACGCCGACGAGCGACGTCCCACCGCAGCCCGAAATGCAGACGGCCGCCCCCAGGGCGACCGCTACGAGCAGACGCGCAAGCACAGGCCGGAGGTTGTGGGCGTCAGCGAACAACCCCCGATGCCGGCGCAGCCGGCACCTACAGCGCGGAGACCTCTTCCTCGTCCTTGACGCGGAAGGACGAGCCACAGCCGCAGGCCGCGGTCACGTTGGGGTTGTTGACCTGGAAGCCGGCGCCCTGGAGCGACTCGATGTAGTCGATCTCCGAGCCGTCGACGTAGGGCAGCGACTGCGGGTCGACGAGGATCTTTAGGCCGGCGTCCTCGAAGACGATGTCGCTGTCGCGCTGCTCGTCGAACGCCAGCTGGTACTGAAAGCCCGAGCAACCGCCACCGCGCACGCCGACGCGCAGCGCCGCGGCCTGGGCCGCTTCACCCTGCGAGGCGAGGAACTCGGCGACCTTCTCGGCACCCTTCGGGGTGAAGGCGATGCCGCGAGCCTGGAACGTGACGGTCTGCATCTCAGCCATTGCTTCACCAAATATAGCGCCTCGGCGGGCGGGCCTTTTACATCGCTACGCTTGTCGGACGACATGCCGAGCGTCGACGAGATCAAGGGCCGGATCGAGGCCGCGCTGCCGGGTTCCACCGCCGAGGTGGAGGACTGGACCGGCGGCGGCGACCATTTTCGCGCAACCGTCGTGGCACCGCAGTTCGCGGGCCTCAGCCGGATCGCGCAGCACCGTCTCGTCTACGACGTCTTCGGCGCCGAGGTGGGTGGCGCGATCCACGCCCTCTCCCTCAAGACCTCGACCCCTGACGGAGCCTGACGTGAGCGACAACCCCATCCGCGATGCCATCTCTGAGGCGATCGCCGAGCACCCCACCATCCTCTTCATGAAGGGCACGCCGGACGCGCCCGCCTGCGGCTTCAGCGCCCGCACCGTGGCAGCGCTGCAGCAGCTCGACGCGCAGTTCGCGGCCGTCGACATCCTGCCGGATCCGCGGATCCGCCAGGAGCTGTCAGCCATCTCCAACTGGCCGACGATCCCACAGCTGTTCATCAACGGCGAACTGGTCGGTGGGTGCGACATCGTCACCGAGATGTACGAGACGGGCGAGCTGGCCCAAGCCCTCGGCCTGGAGGCCGCCGCGGCCCCCGCCCCCGTCGCCGAGCCGGCCGCCGAGCCCGCTCCGCTGCAGATCCAGAACAACCTGGGTTAGCCACCTGGCAGGCCACCCGGGAGCCGGCAACGCGGCTGCCGGGTGTCCTCACCAAGACGCAATTGGCAGCAGGAATGGGAAAAGCCGCGCGGAATGGCAAGATTCGCGGCTCAACCACCACCCCGGGGGGAACCCACATATGCCTGCTGTTCATCGTCCTCGCGTCCCCGTGCGGGCGCTTTGGGCGTCAGGAGTCCTGTTGCTCGCGCTGCTTGCGCTCCCACAAGCAAGCTCCGCGTTCACGGCTTCACCGCTGTGGAAGTGCCGTGCCAGCGCCCTGTACGCGTCGGTCAACGGAGCCAACCGCGTCGAGCCGATCGTCGCCAACGGCAACCCGTCCACGGCGAACAACAAGAGTCCTGACCGCGCCCAGTGCGCCTCCGAAGAGGCGGGCGCCGACAACCTGGCCACGCCGCTCAGCATCCCGACGACCCTGCTGAGCGCGCAGAGCGCCTCCGCGCAGACCGTGCTCGACCCGGAGCTCGGCCTCGCCATCGACCAGAAGGTCGCCGCCACGTCCCGCGTGGAGAACCTCGGCATCCCGCTCGGCACGACCTCGATCGTGCTCGGCGTCGGTGCGGCCAACTCCGTCGTCACCGGCTCCTGCGTCGGTGGCCAGCCCAAGCTCGATGCCACGAGCTCCATGGCCGACCTGACCCTCGCGGGCACCAAGATCGACCTCAACGGGCTGCTGGCCGGCCTGCAGCAGGTGCTCGCCCCGCTCGGCGTCATCGTCGACGTGAAGTTCAACGAGCAGATCCGGGACGCCCGGTCGCTGATCGTCCGGGCCGCGCACATCAAGCTCCTGCCCTCCGGCAGCAGCGCGCCGCTGCTGGACCTCGTCATCGCCGAGAGCAAGGTCGACACCGAGCAGTACACCTGCGACCCGGACCGCCAGATCCCGGGCATCGACAAGAAGATCTGCCCGACCGGCGCGACCTATGAGGTCATGACGGGCAACTGCATCATCACCGTCGACAAGAACGGCAACGCCGTGACCGGCTCGTCCGGCGGCGGCACGTCGATCATCGTCGTCGGTAAGCCCTTCGAGGGCCCGTCGGGCGGCACCGTCATCCCGCTGGCCGAGGCAAAGCGCAAGTACGGCAACAAGCTCTGCCTGCAGGGTGCCGGGCCGAAGTACGCCATCGTCGGCACCAACGGCAAGGACCACATCACCGGTACCGACGTGAAGGACCGGATCCTCGGCCTGGGCGGCAACGACTCGCTCGATGCCGGCCGCGGTGCGGACTGCGTCGACGGCGGCAGCGGCGCCGACCGCATCAACGGCGGCATCGGCTCCGACCGGATCCTCGGGGGCTCGGGCAGCGACACGCTGACCGGCAACCTCGACAACGACACGATCACCGGTGGGACCGGCAACGACAAGGTCAACGGCGGGCCGGGAGCGGACAAGCTCGACGGCGGCACCGGCAATGACATCCTCAACGCCGGCTACGGCGCCGACCGCGTCAGCGCGGGCCCCGGCAACGATGCCATCAACATCGCGACCCAGGGTCCCAAGGCGCGGGCCAACTGCGGCAGCGGCAAGGACATCATCCGCCTCAACGGCAAGGAGCGGAGCAGCCTCAAGGGCTGCGAGACCCGGTATGTCCTGAAGGACCGGTAGTCCTGGCCGCGGGTGGCTCGGCCTGCGGGCCGAGCCACCCCCGGGCCCTACGGGACGATGAGGACGCGGCGCTTGGCCGAGCCGGCGATGCGCAGCTCCTTGTCGCGCAGCACCTCGCGAGGCTTCTGGGCGATCGCCTCCGGTCCGGTCTCGGCCTGGGTGTCCTCGTCTGCGAGGTCGGCCGCGGACGGCGCGCCGGGCGGCGCGAAGGCCGCCGAGACGCCGTCCTCGCGGTGGACCTCGGAGACCTTCTTGGCCACACCCTTCACGGTGCGGGTGCCGGCCTCGTCGGTGTCGCCCTCGCCGGAGAAGGCGTCGGTCAGGTCGAGGATGGCCGACAGCGCGTCCACCGCCGACGTCGGACCCGCGTCCGCGGACGTGCCCGACAACGTCAACGCGCGCTCGCCGGTGGGCATGCCCCTGGGGACGCGGACCTTCAGCGTCCGCGTGGCCTTCGGGCCGTTCTGGCGCTGGATGCGCACCGTGACGTCGTAGGTCCGGCCGCGGCGCATGATCGCCGGCGCCTTGGTGATGTTCAGCAGGTACGCCAGGCGCAGCGAGCGGCGCAGCTTGATGTTCACCTCGGCGCCCGTGATGTGCAGCGGGCCGAAGTTGAAGTAGTCCAGCTCCGAGGTGGCGGCCACGAAGTCGCTGACCATCGGGCCCCCGCCGCCCTCGTCGCCCCCGCCGCCGTTGCCGCCCACGTAGGTGTTGCAGAAGCGCATCGGCTTCTTCAGCTCGCTGACGGTGATGCGCACGCACATCGAGCCGCTCTGGCGCAGCGGCAGCCCGCCGAGCGTGACGTAGGCCATCTGCGTGATCGCGATGGCGCCGAGCTGCGTGAGCGAGCCGATGCCCGTCGGCAGGCCGACGCCCGCCTCGTCGGCGATCTTCATCGAGGCCGAGCGGACCTTGCCGGAGTCCAGGTCGGTGGCGGTGACCTTGAACGGGAACGACGCGGGCATCTGGCCGAGCGTGCCGACCACCGCGCCGACGCCGTCGTTGCTGAGGACGCCGACGTCGTGCCCGGGCGCGGCGTACTTGTAGGTCGACAGGTCGCCCGAGGCCAGCGGGTTGTTGATGACGTCGTAGACGTAGGCGTCCTGCAGGAAGAGGTTGCGGCGGCCGGCGGAGTCGAGCGGATGGCCGAACGCCCACACGCTCGGGCCGTCCACGTAGGCGACGGTGCCGATGGCGCCCGCGGTGAAGTCGCCGCTGGACAGGCCGACGGCCATCGCGCTTCCGGGCCGCAGCGTCTGGACGCCGAAGGAGGTCTGCCGCGGTGCTCCCGGCGTCGTGTAGACGACGCGCTTGGCCTTCGCGGCGGCGCGGGAGACCAGGTCGGCGACCTTCGGGCTGAGGCCGCCGAAGCTCAGCGGCGTGGCCAGCGGGTGCGCGTGACGCAGCGTGGCCGGCGAGCGGCGCGTCTCGGCCGGCGGGGTCACCGGCTCGCCGAGCACCGACTCGATCGGCGTGGCCAGCGCGGTCTTGTTGCCGTACTCGCCGATGCCCTCGCTGATCGCGCCGATGACGCGCTGGACGGGCGGGTCGGCACCGTCGGGGCAGTAGATCGGCGAGCCGCTGAAGCCCGGGCCGATGCCGGTCGCGTCGATCGCCGGCCCCGACGCCTTGAAGAGGATGTACGGCTGGCCGGCGCCCTTGTCGTTGGCGACGACGTCGATCACGTCGACGGCGAAGCTCGCGATGTCGGTGCCGCGGACGACGGAGTAGCCCGTGCAGTGCATGCCGCCCTTGACCTGGGACAACGGCATGATCGGGTCGCCGGCCGCGTGGGCGCTGGCCGGGACGAGGGCGAGCAGCGCCGCGGCGGGAAGCAGGTGGGAGCGCAAGGGGCGGAGGCTACTCAGACAGTGGCAGTAGCGTTGCCGTTCGTGGACATGGCAGTCGAACATCCGGCGCTCCGCTGGGACGGCGCCCGCCTGAGGGTCATCGATCAGACACTGCTCCCCGCCGCGGAGGTCTGGCTGGACATCTCCGGCGCGGACGACGCCACCTCGGCGATCCGCCGCCTGGCGGTGCGGGGCGCACCGCTGATCGGGATGGCGGCGGCCTACGGCGCGGCGCTGGAGATCACCCGGGGCGGTGACTGGCAGCCGGCGGTCGCAGCGCTGCGCCGGGCGCGCCCGACGGCCGTCAACCTGGCCTGGGCGGTCGATCGCGTCGTCGCCGCCGACGATCCGATCGCCGAGGCCGAGGCCATCGAGGCCGCCGAGCACGCGGCGTCGCTGGCGATCGGCCGCCACGGCGCCGACCTCTTCGACGCGCTCGGGGTCACCACGCTGCTGACCCACTGCAACGCGGGCGCGCTGGCCACGGGCGGCGAGGGGTCGGCGCTGGCCATCGTCCTGGAGCTGCACCGCCGCCACGGGGACGCGGTCCACGTCCTGGCCTGCGAGACCCGCCCGCTGCTGCAGGGCGCCCGCCTGACGACGTGGGAGCTCGCCCGCGCCGGCGTCCCCCACGCGCTCTGCGTCGACGGTGCCGCCGCCGGCCTGCTGGCCCGCGGTGCGGCGGGCGGCGTGGTGGTGGGCGCCGACCGGATCGCCGCCAACGGCGACGTCGCCAACAAGGTCGGCACCTACGCCCACGCCCTGGCCGCCCGGGCGGCGGGCCTGCCGTTCGTCGTCGCGGCACCGACCTCGACGCTCGATGCCACGCTGGCGTCCGGCGCGGAGATCGTCATCGAGGAGCGCGCCGCGGAGGAGGTCGCGCCACCGCTGCCGGGCACCCCCGTCCGCAACCCGGCCTTCGACGTCACCCCCGCGGCGCTCGTCCATGCGATCGTCACGGAGGAGGGCATCCGCCGATGAGGGCCGACGGCTGCGGCCCGAGGCGTTGCCTTCGGCGCGAGAACTCGCCGGGCGGCTCCTTCTCACGGTCTGGAAGGGTGTGGACGTGAGGGCAGCGCTGAACGTCACACCCCGCGAGGTCGAGGTCATCGACGCGCCGGACCCGGTCGCCGGGCCCGGCGAGGTGGTGTGCCGCATCCTGGCCTGCGGGGTCTGCGGCTCCGACGTGTCGGAGGAGTGGGTCGCCGCGAAGGTGCCGGTGGTGCTCGGCCACGAGCTCTGCGGCGTCGTCGAGCACGTCGGGGACGGCGTGACGTCCGTCGCGGTCGGCGATGAGGTCGTCATCCACCACCACGCGCCGTGCGGTGAGTGCCGCCGCTGCCGGCGCGGGCACGAGACGCTCTGCGAGAGCTTCCGGCAGCTGCAGCTGGACCCCGGTGGCTTCGCCGAGCGCGTCCGGATCGTCCCCGAGCTCGTGCCCGAGCTGCTGCCGCTGGCCGGCCTGGACGCCGAGCGGGCGACGTTCGTCGAGCCGCTGGCGTGCGTGCTGCGGGCCCTGGACCGCATGGGGCTGCGCGGCGGCGACTCGCTGCTGGTCGTCGGCGCGGGCACCAGCGGGCTGCTGGCGATCATGGCTGCGCACGCGCGCGCCGTCGACGTCGTCTGGGTCCGTGAGCCGCGCGAGGAGCGCCTGGAGGTGGCGCTGGGCCTGGGCGCCGAGCGCCACGGCAACGAACTGGTGGACGCCGCGCTGGTCTGCACCCCCGCCGCAGCGGCGATCGCCGACGGCTTTGCCGCCGTAGCACCGGGTGGAGCCCTGTGCCTGTACGCGCCGCCCAAGCCCGCCGCGGACCTCGTCCTCCCCGCCTTCCCGCTCTACATGGGTGAGATCGACGTGTGCGCCTCCTACAGCGCCGGCCCTGCGGACATGGCGGCTGCGCTGGCGCTGTTGCAGAGCGGAAGGGTCGACCCGCTGCCACTGGTGACCCACCGGCTCGGCCTCGACGAGGTCGGCCTCGGCCTGGAGTTGCAGCGCACGGGCGGGTGCATCAAGGCCGTGGTGCTCCCGTGAGCGCCGCCCGCTGCGCTCGCCAGGGCTCGCACGGCGGCTCGTCCTCGCGGTCTCGGGGGGCGCAGACGTGAGGGCAGCCGTGCTGCACGGCCCTGGCGACCTGCGCGTGGAGGACGTGCCCGAGCCGGTCGGCGAGGTCGTCGTCGAGGTGAAGGCCGCGACCGCGTGCGGCACCGACGTGAAGATGCTGCGCCGCGGGCACCCGGTGCTCGGCGCGTTCCCCACCGGCTTCGGCCACGAGACGGCGGGCGTGCGGACCGACACGGGCGAGCGGGTGCTCGTGGGCGACAGCGTCGCGTGCGGCGCGTGCGCGCCGTGCGTCGCCGACCGGCCGCAGCTCTGCCGCGACATGCGCTGGGTGCTGGGCGGCTTTGCCGAGTACATCGCGGCCCCCGCCGCGGCGTTGCACCCCCTGCCCGACGGGCTGGACTTCGCGGGCGCGGCCGTCGCCGAGCCGCTGGCGGCGTGCGTCCACGCCGTGTCGCGCGGCACCGACGCGCACTCCTGCGCCGTCCTCGGCGGCGGGTCGATCGGCCTCATGCTCGCGCGGCTGCTCGTCCTCGAGGGCCGCGACGTGACGCTCGCCGACCGGCACCCGGAGCGCCGCAGGCAGGCCGCCGCGTTCGGGGCCCGCGCGGTCGAGTCGCTGTGGCGCGAGCAGTTCGGGCTGGTCTTCGAGGCCGTCGGCACCCCGGACGCCTGGCGCGACGCCTTCGGGGCGTCGGCCGCGGGTGGGGTCGTGGTGTACGTCGGCGGCTGCCCGGGCGGCAGCGAGGTGGCGCTGCCGACCGCGCCGATCCATTACGACGAGGTCGACGTGCGCGGCGCGTTCCACCACTCCCGCGACGAGGTCGAGCGGGCGCTGGCGCTGCTGGCGTCCGGCGACGTCGACTGGCGGCCGCTGGTGGCCGAGCCGGTCGGGCTCGACGGCCTGGCTGCGGCGCTGACGGCCCCGCGCGGCGGGCCGGCCGTCAAGCCGCTGGTGCAGCCCTGGCTTTCCTAGCCCGCCACTCGAGGTGCTCGACGATGCGGCGGCTGTCGCAGATGACCTCGCCGTCGAGGACCAACAGCGGCACCGCCCGCTGACCCGACAGCGCGGCGACCTCGGGCCGGTCGCGGCGCCGCAGCGGCACCTTGACCGTCGTGTGCTCGACGCCCGCCTTGGTCAGCGCGCGCTCGATCCGGCCGCAGGGGCAGAGCCAGTTCGTCGGCGTCGGACAGCGGTACAGCGTGGCGGCCACGGCTCGGGAGTCTGCCAGGGGTGGTGGGAATGGGTGACAGTGAGCGTCACCCATCCCCACCACCCCCGGTCGTGCGTCAGTCGCGGAACGCGGACAGCAGCGATTCGACGCGGCGCCCGGCGAAGCCGGCCAACCGCAGCGCGACCGGCTGCTGCGCGCCGGGCCGGCACAGCGTCGCGCCCTCGCGCTCGCGGAACCAGGCGATCGTCTCCACCAGCGCGTCCTCGTGGTGGCGCGGCTTGTAGCCCAGCTCGCGCTTGGCCTTGGTGCTGCGGAACGCCCACCACATCGACATCGAACGCAGCTCGTTCTCGTGGAACGCCGGGCCGCCGGGGATGGCCGTGGCGGCGCGTGCGGCAGCGATCGCCGCGGGCAGCGGCAGCTTCAGCGCCGGGCCCGCGACACCGCTGAGGCGCGTGAGGTCCGCGAAGAGGCGGTCCAGCGTGAAGTTGCGGTTGCCGAGGATGTAGCGCTCGCCGACGACACCCTTCTGGTCGGCCAGCAGTTGCCCCGCCGCCACGTCGGCCGGGTGGACGATGCACAGCGCACCGTCGACGTACGCGGGCAGCTCGCAGCGCAGGAAGCGCCGCACGAGCTCGGTCGAGGAGCGGTTGACGTCCCCCGGCCCGAGCACGTGGGCCGGGTTGACGATCACGACGGGCAGGCCGTGGGCGGCCCAACGCAGCGCCTCCGACTCGGCCGCGTGCTTGGCGTTGATGTAGGGCACGCCGTGGCGCCCGGCCCGCCAGACCTGCTCCTCGTCGGCGGTCGAGCCCTTCTCCGCAGGCCCGACGGCGGCGATGGAGCTGGTGAACACCAGCCGCTCGACCCCGGCCCGCAGCGACTCCTCCAGGACGACCCGCGCGCCGCCGACGTTGGTCCGCTCCTGCACCTCCTGCGGCGCCCGCAGCGACGTGATGCCCGCGCAGTGGAACACGCGGTCGACGCCGGTCAGCGCCTTGCGGACCGCGCGGCGGTCCAGGACGTCGCACGTGACCTGCTCGATGTCCAGGCCCTCGAGGTTGTCCAGCCGCGAGCGCGTGCGCACCGTGGCGCGCACGTCGTCGCCCCGGTCCAGCAGCGCCTTGACGACGTGTGACCCGATGAGCCCCGGCGCGCCGGTGACGAGCGTCTTTCCCACTCCCACGAACTCTATTGCTGCCCGAATAGAGTGGGCGCAATGTCCCAGGTCGCCATCGTCACCGACAGCACGCAGAACCTCCCGCCGGAGCTGCTGCAGCGCGATCAGCTGCACGTCGTGTCGCTGTACGTCAACAACGTCCCCGGCGCGGACGGGCCGCTGCGCGAGTCGGACATCACCGACTACGCGGGCTTCTACGACGCACTGCGCCGGGCCGACACGATGACGACGACGTCGCAGCCGTCGATCGGCGACTTCCTCGCGGTCTTCGAGCCGTTGCTGGACGCCGGGCAGGACATCGTCGCCGTGCTGATCTCCGGCGGCATCTCCGGGACCGTCGAGAGCGCGCGCCAGGCCGCCGCCGAGGCGCTGAAGACCCGGCCCGAGCGGACGATCGAGGTCGTGGACTCAGGATCGTCCGCCGGGGGCCTGGGCCTGCTGGCGATGGTGGCCGCGGCAGGTGCCCGCGCGGGCGAGGACGTCGCCGCCGTCGTCGCCCGCGTGGAGGGCGCGAAGGCCGACATGAAGATCTGGTTCGCGGTGGACACCCTGGACTTCCTGCGCCGCGGTGGGCGCATCGGCGCCGCGCAGGCCTGGCTGGGCGGCGCCCTGAAGATCAAGCCGATCCTGACCCTGGAGGGCACGATCGAGCCGATCGAGCGCGTCCGCACCTCCGGCCGCGCGTTCGAGCGCCTGGTCGAGTACGCGCAGTCGCGCCGCGACGACGCCTGTGACGCGTGGGCCGTGCAGCACATCCAGTCCCTCGACGTGTGCGAGCGCCTGGCCGACCGGTGCCGCGAGATCTTCGGCAGCGAACCACGGTTCATCAACGAGATCGGGCCGGTGCTGGGCTCCCACGTGGGGCCCGGCCTCCTGGGCGTCGCCGGCCTGCCGCCGAAGTACCTGGAGGGCTGACGATGTCTGCTGCTGATCGCGCCGCGGCGTTGCGTGCGTTGCACGTCCCCGGCACCCCCCTGGTCGTGCTGAACGTCTGGGACGTCGCCTCGGCCAAGGTCATGGCCGAGGTCGAGGGCGTCCGCGCCCTGGCCACGGCCTCCCACGCGATCGCCGCGTCGCTGGGCTACGACGACGGCGAGGGCACGCCCGCCGCCGAGATGATCGGCATGGCAGGGCGCATCGCGGCCGCCGTCGAGCTGCCGGTCAGCGCCGACCTGGAGGCCGGCTACGGCGACCCGGGAGGCACCGCCTCGGCCGCGTGGGACGTGGGGGTCGTCGGCCTGAACCTCGAGGACACCGCCTATCCCGGCGGCTCGTCGCTGCTGCCGCTGGACGACGCCGTCGCCGCGGTCGCCGCGGTCCGCGCCGCCGTCCCGGAGTTCGTCATCAACGCCCGGACCGACGTGTACCTGCGCGGCGAGGGCAACGTCGCCGACGCCGCCGAGCGCGGCAACGCCTACCTGGCCGCCGGCGGTGACTGCATCTTCGTCCCCGGCGTCACC
This sequence comes from uncultured Conexibacter sp., assembly GCA_964443695.1. Lineage (GTDB taxonomy): Bacteria > Actinomycetota > Thermoleophilia > Solirubrobacterales > Solirubrobacteraceae > Paraconexibacter. The sequence goes on along the minus strand of CAYUDT010000008.1, from coordinate 63,511 downwards.
GACCTCGGCGTCATCCGCGAGCTCTGCTCCGCGATCGACGGCCCCGTCAGCGTCCTCGCCCGGCCCGGCGGGCCGACCGTCGCCGAGATCGCCGACGCGGGCGCGGCCCGCATCAGCGTCGGCCCGTTCGGCCAGTACACCGCGCTCGCCGCGCTGCGCGACGCCGCGCAGGCCGTCTACGGCGAGGGCTCCTACGCGCAGATGCGCGTCTAGCAAGGCGAGGACGCCCGCGGCGAGCGCGGCAGCGACCCGGGAGTGGTCGGGAGTCTCCCGGCGTCGCAGTGAGGTGGCCGACGCGGACGTGACCGGCGGCCCACCCGTGTGTCGTCCGGTCCTGTTGGCAGCATCGCCGCAAGGATGCAGCCGACCCCGGACCCACTGCACCCGCGGTCGATCGCGCGGGTGGTGATCACCGTTCTGGCGGTGGTCGGCTCGCTGTACCTCGTCTACCTGCTGCGCCGGCCGCTGGGCTACGTGATCCTCGCGACGTTCATCGCGATCACGCTCTCGGCGCCCGTCAACCTGCTGTCGCGGCACATGAAGCGCGGCGTGGCGATCCTGTTCACCTACCTCGGCGTGATGATGGTGCCGGTGCTGCTGGGCTTGATCGTCGTGCCGCCCATCGTCACGCAGGCGTCCAAGCTCGCTGAGAAGGCGCCGGACTACGCGCAGGACGTGCAGCAGTACGTCCAGGACAACAAGCGCCTGAGGGACCTCGACGAGAAGTACGACCTCACGTCCAAGCTCGAGGAGCAGGCGGGCAAGCTGCCGTCGAAGATCGGCGACGCGGCCGGGACGCTCAGCGACATCGGCCTGGGCCTGGTCAACAGCGCGTTCGCGCTGATCAACGTCCTGATCCTCTCGATCTTCCTCGTCGCGAGCGGGCGCGGCTGGCTCGATCGCTTCGTCGAGTGGCGCAGACCGGAAGAGGCGCCGCGGATCAAGGCGGTCTTCGACCGCATCGGCCGGGCGTTCGCCAACTACATCGGCGGTGCGCTGCTGCAGGCGACCATCGCCGGCGTCATCGCCTACATCGTCATGGAGATCCTCGGCATCCCGTTCGCGGCGCCGCTGGCGGTGCTCACGTTCTTCCTCGATCTCATCCCGTTGGTCGGCGCCACGCTCGGCGCCGTGATCGTCGGCATCGTCGCCGCCTTCAGCGGCCTGACGACGGTCATCATCTGGGCGGTCTTCGCGATCATCTACCAGCAGGTCGAGAACACGGTGATCCAGCCGCAGATCCAGAAGCGCGCGGTCGAGGTCCATGCGTTCGTCGTCCTCGTCGGCGTGCTCTGCGGCGCCACCCTGTTCGGCATCCTCGGCGCGCTGCTGGCCATCCCGGTCATCGCGTCCGGCCAGATCGCGCTGCGCGAGTGGATGGCCTACCAGGAGGAGCTGCGCGAGGCCAAGGAGGCCCCGCACGACGAGGTCCCGCCCGCCGCGACGGCGATGGCGCCCCCGGCATAGCAACACGCCCTGTCGCCGGCCGCAAGCACGGGAGCGCGGCTGGTGACAGAGCGTCATCAAGAGCGTAACGCACGCACGGGTCGTGCGTCCAGCCGCGGTGGTGCGCGCCGACCCGGTCGCGCTCCGCCCGCGTGGCCCGCTCCGCGGCCGGCTCGCCACCCGCTTCACACGTCCGCGGCGCGGCGCGGCGCGGCGCGGCGTCGTGCACCCACATCGGCGCGCGGCAGCAGCGGCCGGGCCGAAGCGGGCACACCGTGGGGCCCACGGTCGGAGGGCGTTCGACATGGACCGGCATGGCTGCCGGTCGATGTCGATGGCCCGTGGGCCGGCGGATGCGCCGGCCCAATGGCAAGTGGCTAGCGGCCGCGCTTGCGCTTGCGGCGGCGACCGCCGGTGAGGATGCCGCCGACGGCGGCGATGCCGCCACCGAGGACGAAACCGGCGACCGCGGCGCCGATCATGACCTCCCGCTGATGGGCGGCCAGCTGCTTGCGCCAGTCGGTGAGCTCGGCCACCTCGTTGCGCAGGGTGCCCAGCGACACGGCCAGCTCGTTGCGGTTGGCCTCGATCGAGGCGCGGATCTCTTCAGGGGTACGGGAAGCCATCAGCTCTTGTCCTCGCCGCCGGCGGCGAAGGTCTCCTTGATCTTCTGCGCCTCTTCGATCGCCATCGTCGGCGCCGGGTTCTGCCCCGACTTCAACAGGCGAGCGGCGATGAACGCGGCCAGCGCGGCCAGCAGGAACATGATCGCGGCGGTCATGAAGAAGCCCCAGAAGAACTGGTTGTTCGGCACCGGCACGAGCCAGTAGAAGAACCAGGACAGGCCGTGGAGGGCGTACAGCAACCCGACGGCGACGAAGATGCCGGCGGCGAACGCGATCGCGATCCCGCGGACCAGCGACTTGACCTTCAGCTCGATCTCGGCCTTGGCCAGCTCGATCTCCTCGCGGACGAGGAGGGCGGCCTTCTCCGAGACGGCGGTGATCGCGTCGACGATCTTGGGATCGGGCTGCGGCTCAGCGGGCAAGGCGGCGGAGAATCATCGCGACGACGAGGCCGCCGGCGAACGCAGCGCCGACGAGGACCTCAGGACGTTCGGCGAGCGACTCGCCGGACCCTTCCAGCCCGGCGTCCCACGACGTGGTGGGATCGGCCGCGGGCGGCGGGGTGAAAGCAGGTGCGGGCGTCGGCTCCGGCGCGGGCGGGGCGACGACGGGCTCCGGTTCGGCAGCGACCGGCTCGGGCTCGGGCTCGGCAGCGACCGGCGCGGGCTCCGGCTCGGCAGCGACCGGCTCGGGCTCCGGCTCGGCAGCGACCGGCTCGGGCTCGGGCTCGGCAGCGACCGGCTCGGGCTCCGGCTCGGCAGCGGCCGGCTCCGGCTCGGGCTCGGCAGCGACCGGCTCCTCCTCCGCGGGCGGCGCGGACGCCTCCGTGTCGGGCGCGGCGTCGGCGTCTGCCTGCGGCTCGGCGTCCGGCTCGGGCACCGCGTCCGCGAGCGCCTCCGGATCGACGAGCGGAGTCTCCTCCGCCTTGGTCTTGTCTTCCTCGCTCACTCCGGCGGCTCCTCTCCAAAGGCGCGGCGCCAGATCGTGGCGGCCAGCTTCGTCGAGACGACGGTGGCGAGGGCCCCCAGGCCGGTCACCAGACCGGACCACATGAGGCGCTTGACGAGCTCGTTCTCCATCTCCGCGTGATCCTATCCGTCGACGCGGGCGGTGGAACCTTGGGTCAGTCCGTTCACGATGGTCTCGACGATGAAGTGCTTGGCCCGCTCGTACTCGTCGTCCCCCGTCGGCAGGAAGCCGAGGATCCAGCCGGTGAGCACCTGCTCGACCGCGCCGTAGAAGGCCATCGCCCCGAACTGAGCGGTGATGTCGGTCCGCAGCTCGCCGCTGGCCTGCCCCTTCTCGATGATCGCGGCGATGCCCGCGTAGGCCCGCTGAATCTCCTCGATGTGGGTCCGGCCGAAGGAGTTGGCCGCACGCGTGACCTCGACGATGATCACCTTCATCAGGTCCGGGTCGTGGCGGTAGGAGTCCACGATGAACGACGCGACGGTCTCCAGCTTGGCCCGGGAGCCGACGTCCTCGCGCCTGTCCACCTCGGCGATGACCTCGACCATCACCGTCCAGCGCTCCAGGAAGAGCGTGTCAAGCACCTCGTCCTTGGAGCGGAAGTAGTGGTACAGCAGCCCGTAGGCGACGCCGGCCTCGTCGGCGATGTCGCTGACGCGGCACTGCGTGAACCCGCGGGAGGCGAAGACCTTCACCGCGGCGTCGAGGATCTGGCGCCGGCGGTCGGCCGCCGGGATGCGCGCGGTGGCCATCAGCGTGAGCCTCTCTCGGGACCCGCCTGCGCCGGCGCGACCGGTGGGACGGGGGTCGGACGTGTCTGAGCCGGCTCCGGCACCCGCAGAACCTCCGAGGAGTAGACGTCGGGCCGGCGGTTGGCCAGCGAGGGCAGCGAGGCGCGGATCGAGCGCTGGCGGTCGAGGTCGAGGTCGGCGATCACGAAGGTCTCGGTGTCCGGGGCGGTGGCGAGGACGACGCCCCACGGGTCCACGATCATGGACCGTCCGCCGGACCGCAGGCCCGGAGCGTGCTCCCCGATCTGGTTGGCGGCGATGACGAAGCACTGGTTCTCGATCGCGCGGGCGCGCAGCAGCGGCTCCCAATGCTGCAGCGTCGTCGCCCAGGTGAAAGCGGCCGGGACGACCAGCACGCGCGCCCCGGCGACGGCCAGGGCGCGGTACAGCTCCGGGAAGCGCAGGTCGTAGCAGACGCTCAGGCCGAGCTCGAGGCCGTCGCGTGCCTGCGAGACCACCAGCTCCGAGCCACCGGCCTCGTGCTCGGACTCGCGGTAGACGGTGCCGTCGACCTCCACGTCGAACATGTGGACCTTGCGGTAGACGGCGCGGCGCGCGCCGTCGGGCCCGAAGTGGACGCTGGAGTTGGACATCCGCTCGCTGCCGGTGTCCTCGGAGAACGAGCCGGCGACGAGGTCGATGGCAAGCTCCGCGGCGAGGCCCGACGCCCACGCCATCGCAGGACCGTCCAGGGGCTGCGCGTTGGCCTTGAGCACCTCGCCCGGACCCAGCGCCACCCACTTCTCCGGCAGCACGACCAGCTGCGCGCCGGCGTCGACGGCGGCACGCACCAGCCGGTCCGCCGTCGCGAGGTTGCGGTCGGCGTCCCCCTGTGCGGTGAGCTGGATGGCAGCGGCGCGGATGGGCATTCCCGTCTCCCACGCAAGTTGACTGGTCAGTCAACCCACGCGGTCGGAAGAATAGGGACATGGCCGCCCGACCGGTGCCCCCGCAGCCCATGCCGCTCTGGCGCGACGGCCGCCCCCGCAAGCGCTGGCGCTACGTCGGCGTCTACGGACCCGACGTGATGCTGTGCGCCGGCATCGTCCATCTCGGCCCCGCGCCCCAGGCGTTCTGGGCCGTCTGGGATCGCAGCAACGGGCAGCTGCACGAGCGCACGGCGTGGCTGTCACGCCGGGTGAAGCTGCCCGACGGCGGGGTCAGCGTCCACGACCGCAACGTCGAGGTCGACCTGCGGCTGCAGCCGGCCGGCGATCCCTGGGAGGTCACCTCCCCCCACGGCGGCTCCTACATCTGGACGCGCAAGCTGCCGCTGCGCGCCACCGGCACGATCCGCATCGGTGGCGTCGCCCGCAAGGTCGACGCGCTGGGGCTGCTCGACGACTCCGCCGGCTACCACGCGCGCCGCACCGACTGGGAGTGGTGCGCCGGCATAGGCGTCACGCCGGGCGGCCAGCGCGTCGCCTGGAACCTCGTCAGCGGCGTCCACGACGTCGGTCCGGACACCGAGCGCGCCTTGTGGGTCGACGGTGTCGCCCACCAGGTCGGCCCGATGGACACGAGCGCCGCGCTGGACCACGTCACCACCCTGGACGGGACGGACCTGCGGTTCACCGCCGAGGCGGTGCGCGAGCGCCACGACAAGGCCGGCCCGCTCGTCGCCAGCGACTACGTCCAACCGTTCGGCCGCTTCACCGGGACGCTCGCCGGAGGGGTCGAGCTCGTACAGGGCTTCGGGGTGATGGAGCGGCACAGCGCTCTTTGGTGACCTCTGCCGGGTTGGGGAATAGGCTTTTTGGCACACCCCGACCACAGGCAGGCAGGTTCACCCAATGAAGATCTCGCGGCCCAGTCCCGCACTAATTGTTTCGATGGTCGCTCTCGTCGTCGCCCTCGGTGGCACGGCGACCGCGGCCAGCGTGCTGATCAAGAACAGCTCACAGATCAAGGCCGGCGCCGTCAGCGGCTCTGACATCGCCAACAACGCGATCTCCTCGGCCAAGATCAAGAACGGCTCGATCCTGACGGGTGACCTCTCGTCGGGCCTGCAGAAGCAGCTGAAGAAGTCCGGCCCGGCTCCGGCCGGCGGCAGCTTCACGGCGACCGAGGCCATCCGCAAGGTCGGCCCGACGAAGATCGGCGCCGGTCAGCACGACATCGCCACGCTCGTCCAGCTGCCCCCGGGCACCTACGCGCTCTTCGCCAAGACGATCGTGACGGCGGAGGTCGGCAACCTCGGCCTCGGTGAGCTGCTGCGCCAGAACAAGACCGTCAGCGCGCAGTGCTCGCTCACGGCCGGCGGTGACCAGGACAACGCCAGCCAGCAGGTGGCCGGCCCCTACTCCCAGGCGCCCGCGACGATGAACATGCAGCTCACCCGCACCATCGACACCCCCACGGACATCAAGGTGACCTGCACGGTCAACGACTACCCGTGGAACGCGTCGGACACGTCGATCGTCGCGCTGAAGCTCTCGGGCTCCAGCCGCACCGACGTCCAGGGCTGATCGCGACGTGGAGGTTGTGAGCGCAGGCGAGCAACCTCCACGCCCGCGAAGCCGGCACTAGTCCAGCCAGCGCTTCTCGTTGACGGCGGCGATCACGGCCTCGGTCGCGATCGCCGCCCCGGCGACGTTCAGGTGGATGCCGTCCGGTTCGCGGACGGTCTGCCGCCTGCCCTCGTGCTCGATGACGGCGTGGTACCTCCCGTCGGGAGCGAAGATCGGGTTGAGGTCGAGGACCTTGAGGTTGCTCAGGTCCTTGGCCGCCGCCCCGGTCGCCCGGTTCACGGCGGCCGTGACGATCTGGCGCTCGGGATCCTGCGGCACCGGCAGGGTCAGCCACACCAGGTGGCCCTTGCCCTCACGCAGGTAGGACTTCATCAGCGCGCGCTGGCGACGCGCGTACTTGGCGACCCACGCCGGGCCGCAGCACTCGACGCCGGCGATCGGATAGCCATCGTTGGCGCCGATCGCCACGACGGTCACCACCGGCCGCAGCTCCTTGACCTGGATGCGTGAGCGGTCCAGCCAGGACGTGCTGTAGCCCGGGGTCGTCAGGCCGCTGGCCGGGAAGAACTGGCGCTGCACGTCGGCGCTGGAGCCCAGGCGGTCGGCCAGGAAGGCGTCGATGCCCTGGATCATCGAGTCGCCGGTGGCCAGCAGCACGGGGCCGCCGACCTGGCGCTTGGGCTTCGCGCGGCCCGCGGCGACCGTGCGGACGATGCGGTGGCCTTCGACGGCGACGGCGATGCGCAGCTGCCCGTCGGCCTTGGCCTTGTAGGACAGGACCTTCCGCGCGCCGCCCTTCAGCGTCACCTTCTCACAGCCGCGGGCGCGGCCGGCGCCCTCGACGCACACGTCGACCGGCGTGCCCAGCCCCCAGCGGTCGGCGATGCGGACCTTCGCCCCCTTGCCGTTCTCGACGTGCTCGGGCGTCTTGATGAGGATGCGGTTGGCACACGACGGCGTGACGACCTCGAAGCTGCCCGTGAGCGTGCGACCGTCCGGCGTCGTGGCCACGGCGCTGTAGTCGCGCTTGGAGCGGTCGCAGCGCCAGAAGGACCGCTTCAGGACGGTGGCGGCGCCGTTGGCCTCGACGGTCGCCTGGCCGATGAGCTGCTTGATGCTCGCGTTGAGGTCCTCGTAGAAGTTGACCTTCGAGCCGACCGGGCCGAGGAAGCCCAGGTCGATGTAGCCGGTCTGCTGCGTGGTGCCCAGCAGGACGTGCGACGGCTCCGGCGCCTGGGCAGGAGCAGCTGCGGCCGTGCCGAGCACGACGGTCAGCGCAGCGACGATCGCGATGTTGCGAGCCCCCTCGACCACCCGGGCACCGTAGCGCGCTGCGGGTCGGGTTGGCGCACTAGAGTCCCCTGCCGCATGGAGGTGCTGTGGCAGCACGCCCTGCTCGTGGTCGCGGCCGCGGGTGTGGCGGGAACCGGATGGCGCGTGGCGTCGTTGGCGGCACCGTCGGGTGCGCCGCGGCTGCTGGCCGCCGCAACCCTGGGCGTCGCGGCGATCGTCGCCGAGACGTTGCTGCTCGGCCTCCTGGGGCTGTCGGACGTGAGCGTGCTGCTGGCGCTGCTGGCCGTCGCCGTCTGGGTGGCCGTCACCGTGCTGACGCCGACGCCGGCCTCGCTGCGGACCTTGGCGACGGAGTGGTGGCACGGGCTGGGGCCCGTGCAGCAGCCGGTACTCGCCGGACTCGCCGCCGTGCTGGCCGGCTGGATCGCCTGGCAGCTCAACCACCCCAACGTCGGTTTCGACGGCGAGATCTACCATCTGCCGATCGCCGCGGACTGGGCGCAGACCGGGTCGGCCGGTTCGGTGGTCGACGCCGTCGACGGGCTGCCGGTCGGCAACTACCCGCTGACCAACGAGGTCGCGGTGTCCTGGGGCCTGTCGCTGTCGCGCTCCTGGGTCTGGGTGTCGGTCTGGACCCCGCTGGTCTTCGCGCTGCTGTGCATCGCCGGCTGGACCGGCCTGCGCCGCCTGGGTGCCGGGCGCGGCATCACCGGCCTGGCGATCGTCGCGTACGCGATGTCGCCGTTCATGGTCACCCAGCTCGGCGGCCCGCTGACCGACGTGCCGTGCAGCGCCTGGCTGGTCGTCGCCGCGACGCTGTGCCTGTGCTCGCGCGAGCAGCCGCTGCTGCTGGCGGTCGCGCTGGTGGCGGCGGGCCTCAGCTTCGGCACCAAGACGACCGGCGCGGTGCTGCTGGCCCTGTGCTTCGGCGCGGCGCTGTGGTTCCACCGCCGGCGGCTGCGGTCGCTGCTGGCGCCGCTGGCCGGGGCGCTCGTGCTGGCGATCGTCGTCGGCGGCGTCTGGACGCTGCGCAACCTCATCGACCACGGCTCGCCGCTGTGGCCGTTCGTCTCCGGCCCGTTCGGCGACCCGTTGCCGCCGGGCCTGAAGGGCTATGAGGACGCGTTCCTCGACCACCCCGGCACGATGCTCGACGGCCGGACCTCGCTGTATGCGCAGTTCCTCTCCGGCGGGCTCGTGCTGTTCGCGGGCGCGCTCGTCGCCCCGGCGCTGGCCCGGACGCGCGCGGTGCTCGCAGCCGCGGGGGTGACGCTGCTGGCGCTGCTGGTCTGGGGCAAGGCGCCGTTCACCGGCATCGACTCCGACACGAAGCTCGCGGTCGGCGCGATCCGCTACCTGTTGCCCGCGCTGGCGGTCGCGACGACGGCGCTGGTGCTGGCCGCCCGCGACGGCGGTGTGGTCGTCAGGCGCATCGTCGGCACCGCGCTGGGGTTCGCGGCGTTCCTGTCGATGAACGAGTCCTTCGGGACGATCGGGTTCCCGAACGTGCCGTCGGGAGCGACGGTCACCTTGCTGTTCGTCACGGGTGCGGTCGCAGCGCTCGTGGTCGCCCGCCTGCCCCGCGTCGTGCGCGCGCTCATCCCGGCCGTCGCGGTCGCGGGTGTCGTCGTCGGCCTGGCCCAGGCCTCCGACGGCTACGTGCAGCGCCAGACCGAGGCCGGAGGCATCGACGCCTTCGTGCTGAACGCGGCGCTGGCAGACCGCAGGTGGCGCGACGGCGACTTCCCGATCGCGATGGCGCCGCTCACGGCCGCCCTGCTGCGCGGTGATCACCTCGACCACGACGTCACGCTGGTGCCGGCACGTGCCTGCAAGAAGATCATCGGCGACGCCATCGACGCGCGGGCGGAGTGGTTCGTCCTGGTCACCGCCACGGCCAGCGCGGAGGCTGCGAAGGTGCGCCGCTGTTTCGGCCGGGTCGTGCCGCAGCAGCGCGAGACGAACTTCACGATCTACGACTTCCGGCCGACGCTCCACGCGACGCACCCCGAGATCACGGTGATCAAGTGACGGGCCTGCAGCCCTGCCCGTGGTGTGAGGCGCCGCTGCCGCCGGCCCGGCGCGAGGACTGGCATGTCGTGGCGTGCCCGACCTGCGGTGTCGGCGTCACGCAACCCTGGCCGACCGACGCGCAGCTCGGCGCGGCCTATACGGGCTATCGCCCGGAGTCGGGCCGCTTCTCCGGCCCGACCGAGAGACTGCTCAAGGCGACGCGCTCGCGCCTGGCGCGCCGCATCGACGCGATCGCGCCACCCGGGCCGGTCCTCGACGTGGGGTCCGGGGACGGCACGCTGCTCGACGCCATCGAGGCGACCGGCCGCGAGGCCCGCGGCCTCGAGCGCGACGTGCGTGACGTGCGCATGCGCGAGCTCGAGGTCCACGAGCTTCCCGCCGACGAGACGTACGCCGCGATCGTCATGTGGCACTCCCTCGAGCATGTGCGCGAACCCGGCCGCGTGCTCCGCGCGGCGGCCGAGCGCCTCTGCGGCGGCGGCGTGCTGATCGTCGCCGTCCCCAACTGGTCGAGCCTGCAGGCGCGGGCCTTCGGTGAGGACTGGCTGGCCCTGGACCTGCCCCGTCACCTGACCCATCTGCCCCGCAAGCAGCTCGTCGACCGCATCAAGGCGTCGGGCCTGCAGGTCGAGCGGGTCAGCGACTGGCGCGGCGGGCAGGTCGCCTTCGGGTGGTTGCACGGGGTCGTCGGACGGTTCCCGGGGCGGCCGAACCTCTACGATGCGCTGCGTCGCGAGGAGGCCCGGATGGCCGGGCAGCCGGCGTCACTGCGGGCGCGCGCCATCGCGTTCGGCGCGCTCAGCGCCCCCGTGGCGGCGACGGCGGCAGCCGCCGAGATCGCCCTCCACCGCGGCGGCACCACCCATGTTGAAGCCCGACGTCCCTGATCTCAGTCTCAAGACGGGCCACAAGGTCATCGTCGTCATGCCCGCGCGCAACGCGGCGCAGACGCTGGACGACACCTACGCGGGCATCGATCGCGACTGGGTCGACGAGATCATCCTGGTCGACGACGCGTCCACCGACGACACCGTCGAGCGGGCGCGCCAGCTGCCGATCCAGACGGTCTGGCACCCGCACAACGTCGGCTACGGCGGCAACCAGAAGACCTGCTACCTGCAGGCCCTGCAGCACGATGCGGACGTCGTGGTGATGCTGCACCCCGACGGGCAGTACGAGCCGTCGCTGATCCCCTCGATGGTCGCGCCGATCCTGCGCGGTGAGGCGGACATGGTGCTCGGGTCACGCCTGCAGGACCACGCCGCGACGCTGGCCGGCGGCATGCCGAAGTACAAGTTCGCCGCCAACCGCTTCCTGACGACGGTCGAGAACGCGGTGCTGAAGACGTCCTTCTCGGAGCTGCACACCGGCTACCGCGCCTACTCGCGCGACCTGCTGATGGGCATCCCGTTCCTGCGCAACTCGCCGGACTTCGTGTTCGACAGCGAGGTCATCTTCCAGGCCGTCCACTTCGGCTTCCGGATCGAGGAGGTGCCCTGCACCACGATCTACATGGAGGAGGCCTCCTCCATCGGCCTGAAGGCGTCGACCATCTACGGCCTGAAGACGCTGCGCACCGCCGCGCTGTTCTGGCTCCATCGGCGCCGTCTGGCCCGCTCACGAAAGTTCCAGCCATGACGGCGAAGGTCAGCGGCGAACGCGTCACCACCGGAGACGGCGGTTTCAACCCGACCTTCCAGCGCCACGTCGCCGCCTACGTCGAGGCCGCGACGCTGCTGCCCGAGGTCCGCACGCTGGACCTCGGCTGTGGTGCCGGCCACTCCTACGACCGGCTGGCCCCGCGCGAGACGGTCGGCGTCGACCTCGACGCCGGCGCGCTGCAGGGCCAGGACCGCGAGACGCACGTCGCGGACATGCGTAGGCTGCCGTTCGGTGATGCGTCCTTCGAGGCGGTGCTCAGCGTCCAGTCGCTGGAGCACGTGCCTGACGGGGCCGCGGTCCTGCGCGAGGTCCGCCGTGTGCTGCAGCCCGGCGGGGTGGCGATCTTCATCACGCCCAACCGCCTCACCTTCGGGCGCCCGGACGAGATCATCGACCCGTACCACTACGTCGAGTACTCGGCCGACCAGCTGCGCGAGCTGTGCCTGGGGACGTTCGCGAGCGTCGAGATGCACGGCCTGTTCGGCTCGCCGCGCTACGCGGAGTTCGACCGCATCGAGAAGGCGCGCATGGAGCGCGTGCTGAAGCTCGACGTCCTGGGCGTCCGCAAGCGCCTGCCGCGCCGGACGCTCATGTGGGCCTACGACACGGCGCTGCGCACGACGCGCAAGAAGGCCACGCCGCTGGCCGCCTCGATCACCGTCGAGGACTTCTCGTTGGGGTCGGAGAACCTCGACGCGGCCCTGGACCTCGTCGCCGTCTGCCGCTGATGCGTCAGCGGCTGCGCGCGCTGCTCTCGCGCCTGCCCGGATGGATCGACCGGCTCTGGCCGTGGGGGCCGATCGTGCTCGTCGTGCTGGCGGTGCTCGCCGGCCTCAACTCGATCGCCAAGCAGCCACCGAAGAACGACTACGACCAGATCAACGACCTGGTCCACGACTTCGGCACGGCCGTCGACGCCAAGCGCGGCGACGACGCCTGCGGCATGCTCACCGACACGGGCCGGACCGAGCTCGTCGCGCAGGTGCCGACCGTCACCTGCGAGGTCGCGGTCCGCTCCTTCGGCCTGGGCTTCGACCCGAAGGCGCTGGCCGACGCGCACATCAACGGCATCGACCTGCAGGGCACGACCGCTGCCATCGCGCCCGCGAAGCTGCTCACCGGCGGCGACGTGCCGATCGGCCTGTCGCTCAGGTTCCAGAAGGTCGACGGGCGCTGGAAGATCAGCGCCCTGGGCCGGCCGCCCATCTCGTGATGGATACCTCGGAGCGTTTCCAGGAGGCGGTGGCGGCGGGTGACCCCGACGCGATCGCCGCGCTCCTGGCGCCGGACGCCGTGGTCCGCGGCCCTATCACGATGCGCCAGGAGTTCCGCGGCCGGGCCGAGATTCGCGAGCTGTTCGCCGTGATGCTGGCCCACGTCGACGACGTCGAGTACGTCCACGACGTCGGCGACGACGAGGTCCGCATGCTCGCGCTCCGCGGCCGCCGCGGGTCGATCCGCTACGAGGAGGCCGTCGAGCTGCACCTCGGCGCCGACGGGCTGATCACCGAGATCCGCGCCTACGTGCGCCCGCTGCCCGGCATGGTCGCCATGGCCGCGGCCTTCGCGCCCGCCATCGCGCGGGCACGCGGGCAGCACGCGCGTGCGGTCGTGCTGCGGCTGGTGCTCCGCCCCGTCGCGTGGGTGCTCATCCGCGGCGACGCCTTCGGCGCGCGGATGCTGCGGCGTTAGCGCCGGCCCGCCTGCCGGTGCAGCTCGGCGATGAGCATCTTGGAGTGCATCGCGCCGATCAGCTCGCGCAGCGGCGCCGCGCCCGCGGTGATGATCTCGGCCGCGCGGTCGGGGTCGACCTCCCCCGCGAAGCGCTCGAGGATGACGCGGACCTCCTCCTGCACCAGCGGCTCAAGGGCCTCCTTGTAGCGCAGCGTCTCGTAGACCGTGAAGCCGAGCGCCTCGTCGTAGCCGCCGGCGCGAAAGGTCGCCATGGCCTCGAGGATCTTCACGTCGTCGGCGTCGTAGCCGCGTGAGTTCGGCGTGAGGATGCCCAGCTCGACCAGGCGGTCGAGCATCTTGCGCGGCAGGTCGTAGCGCCGCTCGGCCTCGGCACGGGAGACCCGCTCGGCGCTCTCCCCCGCCTCGATGGCCCGTTCGAGGATGCGGTCCTCCAGCTCGACCAGCGCATGGGCGCGGTCCACGTCGGTGTCGAGCATCTGCTTGATCAGCCGCAGCGGCATGAAGCGGTCCTCCTGCAGCCGCTTGATCAGCTCGATGCGCTCGACGAACTCCGGCGGGTAGTAGGCCATGTTGCGCGAGGTGCGCACCACGCCCTTGTCCCCCGCGTCGAGCAGCCCCTCGCGCAGGTAGTGCTTGATCGTGCCGGCCGAGACGCCGCTGCGCTCGGCCAGCTCGCTCATCTTGAGGAGGCCGTCGGCGTTCACGAGATCGCTCGGGGCCCCGCCTCCAGCCTTACGGCCGGTTGCGGGCGGGACGCAGGGCTGTAGAAGGCCTCCGGCACCCTAGGCCGCCGCCCGCGGGCGCACGCCCAGCAGCGCCCGCGCCTCCTCGACGGTCGCGGGACGTCGGCCCGACGCCTCGGTCATCCTGCGCGCCTGCGCGATGAGCTCGCCGTTGGACGTCGCCATGCGACCGTCGGGCAGGTACAGGTTGTCCTCCAGGCCCACGCGGATGGAGCCGCCGAGCGCGAGCGCCGCGGTGACCAGCGACCACTGCTGCCGGCTGATGCCGATGACGCCCCAGTGGTGCGGACCGCCCGGCACGCCGGCGAGGTTGTCGGCCATCACCGCGAGGTTGCGCGCGGTCGGCGGGATGCCGCCGACGACACCCATCACGAAGTCCGCGTGCAGCGGCGCCTTGAGGACACCCATGTCCACCAGCGGCGTCAGCGAGCCGATGTGGCCGAGGTCGAAGCACTCGTGCTCGGGCTTGATGCCCAGCTCGTTCATCGCCGTCAGCAGCTCGATGATCTCGTCGAACGGGTTGGCGAAGAGCATGTTGAAGACGAAGGCCTTGCGCGAGGCGGAGTACTTCGCGTAGTTCATCGACCCCATGTTCAGCGCGGCGACCTCCGGCGGGCAGGCGCGGAGGTACTCGACGCGCTTCTCGACGGACACGCCGATGGTGCCGGTGGAGAAGTTGAGGATCGCGGCGTCGCCGACCTCCGCCCGGATCGCGTCGTGGATCGCGGTGAAGTCCTCGACCTCGTAGGACGGCGTGCCGTCGGGCCTGCGGGCGTGGATGTGGATGTGCACGCCGCCCTCGTCGACGATGCGACGGGCCTCGGCGGCGTACTCCTCGGGCGTGTAGGGGATCGCCGGGCACTGCTCACGATTGGCGATGGCGCCGGAGATGGCGCAGGTGATGACGACCGGGTGGTCGAGGCTCATGGGACGCTCCGTAGAAAGTAGGACGTGCTACTCCTCACTTTGACGGATTGCGCCGCACAGCGTCAAGACATCCTATGTTCCGAGGAGTGGGTCGCACCGCGCTCTCCGTCCTCCTCGCCGCGATCATCGCCGTCGCGGCGGGCGGGGCCGCCGTCGCGCTATGGGCCCGCGACAGCATCCTCGACGAGCGCGGCTTCGTCGCGGCGACCGCGCCGGTCGTCGCGCGCGACGACGTCCGGGACGCGATCGCGACGATCACCGCCGACGCCGTCGCCGAGGCGGCCGGCCCACTGTCCGCCCCCGCTCGCGAGGAACTCCGCAGCGGGGCCCGTGACCTGGCCGGCAGCGAGGAGTTCGCCGGTCTGTGGAAGCAGGCCAACGCTGCCGCCCACCAGGCCGCGCGGGGCGCGTTCACCGAGGCGCAGCGGCCCGAGCCCGTCGTGCTCGACCTCGGGGCGCTCGCCGACCTCGTCGTCGCGCGCCTGCAGCAGCGGGGCGTCGACGTGCAGCAGGGCGACGTCGACCGCTCGCGCACCCGGGTCGTGGTCCTGCGCCCCGCCGACGCCGGCGCGGCCCGGGACGTCACGCGGTGGACCCAGCGGCTGAGCGTCGTCCTCCCCGCGATCGCGGGTGGCCTGCTCGTGGCGCTCCTGCTGCTGGCCCGCCGGCGCGGCCTGGCGCTGCTGGCCCTCGGCGCGGCGACGGCGTGCGTGGGCCTGGCCGCCGGTCAGGCCACGTCGAGCGCCCGCGACGAGGCGGTGGCCCGGTCCGGGGACGGCCCGGACGGCGTCATCGAGCGTGCCTACGCAGGCGCGCTGACGGAGCCGCTGGACGGCAGGCTCGACCTCGTGGTCGTCCTGTCGTCGGTGCTGGCCGCCGGCGGCGGCATCGCGGCGGTCGTCCGCCGGGCCACCGCCGAGCAGCGCTAGCGGATCACTCCTCCTCCTCGCCCGACAGGTGCTCGATCAGCGCGACCGCGGTGATCTGGGCGGGCGTGCCCGCGACCTGGTCGTCGCCGAGCTCCTCGAGCTCGGGGTGGAACGTCACGTGGACCGCGACATCCTCCTCACCGGAGTCCTCCAGCACGATGACCGCCCGGCCGGGGCCGCCGTCGACCGGCGGGGGCGCATCGGAGGCCGTGGCCGCGCGGGCGGCGACCAGGACGTCCATGGCCAGCTGGCGCCAGTGCGACAGCGCCTCGCCCTGCTCCTCGGGCGTCATGCCCGCCAGGTGATGCTGGTTGCGGGCGGCGAGGGCGCCGACGGCGGCCTGGATGGCGGCGTCGGACAGCAGGTCGTCTGGCTCCATGCCCGCAGCGTACGCAAGTTCCGTGCGCGACCGGCGTTCCAGGACCCATGAACCGTGTACGCACGACACTTCTGGCCGCCACGGTCGCGCTCGTCGCGCTGCCGGCCATCGCGCACGCCGAGCCCGCGCGCAAGGTCACGCTCAACGCCTCGACCACCACGACCAAGTGGGAGGGCACCGGCAGCGGTGCCGTCGCGCTGCAGGACATCGCCGATGCCCTCGGCTGCACGCCCGGCGTCCACGACTGCGACGACACCCTGATCCACGTCGAGGTCGGCGGCACGCTGACCGTCAAGACCTCCTCGACGGACCCGTCCGCGGTCGACAGCGACCTGCAGCTCTTCGCCTCCGACGAGACCGGCAAGGTCGGCAAGGAGCTCAAGGAGAGCGCCGCCGCCGACCCGACCCCGGCCGAGCAGGTCTCCGCCGAGCTCGACCCCGGCTACTACATCGCCCGCATCGACTACACGATCGCCGCGCAGTCGGTGGTGCAGGCCGAGGCGACGCTGCAGCCCGGCGTGGTCGTCAACGCCGACCCGCTGCCGACGGGCGCCAACGCCGCGCCGGTCACGACCGCCAACAAGCCCAAGGGCAAGAAGGTCACGACGCTCAGCGGCACGGCCAAGGACGACGGCACCGTCGCCTCGGTCGCCGTCGGCCTGCTGCAGCTCGGCAAGAAGGGCAAGTGCAAGCAGCTCACCGCGTCGGGCAAGTTCGCCGACGTGAAGAGCAAGTGCACCGAGCCGTCGGTCTTCCTGAAGGCCAAGGGCGGCGCCAAGTGGAGCTACAAGCTCAAGAAGGCGCTGCCCAAGGGCAAGTACGTCCTCTTCGCCCGCGCGACGGACGACAAGGGCCTCTCGGAGCCCGGCTTCGGGCCGGCCAACAAGAAGGCCTTCACCGTCAAGTAGGCCGCCGGGTCAGACGGGCACCACGCCGTTGCGCTTCCACGGACGCGCAACGGTCTTGTCCACGGACATCTCCAGCGCGCGGCAGATCGTCGGCCGGGTCTGCCGCGGGTCGATGACGTCGTCGATCATGCCGTTCTTCGCCGCGATGTAGACGTCGATGATCTTGCGGTAGGCGGCAATCAGCTCGGCCTTCTTGGCGGCCGGGTCGTCGGCCTCCTCGACCTGCTTGCGCATGACGATCTCCACCGCGCCCTCGGCGCCCATCACGCTGATCTCGGCGCTGGGCCAGGCGACGATGAGGTCCGGCTCGTAGGCGCGGCCGTTCATCACGTAGTAGCCGGCGCCGTAGGCCTTGCGGGTGATGACGGTGACCTTCGGAACCGTCGCGTTGGCCACGGCGTAGAGCATCTTGGCGCCGTGGCGGATGATGCCCGCCTGCTCGACCTTGGAGCCGACCATGAAGCCCGGCACGTCCATCAGGAAGACCAGCGGGATGCCGTAGGCGTTGCAGAGGTTCACGAAGCGAGCGGCCTTATCGGCGGAGTCGTTGTCGAGGATGCCGCCCAGCTGCTTGGGCTGGTTGGCGACGATGCCCGCGGGCCGGCCGCCGAAGCGCGCGAAGCCGGTGATGATCGTCTTGGCCCACTGGGGCTTCATGTCGAAGAACTCGCCGTCGTCGGTGATCCGCCGGATCACCTCGTACATGTCGTAGGGCTTGCGGTTGGACTCCGGCAGGACGTCGAGCAGCTCCTCGTCGCAGCGGTCGATCGGGTCGGCGGTCTCGCGGACCGGCACCGCGGCCCGGTTGTGGGAGGGCATGAACGAGAGGTACTGCTTGATCTTCTCGATGCACTCCTCGTCGGAGGCCACCTCGAGATCGCCGACGCCGGACTTGCGGCAGTGGACCCGGGACCCGCCCAGGTCCTCCTGGCTGATCTCCTCCCCCACCGCGGCCCGCACCAGGTGCGGTCCGGCCAGCGCCATCGACCCGCGGCCCTTGACCATCGGCACGAAGTCCGCCAGGCCGGGGATGTACGCGGTGCCCGCCGCGCACGGCCCCATCAGCGCCGCCACCTGCGGGATCACGCCGGAGTTGACGACCTCCTCGCGGAACAGGTAGCCGGAGTCCGCGAACAGCGACCCGACCGCCTCCTGGATCCGCGCGCCCGCGCTGTCCAGCAGCCAGACGAACGGCATCCGCTTCGTCAGCGCCAGGTCGCGCAGCCGCGCAACCTTCTTCTCGCCCGTCATGCCCATCGACCCGGCCATGACCGTGAAGTCGTACGCGCAGACTGCCACGGGACGGCCGTCGACCTTGCCGTAGCCGGTCACCACGCCGTCGGCCGGTGCCTCCTTGCCCTCGAACGCCCGGACCGAGTGGTGGATGCCGGCATGGATGCCGAGCTCCGTCCACGTGCCCTCATCGATCAGCAGGTCCACCCGCTCGCGCGCCGTCAGCGCGCCCTTGGCGTGCTGCAGGTCGATCTTTTCCTGCCCGCCGCCGAGCGCGGCCTTCGCCCGCCGCTCGGCCAGCTCCTCCACCAGCGGTCGCAGGATCGAAGGCGCGGGCTCGGTCGTGCTCATGCCCGAACCGTAACCAGCGGGAAGTGGGAAGCGCTACTTCCCACTTCATCGGCGGCGTCTCAGGCCTTGCCGCGCGTGTAGCGCGCCACCACGCGGTAGGTCTTGTTCAACCGTGCCTGTGCCTTGACCCGTGCCGGCGCAGAGCGCGTGACGTGACCAGTGGGGTCGATCGCCGAGACGGTCACCGTCGCCTTGCGGTAGCGGTTGACGCCGGGCAGGGACACGTGGTTGGTCTTCGGGCCCGCGGTCAGCACGAGGTCGCGGCCGTCATCGAGCGTGACGTTGATCCGGTACTGGCGCGCGAGCTTGGCCAGGCGCCAGCTCACCGAGAGCGTGTCGCCCTTGGCCCACATCGCCCGGACCTTCGTCGCCACCGGCGGCTGGTAGGCCTTGACGTTGTAGCTGGTCAGCGGGATGGAGTACTCAGGCAGTCCGTCCTTGCTGATCTGCATGTAGAGCGTCCGCTTGCCGGCCGGCCCGGGCACCGGGGTGAACGGCACCTTGACGCGCTGGCGCTTGCGGCTCAGCGCCGCGGAGGCGACGGAGCCGCCGGCCGCCGCAGCCGTCGCACGGGTGCACTTGGCCTGTCCGGAGCCACCGCAGGTCGCCTTGCCGTCGGTCACCGCCACTTGCTTCATCAGTCCCGTCTTCGGGTCGACCTCGTAGACGACGGCCTGCTCGTTGGCCCCCAGCGCGGCGTCGAACGTCACGTTGCCGTTCTTGTCGAGCGTGGCGTGGGCCTGGTTCTGCTGCTCGGCGTCGCTGTAGCTGACGCCCGTGATCGTCCCGCCGTTGAGCGGCGTGACCGTCCAGGTCCCCTTCTCGGGCTTCTTGCCGAAGGCGATGAAGGTGGACGGTGTCAGGGATGCCAGGTCGAGGTTGGTGGCCGTCACCCGCGCGCCACCCGGCTGAATCGGGATCGCTCCGGACTGGACCTGCTGCGGCGTTGCCGTGCCGGCCCGCAGGCGGCGCGCGCGCGTCTTGGCGGCCACCGGCTGCGCCGGTGGCTGGCCGGCCGTACCCACGAACCAGGCGCCGTAACCGCTGGCCGAGCAGCGCCCGCCGGCGACCTTGCACTCGTAGCGCGCGTTGTCCTGCGTGACGGTCTCGCCGCCCAGCGTGGCGCGGTAGCGCGCGCCGCTGGGCGACGTGAGCTCGACGTCCAACGGCTGGGCCGCGGAGCTTGCCCGGTGGCCGTTGATCGTGAAGCCTCCGCCCGTGGCCGCCGTGCTGGGGTTGACGATGATCGGCATCGCCGTTGTGCGGGCGTAGGCCGGCGGCGGCGTCGTGGTGCCGGCGCGCGGCACCGCACGGGCCTCGTCGAGGCTGCCGACATCCGGCGGCTTGACTCCAGGATCGAACGCGCGCAGGGCACCGAGGCGCGTCGCCGACCGTGTGCCCGGCGGCGGGATGTAGTACTTGCTGTTGCGCAGGTCGCAGCCGGTGAAGGCCGTGCCCTTGTGGTGCACCAGGTCGTAGGCGAACCCGGCCGAGACGATGAACGTGCCGCAGCCCGCGATCCACTGCTGGTTGACCAGCGCCTCCAGCGAGATGCACAGCCCGATGCACCCGCGCAGCCGGCCGAACACCTGGAAGACGTTCTTGCGCTTGCCGTTGACCGTGATGAACCCGACGTAGCCCTCGAACCCGCCGTCGATCGAGGCCACGCCGAGGTCGACGTCGAAGAACGCGCCGAGACCCAGCGACTGGGTCTTGCCGTCGGCGGCGTGCAGATATCGCAGGTAGATGTCGGCGTCGACGAGGCCCAGCAGCGTCGCGTGCCCGGCGGCGAAGAACGACAGCTCGTCCATGGGGGCGAAGTAAGACTTCTTCTGCCAGGGTGACCCGCCCCCCAGCAACAGCTCGGTGTAGTAGTTCGCGAGGGCGAGGAGCTGCTCTTGCTTGGGTTGCGCGCGGCGCGCCGCCTCAGAGCGGGTGTCGCTCCAGGCGGCCGTCCGGGTGATCTTCGCCAGGCGCAGCAGCTCCGCGCGGGAGTAGGACAGCTTGTTCGGAGAAGCGACGTCGGTGCCGGTGCCGAGGTTGCCGCCGATCTTCGTGTCGGGGCAGTAGACGACCAGCTCGAGGTAGCGCACCTCCTGGACCTGGACGCACAGAGAGCCCTTGACGATCGGCAGGCTCGACGGGAACGTGAGGTCCATCGAGCCACGGAAGTACAGCGGGTTGGTCTCGATGCCCGCGTAGATGCGGTTCAGCGAGACCGGGCCGATCGGGATCGTCCCGTTGAAGGCGAAGCCGCCCCGGAAGCCCTTGTTCCAGATGCCGAATCCCGACGGGCCCACGACGTCGCCGTCCGGCTCGTTGGTCTCCAGGTCGGGCGCCTTGAAGTCCCCCAGCGCCGGCACCGAGACGACGCCGCCGCCGTGCAGGTAGAACGATTCCGGGTGCTCGTGACAGGTGCCGCCGGCGCCGCAAGCGTCCTCGTAGGCCAGGTCGATGTCCGACGCGGTCACGCCGCCCAGTGGGATCGAGTTGATGTGCATCCGAAACGGTGAGAGCTGGATGCAGCTGTCAGGGTTGCCCGGGCCGGCCGGCGCGCAGTTGCCGAACTCCGCCGCGTGCGCGGTCGCCCGCATGGTCGCAGTCTGGTCCGTCGTGGTGAAGTCGACCTGCTGGTCCTGGCCGGCCTGGACCTTCTTGCCCGGCGAGCGGTCCGGATCGGGCCCGAACGGACCGGGCAGGCGCAGCGTGTAGTGCGTGCGAGCGCTGTGGCGCGACAGCGCGACGTTCATGCTGCGCACCTCCAGGCCATTGACCTGCTGGCCCGACCCGAGCAGGTTGAGGTTCAGATCGGGTTGGTCGACGAAGGCGCTGTCGGACGCGGAGGCGCGCAGCTGCACCTGCGACCGCGCGATCTTCACCGCCCCGGGCGGGGACACCTGCAGCGCGGCCGGCGCCTTGCCCAGCAGCACGCCCGTGTCCCGGTCGACGACCGTGTCCTCGGTCAGCAGGAACTTGATGCCGTTGATGTTGAGCGTGGCCGACAGCAGCTCGGGACGGAAGAGGTGGCCGGTCTCGTCGGAGATCATGCAGCCGAAGCCGCTGCTCACCTGCGCCTTCAGCAGCTTGGCGGTGTAGGCCCCGACCTTGAGCTTGTCGCAGACCTTCTCGGCGACGTAGATCGTGAAGTCCTGGCTGCGGCTGGCCCCGCCGTGCTTGGCGTCGGCGGTGTAGGTGACCGTGAGTTTGTGCGGTCCCGCGCTCGGGATCGTCAGGGTCAGGTCGTTGCGGCCGTTCGGTGGGTCCTCGCTGACGACCGGCTTGCCGTCAAGCCTCCACGTCGTGGTACCGGCCTTGAGGTACACCTCGACCTGGTCGCCGACCCGCGTCTGCGCCCCGCGTGTCGCGGCCCGGCCAACCGCGCTGGCCTGAACGCCGTTGATCTGCGGTCCGTTGGCCGAGGGCGTGCCGACCTTCGAGGCGATGCCGCCGGGGATCGACTTTGCGGGCGCCAGCTCCGGGCGGGTGCCGGTCGCCGTGTCGTCGAAGCCACCGCTGAACTCGAAGAACATCTGCTCGCCTTGGATCACCGGCGCCGTGTAGTCGACGTGCAGCGCGGGCACCTTCGAGGCAGCATCGGCAAATGCCGGCTTGGAGTAGGTCACCGTCGAGCTCGTCTGCGGGGCTAGTGCTGCCCGAGCCCTGCGGCTCGAGCCCAGCGCCCGGATGGCCGTCGTGAACGCCCGGGCCCGACCGCTGCGGGTGTGCGCCGTGAACGTCACGTAGTACTCACCGGAGGCCGCGTATCGGTGCGTGACCCGATCGGACTTCGACGCGAAGACGCCCTGGATCTCGTAGTTGCCGATCACCGTCCGTGACGGCCCGCTGTTGTCCCCGAAGTCGTAGGTGTAGTAGGCGACGTCGTCGCGCTTGTCGGTCACCGCGTTGAGGTCGATCGTGAAGGTCTGGCCCACCTTCACCGTCTCCGGCAGCTTCGGCGTGGCGCTGGCCGGATACGCGGCGACGATGGTCCGCGTGGCGGTCGCCTGGCGGCCCTCGGCATCGGTGACGCGCAGGGTCACCGGAAAGTCGCCGTTGCGCAGGAATCGCCGTGCGGCCAGCGCGCGCTCGCCGAGCACGGTGTCGTAGGTGCCGTCGCTGTTGAGGTCCCACTCGTAGCGGATGCCGTCACCGGTCGAGGCCGATCCGTCGAAGACGACGAACTCGCCCGGGGTGACCACGCCGGGGTCGGCGATCACGGCCTCGGGCGCCGGCGGCAGCTGCGTGGCCGGGGGAGGCGCCGGCGCCGTTGTCGTCGCCTTCGCCGTCGCCGTGCCGAGCAGCGGGACGCTGCCGGTTCCTCCGTCGGAGGTCACCTGCAGTGCGGCGTCGTCGGTGCCGGCGACGGTCGGCGCGTAGGCGACGTCCACCGTACAGGTGACACCCGCGGGGATCGGGCTGGACGCGCAGCTGGTGGGATCGGTGTAGGACCAGCCCTTGCCGGCGGGCGCCACGGCCAGCGTCGTGACCTTCAGCGGCGCGTCGCCGCTGTTGGTGATGGTGACGTTCGCGGTCGCCGTCGTGCCGACCTCGGCGCCGAGCGTCACCGCCGTGCCCTGGAGGGACAGGTTCGGGGTGGAGGCGTGCCCGCTGACCGTCGCGGTCGCCGGGCCGGCGTCGCTGGCCACGGTGACGGTGCGCTGTGTGTCGCCGGCCTGCGTCGGGGAAAAGGACGCGCTGAAGACACACGTGCCGTTCGGCGCGATGGTCGCCGTGGCGCAGTGCGACGGGTCCACGAGCGCGTAGGGAGGTGTCAGACCGGAGATGGAGGCGACGTGCAGCGGGCTGTTGCCCGTGTTGGTGACCGTCAGGCTCTGCGACCCGGTCTTGCCGGTCTGCACCGTCAGCGGCAGTGACGCGGGCGCCAAGGCGATGACCGGCGCGAAGGTGTTGCGCAGCACGCCGATCGAGCCCGCGGCGAGGTTGTTGCGGTTGGAGACGACAAGGTCTGGGCGGCTGTCGCCGTCAAGGTCGGCGGCGCGGATCAGGCGTGCATCGGCGCTGCCGGAGGCGAACGGCGTGCCGAAGCCCGCGGCCAGGTGTCCGTCGCCGGCGCCGAACAGGGTCTGCACGTTGTTGTTGGCCACGCCGATCGTGTGGAGGTTCGCCGTCGCCACGTCGAGATGACCGTCTCCGTCGAAGTCCGCCGCGGCGAGCCCGGACGGGTCGTCCTGCAGCGGGATGGGGCTGCCCGGCGCCGCCGCGAAGTGCCCGGCACCGTCACCGAGCACCGCGTACACCGCGTCTCCGATCGGGTCGGAGATGACGAGGTCTTGGTTGCCGTCCTCGTCGAGGTCGCCCGTGACCACCGCCCCGGGTGCGTGGACCACCACGATCGGGCTGGAGGGAGCCTCGCTGAACGCCCCGGACCCGTTGTTGATGTAGATCCGCACGTCGTGCGTCGTGTTGTTCGCGACGAGCAGGTCGGGACTGCTGTCGCCGTTGACGTCGTCCAGCGCCACGAACCCCGGGCCGTCGCCGACCGCCACGGGCGAGCCCGCCATCGGCGTGAAGCCGAAGGCGCCGTCGCCCTTGAGCACGGTGACGACGTCGTTGACGCCGGCACCTGGGTTGGCCCCGGTGTTGCCGATCGCCAGGTCGAGTTGGCCGTCGCCGTCGATGTCCGCTGCGGCCAGGCCCAGCGGCTGCGCGCCCGGCCCGGCCGAGATCGTGCTGACCGTCTGGGTGAACGTGCCGTCGCCGTTGCCGCGGAAGACCCGCAGGTCGGCGGAGCTGGCGTTGAGCACCACGAGGTCGGGGCTGGCGCTGTCACCGAACTGCCCGGCGACGACCTTCACCGGCGAGGTCACCGAGGCGAAGGGCGAAGATGGGGCTGCGGCAAAGGTGCCGTCTCCGGCCCCGAGCAGCACGGAGACGGTGCCCGATCCCTGGTTGGTGACCACCGCGTCCAGTTCGCTGTCACCGTTGACGTCGAGGACCTCGAGCCCCAGCGCACCGTTGCCGCCGGTCGCCAAGGGCGAGCCTCCGAACGGCGCGAAGTCTGCGTGTGCCGGCGAGGTGCCCAACAGCGCCACACCCGCCCCCAGGACAGCGGCGCGCACGCGCAGCCGTCGGCCTGTCCCCCACCGT
Source organism: uncultured Conexibacter sp. (assembly GCA_964443695.1). GTDB lineage: Bacteria > Actinomycetota > Thermoleophilia > Solirubrobacterales > Solirubrobacteraceae > Paraconexibacter. The sequence continues at coordinate 38,946 of CAYUDT010000008.1, read as the reverse complement.
GGCGTGACCATCCTCCGAACCTATGTGCTTGTAACCCAACAAACAATGCGGGAAAGCACTCATATGGCCGCGCCGGATCATGGCGCGGCCTGCCCGCCGCTGAGCGCGGACTGCGCCCGCCGCTCGGCCAACTCCTGCACCAGCGGTCGCAGGATCGACGGCGCGGGCTCGGTCGTGCTCATGGCGCGGTGTCTGGCAGGAAGTGAGAAGCACTACTGCTCACGTTCTCTGAGACACCGCCCGGCGCGCTACGCCTTGCGCTGCCTCCCCGCGTCTGCAACCAGGATGCGCTTGGGCAGCTTCTTCTTCGCCTTGATCTGCGCCCTCGTCGGTCCGGTGACCTCGCCCTTGAAGTTCACCGACGCAACCGACACCTTCGCGGCCTCCAGATCACCGAACGTCGTGAGGTGCATGCTGTTCTTCGGGGCGGGCACGTCAACCGTGACCTTCGATGCCCCACGCTTGACCGTGACGCGGTAGCTCACCGCCTTGTCGGCCTTGGTCCACGAGACGGTCAGCCCTCCCTTCGCCCGCTTGACCCTCACCCGTCCGGGCGGCGAGTAGTGCGGCCGGGCGGCCACGTACGTGCCGAGCTTGCGCCGGGCCAGCGGATGGCCCATGCGCGTCACCATCGCGTAGATCGTCCGGGTGCCCGGCAGGTCATCCGCCGGGACGAACTGGAAGATCTTCTCCACCGTCTTCTGCGGCTGCATGGTGTTCGGCGTGCGCGACTGCTCCTCCAACGTCCGCTCGTCCGTCGCCGCTTTCGGACCCCTGATGACGCCGATGATCTGCTGCGTGCCGGCGGCGTCGACGGACACGTACATGACGGCCTCGCCGCGCGAGAGCGTCACGCGGGTCCGGAACGCCATGACCTTGCGGGGTGATGAAGCCGCGGCGTGCGCGCGGAAATCCTTGGTCAGCGGGTTCTTCTTCTGGACACCGAGGTCGCTTGCCTTCTTCGCCTGGAGCGTGCTGACCGTCCCGTACTTCACCTGGCCGGCAGGCACCGCGTCGGCGGTGATGAGGTCGTAGAGGTTCGGATCGGTCCCCGCGTTCAATTTGCCGCCGACGATGTCGATGCAGAACTGGTCGAAGAGCTGCGGGTTCCTGACGATCCAGATGATCTTGCGCTCCGACCCGCCGTCGATGTTGTACTTCTTCTTCAGGTCGAGAGCCTGGTTCTCCAGGGACGTGTTGACCAGCGGCTTGCCGGGGTACACGCGCGTCCCGCTGACGTACTTGCTCTCGCCGTGGTTGTAGGAGTAGCCGTCGCTGGCGTAGTCCTTGATCCGCAACGAGTCGATCTTCGTGCCCTTGCGGTAGAGGTCGATGCCGGCGAACGGCGGCAGGTCAACCCCCCTGCCGACGATCGCCGTGCTCGCCGCGTCGGGCGCCGCCTTCAGCGGCGCGCAGTACGGCTTGCCGTCCGCGATGACCTCGCCGGCGATGTGGGTGGTGCCCGCGCGCAACACGAGCGACCGATCGTCCTTCTGCTGTGGCACGAACGCCGCCATGCCGCTCCGCAGGGTCGCTTTCCCGGGCACGGGTGGCGTGCCCGGGGAGGGCCGGCCGTCGACCGGTCCGAGCTTGTCCACCCATGGACCTGCCCTGAGCTCCGTGAGCTCGGGGAAGGCCTCCTCGCGGGCCTTCAGGTCGCACGCGCCCAGCCCACCGAAGACGTGGATCGAGCCGGTCTGGAACGAGATGCCGGCCCCGACGTTCACGAACAGCACCGTGACGCAGGCGTCGAGGGCGAGGTTGTTGGCCAGGATCTGCGCATTGACGCACAGCACCGTGAACAGGCAGCCCTCGGCCTTGGCGAACAACTGCACCGCGAACTTCTCGTCCACCAGCCGTTTGTCGATGTCGCCGTTGCCCTTGGGGTTGTAGCTGGCCTGCGCGTCGACCTGCCCGCTGATGTCCAGCACCCCGGAGAGGCCGACGCTGAACCGCCCGCCGATCAACGCCTTCCACGCTCCGGACGTCTGGCCCGGCGGCGGGTCGTGGAGCGTCAGGAACACATACCCCGTGGCCAGCTTGATCCCCAGGACACGGACGTCGCCCAGGAAGAAGAAGCCGGTCTGGGCCTCCGGCGCGTAGTACGCCAGGGCCTGGGACAGCGGGATCTTGCCGAACCCGCTCGGCGTGTTCTTGTTGAGGTTCGCGGCGGCCTCGTGCTGCTTGGCTTCGGTGTCGTTCTTCGGGCAGATGTTCACCAGGTCGCCCTTGAGCGCCCGCTGGATCTGCACGCAGGCGTTGATCGCGACGATCTCATAGCCGAACGGGAAGCCGATGCCGGCACGCCCGCGGAACAGGAAGCGTCCACCGGGGCCGGACATCATCTCGGCGCTGAGCTCGTTGATCCCCAGCGGCCCCACCGCGATCGGATCGCCCGTGAGCTTCGCGCCGATCGACGGGTACTTGCCGTCGATGACCCGGAAGCCGTAGAACGTGGACTGCGGCTTGCCGTCCTTGTCGTTGCTGATCGTCTCGCTCTCGCGCGCGTCCAGCGTGCCGTGCGTCGTCGGTCCGAGGTTCACGGTGATCGCGCCACCGCCGTGCAGCACGGAGTGCACCTTGCCGTCGTTGTAGGGCGAGAAGTTCAGCGTCTGCAGGGAATTGCCGAGGCTCACGTCGGTTGCCGTGATGAGCCCGGGCACGATGGGCACCCGCTTGATGCACATCTCAAAGCCGGTGCCGTTCGGGCTCTGGCGCAGGTAGTTGTCATCAGAGGCGGCGCACGTGCCCGACTGGGCCGCGCGAGCCGTGTAGTCCCCCGGTCGCACGTTGATGACCTTCGGGCCGAACGGCTCGGGCATCGCCACCGTGACGTCGACGTTCGTGCTGACGTAGTGCGGCAGGAGCTTGGACGAGGTCTTCGTGCGCTTCAGTTGGATGGTGGACACGTCGATGACGGGCACGCCGTTGAAGCTCGGGTCGATCCCGAGCAGCTTCTTGGCCTCCGCGGTGCTCTGCTTCAACTCGGGCGGCAGCGGCAGGCCGGACACCTTGTAGAACGCGCGGAGCGTCTTGACGACATCCGACGACTGCAGCGCGTTCTTCGTGACGAGATCTGTTCCCGTCTCCGTCGGGGGGTAGAAGACGACCGACGTGGTGGCCAGCACGGTTCCGCCGCCACTCCCGCCGACCGAACCGATCACCGTGCCTTGGGAGATCGTGTTGTAGTGGACGTTGCCGCCTGAGGTCTTCAGCCCCGACAGCACCCCGCCGGTGTAGTCCACACCGGCGATCGAGACCCCACGGCCGTTCAGGCTGTACTCGCGATCCTGGTCGGTCGGCAGCAGGCACAGCCCCTTCGGCGTGCGGCCCGGGAGGTTGGCGTTCGCGTCGAAGAACCCACACAGCGGTGGGCGGACGACGACCTTCATCGTCCGGTACAGCTTGTCGTTCTCGTGCTGGGCGACGAAGTCCGGAGCCCAAGCGCCGTTGACGGGGTAGTTCGGATCACCCGGGTGCAACGAGATGTGCCACTGCACCCGCACCGTCCAGGTGCCGGGCTGGTGGAACGTGAACGGCAGCGAGGTCCGCAGGTCGTGGTTGTCGTCCGCGACCAGCAGCGTCTCTTTGCCGTTGGGGTCGGTGATCGTCCAGGTCGTGTACCCGTGCGGGTTGTACTCCTTCGTGAACTCCAGGCCACGGGTCTTCGCACGGGACTGCAGCAGCGCGACCGTGCCGACCTTGTTGCTGGTCAGGCCGTTCGCCGTGTCGGTGGACAGCTGCACGCCCCCCGTCAACTGCTGCCAGACCCCGGTGCGCCGAGCGATGCTCAGCACGACCGCGGGGAAGGACGCGCCCTTGGAGCTGGGCACCGTGTCCTTGCCGCCGTAGGGGCCGGTGGCGTGGAAGATGACCTGCTGCTCGGCGCCCAGGCTGTAGTTGGCCTTGGGATCCGACACCGCGGCCCCGTACTGGGTCAGCCCGATCTCCTTGGAGTCCGCGACCACACCGGGCAGGCGGTTCGGCTCGTCGGGCTTGTCCGGCTTCTCGCCGGTGTTGCCACCAGTGGCCGCGCGGCTGCGCCCGGCTTGGGTCACCACATAGGTGCGGTTGTAGGTGACGGTCTCACCGGTCGGCGTCAGCTGGCTGAAGGTCGCCGAGTACGTTCCCGCTTTGGTGTAGGTGTGCGTGCGTCGGCCCCGCAGTGAGACGTCGACGTTGCGGAACTCCAGATCACCGATGCGGGACACGGCCGGCGCGGTGCCGTCCCCGAAGTCGAATCGATACCGGCTGCCGGGCGCTGCCGGATCGGTGATGTCGACGGTGAACGCCTTGCCCACCTCCGCCGTCGGCGCGAGCTTGGGGATGATCTGGCCCGGCGCGGCGCCGACGCTGACCGTGGCCGTGGCCGTCTGCTGGACGCCGTCGCTCACGCGGGTGACGAGCATGCCGACCTGGAAGCTGCCGGCGCGCAGGAAGCGCAAGGTCGTCTGGGCCGCGTCGGAGTTCGAGAGGTCGTACGCGCCGTCGCCGTCGTAGTCCCATGAGTAGGTGTACTCGTCCGTGTTCGGGACGGCGTTGACGGACAGGATCACCTGCTGGCCGGCGGTCGTCACCGCGCTCGGGAACAGCACCTCAAAGCCCTTGGCCGCCGGCGGGATCGGCGCGACCGTCGGCACGGTGTTGGGCGGTGTCGGCGGCGTGGTGGTCGTCGTGTCGGTGGTCGTGGTGGTCGTCTGGCCCTGGGTAGCGCGGCCGTGGATCGTCACGGTGGCGTTCTGCGCACCGGCGGCGACGGTGAGCGTGGCGCTGGTGTCGCCGACGGTGGTGGGTGCGTAGACGACGGCGAACTGGCACCCGGCACCGGGCGCGATGGCCGCTGCGCACTGGTCCTGGTCGACGGTGTACGGCCCGTCGACCGGGGCGATGCCCAGACCGGTGAGGGTCAGCGGGGCGTCGCCGTCGTTGGTCACCGTGACCTGCGTCGTGGCGGTCTTGCCGGTGTCCGCCGTCACCGCCAGCGGACCGGTGGGCAGGGCGAGGTGCGGGGCGTAGCTGTTGCGCAGGGCACGCAGCGAGGACGTCCAGCCGGTCATGCCGTAGAAGGATCCGGCCGCGAGCAGGTCGTCAGCGGCACCGAAGACGTGGACGATCTCCAGCAGGTTGGTGTCGGGGTCGCTCCACAGCGTGAAAGGGCTGCCCGGCCCCGCGGAGAAGTCCGTCGGACTGCTGCCGTGGAAGACCTTGACCTGCGCCGGCGAGGTGCCGTCGGTCACCGCGACATCGCTCGCACCGTCGGCGTTGGCGTCGATGAAGCGGGCCCGCTTGGGCTCCGTGACGACGAGCCCGTTCGTCGTGGCTTCGGTGAACGGGGCGGCCGCGTTGTCGGGCCGGTTGAGGAGATGGATCTGCGGGTCGGCGGTCAGCGCGCCCGCGTAGTCGTGGTCGACGACGAGCAGGTCGAGGCTGCCGTCCGCCCGCGGACGGGAGTCGATGTCGTCGACGACGCGCGCGCCGGAGATCGCGGTCGGGTTGCCGAACGCGCCGCCGTCGTTGGCCGCCAGCCGCGTCGAGGCGACGGCGGACGAGGCCGGCGCGAGGCCGATGAGCAGTGACGGACGCTCGCCGGCGCGCAGCGCCTTGAGGCGCAGCGCGTTGACCGGGGCGGGCATCGCCAGCGGCGAGCCCGGCGCCTCGGTGACGCCGAAGGTGCCGTTGCCGCGCAGGACCCGCACCTCGCTGTCGGTGCCCACCGCGATGTCGGTGATGCCGTCGCTGTTGGTGTCGGCGCTCGCGACCGCGCCGGGAGCCACGCCGCCGGTGCCGGCGACGTCGGCCATGTACGTGAAGGTGCCGTCGTTGTTGCCGTTGAAGAACTTGATGCTGCCGTCGGCCTGCGAGACGACGCCGATGTCGACGGTGTGGGTGTCGGGCAGGCCGACCGGTCCCCCGAACTGCCCGACGGCGATGCCGGCGGGCTGCGGACCCCAGTTGACCGTCAGCTTCTTGGACGCCCCGAAGCCCGACGGCGTCCCCAGGCGCACGTCCACCGAGGGTTTGTCCTGCAGGAGGGGATCGTCGTGGACGATCGCGACGTCGTCGCGGCCGTCACCGTTGAAGTCGGCGACGACCAGCTGGATCGCGTGGAACCCACCCGAGCCCAGCGACGTCTGCAGGGCGTAGCCCGCGTGTGCCGGCGCAGCCAACGCCAGCACGCCCATCAGCGACCCAAGCAGGCCGCCGCCCCACCTCCACAAGCGCATACGGCGACGCTATTCGTCAGCGGACGGACCGCCTATCCGGGCTACCGCTCATATTCGGGCTGCCTCGGACCGGTTGCTACAGCAGCGGAGCGAGCGCCTCGGCGATCTCGGAGGCGAAGTCCGGATGCGCCCCGACGACCTCCGCGCCGATGAGGTCCGCCGCGCCGGCGATGAGGTCCAGCAGGCGGCGCAACTGGTCGAAGTCCAGGCCGCCGTCGGCCGGGAAGTCGGCGGGCAGCACCGACGGGGAGAGGATGTCGAGGTCGAGGTGCACGTAGACCTGCCGGCCGTCCAGCGCGTCGGCGAGGTCCGCGGGCCGCTCGGCCAGGCCGACACCCGTCGTCTCCAACAGCACCTTCTCGGGCCCCTCGATGTCGCGCACGCCGAACATCACCACGCGTGCCGGGTCGATGCCGTCGCCGAAGCCGGAGTCCCACTGGCCGCACGCGGCCGCGAGGCACATGCCGCCGAGGAAGCTCGAGGCGGTCGTGTCGGGCGTGTTGTAGTCGGCGTGGGCGTCCAGCCAGACGACCCAGGCGTCCGGCCGCTCGCGCGCGACGACCGGCAGGGTCGACACGCAGATCGAGCAGGTGCCCGCCAGCAGGATCGGCATGCGACCGGCGCTGAAGGCGTCCTCGACCTGGCCACCGGCCTCCAGCAGGCAGCCGCGCGACTTCACGAGGTCCTCGGTGTAGTCGAGCGACTCGGGCTCGCCGACCACGCCGATGAGCCGCGCGTCGAGGATCTCGCCGAGCGCCTGGGCGCCGGTCATCGTCGACGCCGAACGGTCCGACGTCCGCGGCAGCAGCGCCACGACCTGGCGCTCGTTGTCACGGGTCGCGGGCACTAGATCAGGGGACCCACCTGCGGCCGGACGGCCGGCAAGCGATGGTCGACGGGCTGGGGCGCGGCCTGCGGCACCGCTAGCGGCCCTTCCACTCCGGCTCGCGCTTCTCGAAGAAGGCCTTCACACCCTCCTGGATGTCCTCGGTCGAGAACGCGATCGTCAGCTGGCTGCGCAGGAAGTCCCAGGCGTCCTCGAGCGACATGTCGCCCTGGCGCCACAGCGCGTCCTTGCCGAGCTTCATCAGCACCGGCGACTTCGACGCGAGCTTGCCCGCCCACTCCTCCACCGCCGCGTCGAACTCGTCGACCGGGACGACCTTGTTGACGATGCCCATGTCCGCGGCCTCGGCCGGGGTGATGCGGTCGCCGAGGAGCATCAGCTCCGTCGCCTTCTTGCGCGGGACGTTGCGGTAGATCAGCGCGGCGATCATGAACGGGAAGACGCCGACGTTGATCTCCGGCGTGCCGAAGGACGCCTTGTCGGACGCGACGATGAGGTCGCACGCCAGCGCCAGGCCGAAGGCGCCGGCCAGGCAGTGACCCTTGGCCGCGCAGATGACCGGCTTGCCCAGCTCGCCGATCGTCGTGAACAGCGACGGGAAGCGCTGCGTCCCGAAGTGCTTGTGGACCAGCGGCACGTCGGCGGCGAAGCCTCCGAGGTTGCCGCCCGCGCTGAACGTCGTCTCGTGCGTGGAGGCGAGCACGACGCAGCGGACCGCCTCGTCGTCGCGTGCCTGCGCGAACGCGGCGAGCAGGTCGCCCAGCAGCGCGTCGGACAGGGCGTTGCGCGAGTCCGGTTGGTCCATCGCGATGGTGGCGACCCCGTTGGCAGCCACCTCGTAGCGCACCGTCTCGTAGCTCACGCGCGGGGAGGCTACCCGGGAGCCGTGACTCGTGCGGTGCCGTCCGGTTGCCAGAACTCCGGGGTTGTCAGCTGCCCACTGCGGGTCAAAGGTCTGCCTCCTGACACTTTGGAGTTAGGAGTGTCGCGGGCGCGGATACCCGGCCTCGATCCAGCGACGTGCCCACAAGGCGCGTCGTCCATGAGGCCCGGGAGACCCCCGGGAGGGAGAGGACGCACAACTGATGTTTCGATTGAAGCTCGCCACGCCGCATCTCGCGGCGGCGGCGTTGGCCGCCTTCGCGCTCACCGCGGGCGCGGCTGAGGCCAAGGGCCCATCGGCCCTGTCCATGTACACCGTGTCGGGGAAGAACCTCGACACCGACGCCCTCGCACGTGCCGGATACGACGTGCTCGAGGGCAGCCGCGCCAAGGGTGGCATCGCGATCGTCGCGACCGCCGCGCAGGCGCAGAAGCTGAAGGACGACGGCAACACCGTCCGCCCGTCCACCGGCCGCACCGCCGGCAGCGACGACCGCGCGATCACCGCCGCCGACCCGTTCGCGGGCGGGCCCGACCACGGCTACAACGTGTTCCGGCCCTGGAGCCTGACCCCGGAGCCGTGCCCGGACACCTGTGAGACCGACCGCCCGGTCACCAAGAACCTGAAGACGCTGTGGGCGGAGGCGGCAGCCGCGAACTCCTCGATCGTCAAGGCCAAGCAGATCGGCACGACGACGCTGACCGGTCAGCCGATCATGGCCTACCGCGTCACCACCGGCGCCAACACGAGCGCCGAGGGCAGCAAGCCCGCCGTGCTGTTCGAGGCCACCCAGCACGCCCGCGAGTGGATCTCCGCCGAGGTCAACTACCGGCTCTTCCAGTACGTGCTCGCGCACAAGGCCGACGCCGACACCGCCATCCCGGACATCCTCGACAACGTCGAGATGTGGTTCATCCCGATCGTCAACCCGGACGGCTACGACTTCACGTTCATGAGCCCCGAGACGCGGCTCTGGCGCAAGAACCTGCGTGACGTCAACGGCGACGGCAGCATCGACGACAAGGACGGCGTCGACCCCAACCGCAACTGGCCGACCCACTGGAACTTCGACCTCGAGGGCGCCTCGGCGGACCCGACGTCGGAGACCTACCACGGCACGGCCGGCGCCTCCGAGAAGGAGGTCCAGGCGGCCCGCGGCCTGATCCAGCAGATCAAGCCGAAGTTCATGATCGACTACCACTCCTTCGCGCAGTTGATCCTGTACCCGTTCGGCTTCCAGGTGGAGACGCCGTCCAACGACGCGCCGCTGCTGGCCGCCCTGGCCGGCAACGACCGCGTCCCCGCGGTCGAGGGCTTCGACCCCGATGTGTCGGCCGAGCTGTACACGACCAACGGCGACGTCACCGACGACGCCATCACCGTCGCCAAGACGATGGCCTACACCGTCGAGCTCGACGGTGGCTCCGGCGCTGACGTCGGCGGCACGAAGGAGTCGATCGACCCGGTCTTCAAGCCGGCCGGCTTCGTCTACCAGGACAGCGAGACCGACATCGCCGCCGAGGCGGCGAAGAACTTCCCGTTCGCCTTGGACCTCGCGGCCTCCGCCCAGGACCCGGAGGACATCGTCTCCCACCTCGGCAACACCTACCAGCCGCTGAACCCGACGACGTTCACCTCGTCCTACGGCACGCCGCAGACCGTCGAGGTCAACGCGCTGAAGTCCCTGGGTGACGTCAGGCTGAAGTGGACGACCGATGCGGACGGCGACACCGTCCACAGCGGCCCGACCAAGGAGTACGCGGGCGGCTCACGCTACGGCGGCCCCGGCGTCTACTTCCACAAGCTGCGCGGGCAGGTCGTCGGCGTGAAGGCCGGCGACAACGTGCGCGTGTGGTTCGAGGCCGGCGGGAAGAAGTCCAAGCCGTTTACCTACCTCGTCAAGCAGACCAAGGGCGGCGACGTGCTGCTCATGGCCGCCGAGGATGCCAGCGGCAACAGCGCCGACCCGCCGACGGCGTACGCCGACGGCCAGGTCAAGTACCTGACGACGTTCAAGAACGCGCTCGACGATGCCCGCGTCAGCTATGACGTGTGGGACGTCGACGGCCAGGGTCGTCAGGCGCCCAGCGCGCTCGGCGTGCTGTCCCACTACAAGGCGGTCGTCTGGTACACCGGCGACGACCTGTACGTGCGCCAGCCCGGCCAGCCCGGCGGCACCGGCACGAGCAAGCTGCTCGACGACGAGGTGCTCGCCACGCGCGACTACCTCAACGACGGCGGCCACCTGCTGGTCAACGGCAAGCTCGCCCTGCAGGGCGGGTGGGACCAGTTCCTGTTCAACCCGCTGGAGGCGCTGGCCGACGCGCCGTTCTGCAACAGCAACCAGGCCACCGGCAACGGTGACGCCGACGACCCGCCGGGCCAGCCGGAGAACTGCATCGGGGTCAGCAACGACTTCCAGCAGTACTGGCTGGGCGCCTACCTGCCGATCACGACGGCGGCGAGCGTCGAGGACGCCGCGGCCCTGCCGTTCAAGACGGCCGACGGCAGCATCGCGTTCACGCTCAACGGCGAGGACTCGGCCAAGAACCAGGACACGTCCTACAGCCTGCTGACGACGTCGTCCATCCTGCCCAAGGCGACCTACCCGCAGTTCAGCTCCGACCCCCAGGTCCAGCTGGACCGCCCGCCGTCCTTCGACCCGCCGGAGGGCACGAAGTACGCCCGGGCCGAGTCGGCCGACGAGGGCTGGCAGCGGTTGAGGACGACGGTCGACCTCACCGGCAAGACCAGCGGTGAGCTGTCGTTCAAGACGTCCTACGACGTCGAGCCGGGCTACGACGCGGTGTTCGTCGAGGCCCACACCGTCGGCCAGGACGACTGGACGACGCTGCCCGACGCCAACGGGCACACGGCCAACGACGACTCCGTCCTGGCCTCGTGCGACATCGACTGGATCACCGTCCATCCGTTCGTCGCGCACTACCAGTCCAACCCGGTCCAGGACGGCGGCGATGAGCCTGACTGCACCTCCACCGGCACCACTGGTGAGTGGAACGCGGCTACCGGCAACTCGGCGGGCTTCCAGGACTGGAAGATCGACCTGACCCCGTACGCGGGCAAGCAGGTCGAACTGTCGATCACCTACGCGCAGGACTTCGCGGTCTCCGGCCTCGGCGTGTTCGTCGATGACGTGAAGATCAAGAAGGACGGCGCGGTGGCCACGGCGTTCGGGTTCGAGGACGGCACGCTCGGCCCGTTCACCGCCGGTCCCGCCCCGGGTGGCGGCACCGAGAACACCGAGGCCAAGTGGGCGGCGACGTCCACCGCCGGCCTGGTCGACGCGCCGGGCGTCAAGACGGCCAACTCGGTCTACTGGGGCTTCGGCCTGGAGGGCGTGACCGGCCGGGCGACGCGATCGGCGCTGCTGCTGAACGCGTTGAAGTCCTTCGACGTCAAGCAGGGTCCGCCGGTGGTTCCGCCGGGACGGCCTGGCACCACCCCGCCGCCGGCGACACCGGCCCCGCCGGTGACGTCGACGTCCAAGCCGCCGATCAGCGCGATCGTCAAGTTCGCGTCCGCCTCGACGACGCGCCTGACCAAGCTGGGGTCGATGAAGGTCCGGGTCCGGTGCCCGGCCAACGTCCTCTCCGACTGCAAGATCAAGGTGACGTTGAAGGGCAAGGTCGGAGGCCGGACGCGGACCCTCGGGTCCAAGTCGGCGACGCTGAAGAAGGGCGCCGCCGCCAACGTGGTGATCAAGCTGTCCTCCGCCACGCGCAAGGCGATCCGGAAGGCCAAGCGGCTCAAGGTCGCCGCCTCGCTGACCGGCACCGCCGGGACGACGAAGCTCTCCGGCGCCAAGACGATCACCGTCAGGCCGTAGCGCTCACGCGACCGGGTGCCCTGCGATGTCGCAGGGCACCCGGCTCGTGGTCAGACCCCCAGCTCCATCAGGCGGGTGGCGACGTCGGCCACCGGCGGCAACCCGATCGCGGCCGCGGCGCCGGCCGCCGACTGGGCCAGCCGCAGGGCGTGTCGGCGGTCACCGCGGCGGTGCCGCCCCATCAGCACGCGGGCCTCGTCGACATCGCTCATCGCCGCCATCACCACGAGGTCTGCCTCGGCGTTGCGTTGGGCGGCGCAGTGGTAGCGGTCGATCGCCTCGTCGGTCTCTCCGAGCGCCTCGGCGAGTTGCCCCAGCGCGCGGTGCACGCTGCCGAAGTTCGTGGCCGGAAAGCCGACCGCGAAGAGGTCGGCGTGCGGCTCCAAGAGCTCGCGCAGCCGCGGCGCGTGCTCGGCGGCAGCGGTCACGTGGACGACGTCGGCAAGCATCACCCACGCGACCAGCGAGTCGATGTCTGAGGCGTCGGCGCCGAAGTCGTCGGCCGCGGACTGCTCCAGCAACCCACGCGCGGTCGGCACGTCTCCGGCGGCCCCGGCCAGCCACGCGTGGGCGATCATCAAGGCGGGCACGGCGGGTGCCACCTCCGCGATCTGCCTGACGACCGTCATCGCCTCGTCCGCGCGGCCCTGCAGCCACTGCAACCACGCGCGTTGGGCGACATGCACCACGAACGCGTTCTGGTTGTGCTCACCGGCGCCGATGGCCAGCGCCTCGTCGACGAGCGTCAGGCCGTCGGCGAATCGCCCGGCCGAGATCGCGCGCTCGGCGCGGATGGCGTGGGCGTACCAGCGCAGGTACCCGTCGCCGAGCGCGGCGGCCTCTGTGGCACACGCCTCCAGCGATTCGGCCGCCGTCGCGGTCCGCCCCCGTTCCAGGTCGTCCCACACCATCAGGAGCAGCGCGATCGCCGTGAGGGGCGCGTCGTCGGCCTGCGCGGCGTAGTCGAACGCCCGCCGTGACACCTCGGCCCGGCGCTCGACGTCGCCGGCGCTGAACCCCAGGTAGTGGTAGCGAACCAGAGTGTCGGCCAACGTCGCCGGGTCGCCTACGCGCCGCGCCAGCGACAGCGCGCGCGCCGCGTGGGGCCGGGCTGCGGCGGCCCCGTCCACGAACAGGACGGCCTCCGCGTGCCGGATCTCCAGCCGCGCCCGCCGCGCGGTGACCTCCTCGCCCACCGCGTCGCAGGCCCGCCGCACGACGGCCAGCCGCTCGGGATCCGGCGTTCCCCAGTCATACCCGTAGTGCCCGCTGAGCCCGCTCGCCGCGCTGGCGACGATGTCGGTGTCGTCGCTCTGCGCGGCGCCGAGGAAGTCGGCGCGGGCTCCCGCGAAGTCGCCCGCGACGTACCGCACGGAACCGCGGGCCAGCAGCATCCGGGCCTGCTCGTCGGTGCCGGGCGCCGTCAGCTCGACGCCGATGCCGTAGAGGCGGGCCGCCTCGGGATGCTCACCGGCCTCTTGCGCCTGCTCGCCCGCCAGCCACGCGTAGCGCAGGGCGCGTTGCGCACCGTCGGGCGTGGCAGCGTGGAGATGGTGGCGGCAGAGCGCCGCCAGATGCGGGCCGGGGGTCTCGCCGTGGATCGCCTCCAGCGCGTGGGCCACCCGCCGGTGCAGCGTCGCTCGGCGGCCGGGTGGCAGCGCCGCGTACAACGCCTCGCGCAACACCGGCAGCCGCAGGCGCACCACGCCGTCGCACTCGATCAATGCACCGGTGTCCACCGCCTCGTCCAGCGCGCCGAGCGCGTCGGCCGTCTGGAGCAGTTGCTCGACGTCCTTCACCTCCGCGCCGGCACCGATCACCGCGATGAGGTCGAGCACCTCACGCGCGCCGTCACCCGATCCGCCGATGCCGTCCAGCAACAGCGCCGAGAGTCTTGCGGGAAGCGGCCCGCCCGGGTCCGCGGCCAGCTCGCGCAGCAACAGCGGGTTGCCTGCCGTGCGCGTGTGCAGGTCGTCCACGGTCTCGGCCGCGAGCCCGTCGGCGGCCAGCAGCTCTCCGGCGTGGGCGCGGGTCAACCCGCCGAGCGGCAGGTGGGCGAACGCGCCTCCGGCCAGCAGCCGCGCCAACACGTCGCGCTGTGATCGCGTGGTGTCGCGCACCGTCGCGATGACCACCGTCGGTGTGCGCCGTGCTGCCCGGGCCAGGGTTTGCAGGTCGTCCACATCGCCGGCACGGACGTCGTCGACGAGCACGGCGACGCGTTCGTCGGCGTCCAGCGTCCCGGCCGGGCAGCCGCGCACGATCGGCAGGTCCGCCGACAGGCACACATGTTCGGCGAGGTGGGTCTTGCCGATTCCCGCCTCGCCGCTGATCACGACCGCAGCGACGCCGTCCCCGAGCATCCCGCTCAGACGTTCGCGCTCCGCGTCGCGGCCGATGAAGCCCACCACAGGCAAACGGTATCGCGCGGTCGGTGGGGGCAGGCCCGGATTTGCCATTCACCGGAACGCCTGTTTCATAGAGGTACGATGCCCGCTGTGACCGACCTCGTTCAGCGCGAAAGCGCGCTGGAGGCGCTCGACGTCGCCCTCTGCTCCGGCGCGGCAGGTCGCGGCTCGCTGGTGGTGTTCCGCGGACCGGCCGGCGTGGGGCTGTCCACGTTGCTCGACGTCGCGGGCGACCTTGCCCAGCAGCGCGGGTTCACGGTCCGCCGGGTGTCGGCCTCAGCGCAGGAACGCGACCTCGCGTTCGGCGTCGTCGACCAGCTGGCCAGCGCTCCCGGTCCGGTGGATGCGGACGCGCTGGGACGCGCGCAGGCGGTGCTCGACCAGGCGCGGGGCGCCGACGTCGCGCCGTTGCTGATCACCCTGGATGACCTGCAGCTCGCCGACGCGCAGAGCGCCACCGCGCTGGGGTTCGTGGCGCGCCGGCTCTCGGCGCTGCCGCTGGTGGTCGTCGCCGCCGTGCACGGTCCGGCACGCGAACTGGAGGAGGATCTGCGCCCTGCGACCGTCCTCGAGATCGCCGCTCTGGATACCGACGGCGTTACGCGGCTGCTCGACGCGCCGACGCCGGACGCGGCAGCCGCCTGCCACGCGCTCACGCGGGGCAACCCGATGCTGTTGAGCATGCTGGCGCGCGACGGCAGCGGTGCCACCGCGTTGCCGGCGGTCGCGCGCTGGGCGCTGGCCCGCGCCGCCGACGCCGGCGGGCGCGCGACGGCGACCGTGCGGCTGCTGGCGGTACTCGGCCCCGCCGCCGACGCGGACCTGATCGCGCGGCTGGTGGGTGGAGAGCCGGACGATCCGTCGGCGGGCGTCCTGCGTCAGGCCGGACTGCTCCACGCCGAGCGGTTGGAGCTGGCCCATCCGCTCGTCGCCAACTCCGTCGCGGCGGAGGTCGAGCCGGCGGAGCGCAACGCGGTCCTGCTCGCCGCCGCAGCCGACGCGCTGGGGCGGGGCCACCCGGACACGGCACGGGCCTTCGCCGCGCGCGCGCTCGAGGCCCCTCCTCCCTCGCCCGCACGCGCGGCGACGCTGCACGTGCTCGGGACGGCCCGGTTCCTCAGCGGCGACCCGGCGGGGGTCGAGGACCTGCAGGGCGCGCTGGCCGCGAGCACCGATCCGGAGCAACGGGCCACCATCGCGGCGGATCTCGCGTCCGTGCTGTGCCTCTATGACCGGGTGCCCGAGGCGCTGGACGTCACCGACGGCCTCGCCGACGCGCTCGACCCGCTGGACCCAGTCGGTCGGCACCTCGAAGCCGTGCGCGTCCACTGCGCCGCGTTCGACATCGCCACGACCGAGCTCGTCTGCGCGCGGATGAGCGTCGAGGAGGAACTGCTCGGCAACCTGGACCGCGAGGACCGGCTGCTCACCGCGGTCGCGGCCTACCTCCAGGCCAAGCGCGGGCGATCGGCGGCGTTGACCGCCGAACTCGCGCGCAAGGCCGCCGCTGAGCATCAGCTCATCGAGGACTTCTCGATCGGGATCCTCGCGATGATGTACACGGCGCAGTCGCTGCTGGTCAGCGACGCGTTCGCCGACGCGGAGGCGCTGATCGGCGCGATGGTCGCCCGCGCGCAGGAACGCAGCTCGACGATGCTCCTCAACGGCGCGTCGTGGCTGCGGGGCTGCCTGCACCTACGGCGGGGAGCCGTGGACGACGCCGTGCGTGACCTGCAGGCTGCCGTCGATCTCTCACGCGGGTTGCACACCACGACGGACATCAACGCGGCCGTGCTGGCCGAGGCGCTGCTCGTCCGCGGTGAGGTCGCGGCAGCACGCGCGGCGCTCGACACCGCCGCGGCCGCCGGACAGCTCGATGCCGACGAGTCGACCAGCGTCTTCGCGCTCTTCGTCCTGCACGCGCGGGCACGCGTGGCGCTGGCCGAGGACGACCTGGACTGCGCCATCACCGGGTTTCTCACCCTCGGCGCGCGGCTGCGGCGCTGGGGAGACCACAACCCAGCCCAGTTCCCGTGGCGCTCTGGCCTGGCCGAGGCCCTCGACCGCACCGGCGACACCGCCGAGGCGTCGCGCCTGGCCCACGAGGAGCTGGAGCTGGCCGAACGTTTCGGCGCCCCCCGCGCGATCTCGATCGCCGCCCGCGTCGCCGGGGCGATCGACCGCTCGCCGGAGCTCCTGCAGCGGGCCGTCGAGGTCACCGACGGGACCTGCCTCGCGCTCACGCGGGCGGAGGCCCTGTGCGCCCAGGGCGCCGCCATGCGCCGCGCGCGTCAGCGCGTCGCCGCCCGGCCCCCGCTCCGTGAGGCCGAGGCGCTGGCCGCCGCGTGCGGCGCGTCACCGCTGCGCGAGCTGGCGGCCGCGGAGCTGGCCGCCACCGGCGCGGCGACTTCGCGGCACGCCGCCGACGACCTCACCGCCAGCGAACGGCGCGTCTGCGACCTGGCCGCGCGCGGGATGTCCAACCCCGCGATCGCGCGGGAGCTGCACGTCAGCCGCGCGACGGTCGAGTCGCACCTGCACTCGGCCTACCGCAAGCTCGGCATCCGCACGCGCGGGGAGCTCCTCCTCGCGCTCGGTGCGGACAGCTAGAGCTTCCCGATCCGCTTCACGTTGCGCAGCTGCTGCGGCCCGTCGATGCCGCGGGCCGACACGCCGCTGATGCGCACCTTGGCCGACAGGTCGTCATCGGCGTCCGGGACGACGATGCGGCGCTTGGTGGTCGGCGGGCGCAGCACGCGGCCGTCGGACAGCTCGATGCGCACGTCGTAGTGGTCGGGCGTGACGCCGTCGTCGCCGTTGGCCGGCGGGTCCCAGGTGATGATCAGATCGCCGCTCTTGTGGTCCATCTCCAGGTTGCGGACCTTGTTGGGATGCGGTGCGCTCGGCGCGGTGTACGTGCCCAGCGAGATCTTGCGGCGCGGCAGGCCCTCGTCGTCGTAGACGATCGCCCGCAGCGGACGTGAGCCGGGCCGCCCGAGCGCCGGGTGGAACGGGATCGACTGCTTGACCGTGGCCAGCTTCGCGGGCCCGGCCGCCGCGGCCTTCGCCTTCGGCTTCTTCGCGGCCGCCGCCTTGCGGAGCGCCTTCACGTCGAGCACCTTCAGCAGCTGGCCCGCCGAGCCGGGGCTGCCGTCGCCCTCCATGAGCTGCACCTTCTCGCCGTCGGCGACGCCGTCGATGGTGACGTTCAGCTCGCGGTCCTGGCCGGTGCCGGTCACGGTCGCCTTGACCTTAGGGTCCGGCAGCGTGTCGGCCAGCGAGACCTTCAGCACGGGCACGGAGTCCACCGCCGGGGTGATCGTCCACTCGCCGCCGACCGGCTTCGGGATCGCGACCTCGGTCATGTTGTGGTGGTGGACGGCCATCATCTCCGGGGTGTCGACCACGCCGGTGAGATCGCCGGTGTCGTAGGAGTGGCCCGCGTTGTCGGTGAGCGTCACACGCGGGATGCCGTTCTGGCCCTCGATCGCGAACACGGCCGCCGGCAGACCGGACGGCACGGTGATCTTGTCCGCCGTCGCGCCCGCCAGCGCGCGGTTGCCGGCCAGCGGGCTGGCACCGGCGCTGCGCAGGAGCGGCGCACTGCGGTTGCCGCCGAGGATCGACTGGTGGTTGATCTTCTGGCGGTAGCGCTCGACGTCGCAGCCGGAGAAGAACAGCGTCAGGTCCTTGGTGTCCCAGATGTACCCCGCCCCTGGACTCCAGTCCAGCCCGAACGCCTTGGCGAGGAGGCAAACGCCAAGGCCCTTGCTGGAGGCCAGGACGTGGGCGCCAAACTCGGCCCCGAACAGCGGGTAGACGGTGACGTTTGCGTAGATGTCCGCGTTCCAGGACGTGTGGTAGAACTCGAATTCGGCCCCGAAGTTCCAGTTCAGGATGAACGGGATCTCGCCGTGTGCCTTGGCGAAGAACCGCGTGTAGCCGTCCGTCCAGACCTCGCCGCCCGCCTCTGCCTGCACCGAGTGGAACGCGACGTCGCCCGTGCCGGTGAACCAGACGACGTCGGGATGGCCCTCGGGGTAGTCCGCGTAGCCGACGTTCGCGTCGAAAACCCCGACCTCGTCGCTGATGACGTTGAAGCCGATGCCGCCGCAGAACGCCAGGTCCGGCGTGCCGAAGTCCTTCGGATTGGGGGACTTGAAGAAGCCGTTGGGGTCCTCCGCCTTGAGGTAGTCCCCGGCGCCCATGCCGTTCTTGAAGTTCGGCGCCACCAGGTTGAGCAGGTCGATCATGGACTTGCGCCCGCCGATCACGTGCTTGCTGCTGACCGGCCCGTTCTTGCCGTTGGGCATCGTGTTGCCCGTGTAGAGGTCGACCCACCCGACGACGGGGACGCAGGTCGCGCCGTACGGGCCCTTCAGGTTGGTCTCCTCGAAGTCCGGCCCGACGTTGATCTGAAACTCCAGCCGCTTGATCTTGACCGGCCCGAGCTTGATGAGGTTGTTGGCCTTCAGGTAGGCGGCGTGGAACTGCACGCCCTTCGTCGCCTGCTCGAGGAACTCGATGCCCGCACCCGCCGTGCCCGCCTCGCCCGGGGTGTCGGCGCCGAGCAGCCGGATGGTCAACTCGCCGAACATCGACCACAGATGCGCACCGCTCTTGGTCGGTGAGTAGCAGAGCTTCGCCTCGTCGATGGCCACCACGCCGAAGTCGACGTCGTCGACGCCGTAGCAGTACTTGTCGTCCGCGTCGCTGCGGGAGACCAGTCCGCCGAACTTCTGCTTGATCGGCTTGTCCGGCGTCGGGCCGTCGGTGTCGGCGTCCCGCGCGAACTTCTGCGGCAGGTGCGGCAACAGCTCGACCGTCGCCGTCGGGGCGACGTAGGCCGGCGACTTGTCCAGCCGGGCGCTGCCGACGTCGAGCTTCAGCCCACCCATCCGGGCGTCGTTGCTGCCCTTGAAGCCGTTGATCTGGCCGTTCTCCTTGATCGTCCAGCTCAGCGGACCGGTGTAGAGGACGACGGGCGTGTTCTTCAGCGTGCCGGTCACGCGCGCGAGGTTGGCCTTGACCGTCAGCGAGGTCGTGTCGCCGGTGACGGACTGACCCTGGGTGATCTTCAGCGAGGCCGTGCCACCGCCGAGCGTCAGCGGCTCGATGATGAGGCCATTGAGCCGGACCTGGCTGGCGGTCTCGTACAGCGTCTGCTTGGTGATGAGCGTGCCCTGCTTCTTCGTCGCCGAGGACTTGTGGAAGCAGTCGTCGCCCAGGTTGACGAACGCGGCCCGCCAGATCTTCACGACGTCCGTGTCGGGCGCGATGCATGCCGCCTTGGCGACGTTGACCTTCGTCGTGAACGGCGCGGAGGTCTGGCCCTCGTCATCGGTGACCGTGACGGTCACCTGGCGGTTGGCGCCCTGGCCCAGCCAGCGTGCCTTCGCCGTGGTGCCGTTGACGGTGACGTCCTTGGTCGCCGCCTCCGGGAAGCTCCAGGCGGACGACACGATCGAGCCGTCGGGGTCGGTGGCGACGACGTTGAACGTCGCGTCCACCCCGGCCACCGGCGCGCTGACCGGCTGGATCGCCGTGACGGTCGGCGCCTGGTAGTTGAAGATCGCGACGCTGTCGTTCGCGGTGGCGGCGATGCCGTTGGCGTCGGTGACCCGCAATTGCACGGTCATCGTGCCCTCCGACGGCGCGTAGAGCGAGAACGTGGACCCGGTGCCGGTGTGCGGCACGCCGTTCTCGGTCGCGGTCCACTCGTAGGTGACGATGCCGCCGTCGCCCGTCGAGCCGGTACCGTCGAACGTGAGCAGCGACCCCGGCCGCGGCGGGTGCATGTTCGTCGTGTTCCAGCTGATCGCGATCTTCGGCACGGGCGCCGTGTTCGCGCCGCCGAAGCGGGCGATCAGGCCCTGCTCGTCGGTGCTGTTGGGGTCGTCGTCGATGCCCGCCAGCAGCGGGCGGCCCGTCGCGGTCAGGTCGAACGCGGTGACCAACGCGTCGCCGCCGGTCGGCGGGTCGTACTTGACCACCGACTTCGGTTGCCCGGTCGGGTTGAGGGTGTCGTCGGGCGTGCCGTCCGGGTTGACGCGAATGAACTGCAGGCCGCCGCCGTTGGAGCCGCCCATCAGCAGTTTGCCGGCGGCGTTCATCCGCAGCCCGACCGCGGTGAAGGAGCCGGACTTGATGGCGCTCCCCAGGGCCAGCGTGCCGGGATACTCGCTGCCGCTGGCGAAGGACGTGTCCAGCGTGCCGCCCGGGGTGATGCGCGCCAGGCCGTACTCCAGGAGGCGCCCGCTGGTGGTGTCGGTGCGGCCGCCCACGTAGGCCCCGCCGGCGGCGTCCGGGACGAGGCCGCTGAGGTCGGAGTAGTCGGCGCTCTGCTTGCCCATGAAGAACGGGATGAAGCCCTTGATGTCGACCGTTGGGTTGAACGTCAGGTCGGGGGTGCCGGCGTCGTCGCCTGCCGTGAGGAGGCGACCGACCAGCGCGCGGCTGACCGGCTGGCTGGACCGCGTGTAGCCCGCGACCAGCAGACGGCCGTTCGTGTCGAGCGCGGCGCGGGCGAACGCGTCCTGCGCGCCCATGCGGAAGTGCCCGATCCCGCCGGCTTCGTGCGCGAACGTCCCGTCCAGTGCTCCGGCGGTGGTGAGGCGCAGCGCGACGGCGTAGACGTGGTCGTCGCTGCCGTTCAGGGAGCCGACGGCGATGACCTTGCCGTCAGCCTGCTCGACGACGTCGAACCCGGACATGGCGGCGCCGAGCGTTCCGACGCTGCCGTTCTCGAACGTCGTGAAGCCGGACGTCACCGGTGTCCCCGCCAGCGTGAGCTTCATGACGAACAGCCGCGGGCCGTCGACCGTTGCGTGCATGCCGGTGACGTAGTACCCGTCGCCCGCGCGGGTCGGATGGATGGCCTGGACGCGGGCGCCACTGCCGCCGGCGAGGAGGTAGCTGCCGCCGTCCACCGGGGCTCCCGCCGAGGTGAAGCGCTGGACGAACCCCGCCGCGGCGTGGGTGCGCCCCGCCGACGCGTAGCCGCCCGCGATGACGCCGCCGTCGGCCGTCGCGGAAACCGCGTGGAACTCGTTGATCGGGTCGGCCCCTGAGCGGACGATGCCGCCGGAGCCGAATCCCGCGTCCGGGTCCGGGTCCGCCGCCTGCGCGGCAGACGCGACGGTACCGGCAAGGAGCGCTCCGAGCAGCGCGATACCCCGTCCCACATGCATCAAGAGAACCTAAACGCCGACGCCAGATCGCGCATCCATGAGGTCATTGAGATTTGTGACGTGGCGTACCGTTCTGGTCCGTGCGGCGACTGCTCGTGTCGATCATCGTGCTTGTGGCTGCCGCGCCAGCCGAGGCGATCGTGGGCGGCGAGCCGGCAGCGATCGACGCGGTGCCGTGGCAGGTCGGCCTGATGCGTGGCGCGCACGCGTTCTGCGGTGGCGCGATCCTCGACGCGACGCACGTCGTCACCGCCGCGCATTGCGTCACCGGACCTTCACTGCGCGACGTCACGGTGGTAGCGGGCAGCAGCGACCTCGCCGACCCTTCAGGCGTGCGCGACACGGTCACCGCGGTGCGGTCCCACCCAGGCGTCGACGTGGCAGTCGTGACGCTCACGACCGCGCTTCCGCTCGGTCCACGGGTGGCGACGATCCGTCCCGCCCAGGCGCCGGTGGCGCCGGCCAGCACGGCCAGCGTCAGCGGCTACGGCAGCACCGAACCGGTCGCGGCCGGCACGCCGAACACGGCGCCGCCCCAGACCCGGTTGCACCGCGCGACGGTGCAGGTGCTCGCCGACAGCGGCCACGGCTGCGGCCCCGCCTACGGCGGCCTCGACGCCCGCACAACGCTCTGCGCCGCCGCCGGTGGTACCGACGCCTGCCGTGGGGACTCCGGCGGCCCGCTGGTCAGCGCGGCGGGCGAGCTAGCCGGCATCGTCAGCCACGGCGAGGGCTGCGCCGACCCGAACTTCGCCGGCGTCTACGTCGACGTCGCCGCGGTGCGCGCGTTCCTCCTGGGCGCTCCGGCGGTCGTGGTCAGCCGGCGGACCTGCGGCCGCAGCAGCTGCCGCGTCGACCTGGCCGTCGACGGTGACGTGACGGCGATCGTCGGCACGTTCGTCGCGCGCGGAGCCGGTGGCGCCCGCCACGGCACGGCGAAGGCGGCCGACAGCGCCGGCCCGCGCCACACGCTGCGGCTGCGTGGGTTGCCGCGCCACGCGACGGCGACGCTGACGATCTCCGCGGCCGACCGGACGGGCAGGCGCACCGTGCTGCTGCGCGGTGTGCGCCTGCCGCGGACGTCCTGATCAGAGCGTGACGCGTGACTTGGAGATCACGGTCCGCCCGCGCCGGAGCACCAGCGTGTAGCTGCCGTGGCGCACGCGGTCCTTGAACGTCAGGCGCCCGTTGCGCAACGTCCCGCTGGTCACCAACCGCGCACCGGCCCACAGGCGCGCGGTCGCGCGCGTCTCCTTGGGGTAGGTCACCTTGCACGTCACCGTGACCTTGCCCTTGACCTGCTTGCCGACCGTGCATTTCGCCCTGGCGTCGCGCCCGTCGTGACCGGCCGGACCGGTCGGGCCGGCGGCACCGGCCGGGCCTGCGCCGCCGGGCGGTCCCTGCGGGCCCTGCCCCCCGTCGGACCCATTGGTGCCGTTGGTGCCGTTGGTGCCGTTGGCGGGCTGCGCGTTGGGGATGGACTGTCCGTCGATGATGCCCACCGCCTCGCTACTGGCCGTCACGGTCACGTTCAGCAACGGGTAGCTCGCGGTGACCTTGCACGCCAGCGACGTGTTCGGCGCCAGCCCGGCCGCCTGGAACTCGCGTCGCGTCTCGTTGGCCACCGGCGTCCCGTTGGCCAGCCACGCGTAGGCGTTGAACAGGTCGATGATCGGCTGCTGCCCGGCCCAGGTCGCCCACTGGTCGTCGGTGCACTGCATGAAGGTCTGCTCCAGCGCCGGCCCGGCCACGGTGGGCTTGCGCAGCAGCGCAGGCTGCGCGCCGATGCCGTACCGGCCGATCTTGCCGCCGACGGTCACCGTCCACAGGTCGCCATCGGGACCGGGCGTGAGGCTGCGGTTCGCAGCGGCATCGACGTTGGCCGGCGAGGATTGCACGGCGCCAGAGGGCAGGATCCGGCCGATCGCGCTGTTGTTCTGGTCGCCGAACCAGACGTGGCCGTCGGCACCGGTGGCCATCTGGACGATTGCTGCCGTTTCGAGTCCGACGGTGAAGCGCTCGACCGTGCCGTTGAGCGCGACGCGGTCGACGCCCGGCGCCGCCCGCGTGTCGCTGACCCAGATGCTGCCGTCGCCATCCGCTGCGATCGCTCCGAGGTTTGCGCTGGCGTTGATCAGCGGCAACTCCGTCACACCGCCGACCTCCGGCATGTAGCCGACCTTGCGGTTGGTGACGTCGCTGAACCAGACCGCGTTGTTGGGCCCCAGCGCGACGTCGCCGATCGTGGGGGCGCCGCCGATCGCGGCCTCGAAGATCGTCACCGAGGGGCTGAGCTGGACCCGGCCGACGCCGACGCCGCTGTGCGCGTAGAACAGCGAGGTCCCCGGACCGCGGGTGATCTTTCCGAGCGTTCCCGACTGCGCGACGCCGGTCGAGAACTCGGTGATCACACCGGCGGGCGTGATCCGACCGATCGCCTTCGTCGTCCCGTTGTCGGTGAACCAAAGGTTGCCGTCCGGCCCGGCGGTGATGTCGACGAGGCTCGCCCCGGCATTGAGCCCGGTGGACATCGCCGCCGACAGGGTCCCCGTCGTCGTGATGTTGCGGATCGCCGACGACGTCACGTACCAGAGCTTGCCGTCGGGGCCGGCAGTGATGCCCTGGGCGGCGCTGGTGGCGCTGAAGTACTCCGTGTCGCCGAGTGGGCTGGCGGCTGCCGGAGCGGGCGCGATCGCGATGAGCCACGCCGCGACGAGCCAGAGGAACGAACGTTTGGCCATAGCCGCCAACCTTGCCGTGCCACCACGGGCGCGCGCAACCATGACCTCATTGATCTTTTCGGAGTGGAAAGTAGGAAGCGCCACTGTCTACTATCCACGGATGGCCTCGACCGACAGCAGCGTCCTCAAGCCTGAGCACGGCAGCACGCGCAAGCACTTCATCTTCAACGACCACCACGACCAGCTGCGCGACTCCATCCGCCGCTTCGTGGCGGCCGAGCTGGCGCCGCACGCCGCGGAGTGGGAGGAGACGACGTTCCCGGACTCGGTCATCCACCGGATGGGCGAGCTCGGCTTCCTCGGCCTGTCGATGCCCGAGGAGTACGGCGGGCAGGGCGGCGACTACTACTGCAACATCGTCCTGGCCGAGGAGCTGTCGGGCATGGGCTCCGGCGGCACCGCGATGGGCATCGCCGTCCACACCGACATGGCGATGCCGCCGATCCACCTGTTCGGCACCGAGGAGCAGAAGCAGGAGTGGCTGGTCCCGGCCATCGCCGGCAAGAAGATCCTCTGCCTGGGCATCACCGAGCCCGACGCGGGCTCCGACGTCGCCGGCATCAAGACGACGGCCATCTACGACGAGGCCACCGACGAGTACGTCATCAACGGCTCCAAGACCTACATCACCAACGGCCACCGCGCCGACGTGATCGTGCTGGTCACCAAGACCGAGCCGGGCGAGCGCCACGGCGGCATCACGCTGTTCCTCGTCCCCATGGACCTGCCGGGCGTCATCCGCGAGAAGAAGCTGGAGAAGCTCGGCATGCACGCGTCGGACACCGCGCTGCTGGCGTTCAACGACGTCCGCGTCCCCGCCACCGCGATGCTCGGCGAGAAGGGCAAGGGCTTCTACCACATCAGCTGGGAGCTCCAGGGTGAGCGGCTGATCGGCGCGGCCGGCTGCGTCGCCGGCGCGCAGCGGGTCTTCGACCAGACGATGAAGTACGCCCTGGAGCGCAAGGCCTTCGGCAAGGAGATCGGCCACTTCCAGGTCATCCGCCACAAGTTCGCCGAGATGGCCACGAAGATCGAGACGGCGCGGCAGATGGTCTACACGACCGCCTGGCGCTTCAACAACGGCGAGTACCCCGTGCGCGAGATCTCGATCGCCAAGCTTTACGCGTCGCGCATCGCGGTGGAGGTCTGCGACGAGGCCATCCAGATCCACGGCGGCGCCGGCTACATGAAGGAGTACGGCGTGGAGCGGGCCTGGCGCGACATGCGCCTCAACCGGATCGGCGCGGGGACGGACGAGATCATGCTCGACGTCATCGGGCGTTCCTACGGCCTGTAGCGTCGCGCGGGTGACCCCCGCATCGCCCGAAGCCGTCACCGCCCTCCGGCAGGCTTACGCCGTGGAGGGCCCGGTGATCGACCTCGGCCGCGCCGTCATCGACGGCGCGGTCCACGCCGACGTGCCCGTCCAGGTGCCGCTGGCGATGATGAACCGCCACGGCCTGGTCGCCGGCGCGACCGGCACCGGCAAGACCAAGACGCTGCAGGGCATGGCCGAGCAGCTGTCTGCCGCGGGGGTGCCGGTGTTCATCGCCGACGTCAAGGGCGACGTGAGCGGGTTGGTGGCCCCGGGCTCGCCGGATCCTGCCGGCGGTGCGGCCAGGCGCGCGGCGGAGCTCGGCATCACCGGCTGGGCGCCCGCCGGCTTTCCCTGCGAGTTCCTCTCGCTGGGGGGCATCGGCCCGGGCGTGCCCGTCCGGGCGACCGTCTCGGACTTCGGGCCGCTGCTGCTGGCCAAGATCCTCGGCGCCAACGAGACGCAGGAGCAGTCGCTGCAGCTCGTCTTCCACTACGCCGACGAGAAGGGCCTGCCGCTCGTCGACCTGACCGACCTCCGCGCGCTGCTGACGTTCCTGGACTCCGATGAGGGCAAGGCCGAGCTGAAGGGCATCGGCGGGCTGTCGTCCGCCACGGTCGGGGTGCTACTGCGGTCGCTGGTCGGGCTGGGGACCGGCGGCGGCAACGAGTTCTTCGGCGAGCCGCAGTTCGACATCCGCGACCTGCTGCGCATCACCCCGGACGGCCGCGGCATGGTCTCCGTGCTGGAGCTGGCCGCGGTGCAGGACAGGCCGCAGCTCTTCTCCACCGCCCTGATGTGGCTGCTGGCCGAGCTGTTCGAGACGCTGCCGGAGGCCGGCGACCTCCCCAAGCCCAAGCTCGTCTTCTTCTTCGACGAGGCGCACCTCCTGTTCGCCGACGCGACCGACGCGTTCGTGCAATCGGTCGTCCAGACCGTGCGGCTGATCCGCTCCAAGGGCGTCGGCGTGTTCTTCTGCACCCAGATGCCCAAGGACGTGCCGGGCGACGTCCTGGGCCAGCTGTCCAACCGGGTCCAGCACGCCCTGCGCGCGTTCACGCCCGACGACGCCAAGGCGCTGAAGGCGACCGTGTCGACCTTCCCCAGGAGCGACATCTACGACCTCGAGGAGCTGCTGCCCGCGCTGGGCATCGGCGAGGCGGCGGTCACCGTCCTGGCCGACAACGGCGTCCCCACGCCGGTGGTCCACGCCAAGCTGCCCCCGCCGCGCTCGCGCATGGCGCCGGCCGACGACGTCAAGGGCTTCAGCGAGGTCTCCCCGCTGTACGCCAAGTACGGCGTCCGGGCCGACCCCGAGTCCGCGGACGAGCTGCTCGCCGCGCGGCTGGACGACGCCCGTGCTGCGGCCACCCCGGCGGAGGATCCGCCACCCAAGCCTTCGCGGCGCCGTGCGCCGCGTTCCGCCCCCTCGGCGCCTGCAGGACGAGGCGGCGGTGGCGGCGGGTCCATCGGGGACTTCCTCAACTCGCGTGAGGGTCAGCGTCTCCAGAAGGAAGTCGTCCGCGGTGTCTTCGGCATGTTGAGAAAGAGGCTATGAGTCAGTCCATGTACGCCACGGCGGAGCGCAAGATGCTCCCGCCGTTCACCCCCGAGCACCAGGAACTGCGGGAGTCGATCCGCGGGTTCATCCTGAAGGAGCTCGCGCCGCACGCTGATCAATGGGAGCGCGACCGCTGGTTCCCCAACGAGGTCTTCGAGAAGCTCGCCGGCAACGGCTTCCTCGGCCTGAAGTACCCCGAGGAGTACGGCGGGCAGGGCGGCGACTACCTGCACGACGCGGTCTTCACCGAGGAGCTCGTGCACTGCGGCTCCGGTGGCCTGGGTGCCGGCATCGGCGCGCACATCGGCATCGCCACCCCGCCGATCTTCAAGTTCGGCACCGAGGACCAGAAGCAGCGCTACCTCGTCCCCGCCATCGCCGGGAAGAAGATCGCCGCGCTGGGCATCACCGAGCCGGACGCGGGCTCAGACGTCGCCGGGCTGAAGACCACCGCCAAGAAGGTCGACGGCGGCTGGCAGGTCAACGGCTCGAAGATGTTCATCACCAACGGCGTGCGCGCGGACTTCGTCGTCACCGCCGTCAAGACGACGGGCGAGGGCGGCCATCACGGCATCAGCTTCCTCATCGTCGACACCGACCAGCCGGGCTTCGTCGCCGAGAAGATCGAGAAGATGGGCTGGCACGCGTCGGACACGGCGCTGATCTCCATGGACGACGTCTTCGTGCCGGAGGAGAACCTGCTCGGCCGCGAGAACGAGGGCTTCTACCTCATCATGGCCAACTTCCAGTGGGAGCGGCTGCTCATGGCGCTGGGGTCGGTCGCGGCGATGCAGAGCGCGTTCGACAAGACCCTGCAGTTCGCGCTGGAGCGCAAGGCCTTCGGCAGGGAGATCGGCCACTTCCAGGTGATCCGCCACAAGTTCGCCGAGATGGCCGTGACCATCGAGACCGGTCGCGCCCTGACCTACCACGCGCTGCGCCTGTTCCACGACGGGCACGACGCCATCAAGGAGGTCACGATGGCCAAGCTCGCCACGCAGCGGGCGGCCTTCGACCTGGCCGACACGTGCCTGCAGATCCACGGCGGCGCGGGCTACATGGTCGAGTACGGCATCGAGCGCGCCTGCCGCGACCTGCGCCTCGGCCCCATCGGCGGCGGCACCGACGAGATCATGAAGGAGATCCTGGGCAAGACGATGGGTCTGTAGGTCAGCGCGACTTCCGGGGGCCGTGGTGGTTGCGTCGTGTGTGCCTCCACCGCGGTACCCTCGCTGACGCGATGCGCCGGTTCCCCCTGTTCCTCGCCACCGGCGCGACCCTCCTCGTCGCGTCCCCGGCGCAGGCGGCGTTCACGGCGTCGTCGATCACCTCGCCGGCGGCCGGCTCGCGGTTCATGAGCACCGACGCGACCGACACCTTCGCGGCCGGCGGCACGAGCAACAACGGGTCGGGCCAGTCGGTGTTCCTGCGGTGCGACCCGACCGATGTGCTTCCCGGAACGCTCATCGGCTCGACGGTCAGCGGCGCCGCAGGATCGTGGTCTGCAAACCCTGCGAAGTCGGCGCTCGGCGGGTGCTTCGCCCGGGCCATCCCCACGTCGAACACGCCTGCCGACGTCTCGCAGTTCCCGGGTCGTTGGTACATCTTCGAGCGCCAGCGGCCCGAGCTGACGAACGCGACGCTCACGAACGTCGACGACTTCGTGCAGCAGGACGGCGGCGGCAGTGGCATCCGGACGATCGGCGTGCGCGGCATCGGCGTCGGGGGCGGCCTGACCAACACCCGGATCACCGACGACGCCGCCCACAGGAACAGCTACGACGTCCTCTACTACGGCGGGGCGTTCCTGAAGGGCGACCTCACGGTGGACAACAGGCGCGCCTACCCGCCGGTGCACGCCGCGCTGATCAACCCGTCCGGCACCGGTCTGCCGGCGCTGACGGTGTCACGGGCGCGCGAGGGCGCGACGGGCACCGCGACGGTCACGGAGACCGACCCGCTCGTCGGCTGCCCCGGCGACCCGGCGGCGCCCGACAGCACCACCTGCCCGTCGTTCACCGCGGCCGGCGTGTCATGGACGCGCGTGACGACGTCGTCAGCGGACGGGCGCCACTACGAGCAGCTCGACACGCTCTCCTCCACCGATGGCGCGGCGCACAGCGCGGCGGTGTGGATGGGCTACAGCGCGCTGACCAACGGCGGGCAGACGCCGGCGTGGGGCGTGTCCTGGGCGGGCGGCGGCGCCCGGGCGACGCGCCTCGACGGCGACCAGCTCGCCGGGCCGGGCGGCGGCGCGCCCGGCACGCTGCTGCTGGACCGCAACGGCGCCGCGGCCGAGGGCGACTTCATGTGGCCGCGGGCTGCGATCACCTGGGACGTCGCCCCATCGACCGTGTACTTCAAGGGCGACAAGGACGCCTACGCGCGCTTCGAGAGCCTCGCGATCCCCGCCGGCGGCGGCATCACCCTGCGCACCCGCTACGCGATCGGCCCGTCCGCGGCGGACGTCGCCGCGCAGGCCGCGGCGCTGCGCGACGCCCAGCGCCCGCCGGTCACGTCGATCACCGCACCGGGCGACGGGGTGTCGGTCGTCTCCCCCGCGCTGACGGTGACGGGCACCGCGTCGGACACCGAGGGCCTCGCCTCGTTCACGGTCAACGGCGCGCCCGTCGCCGTCGCCGCCGACGGCACCTGGTCGCTGCCGGTGACCCTCGCGCTGGGTGCCAACCGCTTCACCGCGGTCGCGACCGACAAGGCGGGGCAGACGGCGACGGCGGCCATCACCGTCACCTACAAGGACACGATCGCGCCGTCCCTGCTGGGGCTGAAGCTGTCGCGCACGAAGTTCCGCGTGAGCTCCAAGGCCACGGCGGTCGCAGCGGCCGCGAGGAAGCGCAGGCCCAAGCCGACCGCGCAGGGCACCACCATCAGCTACCGCGTCGCCGAGCCGGTCACGGTGTCGCTGGCGTTCAGCCGCGTCGACAGGGGCAGGCGGTCCGGGTCGCGCTGCGTGCGGCCGACGAAGAAGCTGCGGCGGGCCAAGGCGTGCGACCTGCTCGTCGCGGCCGGCACGCTGACGCGCCGGGCCGCCGCCGCAGGGACCGTGAAGGTCGCCTTCAGCGGACGGATCGCCACCAAGAAACTGCGGGCTGCTCGCTACCGCGTGACCGTCACCGCCAAGGACGCCGCCGGCAACGTCTCGCGTCCCCAGACGGCGACCTTCACGGTCGTCACGAGATAGCCCCGCGCGCACTAGCGGGTGGTGGGCCTCAGCGACACTGGGTGTCGCTCATCCCCACCACCCGGCCCGGCGCGGCGGCTCAGAGGCCGAGGCCGCCGAGGCCGAAGCCGATGCCCTGCGGACCGGTCAAGGACAGCGCGCCCGGCTTGTCGCCGCCGTTCACGGAGACCTCGTACTCGCCGGGCCCGCCGACGAGCGTCGGCGCACCCGGGGTGCTGCCGCCGAGCTTGAGGCGCACCTCGCCGTTGACCGGCTCGATGGGCAGCGTGATGTTGCGGAACCTGCCGTCGACGACCTTGGCCGTCCACGTGCCGTTCTGCTGCAGCGCCTGCACCTGCAGGACGCCGGCCACGCGGACCTTGAAGCCGTTGACCTTCCCCGTGAGACCACGGATGACCAGGGCGCCCTTCGGTGCGACGGCCCCCTCGGTGACGACCTCGGACAGCGGCGCGGGCGTCTGA
Source organism: uncultured Conexibacter sp. (assembly GCA_964443695.1). Lineage (GTDB taxonomy): Bacteria > Actinomycetota > Thermoleophilia > Solirubrobacterales > Solirubrobacteraceae > Paraconexibacter. Next base: position 8,267 of record CAYUDT010000008.1, on the reverse strand, counting down.
CGCAGGCGCAGGTTGGGGTCACCGGGGCGGGTCTGACACCAGAACCCACCGCCCCCGCGGATCTCCAGCGACGCCCGGCCGACCCGGAACGGCCCGAAGCACGCGCGCATCCACGCAGCCTGCTCGGGCCCCGGACGGCGCACGAGCATCCCGCGCGGCGAGCCCGGGGGCGCCGGCATGTAGCGCGCGGCGATCACCGCATCGAGCTTGGAGAAGAACCCGGCCTCCGTCTTGCCGTAGGCCGACGCGTAGGTGTCGAACGTCGTCATGCCCCGGTCACCCAGGGCGGAGCGGTACGTCACGATCGCGTCGAACCGGCGGTCCAGGAACCGTTCGATGAGCCGCTGCGGGCGCTCGCCGGACGCCAGCAGGTCGCCGAGGTTGGCGACGTCCTGGTAGACGCGGCGGTCGTGGTCGCGGCTCAGGTCGCTGTAGATCGGGTGGTAGACGCTCCGGTCCGCCGCATAGGCGCGCAGTTGGGCGGTGCTGTCGTAGTAGTGCTGGCGAAAGCCGTGCAGCGAGATGCGCAGCGAGTCCTTCGCGGTGCCGCCGATCGCGATGACGACGATGACCGCGGCTGCCCCGGAGGCCAGCAGGCCCTTGTGCTCGGACGCCTTGGCCTGCGCCTCGCGCCACGCCACGGCGCAGCCCAGACCGATGGCCCACAGCACGCCGATGTACTGGTTGTCCGAACCGCCCTGCTTGGAGCGGAAGATGAACGCCGCCGGCGTGCCGATGAGGACGAACAGCGTCAGCAGCGCGGGCAGCCCGCCGTCGCGCCACGGCAACCGCCGCAACACCCCGAGCCACAGCGCGGCGAGCAGCAGCGCCGCCGGCCAGAAGCCGTACAGGACGTCCTTGGCCCAGGTTCGCGGACCGTAGAGGTCGGACTTCTCGTTCTGCGCGAGCGAGACGTTGAAGTACCACTGCCAGCCGTCGGTGAGCAGGTTCGCCACCACCAGGACGATCACGTTCACCACCAACAACCCGCCGGTGATGAGCAGCACCGGCTTCCAGGCCTCACGCTTCTTGCAGGCCCGCCACAGCAGCCACACCGCCACGCAGAACGCCAGCACCACCGTCGACTGCTTGACCCAGATGCCGGCGGTGAGCAGCAGGACGACGAGCACCCCGTCGCGCACCGACGACGTCGCTCGGCGCGTGGCCAGGACCGCGCCGGTCAGCGCCAGCGCCCAGGCCAGGTGGTCCGGGCCGGACTGGAACAGCAGGTCGCCCTGCAACGGGCTGATCAGCCACAGCGCCAGGCCGGCGAACCCGGCGGCCGTCGCCAGCGCCAGCCCTTGTGCGATCCGGTCGTCCCTGCCCGCCTCGGGGCGCACGAAGGCGACCGCGCCGACCAGGCCTGCCGTCCACAGCGCGGCGAGCATCCCCAGCAACGGCGCCCAGCCGTCCCACAGCTTGACGTGGTCCAGCAGCGCGACCAGCACCGGAAGACCCGGCGTGTACAGCAGGCCGGTGTACTCGGCCGTGTCCGGATCGCCGTAGATGCCGTGCCCGTAGTACAGGGACAGCGCGTCGTGCGAGTTGCTCCGGAAGAACCCGAGATCCGGGTGCGCGAGCGACAGCAGCGACCCGAGCGTGAGCAGGATCCCGCCCACGCAGACGAACGTGAACACCAATGGAACGAGCGCGAACACCTGCCGCACCCGAGATGAAGAAGCCAAGGCACCCCTACCTCTGACGAACTGCGGCGCAACCTACAGGCTGAATAGGATTCACGCCCCCGCCAACACGTTTGACTAGGAGATGGAATGGGAGTCCTTGACGGAAAGGTGGCGATCGTCACCGGGTCTGCGCGCGGCATCGGCCGCGCCACCGCTGAGCTGCTGTCCTCGCAGGGCGCGAAGGTCGTCATCAACGACCTCGACGCCGATGTCGCCGAGCAGACCGCGTCGGAGATCGCCGGTGAGACCGCGGTCTTCGCGGGCGACCTCACGCAGTCGGGGTCGGCCGAGAAGCTGGTGGCCACCGCGATCGACGCCTGGGGTCAGCTCGACATCATCGTCAACAACGCCGGCTACACCCTGGACGCGCCCATCCACAAGATGAGCGACGACTGGTGGGACAAGATGCTCGACATCCACGTCAAGACGCCGTTCCAGGTCCTGCGGGCCGCCGCGCCGCACCTGCGCGAGCCTGCCAAGGCCGAGAAGGAGCAGGGCATCGAGAACTTCCGCAAGGTCGTCAACATCTCCTCGATCTCCGGCACGATGGGCAACGCCGGCCAGGCCAACTACAGCGCCGGCAAGAGCGCCGTCGTGGGCCTGACCAAGACGCTGGCCAAGGAGTGGGGCCAGTTCAAGATCAACGTCAACGCCGTCGCGTTCGGCTACATCGAGACCCGCCTGACGGCCTCCAAGGTCGAGGACAACACCATGGAGATCGGTGGCGAGAAGGTGCAGCTCGGCATCCCGGACCAGCTCCGCGGCATGGCCTCGATGCTGATCCCGCTCGGTCGCCCCGGCACGCCGGAGGAGGCCGCCGGCGGCGTCTTCTTCCTCTGCTCCCCGTGGAGCAACTACGTCTCCGGTCAGGTCCTGAACGTCACCGGTGGCCAGTTCACCGGCATGACGAGCTGACCTCGTACTGAACGGTCTACATCTGGTCTAGGCTTGGCGGCATGCAGGTCGTCAAGCCCGGACCGGACCACGACACCACCCGCGGTGTCATCGGCGGCGCCGAGATCTCCCACGCCACGGTCGGCGCAAACAACATCTTCATGGGGGTGTTCCGCGTACCGGCCGGCGCGACGTCACGTCCGCACTACCACGCCAACTGCGAGAGCACGCTCTACATGCTGCGCGGGGAGATGCTGATCCGCCACGGTGAGCACCTCACCGAGGAGCTGCGCGTCGTCCCCGGCGACCTGCTGTACGTCCCGCCGAACGAGACGCACATCCTCGAGAACGCGTCGGAGACCGACATCGTCGAGTACGTCGTCGCGCGCAACGCGGCGACGGAGGACTCCGTCGAGGTGCCCTGGGCGGGAGACGACACCATCGCGTGAGCGGCGCTGCCGCGCGGCCCCAGCGTGCTGACGCGGCACGCAACCGCGAGCGCGTCCTGCAGGCCGCCAAGGCCGCCTTCAGCGAGCGGGGGCTCTCCGCCTCCGTCCCCGACATCGCCGCCGCTGCCGGCGTCGGCGTCGCGACGATCTACCGGTCCTTCCCGACCAAGCGCCACCTCATCGAGGCCGCGGTCATCGACAGCTACGCGCCGATCCTCGCCACCGTGCTGAAGCTGTCCTCAGCTCCGGGCCCGGCGTTCGCGGCGCTGTCGGCCATCCTCGTCGACCAGGTCCGGGTGGCACAACGCGATGAGGCGCTGAAGCAGCTCTTCGGCGAGGTCTTCGACCTGCCGCGCGTCAGCGCGATGCGCCGCCAGGCACACGACGCCATCGACGAGCTCGTCGCCCGCGCGCAGGCCGAGGGCGACCTGCGGCCCGACGTCACCATGACGGACATCCCGATCCTGATGAGCGGCATCATGAACTCCGCCTCGTCGGGCGACCCCACGGGCGCCGCGTCGGAGCGACACCTCGCGATCATCCTCGACGGCCTGCGCGCCGACGGCGCCCATCCGCTGCCGCACCCGCCGCTGGACCGCGCCCAGCACGCCGCGGCCGAGGCCCAGTCCGCCCGCGCGCTCGGCCGCCGCCGACGCTAGCGCCGGCACCGGGTTGTGCCGGTTGTGCGGAACGTCTGCGACATCCGCCCCCGGCCGCTCGCGGGTGACCGATCGTGGCCGCCATGACCACGACCGTCACCTGCCGCGCCGACCTCGAAGACCTCCGCAGCTGGGCATTCACGCGGATGGCCGAGGACGACGCCGACACCGCGCTGGACCACCTCGACACGCTGGAGCCCGCGCCGGAGTGGCGGGGGCCGCTGTTCGAGCTGACCAGCGAGATCTACGTGCGCGCGGGCATCGCCCTCAGCGACCCGGCGCTCGTCCAGGACGGCCTGATGCCGCCGCTGGACGACAGCGTCGAGCCGGAGCACCGCGCGATGCTCGCCCGTGGCATCGGCGCCGGCTGGCTGGCGGAGGACCTCATGCACAGCGACGGCGCGTCGGTGCGGTTCCGCGCTGCACGGCCGTGGGTGACGCTGGCCCGCTGGGGCCTGGGCTCCGTGCTCGAGCGTGACGGCCTGACGCCCGCCCAGCGCGAGGAGGGCCACGCCGCCCTGCGCCGGCTCTACGAGGGCGCCTGGCGCATCTGGGACGGCGCGGACGCGGTGGCCATGGCCCGGCAGGCGCCGGCCGCGCTGCGTCCCGCGCGCGACGCGCTGCGCCAGGCCCGCAGCGGGTTCGGGGTGATCACGCCGGACGAGCGCGGGCTGCTCATCGGCGACGCGCTGCTCTGCGTCGCCGCGTCCTGTCAGCCCGCCTGGCCCGTGCACGGCGGTCCGTGGTGGATCTCCATCGTCAACGGCCTCACGATCGACGTCTCCGAGCCCACCGACGAGGCCGGGCGCCACCGCTTCGCGCTGGCCGACGCCTTCATGGAGCTCGAGGACATGCCGCCGGGCCTCCTCGGCGAGGACGCCGACGAACCGGACACGCCGGAGGTGGTGCGCAAGCGGCAGGCCTACCAGCTGCAGGTGGCCGATGCGATCCTCGCCCACGCGATCGGCTCGCGCCTGGCCGAGTGAGCACCGGCGCCGGCCTGGCGTGCGGGCGGCCGCGGGACGCAGCGCTTCGCGACCCGGACGGCCGGGCGGCCGGGCCAGCCGACGCGGTCCGCTATCCGAGCGTCAGCGCGCAGCCGGTGTAGTACCCGCCGGCGTCGGAGGCGAGGAACGCGACGAGGTCGCTCACCTCGGCGTCGGTCGTCGCGTCCGCCGGGAGGATGGCGGTGATGCTGACGCAGTAGCGGGCCCACTCGGTGCCCAGCGTGCGGGCCAGGTTCTCCAGACCGGCGCGCGTGGGTCCGGCATGCTCGCCGGCGCCCGGCGGCGGGGCGATGAGCACCACCCGCCCGCGGCCGGTGGCCCGGAACGCGGTGACCAGCACCGAGCGCGCGGCGACGAACGCGCCGTCGAGCGCGGCACGCAGGCCGTCGTACCCGCCCGCGCCGAACTCCGCGCGGGCGTCGCACACCACCGCGTCGACGGGGCCGAGCGCCTCGGCCGCAGCCAGCGCGGCCTCGTCGTCGGAGCGGTCGACCACCAGTCCCACGACGGTCGCGCCGTACGTCCCGAGCGTGGCGAGGCCGTCGCTCGTGGCGGCGATCCGCCGCCCGGCCAGCGCATCGGCGCGGAGCAGCGGAGCACCCGCGGAGGTGGCGCTCACGCGCGGCGCTCGATCTGCAGCGCGCCCGAGGGGCAGCGCCCCACGACCGCGACCACGTCGTCGGCCGGAGCGTTGGCCGGCTGGATCCAGGGGCGGGCCTTGCTGTCGAACACCGCCGGCAGGCCCTTGACGCACTCGGCGGCGTGGCGGCACACCTCGGGGTCGAAGGACACGTCGACGTCCGGCGACACGTAGGTCTTGCGAGCCATCAGAGATCGAAGTCCTTCCTGCGGTCCTCCGGCACGAGGTCCAGGTACTCGTCCGGGTGCTTGCCGATGTAGCCACTGACGAACGGGCAGAACGGGAGGACCGCCAGCCCTTCGGCGCGGGCCCAGTCCAGCCCGCCACGGATGAGCTCGGACGCGAGCCCCTGCCCACCGTAGGCGTCGTCGACCTCGGTATGGGTGAACGCGACGACGTCCCCGCGTCGGCGGTAGTCCGCCAGCCCGGCCCGCGTCCCGTCGACCAGGACCTCGAAGCGGTTCGCGTCCTCGTTGTTGTGCACCTCACTCGCCATGCTCCTGAGCATAGGGCGTAACTCTTGCCCCACCGGATGTGTCTAGGGAGGACAGATGGCCTTCACCCCGTTCCGTCTCGCCCTCTCCCTGGCCGGCGCCGCGGCGATCCTCGCCACGAGCAGCGGCACCGCCCAGGCGCGCGTCATCGTCGTCGCCGGCAACGACGCCGCGGCGACGCTGGCCGACGTCTCGACCAACAAGGTCACCAAGCGCGTCCCGACCGGTGGTCGCGCCCGCGGCGCGGTCATCGCACCGGACGGCTCCAAGGCATACGTCGCGGCGGGCACGCAGATCGTCGCCATCGACCTCGCCACCAACGCGGCGACCGCCGCGCTGACGCTGCCCGGCACGCCGCAGTCCCTGGCCATCTCCGCCGACGGCGCGCGACTGTACGCCGCGCGCCGGGGTGCGCTGGACACCGTCGACACGGCGACCCTGACCCGCACCGGCGGCGTCGCCCTGAGCCGTAGCGCCGGCGGCCCGACGGCGGTCTCCAGCGACGGCAGCCGCGCGCTCACCATCCTGGACGCCAAGCGCGTCGCGGTGGTGGACCTCGTCCTCGGCCAGGTCGTCAAGACGCTCAAGCTGGCCCACGCCACCGGCGTGACGTTCGGCCCGTCGGGCACCCTCGGTCGCGTGCTGCTGACCACCAAGAAGGGCGCGGTGCTGCAGTCCGTCGAGGCCCAGACCGCGCACGCCGGCCTGAAGATCAACCTCGGCAAGGGGCTCGGCGGTGGCCTTGCGGTCACGCGCAGCGGCAAGCTCCTCGTCGCGGGGGCGGCGAAGGGCTCGCGGGTCACCGCGATCGTCTCGCTGGCCCAGCGCAAGGTGGTCGCGCGGGTCGCGACCGGCAACGGCCCCGGACACCCGGGCGTGTCCTCCGACGGCACCCGCATCTACGTCGGCGATGAGGGCGACAGCACGATCTCCGTCCTCAGCGAACTGTCGCTGAAGCCCCTGACCAAGATCAGGCTCGCCAGGACCACCCGGCCCCAGGCCATCGCGGTGCAGCCCGGGTTGGCAACCCAGACCGGGACCGTCGGCCCGGATCGGCTCACCGGCACCCGCGGGCCGGACCGCCTCATCGGCCTGGACGGCAACGACACGCTGGACGGCGGACGTGACAGCGACGCACTGGACGGTGGCCCCGGGGACGACAGCCTCACCGGCGGCATCGGCGGCGATGTGCTCGACGGCGGCCTGGGCAACGACCGCCTCAGCGGCGGCCAGGCCGACGACCAGCTCCTGGGCGGACCGGGCAACGACAGCGCCTTCGGCGGCACCGGCGACGATCGTCTGGACGGCGGCGACGACAACGACTACCTCGATGGCGGGGACGGTGACGACGCCATCGCCGGCGGCAACGGCAACGACAAGATCAACGAGACCGGCCTGGGCAACGACGGCCCGCTCGACGGCGGCCCCGGAAACGACTACATCAACGGCAACCGCGGCACCGACGAGATCGTCGGTGGCGAGGGCAACGACGAGCTCTACGGCGGGCCGGGTGGCGAGAAGATCGACGCGGGCGACGGCGACGACACCGTCGACGGCGGCCCCGCGGGAGACACGATCTTCGGGCGCACCGGCAACGACAACGTCCGCGGCGACGCCGGCTCGGACACCATCAACACCGGCACGGGCGATGACACCATCGACGGCGGGTCCGGCAACGACAGGCTCTCCGGCAGTGATGGCAACGACGAGATCGTCGCGGGCCCCGGCAGCGACACGGTTATCGCCGGCAAGGGCAACGACATCATCCGCGCGGCCGACACCGATGCCGATCACATCGACTGCGGCACCGGCAGGGACACCGTCTACGTCGAGGAGGACGCGCCCACGCGGGACACGCTGATCAAGTGCGACACGGTCATCAGGGTCCCGGCCGAGCCCTCCACCGACGCGCCGCCCGCCGCGGGAGTCATCCCGGGCACCGCGGGCAACGACGTCCTGGTGGGCACCGACAACCCCGACACCATGCTGGGCGCGGCGGGCAACGACGAGCTCTTCGGCATGGGCGGCGAGGACTACGTCGACGGCGAGGACGGTGACGACACGCTCCACGGCGGCCTCGGCAACGACCACATGACGGGCCGCAACGGCAACGACATCGTGCTCGGCAACGAGGGCGACGACTACCTCACCGGTGACCGCGGCAACGACCAGCTCCTCGGCGAGGCCGGCAACGACACGATCTTCGGCAACCTCGACGACGACATCGTCGACGGCGGCGAGGGCAACGACCGCATCAACGTCGTCTCCGGCGGCACCGACCGCGTCACCTGCGGCCCCGGCGTCGACACCGTCTTCGCCGACGTCGCCGACGTCATCGCCCCCGACTGCGAGGACATCCGCCGCTGACCCTCACGCGTCGAACACGCTTTACCACCCCGAAAGCGCGGCACAAAAGCGTGTTCGGCCCCTGAGCCGCCA
>CAYUDT010000007.1:0-79688 GCA_964443695.1 uncultured Conexibacter sp. | reverse complement strand
CGCTGGAGTAGTGGCTGAGCTCGTCGGGGTCGTGCTCGCGCATCTGCAGGTGGTCGGGCCGGATGCCGTAGCGGACGTACCAGTCGAAGCGCTGCTGCTTCCAGTGCTCGTACCACTGCCCGGCCTCGTCCGGCGGGACGAAGAACTCCATCTCCATCTGCTCGAACTCGCGCGTGCGGAAGATGAAGTTGCGCGGCGAGATCTCGTTGCGGAAGGACTTGCCGACCTGCGCGATGCCGAACGGCGGCTTCTTGCGGCTGACGCCGAGCATGCTCTTGAAGTTGATGAAGATGCCCTGCGCGGTCTCCGGGCGCAGGTAGGCGACGCTGGCGGTGTCCTCGACCGGCCCGACGTTCGTCTTGAACATCAGGTTGAACTCGCGCACGTCGGTGAACTCGTGGCGGCGGTCCTGGTCCTTGGGCAGCGACGCCTTGGCCGGGCACATCTCCTCGCGGTCGACGTGGTCGGCGCGGAAGCGCTGCTTGCAGGCCTTGCAGTCGACCAGCGGGTCGGTGAAGCCGGCGAGGTGGCCGGAGGCCTCCCAGACCTGCGGCAGCTGCAGGATCGCGGAGTCGATCGCGACGATGTCGTCGCGCTCGGCGAGCATCGCGCGCCACCAGGCGTTCTTGACGTTCGTCTTCAGCAGCACGCCGTAGTGCCCGAAGTCGTACGTCGCCCCGACGCCCCCGTAGATCTCGCTGGAGGGGAAGATGAAGCCGCGGCGCTTGCACAGGGCCACGATCTTGTCCATGGTCACGACGTCTTCGGCGGGCATTCGGGATCGGACATTAGCCACGCCCGCTGGTCCACGGGGTTTGGCACTCGAGGGTGTCGAGTGCCAACGCGGTCAGCTAGAATGCGGTCCGTATGCCGATCTACGAGTACCGCCGCCCGGACGGGACGACCTTCGAGGTCATGCAGTCCTTCTCGGACGAGGCCCTCACGAAGGATCCCGAGACCGGCGTCCCCGTCGAGCGTGTCCTGCACGCCCCGGCGATCCACTTCAAGGGCAAGGGCTTCCACAACACCGACTACGGGACGCGCAAGCGCAACCGTGAGAAGGCGTCGGAATCGTCCTCGTCGGACAGCTCGACCTCGTCGTCCTCGGAGACCACCTCCTCGGAGACCAAGAGCGAGACGAAGTCCTCGGAGTCCAAGTCGGACTCCAAGAAGAAGTCCGACAACAAGGCCGCCTAGCTGCCGATCTACGAGTACCGGAGGCCGGACGGGAGCACCTTCGAGGTGCTCCAGTCCTTTTCGGACGACGCGCTGACGGTCGATCCCGACACGGGTGTCCCGGTCGAGCGGGTCCTGCACGCGCCGGCCATCCACTTCAAGGGCAAGGGCTTCTACGCGACCGACGTCGGGCGCGAGAAGCAGCGCCGGCTGCTGGAGCGCGCGGCCACCGAGGGCGCCAACAACCACGACGAGAAGTTCAAGGCCGAGCGGGCCGAGAAGGCCAAGAAGGCCGCCACCGCGAAGCCTGCGGCCAACAAGAAGAAGCCCGGAGCCTAGGGACCTTCCCAGGGCTGCCGGGCTCCTTGCTCGGGGCGGCGCCGCCCCGCAGCGGCCCGGGTCTGGAGCGCCCCGGACCGCCGCAGCGCGACCCCGCCCGCCGTGCGAGTCGGGACACCGACGCGCGAACGCGGAGGAGTCTGGGGCCTACTGCACCAAAAGTCGGTAGAACATGTGTCCAGTCATGCCGCGCGACCGGCATGGCAGCCGTTCGCGCGAACGCAGCGGCACTGGCTGATCAGCCCAGGAAACGCCGGACGTTGGCCCGCACGCGGGCGGGCGAGACGGTCAACGCGGCGCCGCCGTCGGGCAGGATGACCGCCCCGGTGGGCTTCAGGACGCGCGGATCGGCCGCGCCGGTGGTCGCCATCGCGGCCGCGACGCCCAGCAGGCGGGGGCCGGCCATGTCGGTCTTGATCGCCCGGGGCGCGTTCCAGCCGATGAACGGGCCGCGGATCAGGCCACTGATCGAGATCGCCCGGCTCTTCATCGCGGCGAGGATCTTCTGCTGGCGGCGGGCCCGGCTGAGGTCGTTCTCGGCCGGGTTGCAGAGGTTCTTGCGGACGCGTGCGAGGGCCAGGGCGTGCTTGCCGTCGATGTGGGTCTTGCCCGACTTCAGCCGCACGGTGACGCCGCCGTTCCTCGCGCCGCCGTTGATCCTGCCGACCACGCAGGACCCTTCGTAGTCGATGCCACCCATCGCGTCGATGAGCTTGGGGAAGTTCTCGAAGTCGACCTCGATGACGTGGTCGATGTTCGTCTGCAGGTAGTTGCGGACGGTGTCGACCATCAGCGCCGTGCCCCCGAACGCGTAGGCCGCGTTGATCTTCTGCTGCCCGTGGCCGGGGATGTCGACGGCCGTGTCACGGGGGATCGAGAGCTTGGCGTTGTGGCCGCCGCCGATGCGCAGCAGCATGATGCTGTCCGCTCGGCTGGGGCCCATCGTGGTCGCGCCCGGCTCCTTGGAGCCCCTGGGCCGCTGATCGGTGCCGAGGACGAGGATCGTCGTCGGGCTGAACGGCGGAGCGCCCTCGCCGTCGAGGCGCGTGCCGTCGAAGGAGTCCTGGTGCAGCGTCGCGCTGACGACGAAGGCCAGCATGCTCAGCGCGATCCAGCCGCCGATCAACAGCGCCGCCCACCTGGCGAACCGCCACTTCGAGAACGGCAGTCGCGGACGCGGCGCGCGGCGTCGAGGACCGCGCGGCTCGCGCGGCTCTCGGGGTTCGCGGGGGCCGTCGGGACCCTGCGGGCGCTGGGGTTCGCGCAGGTCGGGAATCGCGTCCGGGCCGCGCCGGAACAGTTGGGGGCGAGCCCGGTACTTCGTGTATTCGGGGGAGTCCACGAGACCGATATGGTGGCCGATCATGGCGCCGGACCGCGTCATCGGCGTGGATCTCGGCGGCACCAAGCTGCTTGCCGGGGCCGTGGACCAGCGCCTTCAGGTGCATCACCGCGCGACCCGGCCGGCGGCCGGCGGTGACCGCGTGGCCGTGCTCGATCGGGTCGTCGGAGCCGTCGAGGAGGCGATCGCGGCATCCGGAGGGCCGGTGTCCGCCGTGGGGTTCGGCATCCCGTCGCTCATCGACCAGAAGCGGGGCGTCGCGGTGTCCACCGTGCACCTGCCGATCGTCGACGTGCCCTTCCGGGAGGTCATGGCCGAGCGGCTGGGCGTGCCCGTCTTCGTCGACAACGACGCCAACTGCGCGATGCTCGCCGAGCACCGCTACGGCGCGGCCCGGGGAACGAAGCACGCGGCCCTGCTGACGCTGGGCACCGGCATCGGCGGCGGCGTTGTGGTCAACGGGGAGCTCCTGCACGGCGGGGTGGGCGCCGCGGCCGAGCTCGGCCACATGGTCGTCGACATGGACGGGCCGCCCTGCCAGGGCAACTGCCCCAACCGCGGCTGCCTGGAGGCGCTCTGCAGCGGCAGCGCGATCGGGCGCCTGGGCGTGGAGGCCGCGGAGTCCGGGGCGTCGCCGGGCCTGGCGGCGGAGCTTGCGGCCGGCCGGACCATCACCGGCGCCCTGGTCACCGAGCTGGCGCACGACGGCGACGTCGGCGCGATGGACTGCCTGCGCCGCGCGGGCGAGGCCCTCGGCGTCGGGCTGGCCAACGTCGCCAACATCTTCAACCCCGAGGTCATCGTGATCGGCGGGGGCGTCATCGCGGCCGGCGACCTGCTCCTGGACCCGGCCCGCGAGACGCTGCGCGCGCGGGCGCTGGACCCGTCCCGGGACGTCCCGGTCGTCGCCGCGCGCTTCGGGGCGGAGTCGGGCATGCTCGGCGCCGCCGTCCTCGCCCTGGAAGGAACCCGCTGACATGGGACGCCTGGTCGTCTGCCCGACCCCGATCGGCAACCTGGAGGACGTCACGCTGCGCGTGCTGGCCGCGCTGCGCGAGGCCGACGTCATCGCCTGCGAGGACACGCGCCGCACGCGGGTGCTGCTGGACCGCTACGGCGTCGACGGGTCGCTGGTCTCCTACCACGAGCACAACGAGCGGTCGCGCGCCGCGGAGCTCGTCCGGCGGATGCAGGCCGGCGAGGTCGTCGCGCTGGTGTCCGACGCGGGCATGCCGTTGGTGAGCGACCCGGGCGGCATCCTCGTCGAGGCCTGCGTCGCAGCGGGGCTCGGCGTGGAGGTCCTGCCCGGGCCCTCGGCCGCGCTGAGCGCGCTGGTCGCCAGCGCGCTGCCGGCGGAGACCTGGCGCTTCGTCGGGTTCCTGCCCCGCAAGCGTGGCGCCCTGGCCGAGCTGTTCGCCGGGGCGGCCGAGACGCTCGTCGCCTTCGAGTCGCCCAAGCGCGTCGGGGCCTCGCTGGAGGTCCTCGCGTCCGTCGACGCGGCGCGGCAGGTGGCCGTCTGCCGTGAGCTGACGAAGATCCACGAGGAGGTCGTCCGTGGGACGGCCGCCGAGCTGGCCGCACGGTACGCCGACGCCGACGTGAAGGGCGAGGTCGTCCTCGTCGTCGGCGCCGCACCCGGAGGCGACGCCGAGGCCGCCCTGGCCACCGCGCTGGATGCGCTCGGCCGCCTCGTCGCCGCCGGCGCCAAGCCCCGCGACGCCGCCGCCGTCGTCGCCGAGCTCTGCGGGGTCGCCAAGAACGCGCTCTACGGCGCCTGGACCGACGCCCGCTAGAGAGCTGCCACCCGGGCCCCCCCCCCCCCGGGGGCGCCGAACCGCCTTTTGTGGCGCTGGTGTGGGGTGGGAATGGCGGTTGGACCGACCCGGGGGCGCCGAACCGCCTTTGGTGCCGCTGGTGTGGGGTGGGAATGGCGGTTGGTCCGACCCGAGCGCCGGACCGCCTTTTGTGCCGCTGGCGTGGGGTGGCAATGGCGGTTGGACGGACCCGGGGGCGCCGAACCGCCTTTGGTGCCGCTGGTGCGGGGTGGCAATGGCGGTTGGACCGACCCCGGGCGCCGAACCGCCTTTGTGCCGCTGGTGCGGGGTGGCAATGGCGGTTGGACGGACCTGGGGGCGCCGAACCGCCTTTTGTGCCGCTGGTCTGGGGTGGAAAAGCGTGTTCGGGCCGACCAGCTGGTGGGGGAGGGCTGGTGCTGCAGCCGCACTCTGGCGCCGACAGGGGGATGTGCGCGGTCTGTGGAGGCTTTGCAACACGTGTGCAAAAGCGGGCGGGGGCGGGGGAGATCGGGCGTAGCGTGGCGACCGTGCCGTCTCCCGCTCGACCCCTCACCGCCGCGACCGCGTCGTGCACGTGCCTTCCCCTGTGGCCGGCGACGCGCCCAACGGCTGCGGGAGGCGGTGAACGTCCTCGTCACGGCTGCCGCCACTCCTCGCGGCAGCCGGGCGAGGGACGTTCAGCGCATAAAGTGGATCGGGATGCCCCGGTTCGCGATCACCACGCCGATCTTCTACGTCAACGCCGCGCCGCATCTGGGGCACGCGTACACGACGATCGCCGCCGACGTGATGGCCCGGCACCACCGCCAGCGCGGGGACGAGGTCTTCTTCCTCACGGGGACCGATGAGCACGGCGAGCCCGTCGCCGACGCGGCCCACGCGCAGGGCGTCACGCCGCAGGAGCTGGCCGACACCAACGCGGAGCGCTTCAAGGCGCTGATGCCGGTGCTGGACGCGAGCAACGACTTCTTCATCCGCACCAGCGACGCGCAGCACAAGGCCAAGGTCCAGGAGGTGCTGCAGCGCGTCCACGACAACGGCTACGTGCACAAGGGCCTCTACGAGGGGCCGTACTGCCCGCGCTGCGCGGACTTCAAGTCCGAGTCGGAGATCGCCGAGGGCAACACCTGCCCGATCCACGAGATCCCGCTGACGATGGAGCAGGAGGAGAACTGGTTCTTCGAGCTCTCGAAGTTCCAGGCCCAGCTGGAGCAGCTCTACGCCGACCAGCCGGGCTTCGTGCAGCCACAGTCGCGCCGCAACGAAGCGCTCGCGTTCATCCAGTCCGGCCTGCAGGACGTGTCGCTGTCCCGCGGCAAGCTCACCTGGGGCGTCGAGGTGCCGTGGGACCCCAGCCACGTCTTCTACGTCTGGTTTGACGCGCTCCTGAACTACTACACGGCGCTCAGCTACGCCGACCCCAGCCGGGACCTCACCGACACCTTCTGGCCCGTCGACTGCCACCTCATCGGCAAGGACATCCTGAAGTTCCACTGCGTCTTCTGGCCGGCGATGCTGCTGGCCGCCGACCTGCCGCTGCCCAAGACCGTGTTCGTCCACGGCTTCCTCCTGGGCGGTGACGGCAAGAAGATGAGCAAGTCCCTGGGCAACGTCCTGGACCCGTTCGCAGTCATCGACACCTACGGCAGCGACGCGCTGCGCTACTACCTGCTCTCCGACGTCGCGTTCGGTGGGGACGGCCGGGTCTCCATGGAACTGGTGCACGCGCGCTACGAGGCCAACCTGGCCAACGGCCTGGGCAACCTCGCCAGCCGCAGCCTCGCGATGGTCGCCAAGTACCGCGAGGGCGCGGTGCCCTCGGCCGACTTCGGCCTCGACGCGGAGTTCGCGACGGTGGCGGCCGAGGTCGTCGAGGCCATCGACGCGCTCGATCCCAGCGCCGCGCTCGCCGCGATCTGGAAGCGCGTGGACCGCCTCAACCTCTACGTCGACGAGCGCAAGCCGTGGGCGCAGGCCAAGGACGAGGCGCAGGCCGGTGAGCTGGACGTCACGCTCGCCACGCTGGTGGAGGGACTGCGCATCGTCACCGTCCTGCTGCACCCCTGGCTGCCGCAGACCTGCGACAAGCTGCTGGACGCGCTGCGCGTCGACGACCTCGACATCGACTGCGCCCGGCCCGGCGCCCGCTCGGTGACGCAGGTCGACCGCATCGAGCCGCTGTTCCCCAAGCACGACAAGCCGGAAGCGGCCGAGTGATCGACAGCCACACCCACCTGGACTCCTGCGAGCCGCCCAACGACGAGCTCGTCAAGATGGCGCGCCTCGCAGGCGTCACGCGCATGCTCACCGTCGGCATGGACGCGGACACCAACCGCAAGGCGATCGCCGCGGCCGAACAGTTCCCGGAGGTGTTCGCCGCCGTCGGGCGCCACCCCAACATCGCGACCGGCTTCGACGACGACACCGCCGCGGACATCCTCAAGCTCGCCGGGCATCCGATGGTGAAGGCCATCGGCGAGACCGGTCTGGACTACTTCCGCGAGCGGGCGTCCGCCCCGGACCAGCAGCGCGCCTTCGAGGCCCAGATCGAGATCGCCCGGGAGACCGGCAAGCCGCTGGTCATCCACACACGCGAGGCGGCCGACGACACGATCAGCACGCTGAAGGCCAGGGCGAAGGACGTCACGGTCATCCTGCACTGCTTCTCGATGCCGGAGCGCTGGCGCGAGTGCGAGGCCGAGGGCTGGTGGTTCAGCTTCGCCGGCAACGTCACCTACCCGAAGGCCCTGGCGCTGGCCGACGTCG
The DNA here is from genome assembly GCA_964443695.1 of uncultured Conexibacter sp. Taxonomy (GTDB): domain Bacteria; phylum Actinomycetota; class Thermoleophilia; order Solirubrobacterales; family Solirubrobacteraceae; genus Paraconexibacter. The sequence continues at coordinate 72,269 of CAYUDT010000007.1, read as the reverse complement.
CCTCCAAGGTGCCCGCCGACCGGTTGCTGGTGGAGACCGACGCCCCGTACCTGACGCCCCAGGTCGTGCGCAAGGAGCGCAACCAGCCGGCGTTCGTCGCCCACACCGCGAAGTTCATCGCCGAGGTGCGGGGCGTCGGCTTCGACGAGCTCGACGCCCTGGTCACCGACAACGCCGCGCGGCTCTTCGGCTGGTGAGCGAGGAGCCGGCACAGCCCACGCAGCCCACGCTGCGGCGCCTGAAGGAGTTCGGTGTCCGGCCCAAGCGGGACCTCGGCCAGAACTTCCTCATCGACTCCAACATCCTCGGCGTCATCGAGCGCGCGGCCGACCTGCAGCCCGACGACGTGGTCCTGGAGATCGGTGGCGGGCTGGGGGTGCTCAGCGAGCACCTCGCCCCGCTGGTGGCCCACACCCACGTCGTCGAGCTCGACCGCAGCCTCGAGCCGGCGCTCCGCGACGCGCTGGACCCGCACGGCGACCGCACCTCGCTGCACTTCGGGGACGCGCTGGACCTCGACTACTCCAAGCTCGAGCCGCTGCCCACCAAGATCGTCGCCAACCTGCCCTATGGCATCGCCGCGACGGCGATCATCAAGTCGATCGAGGAACTGCCCGGGGCGACGACCTGGGTCGCGATGGTGCAGAAGGAGGTCGGCCGGCGCTTCGCCGCGCAGGCCGGGACCTCGGACTACGGCGTGCCGTCGGTCCTCGCGCAGCTGGCCTGCGAGGTGAAGGTCCACCGCAACGTCGCCCGCACCGTCTTCCACCCGGTGCCCAACGTCGACTCGGTGCTCGTGCTGCTCAAGCGCACGGGGCCGAGCCCCGACAGGCTGCAGAAGCGCCTCGTCCAGGGAGGCTTCGCCCATCGGCGCAAGGCGCTGGCCCGCAGCCTGCAGCTGCACGGCGGCTTCGATCGCGACGAGGTCAAGGCCGCGCTCGTCGCGATGGGACAGCCGGAGGACGTCCGGGCCGAGCGGCTGACGCCCGACCAGTTCCGCACCCTCGCGGAGGCCCTGCGCGCGTGAAGGCCCCGGCCAAGATCAACGTCTGCCTCTTCCTCGGTCCGACCCGTCCGAGCGACGGGCGCCATGAGCTGGTCACGGTCTTCCAGCCCGTCGAGCTGGCCGATGAGGTGACGCTCGACGTCGGCCTCCACGGCCGGGACACCGTCGTCTGCCCCGGGGTCGACGGGCCCAACCTCGCGCTCACCGCCATCGACCTGTTCCGTGCGCGCACGGGCTTCGACGGCCCCCCGGTGACGCTGACGATCCAGAAGCGCATCCCGGTGGCGGGCGGCATGGCCGGCGGCAGCGCCGACGCGGCCGCGGCGCTACGGCTGCTGCAGGGCCACAGCGGGCTGGGGACCGAGCAGCAACTGCACGAGATCGCGTTCGCGCTCGGGGCCGACGTCCCCGCGCAGATCCGCCCCGCGCGCTACCTGGCGTCCGGTGCGGGCGAGCAACTGGAGCCGCTGCCGGCGGTCGCGCCCTACGGTGTCCTGATCGTCCCTTCTCCCCAGGGCCTGTCCACCGGAGCGGTGTTCCAGGAGGCCGACCGCCTCGGCCTGCCGCGCAAGAGGCTCGACGGCGCGCTCGACGCCGTCCGGCACGGCCTGCCCGAACTGCCCGATGAGCTCATCGTCAACGAGTTGCAGCCCGCCGCCCTGTCGCTGCGCCGAGATCTGAAGGACACGCTGGAGACCATCCGGCAATCCGGCGCCGACCACGCGCTGGTGTCCGGCAGCGGCCCGACCTGCCTGGGACTCTTCAAGGACCCGACCGCCGCGGTCGCCGCGTCATCCGCCTGGGAGGGCACCATCGCCGTGAGGACCCGCAAGTGAAACCCGTCTGGCTCATCGCGGCCGCCGTCCTGGTCGCGTTCCTCGTCAAGCGCCGTCACAAGCTCGAGCCCACGCTGCTCGCGGGCGGCGCCATCGCCGCGGTCGGCAGCGTGCTCTACGGCCTCGGGCTGTTCGAGCTGCCGCACCTCGACAAGGTCCTGGAGGACGTCGGCAAAGCGCTCGGGCCCTGGACCTACCTGCTGGTCGCGTTCCTGGCGTTCGGGGAGACCGGCGCGTTCATCGGCCTCCTGGTGCCGGGGGAGACCGCGATCATCGTCGGCGGTGTCGTCGCCGGGCAGGGCGAGATCAACCTCATCGCGCTGATCGCGATCGTCTGGGCGTGCGCCGTCGCGGGCGACCTCACGAGCTTCTACCTCGGGCGCCGGCTGGGCCGCGGGTTCCTCGAGCGACACGGGCCGAAGGTCCACATCACCGAGGAGCGCCTCGTGCAGGTCGAGGGCTTCTTCGAGAAGCACGGCGGCAAGGCCGTGTTCCTCGGGCGGTTCGTCGGGCTGATCCGCGCGGTGGCGCCGTTCCTGGCCGGCTCCAGCGGCATGTCGACCCGGCGCTTCCTGCCCTACGACGTCCTCGGCGCCGGCATCTGGGGGACGACGTTCTGCGTCCTCGGCTACGCGTTCTGGCAGTCGATCGACCAGGTCATCGCGATCGCCAAGACCGGCGCGGTCGCGCTGGGCGGGACGATCACCTTCGTCGTCGCGGTGGTCGTCGCGGTGCGCTGGTTGCGCGTCGAGGAGAACCGGGACCGGATCGCCGCCTGGATCGACGAGCACGCGCCGTTCCTGCGCCGCCTGGAGCGTCCGGCCCGCTTCGCCTGGAACCGCCTGACCCCTGGGCAGCTCGGCCTCGAGCTGACGACGTTGCTGTCGCTGGCCGCCGTCGGGTCCTTCGTCTTCTTCGGCTACCTGACGGTGCTGCACGACGACCTCGCGCTGCTCACGCCCGGCGACCGGCGCGGCGTGCGCTGGGCCGACGCGTTGCGGACCGACTGGCTGGACTCGCTGAGCAAGCTCGTCACCCACCTCGGGACGCTGCCGTTCGCCGGTGGCGCGCTCCTCCTCACCGCGGCCGGCCTGCTCGCCCGCCGCCACCCGCTGGAGGCCGCGGCGCTCGTCGGGGGCATCCTGCTCACCTACGCCGGGGTCCACCTGGGCAAGGACTTCCTCGACCGCCCGCGGCCGCCGCACCCGCTGGTCGACAGCGAGGGCTCGGCCTACCCCTCAGGTCACGCGGCCTACTCGGTGGCGTGGGTGGCGATCGCCGTCGCCTGGCACCGCGTGTTGCCGAACGTGAAGGTCGTCGCGACGCTTGTCACGGTCGCCGTCGTCGTGTCCGTCCTGGTCGCGCTGAGCCGGGTCTACCTGGAGGTGCATTGGTTCAGCGACGTCGCGGGCGGCCTCGGCCTGGGCGTGCTGGCCTTCTCGCTGCCCGCGATGGCAGCGCTCATCGTCGGGCACTTTCGGCACAATGTGAACGGCTCGCCCAGCGGCACGCCATCGGGAGGAGCACTCGCCTAGCGGCCTGAGCTCCTGCTCCTGCAGAGAACAATCGTTGAGCAACCAAGCCATCACCTACCTCGTCGTCGGGTGCGCCGGCGTCTTCGGCCTGGCGGCCTACGTCGGGCTGATCCTGCTGCCCGCCGTCACCTCCTACACCAAGGTCTGGGAGCGCGTCGCCGCAGGCTTCCTGTCCCTGTACGTACTGGCCGCGCTCATCGGCGTCGGCGTCGCCGGTGGCCTCGCGGTCATCTGGTTCTGGGACTCCATCTGACCCTGGGAAGCCGTCCGCGAGCGGTAACCGGACGGCGCTTCGCCCGTAGACTGTGGACCAAGCCATGCCCGCCCCGGCCGAAGAACGGACGCCGGCCGGACCCGATCTCTCCGCCCTCGAAGCCATCACCTCGGCGGTGGAGTCAGGTGCCGGTCTGCCCGAAGTGGTGCGCGCCGCGTCCCGCGCGCTCGACGCCAGCCTCGTGCTGGTCGACCGCGCTGGCTCGGTCCTGGCGGTGGCAGCGAAGAGCCCCGCGGACGAGCGGACGCTCGTCGAGGACGGGCGCGGCGTCGACTCGGTCGAGCTGAAGGTCGCCGAGGAGCTTGTCGGCCTGTTGCGCATGCGCGCCAACGGCCCCGAGCCGTCCGCTGCGCTGCAGCGCCTGGTCGTCACGCTCGTCGCCTCCGAGGTGGAGCGCGTCCGCGCGCCGGAGCGCGCCTCCCAGGAGGCCGCGGCGACGTTCCTGCACCAGATCATCAACCGCGACCTCCGCGAGGCCGCGCAGATCATCGCGGCGGCCGCCGAGCTGTCGCTGGACCTCGAGGGCGGCGCCTCGATCATCGTCGCCCGCGCCCGCCCGCACGTCACCACCGAGGACGGCTGGCGCACCCGCGTCCAGGCGATGGTCGAGCGCGGGGCCCGCGCCGCCGTCGTCGGCTCGATCACGGCCAGCGCCGGCCGGGACGGGACGGCCGAGGAGATCATCGCCCTCATTCCCGCCGGGGACGAGCAGTCCGCCGCGCGCGCCGCCGACAGCGTCCTCAAGGAGCTGCAGGCCTCGCTGCCCGGCCACTCCTTCGCCGTCGGCCGCAGCCGGCCGTCGACGGATCCGCAGGAGCTGCACCGCTCCGCCGCCGAGGCGCTGCTGGCCGCCAACGTCGCCGAGGGCAACGAGGAGCACCCGCTGCTGGCCTTCGACGACACCGGCGCCTACCGGCTGCTGCTGCCCGCGATGGCCGAGGACCCCGCCGAGCTGCAGCGCTTCTACGCGGAGACCGTCGAACCGCTGGTGGCCTACGACGAGCAGTACGAGACGGACCTGGTGCAGACGGTCGTCGCGTTCCTCGACGCGGACGGCAACGTCGCAGGCACCGCGCAGCGGCTGTTCACCCACCGGCACACCATCCGCTACCGCCTGGAGCGGGTGAAGGAGCTGTCGGGCCTGGACGTCGGCTCCACCGACGGGCGGGAGAAGCTCTCGCTGGGCCTGAAGGCCATGCGCGTCCTGGGCATCGCCCAGCGCGGCGGCCCGGCCTCCGAGGACGGCGCCCGCGCCGGGCGCGTCCAGCGCGAACGTCGCTAGCCGTCGGACCCTTAGAGTCCGGGCCTTCATGGCCACCATCGGACTCATCACCGGCTCGGGCACCTACGCGATGGAGGGTGTCGGCGAGGCGCAGGACGTGGACACGCGCTTCGGCAGCGTCCCCGTGCGGACCGGCACGTTGGGCGGCGTCGACGTCGCGCACATCAGCCGCCACCGGGAGGGGCACGTGCTGCTGTCCTCGCAGGTCACCCACCAGGCGAACATCAGCGCGCTGAAGGAGCTGGGGGTCGATGCCATCGTCGCCGTCACCGTGTGCGGCGCCTGCGACCCGGGGCTGGACCTGTCGACGGTGATCGTCTTCGACGACCTCCACTTCCCTGTCAACCGGTTGCCCGACGGCTCGGTCTGCACGCTGCACACCGAGCCCGGTGCGCCCGGCCGCGGCCACTGGGTCTTCGACGACCCGTTCCACCCGCTGCTGCGCGAGGCGCTCCTGGGCGGGTGCATGGATGCCGGGCTGCCGCTGCGCAACGGTGGCACGTACGGCCACGTCGACGGGCCCCGCTTCAACACCAAGAGCGAGATCCGGCAGCTCATGGGCGCGGGGGTGACCGCCGTCTCCCAGACCGCCGGCCCGGAGACGGTCCTGGCCGGCGAGGCGGACATCCCCTACGCGCTGCTCGGGTACGCCACGGACTACGCCAACGGCGTCAAGCCGGAGGACCCGACGCCCGTCGAGGAGCTGATCCGGCTGGTCGACGCGTCCGCGGCGACGTTTGCCGCCGCCCTGGCTGCGACGCTGCCGCGCATCGACGCCGGGTCGCTCACGCCGAACGGGACGCACTTCTCCTGGGACTGATGCCGACACCCGCGGTGGTCCTGCTGCTGGCGCTGTCGCAGCCGCGCGACCAGGCGCTCGACGACCTGCTCGGCTTCGAAGCCGCGAAGATCGTGCGGCTGGAGATCATCCGGCGCGCGCGCAGGTTCGCGGCCGCGGTGGCTCCGCAGGCGGCCTTCGAGGCCAACTCCTTCGGTGCGGCCGAAGCCGCGCTGGAAGGACACGACGGGCCGGTGATCTTCGTGGCGACCGATGTCCCGGGCATCGACGGGCGCGTCGCCGACGGCGCGCTGGAGGACCTGGCCGACGGGATCGGCGTCGTGTTCGGCTCGACCTACGACGGCTCGCCCTATCTCGTCGCGGTCCCGCGCTTCGACGACGGGGTCGTCGGCCTGCTCGACGTGCCGCGCGAGGAGATGTTCGCCCAGATCGGCCGGGCCGGTGGCGGCGTCGGGATGGTGCGCAGCGAACGCCGCCTCGTGTCTCCCGCAGATGCGCGGGCGTTCGCGGCCGACCCGCTGCTGCCCCTGGAGCTGGCGCTGCCGCTGGCGGCCGGGCTGGACGTGCGTTCGAGACGCTGAAGGGCGCTCAGGAAATCGTGGCGGCGGGACGATGGTCGCGGTACGTTGCTGTCAGCCCCGGAGAAGGTCCCCGTGTCGTCCATGTCCCCCACGCCCGTCGCTCCGACACCGCACGAGAACGACGCCGCTTGGGCGCTCGCCCTGCAGCGTGTCCTCGCCGAGCCGCAGCGCATCCGCGTCCACTACCAGCCGATCGTCGACCTGCGTCGTGGTGTCGTCCGCGGCTACGAGGCGCTCGCCCGCTTCCCGGAGGCGCCCGAGGTACCGCCGCGTGCCTGGTTCGACGCCGCGGCCCGGCTCGGCTACGCCGGTGCCTTCGAGGCCCAGGTCGTGCAGGCCGCGCTGGTCGCCCGCCCGCTGCTGGTCCGCGACCGCTTCGTTGCGGTGAACGTGTCACCCGCGGCCCTGCTGTCCGCCGAGGTCCAGACCGCCCTGGGCAGCGAGCGTCGGTTGGAGCACATCGTCGTCGAGCTCACCGACCACGTCGACGGCGCCGACCCGGCGTCAGTCCGCGCCGCGGTCGACGCGCTGCGTGCCGCCGGCGGCGGCATCGCCATCGACGAGGCCGGCGCCGCATCGAACTCGCTGGAGCGCGTGATGGCGGTGCGGCCGCACTACATCAAGGTCTCGGGCAGCGTCGTCGCGGGGGTCGCGCAGGACCTCACCCGCGTCTCTGTCATCGAATCGTTGAGCGAGCTGGCCACACGGTTGGACTCGTGGCTCATCGGCAAGGGCGTGGAGACCGAGGCCCAGCTGCAGACGCTGATGCGGCTGGGCGTGCCCTTCGCCCAGGGCTACTACCTCGGACACCCGGCGCCCGCGATGGCCGAGCTGGCGCCCGGCATCCGCGCGATCATCCGCCAGCAGGCGATGGAGACCGGCACGGAGGTCGCGATCCTCGCCGGCGTCCTGGACCAGGTGATGGCCGTCGAGGCGTCGCCCCAGGCCGTCGCCGACGCCTTCGTCGCCGACCCGCAGCTCGAGTACGTCGTCTGCCTCGGCGGTGACCACAAGCCGCTCGGCGTCCTGGACCGCCCGGCGCACGACCGGGGCAACTCCCCGCGGCCACCGATGATCCTGCCGACCTCGATGCCACTCAACGAGGCCGCCCGCCGCGCGATGTCACGCGGCCTGGCGACCCGGTACGACCCGATCGTCTGCGTCGCCGACGACGGTCTCTACGCCGGCGTGGTGCAGATCGACCGACTCGTCCTGGCGCTCACGCGCAGCTAGCTCCGACTCAGACCTCGACGATGTTGGCCTTGACGGCCTCGACCACGTCGGCGGGCACCTCGTCCATGCCGTGGTCGTCCTTGGCGTGCTGGGCGACCTGCCCCAGGATCTCGTCCTCGGTGTCGCCGGAGAAGGACGCGGTGCAGCCGGGGACGACGGCGCCGCAGGAGAACTGCTTCATGACGTGGGGCTCCTTGGTTTGGGGGGAGTAGGGGGAACCTACCCGCCCACGCATCGGCCGGACCGGGGTGAATGCTTGAATGGTGCGTCCCTGGGGAGTGGTGTAATGGCAGCACACGGCTCTTTGGAAGCCGCAGGTCTGAGTTCGAATCTCAGCTCCCCAGTCTCCAGTGCTCAAGAGGCGCTGGTGCGCGCTCAGGCTCGGCGTTCCCGTTCCGCCTGGAGGATCCACTTCCGGATCGCGTTGTCCGAGACGCCGTACTTCCGTCCTGTCGCGCTGAACCCGTTCTCCTTGGTCTCCGCCAGGAGGACCTCCAGCGGCGGCCGCTCGACCTTCCGTCGCGACGGAACCGGAACGCCGCGCAGCGACCGGCCGTAGCACTCGCGCGAGCAGAATCGGGCCTCGCCATCACTCGACTTCGGGAGGAACTCGCGCTCGCACGTGTCACAGGTGCGCTCGTGATGGATGCGGCGCATGTTTCCGCCGCAGTGCGTCTCGAGGGTCGCCGCGCAGTTGGGGCAGACGATCTGCAGGTTCTCGAGGCGGTTGTCGTCGTGGACCCCGTTGATGTGGTCGAGGATCAGCGACATCCGACGGCCACGCCATTCCTCGCCCTGGCCGCACAGCTCGCACTTGCGTTGCTTCAGCCCTTCCGCGTAGAGGCGGCGCTTGAGCGGCCCTCGGTTGTATGTCGAGTGCTCGACGAGCACCTCGTCCAGCGGCCGTTTCGGCCGCGGCGGGGTCTTGCGGCGCGTCCAGTGCGCCGTTGAGAGCTCGAGCAGCACGATCCACCGCCTCACGCTTGCGTAGTTGCCGCCGGCAACTCGCAGCCCCAGCGCGAGAACCGTGTCGTGGAGGTTGGTGTTCTCGGCGACCGCCTTGCGGAGCTCGTCGACATCCCACGTCCGACGCGGTGACACGAACGTATGTTCGCATGAACTTCGGACGCGAACGGTCGGTCGGCGGGACACACCGTCAACTGCAGGCGGCCTACGATTGGGGCGTGAGCTTCACCGCTGTCGTGATGGCCGCCGGGCAGGGCACCCGGATGCGCTCGTCGACTCCCAAGGTGCTGCACGACCTCTGCGGCCTGCCGATGGTGCATTGGCCGATCCGCGCTGCGCGGCAGGCCGGTGCCGGGCGCGTGATCGTCGTGACGTCACCGGGTGGGCTGCCCGGCCTGCCCGACGGCGTGGAGACGGCGGTGCAGCCGGAGCCCAACGGCACCGGCGGTGCGGTGCAGGCCGCGACGCCACTGCTGAGCGCCGAGGAGACCGTCGTGGTCATCAACGGCGACGCGGCGCTCATCACCAGCGAGGCCCTGCAACAGCTGGTCAGCAGCCACGCGACCGATGTCACGATCGCGTCGGTGCACCTCGCCGACCCGTCCGGGTACGGCCGGATCGTCCGCGACGCCGGCGGAGCGTTCACGAAGATCGTCGAGACCAAGACGGCGGGCGATGCGACCGAGGAGCAGCTGCAGATCACCGAGATCAACGGTGGCGTCTACGTCTTCTCCGGGGCGCCGCTGCTGGCGAACCTGCCCAGGCTGCAGGCGCACAACGCCCAGGGCGAGCTGTACCTGACCGACCTGGTCGAGCTGGCGGGCTCGGCGGAGGCGATCGACCTCGGCGATTCGGCCCTGCTGGAGGGCGTGAACGACCGCGCCGAGCTGGCGCGGGTCCGTGCGGTGCTGCAGGAGCGCATCCTCGTGGCGCACATGCGCGCCGGCGTCACGGTCATCAACCCGGCCGCCGCGACCGTCGACGCCGACGTGGCGATCGGTCCGGACTCCACGCTGGAGCCCAACACGATCCTCCGCGGCACCACCTCGGTCGGGTCAGGCAGCGTGATCGGCCCCAACACGACGCTCATCGACTCGACCGTGGGCGACGGCTCGACGCTCATCAACACCCACGCGGTGCAGGCCACCGTGGGCGACAAGGTCAGCGTCGGCCCGTTCGCCTATCTGCGTCCGGGAACCGACCTGCACGACGGCTCGAAGATCGGGACGTACGTCGAGACGAAGAACTCGACGATCGGCGCGGGGACGAAGGTGCCGCACCTGAGCTACATCGGCGACGCGGACGTCGGCACGAACACCAACCTCGGCGCCGGCACGATCACCGCCAACTACGACGGCAGGAGCAAGCACCGCACGACGATCGGCAACAACGTCAAGTCATCGGTCGACGTCAGTTTCGTGGCACCCGTCACCATCGGCGACAACGCCTGGACGGGTGCCGGGTCGGTGATCACCGACGACGTCCCGGAGGGCGCGCTGGGCATTGCCAGACCCCGTCAGACCACCATCGAGGGCTATGCTGACCGCAAGTCGTCCCCGTCCGACTGAGCCCTCCTAGGAACCCACGGTGAGCACCCAGCTGAACCTGTCGGGAGTGGCCCCTACACTCGCGTCCTCCGTGAGCCAGGCCACCCGCCTCCCGATCGACTACGACAAGCAGCTCATGCTGTTCAGCGGCCGGGCGAACCCCGAGCTGGCGGCGAAGATCGCCGACAAGCTCGGTGTGGAGCTCGGTCCCGTCACGCTGAAGAAGTTCTCCAACGGCGAGATGTACTGCCGCTACGACGAGTCGATCCGCGGTGCGGACGTCTTCATCGTGCAGCCGACCTGCGGCAACCCCGAGCAGGGCATCACCGCCAACGACGCGTTGATGGAGCTGCTCGTGATGATCGACGCGGCCGTCGGCGCGAGCGCCCACCGCGTCATCGCCGTCACCCCGTGGTTCGGCTACAGCCGCCAGGACAAGAAGTCCGCGCCGCGTGAGCCCATCTCGGCACGCCTGGTCGCCCGCATGCTCGAGGCCGCGGGCGCCGACCGCGTTCTCACGATGGACCTCCACGCCGGCCAGGTGCAGGGCTTCTTCAACGTCCCCTGCGACCACATGACCGCGCTGATGATGCTGACGCGGCACTTCAACGACCTGAACCTGCAGGACCTCGTCGTCGTCGCACCGGACGCCGGTCGCGTCAAGCTGAACAAGAAGTTCGCGACGAAGGTCGGCGCCGAGCTGGCGATCCTCGACAAGGAGCGCCCGGCCCAGCAGGTCGCCGAGATCGGCTACGTCATCGGCGACGTGCGCGGCAAGACCGCGCTGATCGTGGACGACATGATCGACACGGCGGGCACGCTGCGCGCGGCCGGCCAGACGGTGATCGACGAGGGCGCGGCCCGCGTCTACGCCGCCGCCACGCACGCGGTCCTGAGCGGCGCCGCCTACGAGAACCTCGCGGCAAGCCCGTTCGAGAAGATCGTGGTGACGGACACCATCCCGCTCCGCGCGGGCGCCCCGAGCAACATCCAGGTGCTGTCCTGCGCCGACCTGCTGACGGACTCGATCCGCCGCATCTTCACCGACGACTCGGTCTCCGAGGTCTTCGGCGGTGAGAACCAGCTCTTCTAGACACGGGCCGGCCCGCCCGTGACCGCGACAGCGGCAGCCGTCCTGATGGAGCGACTCGGCCTCGACGAGGACGAGCTCTGCGCCGCGCTGGATGCGGACCCGCTCACCCTGCTCAGCGGGGACCTCGACCACAAGCCCCAGCTGCCGATCCTGCTCGCGCTGACCGAGGAGGTCGCCGAGCGGGTCCATGCCCAGGCGCTGAAGCGCTGGGTGCGCACCAGCGGGCCCCAGGGCCGACCGCTGGACCATCTCGTCAACCGCGACTACGCCGCGTTCGAGGACGCGCTCACCGAACTGGCCGACCGCGGGTTCGTCGTCCGCAGCAGCCGATGATCCTGGAGCGCGAGGCCGAGCTCAGCGAGCTGACCGGCGCGTTGCGGCAGGGCGGGACGACGCTGCTGATCGAGGGCGAGCCGGGCATCGGCAAGTCGACCTTGCTGCAGGCGGCGCGAAGGGCGGCCGGCGACGCCGGCGTCGTGGCGCTGTCCGCCCGGGCGACGGTGCTGGAGACCGAGCTGGCCTTCGGCGTGACGCGGCAGCTGCTCACGCCCGCCACTGCGCAGGACCCGAGCCTGCTGACGGGCGCCGCCGCGCTGGCGGCTCCGGTCCTCAGCGACGATCCGCCCGCCGGCCCTCCCGGGCTGGAGGCTCCGTTCGCCGCGTTGCACGGGCTGATCTGGACCGTGTCGGCGCTGGTCGAGCGCGACGGACCGCTGGCCATCCTGGTCGACGACCTGCAGTGGGCCGACCCGCCGTCGCTGCGCCTGCTCCACGCGCTGGCGGTCCGTGCCGACGAGCTGAACATCGTCCTCATCGCGGCCGCCCGCCCGCTCGCCACCTCGGAGGCACCGCAGTTGGCGCTGGAGTTCCGCAACGCAGCGCGGGTCATCAGGCCGCAGCGCCTCAGCCCCGATGGGGTCGGCACGGCGCTCAACGAGGCGCTGGAGGTGCAGCCCGACCAGGCGTTCGCGCAGGCCGCCCACCAGGCCACCGCAGGGACGCCGTTCCTCGTCGTGACCCTGGCCCGCGCGCTCAAGCGCGACGGCGTCACACCGGACGCGACGCACCTCGACGCGATCGCGACCGCGGGCGCCGCGGAGATCGGCGCGGACGTCGGCCGCCGGCTCACCGGGTTGGCGCCCCAGGCCGTCACGCTGGCTCGGGCCATCGCGGTCCTGGGGGACGGTCGACCGGCAGCGGAGGCGCTGCAGCTCGCGCAGGCCGCGCCCGACGCGCTGGACGCGCTGAGCGCGGTCGGGCTCATCGACGACACCGAGCGGCCCGCCTATGCGCACGCGCTCATCCGCTCTGCGGTGCTCGATGGGCTGAGCGCGGCCGACCGGGCCCGGCTCCACGACGGCGCGGCCCAGATCTGCCTGCAGGCGGGGGAGACCGACCGCGCTGCCGCGCACCTGCACCAGACGCCCGGCAGCGCTGACCCGCAGGCCGTCGCGGCGCTCCGGGCGGTCGCCCGCCGGGCCGCCGGCCGCGGCGCGCCAGACGTCGCCGCGGTCCACCTGCGGCGCGCGCTCAGCGAGCCGCCGGACGATCCCGGCACCGCCCTCACCGAACTCGCGCTGGCGGAGGCCGCGGCGAACGACCCGCAGGCGCCGGACCGTCTCCAGGCCGCCGCCGCCCACACCGACATCCCCGACCTGAAGCTCCGCCTCGGCCTCATCCGCGGCCACAGCCTCACGTTCCTCGGCGACCTCCGGGCGGGCACCAAGGCGATGATCGAGGCGCTCGACGCCGCGGGCGATGCATCACCGGGCGGCCGCCTCATCGGCCGCATGGAGCTGGCGAGCTGGCTGCGCACCTGCCACTCGACGGCCGCCCAGGCCCACGCGATCGAGGAGTCGTTGCGGGACGAGCCGATCGAGGACGGCTTCCTCGCCGCGCTGCGCGACGGCGTGGTCGCGCTGTACGACTCGATCAGCGGCGAGCCGCGCGACGCGGTCCTCGCGCGCTGCGCCTCGGCCCTGCGCGACGGCCCGCCGGTGAACCCGCGCACGCCGGCGGCCATGAGCCCGCTGTTCGCGCTGGTCCAGGTCGACGCGTTCGACGAGGCCGACCGCGTCATCTCTGCGGTCGTGGACAGCGCCCACCGTCGCGGGGACCTCGTGATGGTCCGCGTGATGGGCGCCTGGCGCGCCCTCAGCGAGACCCGCCGCGGGCACCTGCAGGAGGCCGAGGAGGCGCTGCTGGCCGCCGAGGAGGGGGGCACGCCGATCCCGCTCATCGGCCGCCTCATCGCCCGCACCGTCACCGCGGTCCTGGCCGTGGAGCGGGGGGACCTCGTCAAGGCCCGGGCCTGCTTCGCGGACGACCTCGACCTCGACCCGGCGGTCGAGGACATCGCTTTCACCGACGGCTACCTCACGGCCCGCGGCCGGCTCGAGCTGGCCGAGGGTGACGCCGAGAAGGCCCTGCAGACGCTGCTGCGGGTCGGCGCCCGTCAGACGGCCTACGGCGCGGCCAGCGCGCCCGTCACCCAGTGGCGCACGCAGGCCGTCGAGGCCTACGCGGTACTCGGTCGCCACGGCGAGGGACGCACGCTGGCCACCGAGGAGGTGGCGGCTGCCCGGCGCTTCGGCGCCCCGCGCATCCTGGCGATGGCGCTCCGCGCGCACGCGCTCGTCGCCCACCCGGAGGAGAAGGACGCGCTGTTCGCCGAGGCCATCGAGCAGGCGCAGGCCGCCGGCTCAGATCTGGAGCTGGCCCGGACCCTGCTGGACCGTGGCCGCCTGGCGACCCGTGCAGAGACCGACCGGCGCGAGGACCTGCGACAGGCGCTGGACCGGGCCTGGCACTGCGGTGCCGACGCGCTGGCCGAGCGGGCCCGCACCGAGTTGGTCGCGGCCGGCGGCCGTCCTCGCCGCGACGCCCTCACCGGCCTGCGCGCTCTCACGGCCGCCGAGGCGCGTACCGCGCGCATGGCGGCACAGGGCCTCTCCAACCGCGAGATCGCCGAGCAGCTGTTCGTCACGCGCAAGACGGTCGAGCTGCACCTCACCAGCACCTACCGCAAGCTCGGCATCGCAGGGCGCGCCGAGCTCGAGGACGCGATCTAGTGCCCCGAGTCAGAAATTCGGCGGCAGCACCGGGCGCCTCGCGGCGCCTGGCCGCCGGCGGCGGCCGGCAAAGACAGCCAGTCTGAGCCTGGGCCGCCGCCGGCACCCAGGCATCCACGATCCATCCCGCTGCTGCTCGCGAGTTTCCGACTCACGGCACTCGTGCCGCTTCGCCGGCACTGGAGGTTGTTGGCTGACGCGCACAACCTCCGGGTCGGCTTAGTCCTGGGCGTCGGGCGGGGTGGTCGGCACCTTGGCCGCCGCACCCTTGGGCCGCGGGTTGCCGCCCAGGAAGTACTCGAACGTCTGGTAGGAGGCGCGGTCGACCGCGGTCTTCGTCCCGGCGAACGTCGCGGCCGTGACGGCGGCCGAGGCGACGGCCCTGCCCGTCGAGATCTCCCGTGCGGCGGGGTGCGGGGCGTCGCCCCAGAGCTTCTGCAGCAGGCCGGCCGCGAGCTTGCCCGCGATGATGCCCGCGATGATCCCGAACGGCTTGTAGAGCAGACGCGCCATGTGCGCAGCGTATCGACCAGGAGGTGAAGCGCTTCGTCCGCGCGGTCGATAACCATGTGCAGGGGAAACCCGCACGATTGGTCTCCCGAAGAAGAGGAGGACGCGATGGACGACGAGCAGTTGCAGGATGACGCCGACGACCTGTTGCGCCGCGCCCTGCTGGACCCCGAGTCCGCCGCCGCCGTCGCGCTGCGCGTCGAGGGGCTGACGCTCGCGCAGGCGCTGACGGTGATCTTCCACGGCCGCAAGGACCTCGGCACGGTCCAGACCTACGTCGCCAACGGTGGCCGCGGCGCGGGTGACGCCGTCCGGGCCTCCGACCTGCTGCGCGTCCCCTGCGAGCTGGACCTCCACGACGCCCATGACCGCGACGAGGCCGAGGAGCTGTACGCCGCGCAGGCCCGCACCCTGCGCGACGCGCTCGTGGCCGCCGACACCGTGCTCACCGTGTGGAAGGACGCGCTGGAGCAGCTGGCCGACGCACCCGTCGGGGTCGACCGCTCGATCGACCTCCACGTCGCGCTGCCCGCGCCGCGCCTGATGCCGGTCGCGCTGGTGGCGCCCGAGCGGCGGCTCACGGTCGCGCCGGTGTGCGGTCCCCGCACGCTGGCCGCGGGGCGCCCGCCGCTGGGCATCGCGCTGGCGCAGGCGGAGGTCACCCACATCTACGGTCTGCCGGACGACCCCGAGGCGTGCCTGGACGACTTCGCCAACCGCACGCGCGAGCACGCCGGCCGGCTGGCCGAGCAGCTCGAGCGGCAGGAGCAGAGCGTCGCCCGCTTCCTGGAGATCAGCGCCGACGACGACGCACCGCTGCACTAGTCGCGTATAGCGTCCCGGCGGTGCCGCGCAGCCGCCGGGTCGTCTTCATCGCGCTCGCCGTTGTCGTCTTCCTGGCGATCAGCCTCGAGCTCGCCCGTTATCTCAGCGCGCCCAGTGCCGAGCGCAACCGCGTCTACGACGTCCTGGTGGACGCCGCGCGCGGCAACACCGACGCCGTGATCGCCCAGCTGAAGGGCTGCCGCGAGGACCCGGCGTGCGTCACCCGGACGACCGACGTCGTCGCGAAGGTCAAGGCGCTCGGCAAGGTCAAGATCCTCAGCTACGAATCCCCGACGGCCTACGCGCTGGGGACCAAGACCGCAAATGCCCGCGTGGCCTGGGCGATGGTCGATCGCGACGGGCTGCCTGTCGTGCAGTGCGTGACCGTGCAACGGAAATGGAGCTTCACGAAGGGCGGTTCGGTTAGCCTGCGCCGCCTCAGCGCTCCGATCGGCAACGAAGCGGGTTGCTGACCAGCGAATGCACCACCCCCGTCGTCTCCTTGCCCTCCTGACCTTCGTCGCGGCCGTCGCGCTGCTGCCGGCGTCTGCCGCGCATGCCGACGTCCCCGACGGGAAGCCGCTCTACGAGGACGGCCCGACCGGGCGCTACCTCGTCGACGGCGCCTGGCTGTTCCGCCTGGACAACGCCAACGAGGGCCTCAGGCAGGGCTTCGCCAAGCAGACCTCCACCGCGGGCTGGGCACCGACGACCGTGCCCAACGCCTGGAACGCGGGGGACGACAGCACCGAGTCCTTCCAGGGCACGGTCGGCTGGTACCGCAAGGACTTCCAGCTGCCGTCGGCCAAGAAGGCGATCAACTGGGTCATGCGGTTCGAGTCGGTCAACTACCGCTCCCGCGTCTACCTCAACGGCAACCTCGTCGGCTCCAACGCCGGCGCCTACCTGCCCTTCGAGGTCCGCCTGCCCGCCGGCTACCTGAAGCGCTCCGGCACCAACCACCTGGTGGTGCGCGTCGAGAACAAGCGCTTCGGCTTCGACTTCCCGCCGGCCGGCCTCAGCATCACCGGCGCGCCGACCGGCGGCTGGTGGAACTACGGCGGCATCCTGCGCGAGGTCTACCTGCGCAAGGTCGACCCGCTGGACATGACCAAGGTCCTGGTCCGCCCGGTCATCGACTGCGCCACGTGCGCGGCGAACGTGCAGTTCAAGGTCACCGTCCGCAACTACGCCGACCGCGCGGTCAAGGCCCACCTGACGGCGTCCTTCGGCAGCCGCAAGCTCGACCTCGGCACGCAGACGCTGGGTGCGAAGAAGTTCGGCTCCTTCACGGCCTCCACGCGCATCGGCGACCCGAAGCTGTGGACGCCGGCGAGTCCCAACCTCTACAGCGTCCACATCAACGCGCGGGCCGGCAAGGCGATCTCGCAGCGCTGGTTCCTGCGCAGCGGCATCCGCTCGATCAAGGTCGCCGATGGCCGCCTGATGCTCAACGGCCGCCCGCTGAACTTCCGCGGGGTCGGCCTGCACGAGGACGACAAGAAGCTCGGCTTCGCGATCAACAACGTGATCCGCGACCGCGAGCTGGCCGAGACGAAGGAGCTCGGCGCGACGCTCATCCGCGCCCACTACCCGCTGCACCCCTACACGCAGGAGCAGGCGGACAAGCTCGGCATCATGCTCTGGTCGGAGATCCCGGTCTACGCGATCAAGACGGCCTATTTGAAGTCGCGGCGCGTGCGTGTGCTGGCGGCCAAGGAGCTGGCCGAGAACATCACCGTCAACGGCAACCACCCGTCGGTGATCGTCTGGTCGGTCGGCAATGAGCTCTCCTCGCGTCCCGGGGCCGTCCAGGGCTCCTACCTCAAGCGCGCGGCCGACACCGCCCACGAGCTCGACCCGACGCGCCCCGTCGGCTACGCCGTCGCCGGCTACCCCGCGGCCGGCTGCCAGCCCGAGTACGAGCCGCTGGACGTCATCGGCATCAACGAGTACTTCGGCTGGTACCCCGGCCCCAACGGCCAGATCGCCGACCGCACCACCATGAGCGGCTACCTCGACGCGGTCCGTCAGTGCTATCCGCGCAAGGCCATCGTCGTCACCGAGACGGGTGCCGAGGCCAACCGTGAGGGGCCGGTGGAGGAGAAGGGCACCTTCGCCTTCCAGCAGGACTTCGTGAACTTCCACTTCGGCGTGTACGCGACGAAGCCGTGGCTCTCCGGCGCGATCTGGTGGGGCCTGGAGGAGTTCCGGGTCCGCCCGGGCTGGGAGGGCGGCAACCCACGGCCGGTCCCGCCGATCCACGCGAAGGGCCTCATCACGTTCGACGGCGTCCGCAAGCCCGCGTTCTTCGACGTCCAGCGGATCTTCAAGGCGACGACCCAGCTCGGCGCGCGCCGCTGATGAACGCGCCGAGGTCGTGAGCGCGAGCGCACGACCTCCGGGGCCGACGACGTCGGCACCAGAACGCGAAAAACAGGCGCCTTCTCTAAAGTTCTCCGTCGCTCATGGCCACGAAGACTGACTCGACCCGCCTCGATATCGCCGCTCGCGAGACCGCCAACTCGCGCGAGACGCGCCGCCTGCGCCGCTCCGGCCGCGTGCCCGGCGTGCTGTACGGCCGTGGCCAGGACCCCGTCTCCTTCAGCGTCGATGCACGCGAGCTGCGTCACGCGCTGGCCCGCACCGGCGCCGTGGTCGAGCTGTCGATGGGCGACAAGTCCACGCCGGCCGTCCTCAAGGACACGCACAAGCATCCCGTCCGTGGCGAGTTCATCCACGTCGACTTCCTGCGCGTGGACCTCAACAAGCCGATCGCCGCGACGGTCGTCATCGAGGTCGTCGGCGCCGACGACGCGCCGGGCGTCAAGGAGGGCGGCATCATCGATCAGGTCACCCGCGAGGTGAACATCGAGGCGCTGCCGTCCGACATCCCGGAGACGATCGAGCTCGACGTCTCCGAGGCCGTCGTCGGTGACACGATCTTCCTGTCGGCCCTGAAGGTCCCGGCCGGCGTCACGCTGACCGACGACCTCGAGGAGACGGTCCTCGTGTCCGTCGCCGCCCCGACCGTGGTCGAGGAGACCGAGGGCGACGAGGTCGAGACCGAGACGGAGGTCGTCGGCGAGGGCGACGCCGCCGAGGGCGACGCCTCCGAGGAGTCCGGCGACGACGCCGGCTCCGACGGCGACGACGCGGGCGAGTAGCCCTGCGCAAGCCGTTCGGGGGCGGCTCCGCCCCCGTCGACTGGCTCATCTGCGGGCTCGGCAACCCCGGGCCCGAGTACGCGAGGACGCCGCACAACGTCGGCTTCCTCGTGATCGCCGCGCTGCAGGAGCGCTGGTCGCTGGGCAAGGCCAAGGACAAGTACTCCGGCCGCTACGTCGACGGCCGGATCGGTCCCGGGCTTCCCCGGGTCGCGTTGTTGGCGCCGCAGACGTTCATGAACCGGTCCGGCAGCTCGGTCGGCCCGGCACGCGGGTCGCTGAAGCTCGAGCTCGACCGCGTGCTCGTCGTCCACGACGAGATCGACCTGCCGTTCGGCGAGATCCGCACGCGCCTCGGCGGTGGGCTGGCCGGCCACAACGGCCTGAAGTCGATCAAGGCGTCGCTCGGCTCCCCGGACTTCGGCCGCGTCCGCGTGGGCGTCGGGCGGCCCGACTCCACCGACCCGCAGATCGTGGCGGCGTATGTCACCGGCAGGTGGCGCCAGCCCCAGGCCGAAGTCGACGCGCTCGTCGACGACGCGGTGCGCGCGGTCGAGCGGATCGTCGAGGGCTCCGCCGAGCTGTAGGCCGGACCCCGGCCCGTCCCGCGTGTGCACGCATTGGGCAGGGAGCCCAACTGGTGCACGCACGTGACTTGGCGGCGCCGCGCCAGGAACCTGTGTGCACTCATTGGGCAGGGAGCCCAACTGGTGCACGCACGTGACGGGGAGGCGCTCGCGTGAGCCGGCCTAGAGGCCGAGGACGCGCTGCATCGCGCGGCGTCCGCGCTCGGCGGCGCGACCGTCGCGGTGCAGGCGCAGGGTCTGCCCGGTGGCGAGGGCGACGCCCTCCAGCTCGAAGCTGATCTGCGCGGGGTCGGCGTCCGCCGGGAGGTCGCCGGCGGCCACCGCGATCCGCGCCTCGCGGGTGACGACGCGGTCCCACAGGGTCCACGCCTCCGCGATGCGGTCGCGGACGGGGCCGGGCCGGTCGTCGAACTCGAAGGACGCGGAGGTCAGGAAGCAGCCGCCGGGGAACTCCTCGCCGACGATGTAGTCGATCCACACGTCGGTCAGTGCTCTCAGGCGCGGCATGCCCTCCGGCAGCGGTTCGATACGTCCCCAGATCTGCCGGGTGAAGCGTTCGATCGCG
The DNA here is from genome assembly GCA_964443695.1 of uncultured Conexibacter sp. Lineage (GTDB taxonomy): Bacteria > Actinomycetota > Thermoleophilia > Solirubrobacterales > Solirubrobacteraceae > Paraconexibacter. Next base: position 52,392 of record CAYUDT010000007.1, on the reverse strand, counting down.
TTCTCCAGTACCGCCAGTTGCAGGGCCTCCTTGGTGCCGAAATGGCCGATGACACCGGCCTTGCTCATCGACAGGTCGCCCGCCAGGCGCCCGATCGTGACGCCCTCCAGGCCCTCGATGGAGGCGACGTCGACCGCCCGCAGGACGATCGAGTCGCGGGTCAGCAGCGCTTCTGCAGTCGATTTGCGGGGCATTCGTGACGCCAACTATAGCGAACGATCGGAAGCTATTGACGAACGAACGATCGGTAGCTAATTTGGCCGCCATGGCTTCCATCTCTCTTACCGCCACCGGAGCCCGCGAGCGGACCGGTGCCCGGGCACTGCTGGTCGCGTCCGCCGCGACGTTCCTGGCCTACCTCGACGTCACCGTCGTCAACGTCGCCTTCCCTGCGCTCGAGCAGGACTTCCCGTCCGCATCGCTGACGGCGCTGAGCTGGACGGTCACCGCCTACGCCGTCTCGTTCGCGGCGCTGCTCGCGCCGTTGGGGCGCATCGCCGACCTCAAGGGGCGGCGCACGATCTTCATCGCCGGCATCGGGCTGTTCGCGGCGGCCAGCGCGCTGGCCGCAGCAGCGCCGTCGGCGACGGCGCTCATCGTCGCCCGGGCCATCCAGGGTGCGGGCGCCGCGGCGATGATCCCGTCCGCGCTGGGCATCGTCCTCGCGACCGCACCGCCGGAGCGGCGCGTGGCGGCGGTGGGCATCTGGGGCGCGGCGGGCTCGCTGGCCGCGGCCGCCGGACCCGCCATCGGCGGGGTCCTGGTCGACGCCCTCGACTGGCGCGCTGTGCTCCTGGCCAACCTGCCGATCGCTGCGCTGGCCATCATCGGCGCCCGCACCTGGTTGCCCGATCTCAGGCCGCAGGCGGCAGAGCGTCCCGATGCGCTGGGCGCGACGCTCTTCACCGGGGCACTGGCCACGCTGGTCGTCGGCCTCACGCAGACCGGGCCGTGGGGCTGGGGCGACGCGCGCACCGTTGGCCTGCTCGCGGTTGCCGCAGTCCTGCTGGCCGCGGCAACCGTCCGCGCCGCCCGCCACGTCGCGCCCGCTGTCGACGTGCGGCTCTTCGCCCACCGGCGCTTCACGCTCGCGGCCGTCGGCAGCGCGTTCGCCGGCGCGAGCCTGTTCGCGTGGCTCCTGTTCGGCGTGCTGTTCCTCAACGGCGTCTGGGGCTACTCGATCCTCGAGGCCGGTCTCGGCGCCAGCCCCGGAGCGCTGTTCTCGGTGGCGGCCTCCATCGTGGCGGGCCGGGCCGCGCAGCGCGGCCGGGCCGGCGTGGTGATCGCGGGCGGCGGTGTGCTGATGCTCCTCACCGGCCTGCTGTTCGCGGCGAACATCGGCCCGCACCCGGCCTACCTCACGGTGTGGCTGCCGGCGGGTGTCGGCAGCGGCGTCGGCTTCGGGCTTCTGATGACCGGCGTCGCCGCCGCCGCGGCCGCTGCGTTGCCACCGCAGCACTTCGCCGCGGGCACGGGCCTCAACCTCACCGCCCGCCAGGTCGGCGGCGCTGTCGGCGTGGCGATCGCCGCCTCGCTCGTCTCGACCGCGACCGACCCCATCGACGGCTTCCAGCACGTCTTCGCGCTGTGCGGCCTGTTCGGCCTGCCGGCGGCCCTTGCCGGCGTCCTGCTCACCACCACCAAGGAGTCCCGATGACCACCGAGTCCACCGACCCGCACGTCCTGGCCCCGCACCGGGCCGCGCACCTGCTCCGCAACGCGCCGTGGCACCGCATGGCTGTCCTGGGGGACAGCATCCTGGCGGGCGTCGGCGACCAGATCCCGGGCTACCGCCCCGTCTACTGGGCCGAGCGCGTCGCCGAGGCCCTGCGGACCGACCACGACATCACCTACCTCAACGTCGCCGAGCGTGACCGGCGCATCGACGAGATCATCGAGGACCAGCTGCCGGGCGTCCTCGCGTTCAACCCCGACCTCGTCCTCGTCGACGGGGGCGGCAACGACCTGTTCGCGGCCGACTGCGACGAGGACCACGTCGCGCGGCGCTACGAGGAGCTGGTGTCCCGGCTGTCGCAGTCGCGGGCGACCGTCGTCACGTTCACGACGTTTGGCATCAGCCGGGGAGTGGAGCTCCCGGAGCCGTGGGGCAGCCGGCTGCTGGCCCGCTACGACCGCCTCCAGGCCCACACCCGCGACGTCGCCCAGCGCCACGGGACGGTGTTCGCCGACTTCGAGCGGCACCCGATGGCGGGGGACCCGAGCATCTACAGCGCCGACCTGTTGCACGGCAACACGAAGCTGCACGCGATCGCGGCCTCCGGCGCCATCGAGGCGCTGGGGTCTCACATCGCTGCCAAGCAGCAGGCTGCCGCTTGAGCCGGACATACAATCCGGGGCGTGTCACCCGGTCGTTATGGAGTCATCGCCGCCGCCGTGATCGCTATCGCGATCGCCATCGGCATCAGCGCCAGTGGCGGCGGGGGTGACAAGGGCTCCTCCGGCGGAGGGGGCAGCGACTCCACGAGCAAGCCGCCCTCCGGCGCGCTCGTGGTCGACTTCGCCTACTCCCCGGAGAAGGAGGCCCTGGTCCTACCGCTGGTCAAGGCCTTCAACGCCAAGGGCGAGAAGTCCGGCGGGCAGACCATCTTCGTCCGCGCCCAGAACGTCGCGTCCGGCACCGCCGAGCGCAAGCTCGCGCGCAAGCAGCTCAACATCGCGGTCTGGTCACCGGCGTCCAGCCTCTGGGGACGGCTGCTCAACTACGAGGCCGACGCGCAGTACGCGCCCGATGACAACCCCTCGCTCGTGCGCACCCCGCTCGTCATCGCGATGTGGGAGCCGCTGGCCCGGGCCCTGGGCTGGCCGGCCAAGCAGGTCGGCTTCGAGCAGGTCCTCGAGCTTGCGCTGGACAAGCGGGGCTGGGCCGCCTACGGCAAGCCGACGTTCGGGCAGTTCAAGCTCGGCCACACCAACCCGGACTTCTCCACCTCGGGTCTCTCCGCCGTCGCCGCCGAGTACTACGCGGCCACGGGCAAGAAGGAGGGCCTGACGGTCGAGGACGTCAACGCCAAGAAGACGCGCGACCAGATCCAGGACATCGAGCGCGCGATCGTCCACTACGGCGACACGACCCTGTTCTTCGCCGACCAGATGAAGCGCTTCGGCCCCGCCTACGCCTCGGCGGTGGCGATGGAGGAGGCGACGCTCATCGACTACAACACCCACCGCGGCGGCGCGGCCAAGCTCGTCGGGCTGTACCCGAAGGAGGGCACGTTCTTCAGCGACAACCCGCTGATCGTGCTCGACGCGCCCTGGGTCGACGCGAAGACGAAGGCCGCGGCCGGCGTCTTCCGCGACTACATGGCCAAGGCGGCCACGCCGGAGATCGCCGCCAAGGCCGGCTTCCGGCCCGGCGACACCAACCTCAAGCCGACGTCCCCGATCGACGCCGCCCACGGCGCCGACCCGTCGCTGCCCACGCGTGTGCTGTCGCTGCCGGAGCCGAAGGTCCTGGCGCAGATCAAGCAGGCCTGGCGGGAGGACCGCAAGCCGGCCAACATCGTCCTCGCGGTCGACGTCTCCGGGTCGATGGGGGAGGAGAGCAAGCTCGAGCAGGCCAAGCGTGGGCTGCAGGCGTTCTTTCGCCAGCTGTCCCCGCGCGATCGCCTCGGGCTCATCGCGTTCAACAACGAGATCTTCTCGCTGGTGCCCGTGAAGCCGTTCGCCGAGAACGGCGGCGAGGTCAAGGCGCAGGTGAAGGACCTCATCCCCGGCGGCGAGACCGCCTGGCTGGACGCGACGGGCAGGTCGCTGTCGGAGGTGCAGGCGCTCAAGGACCCGACGCGCATCAACGCGGTGGTCGTGCTCACCGACGGTGAGGACACCTCCAGCTCGGGCAGCATCGGCGGTCTGAAAGCCAAGCTCGCCGCCCAGGCCAGGGCGGAGGGCACCGTCGTGCGCGTCTACACCATCGCCTACGGCTCGCAGGCCAACAAGGAAGACCTCTCGGCGGTCGCCGAGGCGTCGGGCGGCAAGGGCTTCGAGGGCGACCCCAAGGACATCGAGTCCGTCTACACCTCGATCTCCTCGTTCTTCTAGTGCCCGAAGCGCCGCCCAACCGCAGCCAGCTGCAGAAGCAACTCGTCCTCAACGCGGCGACCAAGCCGGTGAACATCGCCGTCCCGGCCGCGGTGGCCGTGACGGCGATCCTCGTCGCACCCTGGCTCTACGCCGTCGCGGCGATCGTCTACGTCGCCCTGGCGGCGACGACGTTCTTCGACGAGGACGAGGCCAAGAGGGTGGGGGACAAGGCCTACGGCCGCGTCCGCACCGTGGGCTCCGGCGGTGACCTGGATCCGAAGACGCTCGTCGCGCCGATCCGCGCGCAGCTGGAGGCCGCCCGCGCCGAGCAGGCGGCCATCACCCGGACGATCGAGGGCTCCGACCTGGCCTGGGCGGACGTCACCGGTGAGGTCAACGGCCTGGTCGGCGCCATCGAGGCCGCGGCCCGCCGGGCGCAGAAGCTCAACGGCTACCTCGCCTCCCAGGACGTCAACGACATCGACCGCCGCATCCGCGCCTACCAGCAGGACGGGCAGGCCGAGACCGCCCAGGCCCTCCAGACCCAGCGCGCCGAGCTGGAGCGTCTCGACGGCATGCTGCGCAAGGCCTACGGCGAGATGGAGCAGGTCAACGCCGCGTTGAAGACCGTGCACGCGCGCCTCGTCGGCGCCGCGGTCTCCAGCGCCGCCGACGCCGACGCCACCCTCGCCGGCGACGTCCGCGAGCTGCGCCAGCGCGTCGAGACGCTCACCGACGGCCTGGGTACCGCCACCACCTGAGCCCCCCGCCCGCCGAACAGACGAACCCCCACGGAAATCCGTGGGGGTTCGTCTGTTCGGGGCCGTGAGGCGTGCGTTGCCACATACGCTTGTACGCGATAACGTACAAACGTATGCCGGCACGTGAGTGGGACGCCAAGAGCTATGACCGCATCTCCGGTCCGATGGAGGCCATGGGTCGCAAGGTCCTCGACCGGCTCGAGCTCCGTGGGGACGAGACGGTGCTGGACGCCGGTTGCGGCAGCGGGCGGGTCACGGCCGCGCTGATCGAACGGCTGCCCGATGGGCACGTGATCGCCGTCGACGGGTCGGCGGGGATGATCGACTCCGCCCGCGAGCGCCTGGGCGACAGCGCCGAGCTCGCGGTGCAGGACCTCCTGGACCTGGACCTCGGGGGCCGGACCGTCGATGCCGTCCTCAGCACCGCGACGTTCCACTGGATCGCCGACCACGACACGCTGTTCGCGAACCTCCACGCGGTGCTGGAGCCGGGCGGCCGCCTCGTCGCGCAGTGCGGCGGCTTCGGCAACGTCGAGCGCATCCACGCCATCGCCGCCGAGGTCGGGCAGCGGCCGGAGTTCTCCGACCTGGCCGGCTGGGTCGGACCCTGGAACTTCCAGACGGCCGAGGCCACCGCAGAGCGCCTGCACGAGGCCGGCTTCGAGGACGTCCGCACCTGGCTGGCGCCGGAGCCCGTCGAGACCCACGACGGGCTGGAGTACCTGCGCACGATCATCCTCGGCTCGCACCTGGAGCGGCTGGCGCCGGAGGTGCGTGACGACTTCGTCGCGCAGGTCGGCGCGATGCTCGGCACCGACCCGCTCCACGTCGACTACGTACGCCTCAACATCGATGCGACCGCCTGAACGCCGGGCGTGCTGTCCACTTCGGCATCACCGCGATGCCGAAGCGGACACCCCGCGGGTAGGCTCGCGCGGGTGCGCCGCCGTGCCGCGCTCGTTCTCCTGAGCCTCGCGCTCGTCGCGCCGCCCGCCGCCGCGCAGGACGGCGGCTGCCTCACGGCGCCTGACGATCTCGGCGCAGCGAAACCGCCGCACGCGCTGCGCTTCGGCATCACGCCGCAGATCGCGGGCACGGCGGGGACGTCGCAGGGCGACAGCGTCCCCGAGGACGACGCCAAGGGCCTCGACGCACTCCGGGCGCTCAGGCCGCCCGGGCGCGAACTGGTGCTGCGGCTCAACCGTCTCTTCGAGTCCGAGGGCATCCGGGGCATCGCGGCGTTCGCCAACAAGGTCGACGCCTACGCGAGCGCCGGGTTCACCAGCGAGGTCCAGGTCCGCTACCACCCCTCGCCGGCCCAGGAGGGCGACATGGAGTCCTGGGAGGCGTTCGTCCGCGAGGCCGTCACGACGCTCGGCCGCAAGCCCGCGGTGGTCGCGTTCAGCATCACCAACGAGGCCAACTTCCCGATCTCCGAGAACACCAGCGACGGCAACTTCGACGGCGCGCTGGACGCCATCGTCCGCGGCATCGTCGCCGGCCGCGCCGCGCTGGACGCGATCAGGCGCACCGACGTCCCCGTCGGCTTCACCGTCGCCTGGCGCTACCTGCCCAACGCCGACGTCAACTTCTGGAAGGGCATCGGCGCCCGCGCCGACGCGACCCCGCGGTTCCGCACGGCGCTCGGCTACGTCGGCGTGCAGCTCTACCCCGGCCTGGTGTGGCCGCCCGTGCCGCTGCCCGGACGCGACGCCGGGCTGGAGACCCGCGATGCGCTGGCCATCATCCGCACCTGCCACATGCCGCTGGCGGGCCTGGGGCCGGGCATCCCGCTGTGGATCAGCGAGAACGGCTACGCGACCAACCTCGGTCGCGACGAGGCCGGCCAGCAGGCCAACCTCACCGCCACGATGCAGGGCCTCCACGAGGTCACCGGCACGCTCAACGTCACCGACTACCGCTACTTCAACCTGCGCGACAACAAGCCGGGCGGCACCGACCTGTTCGACGCCGTCGGCCTGCTGCGCAGTGACTACACCCGCAAGCCCGCCTTCGCGACGCTCAAGGACGCGATCACCCGGCTCGGCACGCCCCCGGCGGTCAGCGCGGCCGAACGCAGGGCCCACCGGCGGGCCCGGCGCCCTCGCCGGGGTGGTGGGCCTCGGCGACGCTGAGCGTCACCCATCCCCACCACCCCTCGTCCTCGCGCCGCGCGTGGGGGTGGTGGGCCTCGGCGACACTGAGCGTCACCCATCCCCACCACCCCTTGCGGGCAGCGCGCGGGCGCGGTTTGCCATAGTGGAATCCACGACCCGCCGGACCATTTCCGGGCGGGCTACGTGGGTCTCCACATGGCTCTCCGACCTCTCCTCCAGCACCTCCAGGACGACCAGCACGCCGCGGCGCTCGCGCGCGAGGGCGGGCGGGCGTTCGTCTCGGCCTCGATGCGCGCGTACGCGATCGCCGCGCTGCTCGACGGCATCGACGGCGCGGCCGCGACCGGGCGCCCCGCGCTGGTCGTCGCCGGCGACGACCGCCAGGCCCGCGACCTCGCGGCCGACCTGAAGCATTGGCTGCATCCGCGCCCGGTCCGCTTCTACCCCAGCCGCGGTGTCACCTACGAGTCGCACCTGGCCCCGCCGCCGCACCTCGTCGGCCTGCGCATCGCCGCCCTCGATGCGCTGCTGGAGGAGCAGGACGACACCAAGGAGCCGCCGGTCGTCGTCGTCTCTGCGGTCGCCCTCTCGGAGAAGGTGCCCGACCCGGAGCTGCGACCGCACGGCTTCCGCATCGCCAAGGGCGACCTCATCGACCTCGAGGAGGTCGCGCTGGACCTCGTCGCCTGCGGCTATGAGCGTGTCGACCAGGTGGACGACCGTGGCCAGTTCGCGATCCGCGGCGGCATCCTCGACGTCTATCCCGCCACCGAGGACCGCGCCGTCCGCGTCGACATGTTCGACATCGAGGTCGAGGCCCTGCGGTGGTTCAGCACTTTCACCCAGCGCAGCCTCGGCGAGGCGGACGCGATCGAGATCGCGCCGGCGGCCGAGCTGGCCGCCGAGCACCGCGAGGCCGCCGAGACCGCCGCGGTCACTGCGGACGACGACGACCGTCCCGACGTCAGCGAGCTGCTGCCCGTCGACCGCTTCCGCGCCTTCCTGGACCTCGTCGACCAGGACACCGCCGTCCTCATCGCCGCGGAGGAGGAGATCAAGCCCGCGCTGGCCGACAACTGGCAGGACGTCTGCGCCGCCTTCCACGACGACGACGCCCGCGACCTCTACGTCAGCCCGGATGCCATCCAGGCCCAGCTCGACGCGCGCGCCGCGATCCGGCTGAGCAGCATCGACCAGGACCAGCCCGTCCAGCTGCGCGCCCAGGCTGCCGACATGGCCGCGGGCAGCCTCAAGCAGGCCGAGCCGGAGCTGGAGAAGCTCGTGCGGTCCTCCTACCGCACGGTCGTGACCTGGCCGCGCCGCGGCGAGGGCGAGCGCGCGGCCTACAACCTCGCGCGCATGAAGGCCCGCTGGGTGGGGGAGGGCGACCCGCCGACCGTCGAGCCGGAGCTGAGCTTCTCGGTCGCCAACCTGCGCGACGGCTTCATCGCCGCCGGCATCCGGCTGGCCGTCGTCCCCGAGCACCGGCTGTTTCGCCGCAAGCGCGCCGAGCGCACCGGCGGCCAGACGCGCTCCCAGCGCCGACGCGGTGCCCTGCGGTCGTTCGCCGACCTGCGCACCGGCGACTTCGTCGTCCACGAGGACCACGGCGTCGCCCGCTTCGCCGGCTTCGAGACCAAGACGGTCGGCGGCGTCACCCGCGACTACCTCGAGCTGGAGTTCGCCGGCACGGACAAGGTCTTCATGCCGGTCGAGCAGCTGGCCAAGATCAGCCGCTTCGTCGGCGCCGGCGGCACCGCGCCGACGCTGTCCAAGCTGGGCGGCAAGGCCTGGGAGACGCTGAAGGCCCGCGCCCGCCGCGCCGCGCAGGAGCTTGCCGGCGAGCTGCTCAACCTCTACGCCGAGCGCCGCCGCCGCAACGGCCACAGCTTCCCTGCGGACTCCGACTGGCAGCGCGAGTTCGAGGAGAGGTTCCCCTGGCAGGAGACCGCCGACCAGCGCGAGGCGATCGAGGCCGTCAAGGGCGACATGGAGTCCGACAGGCCGATGGACCGCCTGATCTGCGGGGACGTCGGCTACGGCAAGACCGAGGTGGCGCTGCGCGCCGTGTTCAAGGCGGCCGAGGACGGCAAGCAGGTGCTCGTCCTCGCACCGACGACCATCCTCGCCCAGCAGCACTTCGGCAACTTCAAGGAGCGGTTGAAGGACTATCCGTTCACCGTCGAGCACGTCTCCCGCTTCCGCTCGGCCAAGGAGCAGAAGGAGGCGATCACGGCCTTCAACGAGGGCAAGGTCGACATCCTCGTCGGCACCCACCGCCTGCTCGGCCGCGACATGCGCGGCAAGGAGATCGGCCTCATCGTCGTCGACGAGGAGCAGCGCTTCGGGGTCAAGCAGAAGGAGCTGCTGCGGCAGCTGAAGCTGAAGGTCGACGTCATCGCCATGAGCGCGACGCCGATCCCGCGCACGCTGCAGATGTCGCTGGCGGGGCTACGCGACATCTCGGTCATCGAGACGCCGCCCGAGGGCCGGCGCCCCGTCAAGACGTACGTCGGCGAGTACGACGAGGACCTCGTCAAGCAGGCGCTGCTGCGCGAGAAGCAGCGCGGCGGCCAGGCGTTCTTCCTGCACAACCGCGTGGAGACGATCGACGAGACCGCCGAGCGGCTGCGCGGGCTGTGCCCGACCATGACCTTCGAGGTCGCCCACGGCCAGCTCGACGAGGCGCAGCTGGAGGAGCGGATGATGAGCTTCCTCCGCGGCGACGCGGACGTGCTCGTGGCGACGTCGATCATCGAGTCCGGCATCGACATCCCGCAGGCCAACACGCTGATCGTCGAGCGCGCCGACCTGTTCGGCCTGGCCCAGCTCTACCAGATCCGCGGACGCGTCGGCCGGTCCTCCGAGCGCGCCTACGCGTACCTGCTCTACCCGTCGGCGGCGGCGCTGACCGAGGACGCGACCAAGCGCCTGTCGGCGCTCTCGGACTACACCGAGCTGGGGGCCGGCTTCAAGATCGCCATGCGCGACCTGGAGCTGCGCGGCGCCGGCTCGCTGCTGGGCGACGAGCAGTCCGGCCACGTCGCGGCCCTCGGCTTCGAGCTCTACATGGCGATGCTCGACGAGGCGATCGCGGCCGCCGACGGCGAGCCGGAGGACGAGGGCGAGCCCGTCCGCCTGGACGTCAACGTCGACGCCTACGTCCCGGCCGACTACGTCCCCTACGAGCAGGCGAAGATCGACGTCCACCGCCGCATCGCCGGCGCGCGCGAGGTCGCCGACCTGATGGCGCTGCGCGACGAGCTGGCCGACCGCTTCGGCGACCCGCCGCAGGCGGTGCTCAACCTCATCGACCTGCAGCAGGCCCGGATCAAGCTCGGCCTCGCCGGTGCGCGAGCGGTCACGGTCCGCCAGGGCCGGCTCACGGTGACGCCGGTCGACCTCGAGCCCGACCAGGCGCAGGCCTTCAAGGACGCGGTGCCCAACGCGACCTACGAGCCGGGCCGTTCGACGCTGACGGTGGCGCTGCCGAAGGAGTCCGAGGACGCGTTCCCGGCCATCATCCATGCGTCCAACGAGCTGCTGGCGGTCAGCAGGGCGACGGATCCTGGGACGGCCGTGCCAGTGTCTTGAGACACGCTTGAAGTGAGTTCCCTACTGTTCCGGGTCGCCATGACCAGGACTCGACTCGTAGCGGCGCTCGGCGCCGTTGTCGTGTCGACCGGTGCGCTTGCCGCTTGCGGGGACGACAACGTTCCCGGAGATTCGGTGGTGCGCGTCGGCGATACGACCATCAAGAACACCACCTTCAAGCACTGGATGACCGTCGCGGCCATCTCTGCGCAGGGAGCGGGGCAGACGGGCGCCAAGCCCAAGGTCACCATCCCGGAGCCGCCCGAATTCAAGGCGTGCATCGCGAACAAGGTCAAGACCGCTCCGAAGCCCGCCAAGGGTCAGCCGGAGCCGACCACCGCGCAGTACAAGACCCAGTGCAAGCAGGAGTACGAGGGGCTCCGCGACCAGGTGCTCCAGTTCCTGATCTCGGCGCAGTGGATCTCCGCGGAGGCCAACGATCAGAAGATCAAGGTCACCGACAAGGAGGTCAACAAGCAGTTCCAGACCACGAAGAAGCAGAGCTTCCCCAAGGAGGCCGACTTCACGAAGTTCCTGGCCTCGTCGGGCATGACCATGCAGGACCTGCTCTTCCGGGTGAAGCTGGACACGCTCTCCAACAAGCTGCGCGAGAAGGTCACCAAGGGCAAGGACAAGGTCACGCCCAAGCAGATCGCCGACTACTACAACAAGAACAAGGCCCGCTTCGCCCAGCCGGAGCGCCGTGATCTGCGCATCGTCCTGACCAAGACCGAGGCCAAGGCCAACGAGGCGCTCTCCAAGCTCAAGGCCGGCGGCTCCTGGAAGTCGATCGCCAAGACCTACTCCATCGACCAGGCCTCCAAGGGCCAGGGCGGCGTGCTCCTCGCGGTCGCGAAGGGCCAGCAGGAGAAGTCGCTGGACGACGCCGTCTTCAAGGCGCGCGTGAAGGCGCTCGAGGGCCCGGTCAAGACGCAGTTCGGCTACTACGTCTTCCAGGTCCAGAAGATCACCAAGGCCTCCCAGCAGTCGCTGAAGCAGGCCGAGCCCACGATCAAGCAGCTGCTCGCCTCGCAGAACCAGCAGAAGGCGCTCGACAAGTTCGTCAAGGACTTCCAGAAGCACTGGAAGGACGAGACGAAGTGCCGCGAGGGCTTCGTGACGCAGGACTGCAGCAACGCCAAGAAGACCAAGACGACCACCGCTGCCGCCGCGCCGCCGCAGACGCAGCAGGTCCAGACCCAGCCGAACGTCCAGGTGACGACCACCGGCGGCGACGCCAAGACGAAGACCGACGGCAAGTAGTTCCGGCTCTGCCGGAACCCGGAGGGGCGCGCCCCTCCGCCGCGCTCAACGGCCGCCGCAAGGCGGCCGTTGTCGTTGTCCCGGGGTCGATACCGTCAGGTCCGTGCCATCCGCTGAATCCGGCGACGCCGTCGCCCGACTGGACGAGCTGACCCGCAAGCTGCGCGTCGAGTGCCCGTGGGACCGCGAGCAGGACGAGCGCTCGATCGTCCCCCACACCGTCGAGGAGGCCTACGAGCTGGCCGACGCCGCGCAGCGCGGCGACGACGGCAAGCTGCTCGACGAGCTGGGCGATGTGCTCTTCCAGGTCCACTTCCTGTCCCTGCTGATGGAGGAGCGCGGCGCGGGGTCGATGGCCGATGTCGCCGAGCACGTCCGCCAGAAGCTCATCAACCGCCACCCGCACGTCTTCGGTGCGGTCGAGGTCCAGAGCGCGGGGGAGGTGCTGAAGAACTGGGACGCGATCAAGCAGACCGAGGCCGGCCGGGAGCCGGGCATCTTCGGCGAGGTCCCCGAGAACCTTCCGGGGCCGTTGTACGCCCGCAAGGTCCAGCGCCGCACGGCCAGCTCGGGCTTCGACGTCGACCATGTGCCCTACGACGCGCTGGAGGGCCAGGTTCACCAGCTGCGCGAGGCCGGTACCGATCGGGACGCCGCGTTCCGGGAGGTCGGCGACGTCCTGTTCGCTGCGGTCAACGTCGCCCGCAAGCTGAAGGTCGACCCGGAGCTCGCCCTACGGGCCTCGGCCGATAGGTTTCGGGGCCGCATCGAGGCCGCCGAGCGCATCGCCGGCGGTGAGTGGGAGCGCCTCTCCCACGACGAGAAGCTGCGCTGCTACGCCCAAGCCTGTATGGAGGAACCCGGTCAATGAGCCAGATCAAGAACGTCCACGGTCGGCAGGTCTTCGACTCCCGCGGCAACCCGACCGTCGAGGTCGAGCTGACGCTCGAGTCCGGCGCGAGCGGCCGCGCGCTCGTCCCGTCCGGTGCGTCCACCGGTGAGTTCGAGGCCACCGAGCTGCGCGACGGCGGCAGCGCCTACGTCGGCAAGGGCGTCACCACGGCGGTCGCCAACGTCAACGGCGAGATCGCCTCGGCCGTCGCCGGTCGTGACGGTGCCGACCAGTCCGGTCTGGACGGCGCGCTCATCGAGCTCGACGGCACGCCCAACAAGTCGCGCCTGGGCGCCAACGCGATCCTCGGCGTGTCGCTGGCGTTCGCGCAGGCCGCTGCCGCAGAGGCCGGTCAGCCGCTGTGGCGCCACCTCGGCGGCCCGGACGCGGCCACGCTGCCGGTGCCGATGATGAACGTGCTCAACGGCGGCGCCCACGCCGACAACAGCGTCGACTTCCAGGAGTTCATGGTCGTGCCCTGCGGCGCCCCGTCCTTCGCGGAGTGCATGCGGGTCGGCACCGAGGTCTACCACGGCCTCAAGAAGCTGCTCCACGACCGCAAGCTGTCGACCGCCGTGGGCGACGAGGGCGGCTTCGCGCCGGACCTCGGCTCCAACGAGGAGGCGCTGCAGCTGCTCGTCGAGGGCATCGAGCTGTCCGGCTACAAGCCGGGCGTCGACGTGGCGATCGCGCTGGACCCGGCGACGTCGGAGATCCACGAGGGCGACAGCGGCCTCTACAACCTCGAGCACGAGGGCCGCAAGCTGACGGCCGTCGAGCTGGCCGACTACTGGGCCGAGATGGCGGGCAAGTACCCGATCCTCTCGATCGAGGACGGCATGAACGAGGAGGACTGGGACGGCTGGAAGGTCCTCACCGACAAGATCGGCGGGACCGTGCAGCTCGTCGGCGACGACCTGTTCGTCACCAACCCGGCCCGCCTGACGCGCGGCATCGAGGCCGGCGTCGGCAACTCGATCCTCATCAAGGTCAACCAGATCGGCACGCTGAGCGAGACCCTCGAGGCGATCCGCATCGCCAAGGAGGCCGGCTACACGGCCGTCATGTCCCACCGCTCCGGTGAGACCGAGGACGTCTTCATCGCCGACCTCGCGGTGGCCACCGGCTGCGGCCAGATCAAGACCGGTGCGCCCGCGCGCTCCGATCGCGTCGCGAAGTACAACCAGCTGCTGCGCATCGAGGAGGCCCTCGGCGGCGCGGCGGTCTACCCGGGCCGCAGCGTCTTCCGCTCCTAGCGCGCCGCCCGGCGGCGCACCCGGGCCTGAGCGGTCCTGCTCCTCAGCAGGACCGCGACCGGGTCAGCGCGTCAGGACGAAGTCCAGGAAGACCTGCTTGCGCGCCCCGTCGCCGGCCGTGACGGTCGCGACGGCGGTGGCGGCCACCTTGCCGTCCTTGTCCTTCCTGAGGGCCTTCAGGGACGTGTGGGAGAGCTTGAGCCTGATCTTCTTGGAGGCGTTGGCCCTCAGCGTGAAGTCGTCGTCGTCACCGACGGGCTTCCAGGCCGACAGGGACCCGCTCAGCGTCTTCGCCGTCTGCGAGACGAGCGTCAGCGTGAAGCGACCCTTCGAGTCGGCGTCGATCTTCCTGGACTTCAGCTTCAGCCTGACCTTGAACGTGTCGGCGACGGCGTTCGGGTCCCACGACGCCGGCACGATGACCTTCTTGGGCGGCCCCTGCTTGGGCGGGTCCACGACGGGCTTGGCCCTCGTGGTGAAGGTGACCGGGAGGTCCTTCGTGCCGCGGCTGGACGCGACGATGACGCGCAGCGTGTACTGCGTGTTCTCGGTCAGGCCGGTGAGGTCCTTCGAGATCGTGACGTTGCCGGCGTCGATCGGCAGGTCGCCGCCGTCGAGCGTGGTGGCGCCGCTCTTCACCTGGTAGGTCGCACCGTTGGCGCCGCCGCCGTTGACTGTGGCGGAGAAGTGCGCCGTCGTCTCGGTGATGTCGGTGACATCGGCGGACGCAGCCGGGGACAGCGGCAGCTCGTAGGCGCCCATGTCCGCCTTCGGGCCGATCTTGCGGGTGTTGCCGTCGAGGTCGGTGCCGGGCGTGTCGTTGCCGCCCTTGTCGATCGTGCTGGCCGAGTCGGCGGTCTGGTGCAGGTCACCGTTCGCGAGGTCGGCGAAGACCGGACGGTCGGTCGTGCACAGCGCGTCACCGCACGTCGGCGCGCCCATGTCCGGCGTGAAGTTGCTCGAGTTGATGGTCAGCGTGGTGAGCTGCGAGTCGATGTCCGGCGCCTCGCCGCCACCGTTGATGATCGACTCGTTGATGACCAGCGACGAGCCGGTGCCGGATGTCGTGACCAGACCGTTGCCCTGGAGTGATACGGCGGTGACCGAGTTCAGCACACCGCCCGTGCCCGACGTCTGGCCCTGGAGGTCCATCGCGGCGTCCTGCGTGGTGAAGCAGACCGAGTTGCTCATCTGCAGGTCGCTGGAGCCGGCGCAGGCGGGCGTGTTCCCCGTCAGCATCGCTTGCGTCGGGTGGTTGACGGCAATCACCTTCGCCGCGGTCGCCCCGGGGCCGAGCGTCAGCGCCGCGGCGTAAGAGCCGCCGTCGGGCAGGACGTCGGAGAAGGCGGTGAGGTTGTCGACGTGTCCGGCGGCCATGACCTTCAGGCCATCCGTGTCGGCGCTGGCGGTGCCGGTCATGTGGAGCGTCGTGTCGTTGGCGCCGGCGCCGCTGAGCGTCACGCCGCTGCTGACCGTCACGCCGAAGCCGATGTCGAACGTGTCCGCGCTGAGATGGACCGTATCGCCGGACATCACTGCGACCTGCGAGAGCGCGATGTCGATCTTGCACGGGGCGGCCTGCGAGCAGGTCATCCCGGAGCCACTCGGTGTGGCGTAGTAGTCCGTCGCCGCGAAGGCGTGCGGAACGACCCCGAAAAGACCGGCAAGCAGTGCAACGAGCCCCGTACAACGTCGCATCGTTGCACCGTATGGCACGCCGGAACCCGGGGCAAATCGGGGTCCGCGAGGGCGGGGCCGGCGCGCAACGTCCGCTGAACCTTCGGCGTCAGCGGAAGGAACGGCGGCGGCGCCCGCGAAGGGCACCCGAGCATGGCCGCCGCTCGAGTGCGACAGCACGCCGAACCAGCTTCCGACGCCCCCGACACCCGGCGCGGGCCCCGGATCGTCCACGGACCCCGGCGGCAGGGCGGAGCCATCCGTTGGGACCGCGTCGGCCGCATCGGGCTGCTGATCGTGCTCGTCACGATCCTCGCGCTGTACGTCGGACCCGCCCGCTCCTACTTCGCCACCCGGGGGCAGGCAGCAAAGCAGCACTCCGTCGTGGAGCGGCTCGAGCGGGAGAACGCCCGCCTGAAGGCCCGCGCGAAGGCCCTGAAGGACAACGCCGGCCTCGAGGCCGAGGCCCGGCGCCTGGGCATGACCCGTCCGGGCGAGCGCGCCTACGTCGTCAAGGGCCTCCCCGGCGGTCCCTAGCGGGCCGCCGAAGGCGCAGGTCGCGGGCGTCAGCGGACGACCCCCGATCCGGCCGGGTCGGGTCGCTACCTTGAGGGCGTGATCACCGACCCCACGATCGCCCGCTGGGTGCAGGGCGAGAAGCGGATCGATGCGCTCCCCGAGGTCGAGCGCGTCGCGATCGACCACGTCATCGAGCGTCTGGTCTCCGAGTTGCAGCGCCGCCTGGGCAGCCGCTTCACCAGCGACGAGTTGATCGCGCTCTACGACCAGGGCACCGCGTGGTGCTTCGACCTGGCCACCGAGCTCGCTCCCGGCGCCCCCTGGGCGTGGGACGCGCGGGTCTTCGACGCGGCCTTCGCGCGCTACGTGCAGCGGGCCGCCGATTTCGCCGGCGGCCGTCGCATCGACATGGGGTGAAGCTGACACACCCTGGAGCCTTCCGGCTCAGGGTCTGACCGAACACCGGGTGCGCACCCTGCACTTTTGCGCAGGGTGCTGGGCGCTACTCGTCCTCGTCGTCGCCGGCTTCCTCGCCGGCGCGCTTGATGACGATCTGGTCGTCCTCGATGACGACGACCACGGGCCGGTGGCCGGCCCAGTGCTCGGCGTAGACCGGATCGTCGGCGACGGCGGGGTCCAGCCAGAGGCCGTATCCCTCCTCGCCGTGGTCGAAGGTGCCCTCCAGGGGCTCGCCCGCCTTGCGCTTGCGCCCACGGCCCCGGCCGCCGCGGCGACCTCGGGTGCGCTTGGGCTTCTCGTCTTCCTCGTCCTCACCGGCGGCAGCCTTCTCGGCGGCCAGGCGCTCCGCCTCGGCGGCCTCCTCGGCCTCCCGGGCGGCCCGCTCGGCCTCTTCCTCCTCCAACTTGGCGGCGATGAGCTCGTCGTCCTGCGCACGCAGGTCGATCTCGTCGTCGAAGTCGGTGGCGGTGGTGCCGTCCGGCGCCTCGGTCTTGGCGTCGGCGGGGACAAGGTCGTTGTCGCGCTTGAAGGCGTCGATCTGCTGGACGGTCACTTCGAGCTGGTGCGCGATCCACGCATCGGTGCGGCCCTGCTGGACCCACGTGCGGATCTGATTGAGCTGCGGACGCAGCGAACGACGTGCCATATCGCGCGAGAACCTATCGGAAAGCCCTGCATCCTCGGGGCGTGGTTGCGCGTCAGCACAGGGACTGAAACACTGGACGCTCACCCAGCTCCGTAGCAACGGCGCATTCGGGACTCAGGGAGGCAGGTTCCAACATGCTCGTTCTGACACGCAAGTCCAACCAGAGCATCATGATCGGGGACGACATCGAGGTGTCCGTCCTCTCCATCATGGGCGAGAAGGTCCGCATCGGGATCCAGGCCCCCCGGGACATCCCCGTGTTCCGCAAGGAGGTCTACCTCGAGATCCAGCAGGAGCGGACCGCGGGCGACGCCGACGGTCAGGACGCGACGTTCCGCGCCGAGGTCGAGGGTGCCCTCAGGTCGCTGGGCCAGCCCTAGGCGCTGAGACC
Organism: uncultured Conexibacter sp.; assembly: GCA_964443695.1. Lineage (GTDB taxonomy): Bacteria > Actinomycetota > Thermoleophilia > Solirubrobacterales > Solirubrobacteraceae > Paraconexibacter. Next base: position 34,776 of record CAYUDT010000007.1, on the reverse strand, counting down.
GGGAGTGTGAGCGTCAGCGCACACTCCCGAGGCCGACGCAGTCGGCACGACGGCCGGAGCCGTCACCCCATCACGAGATAGAGCGTCTCGAACATCGCGACGGTCACCAGCACCGCCGTCGCGATCAGCACGAGGATCAGCGCGATGAAGCGCAGCCGCCCGTGCTTGTGCGTCTTCTCGATGTCGCGCTGGCGCGCGCGCCGGTCGACCTGCCGCTGGAGCGCCTCACGGCGTTCGCGGTCGGCGAGGGTCTCCTCGCGAAAGGCCTGCTCGATCTGGGCGAGAGAGGAACGCGCCATAACTGCACCGCGGAGATTACCGCTCAGCACCGACTCCACATACCCCGCCCACGCGCCTGGGCGGCGATCTGCAACACGCTGAAGCGGTTTGCATAACGGGTGTTCGGGCGGATCTCCAGCGTCTTCGCAAAACCGAGCTTCACGAGTTGCTCGTTCACGAACAATCCGTCGGATGCGCGGTAGACGTAGGCCAACAGTCGCCCGTAGCGGTCCCGCGCCTCGCGATCGAGCACCAGCCGCACGGCCTGCCCGTCGACCAGGCGCGAGTTCTCGTGCGAGGCCTCCTTGGCGAAGCACTGCACGGGCGTGTCCGGCTTGACCGACTCGGGCGTGTCGATGCCGATGTAGCGGACGGTGTCCTCCCGGCCACCGGCGCGGACGTGGATCGTGTCCCCGTCGACGACCCGCACGACCCGCGCGGAGGTCGTCTGCGTGGGGGACAGGTCCAATCCGCCCGAGGACGACGCGCCCCCGCCGCCGAGCGAGATGCGTCCGCCCAGCGCCGCCAGGACGGCGGCGATCACGACCCAGACGATGGCGTTGCGCGAGCGCACCGGGTCAACCTACGAACAACGCCCGATGCGATGCACCGGGCGTTGCAGAGAAGCTGCGATGTCGTCGCGAAGTGCGCGCTACGCGACGGACGCGGCGTGGATCTGCGCGATCGACGCGCCGAGCGCGCTGTTGAACTCATCGTCGCTCATCTGCGCGGTCAGGCCCTCGACCAGCGCGCGTGAGAAGGAGGCGATCATGCCCGGGTTCTCGGCGAGCTTGGCGCAGGCGTCGTCGCGGTTGTAGCCGCCGGAGAGGGCCACGACCTTCAGCACCTTCGGGTGCTCGATCAGCGGGGTGTAGAAGCCGGCGACGTCCGGGAGCGTGAGCTTCAACATGATCTGCTGGTCGCCGATCTCGTCGAGGTGCTTGAGGACGTTGTCGAGCACCAGCTGCTCAGCAGCCGCCTTGGACGGCGAGTTGATGTCGACCTCGGGCTCGAGGATCGGCATCAGGCCGTTGCCGAGGATCTGCAGGCCGATCTCGAACTGCTGCGCGATGTTCGCCGCGACACCCGCCTCGTCGGCCACCTTGATGACCGAGCGCATCTTGGTGCCGAAGACGCCGAGCTCCAGGGCCTCGGCGCACTGCTCGTCGAGCTCGGGCATCGGCTTCATGAGCTGCGCGCCGTTCTCCTCGTCGAGCATGCCGAGGTCGACCTTCAGGAACGGGACGACCCCGCGCTCGTCCCACAGGTACCTCGACGTGGGAAGACCCTCGACCTGACGGCGCATCGTCTGCAGGAACAGGATCGCGCCGACGACATCGGCACCCGTGAACGCCGGGCTGGTCACGATGCGCGTGCGCATCTCGTGGATGAGGTCGAACATCGCCTCGTCGCCGCTGTAGGTGTCCGGCGCAATGCCGTACTGGGCGAGGGCCTTGCCTGAGCTGCCGCCGCTCTGGTCCAGGGCGGCGATGAAGCCGTCGCCCTCGGAGATCTTGTCGCGCTGTTCGGTGTTCATCAGGGCCCTGAGCCTAATGGACGGGCTGTTTCAGGGTTTCGCCGAGCACCGGAGCCACGGGTAAGGTGCAGGCCCAATGGAGCATCGCTTCGCGCCAGCGCCCGATCGCAGCCCGTACTCGATCGGGATCGAGGAGGAGCTGATGATCGTCGACGACGAGCACTACGACCTCGTCAACGCGATCGAGCCGCTGCTCGAGTCCGTCAGCTCGGACGGTGCCTCGCCCCGCGGCGAGGTCAAGCCGGAGCTCATGGAGTCCGTGCTGGAGGTCTCCACGGAGCCGTGCCGCGACACCAGCCAGGCGGCTGCCGAGCTGCGGGCGCTCCGGGCCTACGCCAGCGAGGTCGCCGGCCGTCGCGGGCTGCGCATCGGCAGCGCGGGCACCCATCCGTTCGCGATGTGGGAGGACCAGCGCATCGTCGCGCGGCCCCGGTACCGAGACCTCATCAGCGCCCTGCGCTTCGTCGCCCGGCAGGAGCTGCTGTTCGGCCTGCACGTCCACGTCGGCGTCGACGACCCCGACCAGGCGATCCACGTGGCCGACGGCATGCGCGTCCACGTCCCGGTGCTGCTGGCGCTCAGCGCCAACTCGCCGTTCTGGCGGGCCGACCGCAGCGGGCTGATGTCCACCCGCACCCCCATCTTCCGGGCCTTCCCGCGGGTCGGCATGCCTCCGCGGTACACCGATTGGGACGGGTTCCAGCGCGAGATCGACTTCATGGTCCGCAGCGGGGTGATGGAGGACTACACCTACCTCTGGTACGACGTCCGCCCGCACCCGCGCTTCGGCACCGTCGAGATCCGCTGCTGCGACGCGCAGACCCGCGTCGAGCACACGATCGCGCTCGCGGCGCTGATCCAGGCGATGGTCCGCGAGCTGGCCGAGCACTACAAGGAGGGCAAGCCGCTCAGCGACTACCCGTGGCAGATGCTCGACGAGAACAAGTGGCTGGCCGCCCGTCACGGCCTCGACGGCGACATCGTCGACCTTCCGTCCCACGAGCGGGTCAACACCAAGGCGCTGGCCCGGCGTCTGGTCGACCGCCTCCGCGGCCACGCGCAGGACCTCGGCGCCGAGCACGAGCTGGAGGGCATCACCGACCTCATCGAGCGCGGCAACGGGGCCGCGCGCCAGGTCGTCGTCTACGAGGCCAACCACGACCTGCGCGAGGTCATGGGCGAGATCGTCTCCGCGACGGTCGGCGAGAGCTGATCCGTTAGATCTGCTGCATCCGCCGCGCCAGCGCACGGCGGACGTCGTCGACGAAGCGGCCCAGCAGGAGCTGGTCGTCCGCGTCGATGTGGGTGAACGCCACGGCGGTGCGCTGCGCATCGCTGCGCAGGACGTCGCCGACGGCCTCGACCATGCGGCCGTGGGGCAGCGCGGCCGAGGGCGGAAGCTCGACGCGGACCCGCAGCCGGCCGCGCAGGTCGCCGCGGGCGACGAGCATGCCGCCCGCGGAGATGTCGACCGTGTGGGCCCCCACGGCCTCGCGGGCGCCGTCCAGCGGCGCCACCAGGACCGGCAGCGCCGCGCTGAGGCGCATGTGCCGCCGCTGGTCGGCGGCGCGGACGCCGTCACCGACGATGAAGCGCAGCGCGCCGCCGTCGCCACCGGCGTGCAGGTCGCCCTGCAGGACCACCTGGTGGCCGCCGTGCTCGAAGGAGAGGCTGGCGTGGGCAGGGAGGAAGCCCGCGGCAGCGGGCCAGCGGCCGGTCGTCGTGACCAGCGCCTCGTCGCCGCGGATGCCCGCGACCCGGCCCTCCACGACGGCGGCACCGACGTGGAGCGAGACAGGTTGGAAGTCGCGCAGGCGACGCACACCTGAGTAATCGAACGAAACAGGCGTGTCCTGAAGCCCTTCCGATCTATCATCGAGGACAGGCGATGTCCTCCGGCCCCCCCGACCTCTACGTGGTGTGCAAGTCCTGCGGGTCAGAAGTGAGCCCGTACATCACCGAATGCCCCTACTGCGGGCAGCGGTTGCGCAAGCGTGCGCCGAAGATCGAGCGGGACGCCGATGGCGAGTCGCGCCCCAAGCTGCGCAAGCCGCCGCGGCCCACGCTGGGCCCGTTGCGCACGGGTGAGATCCCCGGGATCAAGGGCGATGAGGACCGCCGCCCGTACGCCACGATCGGCCTGAGCCTGCTGTCGCTCGTCGGACTGCTGGTGCTCGTCTTCACCAACCGCGCGCAGATCGCGGTGTTCGGGCCCATCGACGGGGACTGGTGGCGGCCCGTCGTCAGCGTCTTCCTCTACACAAACACCTGGTACCAGATGGCCGCGGTCACGACGATCGCGCTGTTCGGCTGGCTGCTGGAGCGCCGCCACGGCCCGGTGGTCGTCGTCCTGCTGTTCGCGCTGACCGGCATCGGCGGCATCGCCGCGGCAGCCGCGCTGGACAGCTCGCCGGTCGCGCTGGGCGGCAACGGTGCGGCGCTCGGCCTCCTGGCGGCCTGGGCGGTCCCGGTGATCCTGGCCCGGCGCCGTCATGGCGACGACGATGACGAGCAGGACCTGCTCGGCACGCTGGTCCTGGCGGTCCTCGTGGCGGCGATGCCGATCGCCACCTACGAGGCGTCGAACATCGCGGGTGTCGTCGGCCTGCTGGTCGGCGGCCTGGCGGGCTTCGGCCTCGCGTCGCTGAAGCCGCGCTGACTCAGGAAGCTCCCAGGGTCGCTTGAGGCGACCCACACCCGGCGGGCGCATGGTGTGGTCCATGCCCACCGCGAAGACCCCGCTCAAGCAGCGCCGCCGCCGTGTCCAGCAGGTCGTGGCCGCCACCACCGCCGGGACGGTCGCCGCCCTCTGGGGCGTCGTCGCCGCATTCGGCACCGGCGGCGCCGGCACGACGACGACGCAGGCCAGCGCCTCGGCGTCCTCGACCGCCCAGGAACAGGCGACGGCCGACAACACCTTCGACACGGCCAACGTCACGTCCGACGAGGACGAGACCACGACGTCCAGCGACGTCGACGCAGCTGCCGCTCAGGCCCCGGCCGTCACCTCGAGCCAGTCATGAGCACCGAGCACGTGCGCGACGTCAGTGTCTTCGGCGGCACGGTCACGGTCCGCGCCCAGGGCCGCGGCCGCGCGCTCGACGCGCCCGCGGCGTTGACGATCAGCGCCGCCCTGCTGCACGGCATCCACGAGTCGCTGACCCGCTTCGACGCCCGGAGCGAGCTGAGCCGGCTCAACGCCGACTCGCGCGACGTCGTCCCCGCATCCAAGCTGCTGTGTCGCCTCGCCGCGCTCGTCCCCTACGCGGGGGAGCTGAGCGGCGGCCTGGTGGACGCCACCCAACTCGACGCGCTGGAGGCCGCCGGCTACGTGACCTCCCTGCGCAACCGCCAAGCCCGGCCGACGCCGGCCGAGGTGGCGGCCGACAGCGCGTCGGGCCCTCGACCTGCGCTGCCGGACCCCCGGCGGCGCTGGGCCGCGGTCTCCGGTGACCCCGAGACCTGCACCGTCCGCCGTCCCGCCGGCGTGCGCATCGATGGTGGCGGCCTGGCCAAGGGCCTGGCGGCCGACATGATCGCCGAGCGGCTGACCGACCACGACGCCTACGCCGTCGCCTGCCTGGGCGACGTGCGGGTCGGCGGACGCGCAGGTCTCACCCGTCCCGTCGACATCGCCGACCCGTTCGGCGGGCCGACGCCGATCGCGCAGCTCAAGCTCGTCGCCGGGGCAGTTGCCACGAGCGGCATCACCGGCCGGCGCTTCCTGGCGCCCGACGGGCGTCCCGGCCACCACCTCATGGACCCGGGCCGCGGCGAACCCGCCTACACCGGCATCGTCCAGGTCAGCGCCGTCGCGCCGACGGCGGTCGAGGCCGAGGTCCGCGCCAAGGCCGCGCTGCTGGCCGGGCCCGAGCGCGCGCTCGAGCACCTGCCGCACGGCGGCATCGTCGTCCTGGAGGACGCGACGGTCATCGAGCACACCCGCGCCGCCGAGGCCGCGCGATGAGCTCGATCGCGCCCATCTGGATCACCGCCCGGGCCGCCGGCATCGGGGCGCTGGCCGCCGCGTCGCTGAGCGCCTGCCTGGGCCTGACCGCCGCGATCCGGCCCGACTGGACGCGCGGCAGGCGCATCGAGCTGGCCGCCGCCCACGAGGCGCTGTCACTGGCCACGATCGCGCTGATCCTCCTGCACGGCGTCGCGCTGTTGCTGGATCCCGTCCTGAAGGCCAACGTCTTCGAGCTGATCGTTCCCGGGGCATCGCCGTATGCGACGTTCGCGTCGGCCCTCGGGCAGATCGCGGCGATCGGCATGATCGGGCTGGGGCTGAGCTACTACGCCCGCAGCAGCATTGGCACGCAGCGCTGGCGCAAGGCCCACCGCTTCGTGTCGCTGTTCTGGCTGCTCGGGGTCGCCCACGGCGTGCTGATCGGCACCGATGCGAGCCGGCCGTGGTTCCTGGCGGTCCTCGCGCTGCCCGTCGTGACCGCGTTCGTCCTGCTCGCCGGTCGCTACGCGGATTGGGCCATGCGCGAGCCCGTATAGTCGCCGAGGGTGACCGACGAGCCGCCGTACACCGCAGAGCAGGTCGACGCCGCGATGGCGGCGTTGTCCGATCCCGAGCGGCTGCGGCACGCGCAGGACGTCATCACCCACGCCGCTCCGGGCCTGCAGCGCTTCCTCAACATGGCGCTGCAGGAGGGCGGCTACTTCGACAGCGCGCACGAGCAGGCCGTGACGCAGGCGGCCAACGCCGAGGGCCTCTACGCCCGCCTGGCCGCGATCCGCACGCTCGTCGCCGAGGAGACCCGGGTAGGGATGCTCATCGGCGCGGCCGTCGGCTTCGAGCTGGCCCGCGAGTTGCAGCGCAGCAGCACCACCCACCACGACGAGGAGACGACGTAGATGGAGATCCGGTTTCTGGGGCAGTCCTGCTTCGAGCTGAAGGACGGTGAGCACAGCGTCCTCATCGACCCGTTCCTGAACGGCAACCCGAAGGCTCCGGAGGGCGCGGCCGACGAGGTCAACCCGACGGCGATCCTGCTGACCCACGGCCATCAGGACCACTACGGCGACGTCGTCGAGATCGCCCAGCGCACCGGCGCGTCGGTCCAGGCGATCACCGAGATCGCGGGTGAGCTCGGCGCCAAGGGCCTCAACGCGATCGACACGAACTTCGGCGGCACCGCGGAGTACCCGTGGGGCAGCGCGCGCCTCGTCCCGGCGTTCCACACGTCCACCACGCCCGACGGCACTGTCACGCCGGCCGGCGGCCTGGTCATCGAGATCGGCGGCAGGCGGATCTACCACCTCGGCGACACGGCGCTGTTCAGCGACCTCGCGCTGCCGGGCAAGCGCGGCAAGATCGACATCGCGATCATCCCGATCGGCGGCCACTACACGATGGATCGCTTCGACGCGGTCGTCGCGGCCGAGTTCGTGAACGCGGACATCGTGATCCCGTGCCACTACGACACGTTCCCGCCGATCGAGACCGACGCCGAGGCCTACAAGTCCGACGTCCAGAACGCGGGCTTCGCGCAGGTCGTCATCCTCGCGCCGGGAGAGTCCTACACGCCATGACCAACGCCATCGTCCTGATCGAGGCCGACCGCAGCGCGATGGCGACGCTCGGCTCGACGCTGGCCGACATCGAGGGTGTCGCGGAGGCGTACACGGTCACGGGCGAGTGGGACTTCGTCGCGATCGTGCGCGTGCCGCGTCACGAGATGCTCGCCGAGGTCATCACCGGGCGGCTGCTGCAGCTGCCCGGCGTGGCCCGCACCCAGACCCTGGTCGCCTTCGACGTGTTCTCCAAGCACGACCTCGAGGCGATGTTCTCCATCGGCACCTGAGCAGGCCCTACGGCTGGTTCTGCCAGCCGCGCTCGAACCAGATGTGGCGGTCGTGCCAGTCGTGGGCCATCAGGACGCTGCCGGCGGCGATCAGTCCGACCATGCCGGGCGGCCTCAGCCGCATGCGCGACAGCACCAGGCCGCAGGCCGCGGCACCGGCCACCAGGGCGCCGGTGGCTCCGTGGTGGCAGCGCTGGCCGCCGATCCAGAGCCGCTTCTTGACCGCGTCGTAATAGAGGACGTGGCTGTGATGCTCGGTTGTCTGAAGTTCGTGCATGTCGTCTCACCTGTGTCCTGTTGATCGGACAACGCGCGAACCGGCTGCACGTGACGGGCACCTTGATCGTCCAAGTGTCGAGCACAGACTGGCTGCGCAGCCAGTCGGGCGGATAGGGTCACCTCCATGAGCGACGTGACGCCGCGGACCGAACGGGTCGACTACCGGGCCACGGGGGACCCGGCGCTCTCGGCCGGCGAGGTCAAGCTGCTGGGCTACCGCGAGCTGTACGAGCTCTGGGAGCGCCAGCAGTGGGCCACCCAGGACATCGACTTCACCCAGGACCGCATCGACTGGCACGAGCGCATCCCGGCGGAGGAGCGCACCCAGCGGATGTACGGCCTGTCGAGCTTCTTCGTCGGGGAGCAGAAGGTCGCGACCGAACTGGCGCCGCTGATGCGCGCGGTCCCCGACGAGGACATGCGCCTGTTCCTCTGCACGCAGATCGCCGACGAGGCCCGTCACGTGGCGTTCTTCGACCGCTTCTACCGCGAGGTCGGGATCCTCGAGGGCACCGAGACGCTCGACGACCGCCTCGACCGGGTCCAGCCGCACCTCAACCCCGAGTTCTCCCAGCTCTTCGACGACATGCTCGGCGCGCGCTGTGACCGGCTCACGCGGGTGCCCGACGACCTCGAGGCCGCCGTGGAGTTCGTGACGATCTACCACATGGTCATCGAGGGGATGCTGGCCCTGACGGGTCAGCACTTCATCATGGACTACAACGAGCAGCAGGGGACCCTGCCGGGCTTCGTGAAGGGCTTTGAGATGGTGGCCCGCGACGAGCACCGCCATGTCGCCTTCGGCGCCCGCTTCCTGCGCGACATGGCGCGGCGCGACCAGCGCTACGCCGAGGCCATCCAGCGCACGCTCGTCGAGGTCGCGCCCGTCGCCGACGGCGTCCTCAAGCCCCGCTGGGCCGCGGACGTCGCCGACGACGACGCGGTCTTCGGCGTGTCGATGGACGAGACCCGCGCGTTCGCGCTGCAGTGCCTGCAGCGGCGCCTGAAGGTCATCGGCCTGGCAGCGGCCGCCTAGCGAGCGGCGGAACTAGACTTGGGGCGGATGGCCTCCGTCCGCCCCGAGTACGGCCCGACGCTCGCCGAGCTGAGCGGGTCGCGCTGGCCGCTGATCCGCAACGTCGCGCTCGGCGTCGCCGTGCTGCTCGTGGCGTTCGCCGTCATCCGCGGCGAGGACGGCAAGGGCAAGCACACGCTCGTCCAGCGCAAGGCGCCCGCGTTCAACATCGCCTACCTCGACGGCATCAGGCCCGTCGATCCCCAGAGCGGCGAGCTGCTGCGCCTGCAGAGCACGAAGGTCACCCCGGAGCGTCCGCTGATGACCTATGCGGTCCGGCCGTTCACGATGCCGACGTACGCCGGGGACGCCAGCGCCGGCTTCCTGAAGGCCACAGCGCCGATGATCCGTGAGATGTCCCGGGAGATCCCTGGCTTCATCTACAGGGGCGAGGGCCGCGCGCGCATCAACGACCTTCCGGGCTACCAGATCCTGTTCACGTTCAAGCGCGACGGGAGGACGGTCAACGGCAAGCGCGTCCTGCTGGTCCCCGACGAGCCGGGCGCGCGGGACGGCGCGATGATCACGATGACGGCCGGCTACTCCAACGCGGTGCCCAACGTGGACGCCGTCGGCAACAACGGCCTCCTCAAGACGCCGCTGCGCAGCTTCCGCTTCGGCACCGAGCGCCCATGACCGGCACCCGCGACCTGACCTGGGACGAGTTCGACCGCGTCGACATGCGCGTCGGCCGGATCGTCGCGGTCGAGGAGTTCCCCGAGGCCCGCCGGCCGGCCTGGAAGCTCACGGTCGACTTCGGCCCGGAGATCGGCATGCGTCGCTCCAGTGCCCAGATCACCAACTACTCGCGCGAGCAGCTCGAGGACCGCAAGGTCATCGCCGTCGTGAACTTCCCCGACAAGCAGATCGGACCGTTCATGTCCCAGTGCCTGGTCCTGGGGACCTACACCGAGGAGCGGCTGGTGCTGCTGCTCAACCCCGAGCCCGACGCCGCCGTCGGCGACCGCGTCGGGTAGGCGTTCGGGCCGGGCCGGCCGGCGTCGATGTGGTCGGCGTCCACTGCCCGCCGTCGTGACGGCCTGCGCACCTCGAGCAGGGAGCCATTGCCGGGGCCCCGGCAATGGCCGGTCGCCGACCGAGACCTTCAAGGCCGGCGTCGTCTCAGGAAGCCGGTCCGTCGGGAGACGGTGTCGTCTCCGTCGGGGGCGCCGTGTCCGCCGGCGGCGGGGTCGTCGGCGTCGGCGCAGGCTCCGTCTCCGTGGGCGGCGGCGTGCTCTGGGTCTGCGTCGGCGGCGGGGTCGTCTGCGTCTGCGTCGGCGTCGTCTGCGCGGGCGTCGTCTGCGCCGGGGGCGTCGGTGCGACCGGCGCCGCGCCTGCGGTGGTCTGCGACGGCAGCGACGTCGTGTCCGACTCCGTCTGCGGCTGCGCCGGAGGCGTCGTGGTGGTGGTCACCGTCGAGGTCTGCGGCGCGGCGGCCGTCACGATGGGGGCGCCGGCCTCCGGGGCGATCGGCTTGACCTTCTTCAGGTCGGTGGGCCTCTTGGCGGTGGTGGCCTTGCGGGGCGCGCGCGGCGCCGGCTCGATCGCGGCCGCCGCGTGGTGCGTGGTGGGCTGCGGGATCGTGGCGACGACACGCGGGGCGGGGGCGACGGCCGGGGCGGCCTTCGCGGCCAGGGCCGGGCGCGGCTTCTGCGGCGTGGCGTCGCGGCGGACGTGGTCGACCTCGACGGCGGAGGCCGTGACGATCGCGGCGGCGGCGATGCCTGCCGCGGCCTTGGTCGCGACCGTGGCGACACCCGCGCTGACCGCACCGCCGGTGCCCACCGCGGCAGCGCCACCCGCGGCGCCCGCGGCGGACGACGTGGCGGCGTGGGTGATCGTCAGCTTCTTGAGCAGCAGCAGCGGCCCGAGCGGGAACACGGCGGCCAGCGCCTTGTTCGTGGCGCGCAGCTGCTTGTCGAAGTTGGTGCAGGAGTCGCACTGGCGCAGGTGCCGGCGGATCGGCGGCGTGCGCTTCTTCAGGCCCTCGGCGACCTCACCGAGCTCGTCGCGGACCTCCTCGCAGGTGAGCCTGCGGGCCTCGGCCGCCTCGGCCAGCGAGACGCGGGCCCGGACGAGCAGCGACTTCACCGACGGGACGGTGGTCTCCATCGCCTCGGCGATCTGCTCGTAGGAGAGCGCGTCGATCTCGCGCAGCAGCAGCGCCGTGCGCTGGGTCTCGGGCAGCTCCTGCACGTCGCCGACGAGCTCGCGGAACTCCTCACGCTTGTGGACCCGGTCCGCGGTCGTGGTGCCGTGGTCGGCCAGGTGGACGTCCATCGAGTCCACGCCGATCGGCTGCTGGCGGCGCAGGTGGTTGAGGCAGCGGTTGCGCGCGATCCGGTACAGCCAGGGCCGCACGTTGATCGGCCGGGTGTCGGCGATCATCGCGTTGAAGGCCGCGGCGAAGACCTCCTGCAACACGTCCTCGGCGTCCTCGCGCGAGGACAGCATGTGGCGGCAGAAGGCCAGCAGACGCGACTGGTAGCGCGCGACCAGCACCTCGTAGGCGGCCTGGTTGCCACGACGCGTCAGGACGACGAGGCGATCGTCGCCCTGCAGCCGCAGCAGCGGCGTCGGCCCGCGCAGTGCGCCGGCCCGGTGTCTGAGTGTCGAGACTTCCACGCGCGTGTGAAAAGGGTCTGCAGGCACACAAACGTGCCCGCAGACCCAAAGTAGCGGCGAAAGGGGGACGGGTGGGCCCGAATTCCCCCTTCCTCACAAACACCTCACTTCGCGAACGAGGCGAGGCCCTTCTTGAACGAGGTGTAGCCGGCGCGGATCGATCCGTCCTTGTTGACCAGTCCGGCGTCGAACCGCGACTCGCAGTTCGTGCCCTGCCAGTTGTAGGCGTAGAGGCGCTTGACGGAGGAGCGGTACTTCTTGGCCAGGCTGAACATGTAGGTGATCCGCGAGGCGGCCCGCTTCTCGTCGCACGGGAAGGACTTCCCGAACTCCACGACGCCGCCGGTCTCGGTCAGCCAGATCGCGGCGCCCTTCTTGCCGCGGTACTTCTGGACGTGCTTGATGATCGAGCTCGTCCCGCGGGAGCGCTTGCGGTTGGTGTCGGAGTAGTTGTGGATGCCCACGACCCTCACGTACTTGCGGTAGCTGCCGAGCTTCTTGAAGAACGTGTCGACGTACCTGGTGACGCCGGCCTGGTCGAGGGCGTCGAGGGCGACGATCGTGCAGCCCTTGCAGAGGCCGCGCATGGTCTTGAAGAACGAGGCGGCCCGGGTGGGCGAGCGGTAGGTCGGCTGGGAGGCGTGGTTGGCCTCGTTCCAGACGCCCCACTCCTTGACGCCCTTGGCCTTGTAGCGCTTGACGAGCTTGCCGACGTACTTCTTGTACGAGGCGACGCTCGGCAGCTTGGCCTTCTTCAGGTCGAAGTTGTTGGTGGAGATGTGCATCAGCACGCGGACGTGCGACGCCTTGGCCGCGGCGACGTACTGGTCGGCGGCAGCGAGGACCGCCGGGTACTTCGCGGCGTCCCAGCGGATGTAGTACCGCGTCTTCTTGAGGTGGAGGGCCTGGTAGGCCGGCGCGCTGAACATCGCGGCGCTCTGGTCACCGAGGCCGACGGCGACGTTGGTCTTGGCCGCCGCGACGCCCGGGGAGACGCCTGCGCTGGCCGCACAGCAGGCCAGCAGGGTGGTGATGCGGGATCGGGTGGTCATATGACCAGAACAACCACCGCCGAGAGGTCCTGGTTGCGCTCGTGGCGAATGTCACGTCGGAGGCCTGACGGTAAACCCGTTGCACCAGAGGGTTGGGTTTTGACTTTGCAAAGCGCAGGTTTGTAGCGTCATCGTCGTTGGCGTGGGTGGGACCACGCTGACGTCGGTCTCTAGGAGAGGGTGTCGTTGAGGAATTCGAGGGCGATCGGAAGAGTTGCCGCGCTCGCAGCCGTGTTCGTGGCTGCGGCGGTGGTCGCTGTCGTCCTCCTGGGCGGCGGCGGCGCCGACTACAAGCTCCACGCGCGCTTCACGAACGCCTCCCAGCTGGTGAAGGGCAACCTCGTGCAGGTCGGCGGGGTCCCCGTCGGCGAGGTCGAGAAGATCGACCTGACCGACGACGGCGAGGCCGAGGTGACGATCGGCATCACCGACGACGACTACGCGCCGCTGCGCGTCGGCACGGTCGCGACGGTCCGCCAGGCGTCGCTGTCCGGCGTGGCCAACCGCTACATCGACCTGACGCTGCCGGACGGCTCCAAGCAGAAGACGCTGGACGACGGCGCGACGATCCCCGCCTCCGAGACGACCAGCGCGGTCGACCTCGACGAGCTCTTCAACACGATCGACCCGAAGACCCGCGCCGCCCTGCAGGGCGTCATCCGCGGCTTCGGCAAGACCTACGCCGACGACCCGAGGGGCGCCAACGAGGGCTGGATGTACCTCAACCCCTCGCTCGTCGCGTCGGCCCGGCTGTTCGAGGAGCTCAACCGCGACACGCCGCTGCTGTCGCGCTTCATCACCGCGTCGTCCAAGCTCGTCACCGACATCGCCGAGCGCCGCGACGACGTGTCCGGCCTTGTCGACCACCTCGCGACCACGACGAACGCGCTGAACTCGCGCAGCGGGTCGCTGGCGACGGCGATCGGCCGTCTGCCCGCGTTCATGCGCCGGGCCAACACGACGTTCGTCAACCTCCGCGCCGCGCTGGACGACCTCAAGCCGCTGGTCGACGACTCCAAGCCCGCGGTGAAGGCGCTGAAGCCGTTCCTCGCCGAACTGCGCCCGCTGGCCCAGGATGCCCGCCCGACCGTGAAGAACCTCGCCGGGCTGATCCAGGCGCCCGGCGCCGACAACGACCTCATCGAGCTGACCAAGGCGCAGTCACCGCTGCGCGACGTGGCGGTCTCCGACCAGCAGATCAACGGCAAGACGCGCGAGGGTGCGCTGCCCGCGTCCACCAAGGCGCTGGGCGAGGCCGCGCCGGAGCTGGCGTTCGCGCGGCCCTACAGCGTCGACCTGACCGGCTGGTTCGACGACTTCAGCCACTCCGGCATGTACGACGCGCTCGGTGGCGCGTCCCGCGCGGCGCTGTACGTCAACGGCTTCACGAACGTCAACGGCGTCCTGAAGTACATCCTGCCCAAGGACCAGCAGTCCTTCCTGGAGGCCGGCCTCAACCTCGGCCAGCGCAACCGCTGCCCGGGCGCGGCCGAGCGGGGCACCGCCTGGAAGCCGACGCCCGACTTCCCCTGTGACCTGAGCCAGGTGCCGCCCGGACCATGAGGCGCATCGCAGCCACCATCCTCCTGCTCTGCAGCCTCGGCACCTTCTGGGTCTTCGGCGGCGGCGCTGCGTCCGGCGACTCCGGCACCAAATACTGGGTCGAGCTGGACAACGCCTTCGGCCTCATCGAGGGCGGCGACGTGAAGATCGCCGGTGTCCGCGCGGGCAAGATCAGCGACATGGAGCTGGACCGCGACACGATGCGCGCGAAGGTCCAGATCGAGATCACCCGCAACGGCTTCGGCTCGCTGCGCAGCGACGTGCACTGCTCCTCGCGCCCGCAGTCGCTCATCGGTGAGTACTTCGTCGACTGCCTCCCGGGCACCGCGGCCGAGCACCTGCCGCCCGGCTCGACGATCGGCGTCGACAAGACCGACTCCACCGTCGCCCCGGACCTCGTCAACAACGTCCTGCGCAAGCCCTACCGCGAGCGCCTGGCGCTGATCATCAACGAGCTCGGCGCTGCCGTGGCCGGCAACGAGCAGAACCTCAACGACGCGATCCGCCGCGCGTCCCCCGCCCTGCGCGAGACCGACAAGGTCCTGGCGATCCTCGCCGACCAGAACAAGGTCCTCGCCGACCTGACCGTCAACGCGGACAAGGTCGTCGGCGACCTCGCCCGCAACAAGGAGGACGTCGGGCGCTGGGTCGACGAGGCCCGCGACACCGCTGTCGCCAGCGCCGAGCGCCGCGACGACATCGCCGCCGGCTTCCACAGGCTGCCCGGGTTCCTGCAGGAGCTGACGCCGACGATGAAGGCGCTCGGCCAGACCGCCGACGCCCAGGCACCGGCGCTGCGCAACCTGCGCGCGTCGGCCGCGCAGCTGGAGCGCTTCTTCGGCCTGCTCGGCCCGTTCGCCGATGCGTCGCGTCCCGCGTTCAAGGCGCTGGGCAAGGCGGCGAAGACGGGCGACACCGCGCTGAAGTCGGCCAAGCCCGTGGTCACCGAACTGCGGCGCACTGCCCGTGGCGCGCCGGAGCTCGGCAAGAACCTCGCGACCGTGCTCTCGCACCTGGACGACCCGTCCCACGCTGTGGAGAACGACCCGCGGGCTGCGCGCGCGACCGGCCGCGCCGCCCCGACGGGCTACACGGGCCTGGAGGCGCTGCTGCAGTACGTCTACGACCAGACGATGAGCTCGAACATCTACGACCAGAACGAGCACATCCTCAAGATCTCCCTCATCCCGCCGAACGACGACTGCGCCAACTACGCAGACATCGCGCGGGCCAAGGAGGTCGGCGACCACTGCTCCGTGGCGCTCGGCCCCAACCAGCCGGGCATCAACTTCACCGACCCGTCGCGCCCCGCCGACGCGGCCGCCCGGCGCAAGAAGGCATCCACGGAGAAGTTCGGCGGCAACCGCCCCGACGCGCCGGCCACGACGCCGACGGCGCCCGCGCCGACGACCGGCACGCCGACGACGACCAAGCCCAAGCTGCCGACGATCGACATCCCGGAGATCCTGCCCGGCGTCGACCCGCCGCCGATCAAGCTGCCCGGCTTCCTCGGCGGCCTCACCGGCAACCAGGACGCTGGCAACGGCGGCTCCGGGTCGGACGAGGCCACGACCGGCCTGCTCGACTACCTCTTCGGGAGCCAGCGCTGATGCGGCGCAACAACGCGTCCATCGTCGCCAACCCGGTCCTCGTGGGCGCGGTCACCGTGCTGGTCCTGGTCGTCGCGGTGTTCCTGGCCTACAACGCCAACAACGGCCTGCCGTTCGTGCCGACCCGTCAGCTCGACGTGGAGATCGAGAACGGCGCCAACCTGGTCAAGGGCAACGAGGTCCGCTCCGGCGGGTACCGCATCGGCGTCGTCGAGGACATGGAGCCCAAGCGCCTGGCCAACGGCAAGGTGGGCGCGCTGCTGAAGCTCAAGCTCGACAAGAAGATCGGCGCGGTCCCGACCGACAGCACGGTCACGATCCGCCCGCGCTCGGCGCTGGGCCTGAAGTACGTCGAGCTGACGACCGGCAAGGGCAGCAGCGACCTGCCCGACGGCGGCACGCTGCCGGAGAGGCAGTCGCACGTCGAGGTCGACCTCGACGAGTTCTACAACACGTTCGACAAGCCCACCCGCGATGCGTCGCAGGCCAACCTGCAGACGTTCGGCGATGCGCTGACCGGCCGCGGGGGAGACCTCTCGCGCACGATCCAGGTCGCGCCGGAGCTGTTGGGCCACCTCACGCACGTCGCCCGCGTCCTGGCCGACCCGGACACCGACCTGCGCGACTTCTTCGGCTCGCTGGCCGACACCGCGCGCGTCGTCGCCCCGGTCTCGGAGATCAACGCGCGGCTGTTCACCACGATGGCCGACACCTTCGAGGCGTTCTCACGCGACCCGGAGGCGCTGAAGGCGACGATCTCCAAGACACCCTCCGCGCTGGACGTCGGCACGCGCTCGCTGAAGGTGCAGCGACCGTTCCTGCAGCACACCGCGTTGCTGTCCAAGGACCTCGAGGCGGCGTCCGCGGAGCTGCGCGGCGCGCTGCCCACGATCAACAAGGCGCTGACCACCGGCATCCCGGTGACCAGGCGCACCGTCGCGCTGTACGCCGACCTGCAGGCCGCGATGGAGTCCGTCCGCAAGCTCGCGATGACGCCGACCACGCTCGGCGCCCTGCGCGGCCTCACCGCGACGATCACCACGCTGCAGCCGCAGCTGCGCTTCCTCGGCCCGTACGTGACCGTCTGCAACTCCTGGAACTTCTTCTGGACCCTGGCCGCCGAACACCTGTCCTCGCCGGACAACACCGGCTCCGAGCAGCGCGCGCTGCTCAACGCGGGTGCTCCCGGCGCCATGAACGACAGCGTCGACAACGACAACGCCAACGAGTTCGCGCACGGTGACGTCGGCAGCCCCGAGCCGCAGGTCCAGCAGCTGCACGGCAACTTCTACGGCTCGGCGATCACCGAGGACGGCAAGGCCAACTGCGAGGCCGGCCAGCAGGGCTACTTCTACTCGGCCAACCCGTTCCGCGACCGCAGCCTGCCGGGCGACCCCTACAAGCAGGTCTCCGTCGACCATCCGGACACGGCCGGTCTGCGCGTCGGCCCGACCTACAAGAAGCTCGACCGCCAGGGCCGGGGCGACAAGAACAACCTGAACCCCGACACCGTCCCGGCGGGCCAGACGTACTCCTGGCGCCCGGGTGGGCTCGGCAAGCTCGGGGACACCCCGCTGATCTCGACCTACCCGAAGGGACGCTGATGCGACCCGGCCACCACAAGGGCATGTCGAACTTCGCCGTGGGGCTGATGGTGATCATCATCGCCGGCGTGGGGACGTGGCTGGGCTTCCGCAAGGAGCTGCCGTTCCGCAACCACTACACGCTGAAGGCCGCGTTCAGCACGTCCAACAACATCCGCCTGAACTCGCCGGTCCGCATCGCGGGCGTGAACATCGGCAAGGTCACCAAGATCGAGCATCTCGACGGCGGCGGCTCGGCGTCGGTCGTGACGATGCGGATCGACAAGAAGGGCCTGCCGATCCACAAGGACGCGAAGGTCCGCATCCGGCCGCGCATCTTCCTCGAGGGCAACTTCTTCGTCGACATCCAGCCGGGATCGCCGAGCGCGGCCAGCCTCGACGACGGCGACACGATCCCGTTGCAGCAGACCAGCGCGCCGGTGCAGATCGACCAGATCCTGACGTCGCTGCAGAAGGACACCCGCACCAACCTGCAGGCGCTGCTGGGCGAGCTCTCCTCCGGCCTGAAGGGCCGCGGGGCGGAGGGGTATTCGCGCTCGCAGAAGTACTGGACGCCGGCCTACCGCGACGGCGCGATCGTCGCCGACGCCTCGCGCGGCGTCCTCGAGCACGACCTGTCGGGCTACGTCGCCAGCGCGGGCGCGACGGCCGAGGCGCTGGATCGCAACAGCGAGCAGCTGAAGAGCCTCATCACCGACTTCAACACGACCGCCGGGGCGTTCGCCTCGCGCGACCGGCAGCTGGCCGCGGCGATCGACGAGCTGCCGCGCACGCTGGCCGCCGGCATGCCGGCGCTGGCCGCCCTCAACCGGGCGTTCCCGCCGCTGCGCGGCCTCATCCGCGACCTGCGCCCGGGCGTGCGCTCCTCGACGCCCACGCTCAAGGCCAACCTGCCGCTGATCAAGGAGATCCGCGCGCTGCTGTCGGTGCCCGAGCTGCGTGGGCTCGTGTCCGACCTGAAGCCCGCGGTGCCGCCGCTGACCAGGCTCAACAAGGTCTCGGTGCCGCTGCTGAAGGAGTCGCGTCTGGCGTCCTCCTGCCAGAACGAGGTCATCCTGCCCTGGTCCAAGGACAAGCTCGAGGACAAGACGTTCCCGGCGACCGGCCCGGTCTACCAGGACTCGCTGAAGGTCCTTCCGGGCCTGGCGGGCGAGTCGCGGACCGGTGACGCCAACGGCCAGTGGTTCCGGGTGCTGCTCGCCGGTGGCCTGTACGCGACGCCCAACGGCGCCGGCGGCTTCATGTTCACCGACCAGCCGGTGCTCGGCGCCAACCCACCGCCGGGACCGCGCTCGCCGCTGAAGCCCGACGTGCCCTGCGAGACGCAGGAGAAGCCGGACCTCCGCACGGTCCCGGGCGCGGTGCCGACGGCGCACAAGGCGGTCGTCCCGGCGAGCAGGCGCGGTCAGCAGCAGAAGCTCATCGACGCGGCCATCAAGGACGCCAAGAAGCTCGTCAAGCGCTCCGGCAAGGCCGGCCGCGGCCTGAAGGTCTCCGAGGAGCCGGCGACGTTGAAGGACCTCGGCATCGTGCGCGCGCTGCGCAACTCGCTCTCCAAGAAGGGGTCGGGCCAGTGAGGGCGATCAAGAAGCAGGCCAAGAACTTCGCCGCCGTGATCGGGCTCGTCGCGATCGCGCTGCTGGTCGCCAGCTACATCCTCGTCCACCAGCGGCTGCGCATGCCCTGGGAGGACAAGCCCTATCACGTGAAGTTCGCCTTCACGACCGCGCAGGCCGTCACGCCCGGCCAGGGCCAGACCGTCCGGGTCTCGGGCATCCGCATCGGCGACATCTCCGACGTCGACCTCGTCAACGGCAAGGCGATCGTCACCGCGGAGATCGACCACGAGTACCAGGGCCTGATCCACCAGGACGCGACGGCGCTGCTGCGCCCCAAGACCGGCCTGAAGGACATGTTCATCGAGCTCACCCCGGGCTCCAAGGGCGCCAAGGTCGTCGGCTCCGGCTTCACGCTGCCGGTGTCCAACTCAGCGCCGGACGTCAACCCCGACGAGATCCTCGCGTCCCTGGACACCGACACGCGCGACTACCTCAAGCTGCTGGTCAACGGCGCCGGCCGGGGCCTGGAGGGCCGCGGCGCCTCGCTGCGCGACGTGCTGGCGCGCTACGAGCCGACGCACCGTGACCTCGCGCGCGTCAACAAGCTCGTCGCGGTCCGCCACAAGAACCTGCGCCGCCTCATCCGTTCGCTGAACGTCCTCAACGGCAAGCTCGCCTCCAAGGACGCCGAGCTGGCCCAGTTGGTGTCGGCGTCCTCGCAGGTCTTCCGCGCGTTCGCGTCGGAGCAGTCATCGGTGTCCGCGGCGGTGCAGGAGCTGCCCAGCGCGCTGCGCAACACCACGACGGCGCTGACCAAGGTCGAGGCGTTCGCCAACCAACTGGCGCCCGCGGCGGTCGAGCTGCGGCCTGCGGCGCGCAAGCTCAACGAGGCCAATAAGGCGCTGCTGCCGCTGGGCCAGGAGATCACCCCGGTGATCCGCAACGCGATCCGCCCGTTCGTGCGTGATGCGCGCCCGGTCGTGCGCTCGCTGGCGCCGGCGACGACGAACCTCGCGAAGGCCACGCCGGACCTGACGACGAGCTTCACCGTGCTGAACCACCTGTTCAACATGCTCGGCTACAACCCGAAGGGCCGCGAGGCCCCGGGCACCTCCGGCCGTGATGAGGGCTACCTGTTCTGGATCGCCTGGCTGCAGCACAACGCCGCGGCGCTGTTCAGCTCCCAGGACGCCAACGGCATCTTCCGGCCGGTGACGATCAACGGCCCGTGCGGCACGATCGCCCAGGTCGTCGGCACCCAACCGCAGCTGCACGCGGCGCTTGCGCCCTCGCTGCTCGACCCCGCCGTGTGCGGCTCGTAGGGGGCGACGGTGCAGAAGCAGGCGCCCACCGCAGGAAAGCTGCTCACGATGGTGCTGTTCGCGCTGTCGTGCTTCGGCCTGCTCCTGTTCCTCTGGGTCTCCTTCGGCGGTCCGACGCCGCTCAAGGCGCGCTCCTACCGCGTGCACGTCGCCTTCCCGGAGGCGACGCAGCTGGGCCTCGAGGCCGACGTCCGGGTGGCGGGCGTCAGCGTCGGGAAGGTCCGCAAGAAGGAGATCGACGCACCCGGTCATCCCAACACGACCGTTGCGACCCTGGAGCTCGACCCGCGCTACGCGCCCCTCGCCAAGGACGCCAAGGCGATCCTGCGCCAGAAGACGCTGCTGGGTGAGACCTACGTCGAGCTGACGCCGGGCACGAAGGGCTCGCCGCGCATCGCCGAGGACGGCTGGCTCGGTGACGGCCAGATCCAGAAGAGCGTCGAGCTGGACGAGATCCTGCAGGCCTTCGACCCGACCACGCGCGACGCGCTGCGCTCCTGGCAGCGCGGCCTGCAGACCGCCGGTGAGGGCCGCGGCACCGACCTCAACGACGCGCTGGGCACGCTGCCCCGCTTCGCCGAGTCCGGCGACGGCGTGCTGACCGTGCTGGATGCGCAGTCGGGCGCGCTGAAGAAGCTGATCAAGAACACGGGCGTGGTGTTCGGCGCGCTCTCGGAGAACGAGTCACAGCTGCGCAGCCTCATCGTCAACGCGGGCGGCACGTTCGACCAGACCGCCTCCCAGCAGGAGGCGCTGGCCGAGTCGTTCAAGATCTTCCCGACGTTCATCGACGAGTCCAAGGCGACGCTGACCAAGCTCGAGGGCTTCGCGAAGAACACCGACCCGCTGATCCAGGACTTCCGCCCCGCCGCCCGTGACCTGACGCCCGCGCTGCACGACGTCCGGCTGCTCGCGCCGGACCTGCAGAAGCTCTTCGTCCGTCTCGGCCCGCTGGTCGACGCGTCCAAGAAGGGCCTGCCGGCGCTCCGTCAGACCGTCGACGGCATCACGCCGCTGCTCGGCAAGCTCCAGCCGTTCCTGGAGGAGCTCAACCCCATCCTGCAGTGGCTGGAGTACAACCAGCGCACGGTGGCGGACTTCATCTCCAACGGCGCCGGCGCACTCGTCGACACGATCCCGACGCGGACCGAGGACGAGCGCGGCCACTACCTGCGCCAGTTCGGTCCCAAGGGCCTGTCGACCCTGGGCATCACCCAGCAGCGCACCGCCGGGCCGCAGTCGCTGCGCGGCAACTCCTACCTGTTGCCCAACGCCCTGTCGGGCGAGAAGCGCGCCCGCTACATGATGTTCCCGAACTTCGACTGCGACACCGCCGGCGGCACCCGCATGACGCAGGTGCCCAACACCGGCGACGCGCCGTCGTGCTGGGTCCAGGACGCACCGCCGGTCCCCGCGGGCAACACCCGCAAGGTCCCGCACATCGAGAAGGCCGACTACTCGAAGTAGCGGCTCCCCGGCGGGCGAACCGCCTTTTGTGCCGCAGTCCCGGGGTGGGAAAGGCGGTTCGGCGGTTTCCCAGCGGCCGAACCGCCTTTTGTGCCGCAGTCCCGGGGTTAGAAAGGCGGTTCGACCCCGCGGGGGGCACCGCCGGGCGGATGCTCGGCTACGCCGCCCAGGGCGGCGTGATGGTGGGGCCGTCGGGGAGGATCGTGGCCTGGCCCCCGGCGGCCATGGCGCAGACGGCGTCCAGACCGTCGGGGCCGGCCGTCAGCGTGAAGGGCACGCCGGCCGGGACGAGGAGGCAGTCGTCGGCGCTGAAGGAGTGCTCGACGCCGTCGATCGATGCGGTGGCGCTGCCCGTCAGCGCGAGGAAGACCTCCTCGCAGGACAGGGAGTGCGGCGGGCTGGCCTCGCCGGGGACGAGGGACAGGCGCCAGACAGAGAGGTCGCGGGATCCGCGGGCGGGGGAGGCGTAGCCGGTCGCGGTGACGCCGCCCTGCTCGAAGGTGGGTGCTTGTGCGTGGGTGATCAACATATCGTCAGGTAAGGTTGACGAATGTTCGGCGAAACGTCAAGCAAGCCTGACGAACCTGATCTGGCCATCCTGCTCGTTGCCGCCAACCGGGTGCTCACCGACCGCCTGCTCGCTGCCATGGACGGCGCCGGCCTGACGATGCGGCCGGCGTGGGGCTTCGTCGTCCGCGCGCTGTTCGCCGAGGCGCTTCCGCTGGCGCGACTGGCCGAGGTGCTCGACGTCAGCAAGCAGGCTGCGCAGCAGACGGTGGACGAGATGGAGGCGGCCGGCCTGGTCGAGCGGAGGCCCGATCCGCAGGACGGTCGCCGCAAGCTCATCGGCCTGACCTCCGAGGGTCGCCGTGTCCGGCACACCGCGCTGGGCGTCTCGGCCGCGCTGGAGGATGAGGTCGGCCGCGACGCGACGGCGCTGCGCCGCGCGCTCATCGGCCTGGTCGAACGCCACGGCGACCTCGAGCACGTCCAGGCCAAGCGCTCCCGCGCGCTGTGGCCCTAGTGCCACGAGTCCGGGTTCTGCCGGGAGCCCGAACGCCCGACCCACGACACGAGGCGTGTCGGATCGGGGCCTGGGTGTGGCCCGTAACCGCCACGCCAGGGGTCCGCGGTGGTGGGACACACGCCAGGGGCCCGCGGCGGCCCGGAACGACGACCGCCGCGGTGGTGGGACACACGCGGCGGGCGGTACGGCCTATGGGGTACGGCGACGGTCTGCTTCGGGTGTGCGGTGCTAGGCGACCGCGGCCATGCGCGCCGCGACGGGCGCCAGGGCCTCGAGCAGGGCGTTGGCCGGAGCCTTGTCGCCGCTGATCTCCAGGCCGGAACGGTCGGCGTCCGGGCCGAGGGCGTGGATCCACGCCCGCTCGTCGCCGGAGATGCGGGATGCCGCCTCCGAGGCCGAGCCCTCCGAGAAGGTCATGACGTCGTCATCGACGCCCAGGGCGTAGCGCTTCTGCTCGCCGCTGGGGCGGACCACCACGAGCTCGGCGACCCCGTCGAAACCGGCCGGGACGGCCAGGCCGGGTACCGAGCGCAGGATCGCGCCGATGTCGATGTGCTCGCCGCTCTCCGGAGCGGTCCAGGCCCACTGGTAGCCCCAGCGCGACAGGGCGCCGATGACGGGCAGCAGGTCACGGGCGCGGTCGGTCAGCTCGTAGTCCACGCGCGGCGGGACCTCGCGGTACCGCTGGCGGGTGAGCAGGCCGTCGGCGACCATGCGGTTCAGCCGCGACCGCAGCTGTTCGGTGGAGATGCCCGGAAGCGTCCGCTGGAGCTCGACGAAGCGGCGGGGACCGCCGACGAGATCTCGGACGATGAGCAGGGTCCATTTGTCGCCCACGAGATCGAGGGCGCGGGCGTCGGGCGCCCACTGGTTGTAGGGGTGCCTCTTGGGAGGCGGTGCGGTGGGAATCGCGGGCTCCTTTGTAACTACGTCGGGGTGGGACGAAGCGCGACCGTTCATCGCACCTTACACCGGACCATCGTCGGAAGGGTGCGGTTATCCGTCCCCTGGACATTCGTACGAAGAAAAGCCGACCTCAATTCGGATCGGTGGTGCTGCCGATGGACAAGAAAGTCATGGCAATCCGCGCCAGTTCTCCCCCCTCGCTGCGTTCGGGTTGACGATGGGTCAAGTGATCTCCCTCGAGCAGCGCCGGTTGGCCCGTGAGGCGGCTGCAACGACGATGCCGAACACGATCAAGCCTGCGGACGTGGAGTTCGCCTTCGACCTCTGCTCGGCCTGGACCTACCTGGCCGCCGAGCGCGTGGACAAGCTCTTCGGAGACGTGCGCTGGGCGCCGGCGATCCTGCCGGGCTTCGTCCCCGACGTGATCACCCCCGCGGATCTGCGTGAGCGCCGTGCCCGCGTCGCCGCGCGCGCCACCGCACTGCGCATGCCGCTCGTCTGGCCTGATCGCCACCCGGCCGCCGGTCGTGCCGCGATGCGGGTCGCGCACTATGCGGCCGAGCAGGGCCGCGCCGCCCGCTTCGTCCTCGCCGCGGGCCGCCTGGCCTACTGCGGCGGGTTCGACCTGGACGATCCGGAGATCCTGGCCGAGGCCGCCGCGGCCGCCTGCCTGCCCCTGGATCCCTGCCTCGCCGCGATGGGCGACACCAGCCGCGACGCGGCGATGGAGACCGCCGGGCGCATGCTCGCCGCCAACGGCGCCGACCAGCTTCCCGTCGTGACCGTGCGCGGCATCCTGTTCTGCGGCGAATCGCAGCTCGGCAACGCCGTGGCCGCCGCCCGCGCGCCGCTGGCGCTGGCGCCGGTCGCCCCACCCGCCTCCTGACTCCCGGGGAGGCCGGCTCTCCGGTTTCCCCCACTGGCGCCGGGGCGGACCGCCCGTCATCCTTCCCGGCTGATGCTTCGGGGACCCCTCCGCTGGCTGTACCGCAAGCTCGGGCGCCACTACGTTCGCGTCTGCCTGGCCGTCCAGTTCCAGTTCGCCTACGGCGTGGTGGCCGGCGGCATCCTGCTGTTCAGCCTGTTCGGGGATCTGTCCTGGAGTGAGGAGTGGCGGCTGCTGGTCGTCTCGTCGGTCCTGGTCGCGGTCGAGAACTGCGCGGCGTTCGTCGTCGCGCACCGGTTGCTCAAGCCCGCCGACGCCTACCTCAGGGGCGACCACTCCGCCGCGAGCGCGGTCCGTGCCTGGCGGGCGTTGGCCGGCCTGCCCCTGGACTTCATGCGCTACCGCCGTGCGCTGCCGGTGGTGTTCAACGTCGTCCCGATCAGCGCCTACGCGACGTGGCTCATGGACCTGCCGGTCTTCCCGTCGTTCTTCGTCGTCTGCGCGGGCTCCAGCGTCGTGCTGCTCTACGGCATCCTGCTGCGCTACTTCGCGATCGAGATGATCACGGGGCCGGTGCTGGAGGAGGTCTCCGCGGACGTGCCGGCGGAGGTCGAGCTGGGCCGGACCACGCTGAACCTCAAGGCGCGGCTGCTGCTGGCCCTGCCCGCGATCAACATCGTCTCGGGCGTGGTGGTCTCGGCCCTGGCGGGCGGGCGCGGCGAGGGCATCAACGCGCTGGGCTTCGGCGTGGCCGCGGCGATCGTCGTCGCGTTCACGATCTCGCTGGAGCTGTCGCTGCTGCTGAGCGACTCGATCCTGTCGCCGCTGCGGTCGCTGCGCGACGGCACCGAGCGGGTCGCCGCGGGGGACCTGTCCGCGCGCGTGCCGGTCGTCGGGAGCGATGAGATCGGCCGCCTGGCGCGCTCGTTCAACGTCATGGTCGCCGGGCTGCAGGAGCGCGAGCGGCTGCGCGAGGCACTGGGCGCCTACGTCGACCCGGGCGTCGCGGCGCGGATCGCGGCGGAGGGCACCGAGCTGCAGGGCGAGGAGGTCGAGGTCACCGTGATGTTCCTCGACATCCGCGAGTTCACCGCGTTCGCGGAGCGCGCGTCGGCCACCGAGGTCGTCGCCGAGCTCAACGCGTTCTTCGAGCGCGTCGTCCCGATCGTCGTCCGCCACGGCGGCCACGCCAACAAGTTCGTGGGAGACGGGCTGCTTGCGGTCTTCGGCGCCCCGGAGCGACTGCCCGACCACGCCGACCGCGCGCTCGACGCCGCCGTCGAGATCGTCAAGGCGGTCGACCAGGTCTACGAGGGCAAGCTGCGCATCGGCATCGGGGTGAACTCCGGTCCGGTGGTGGCCGGCACCGTCGGTGGTGGTGGGCGCGTCGAGTTCACCGTCATCGGCGATGCCGTCAACACGGCCGCGCGCGTGGAGGAGGTGACGCGCCTGACGGGCGACGACGTCCTGCTCACCGAGGCGACGCGCTGCCTGCTCGAGCGCGACCACGGGCCGCTGGAGGAGCGGCCGACGGTCGAGCTGAAGGGCAAGAGCGAGCGCGTCGGGCTGTACGCGGCGCTCGACGCCGGCGCGACGACGAGCGAGCCCGCGGGCCCGCGCGCGACGCGCGTGCTGTGACGGTCAGCAGGCGGCGATCGTCGGCAGCGTCGCGTTGCCGCTGAGCAGCAGCGTGATGAGGCTGTAGACCGGGGCGGTGGCGCCCGAGAGCGCGCTGCAGACCCCGTTGAGCTTGGTCGTCACGCCGGACAGCGACGTGCTGATGCCGCTGACGGTGGACTGCAGCGTGCCGACGTTGACGCCGCCGAGCAGCGAGTTGATCGTGGCGATCTGGCCGGTGGCGCTGCTCAGCGAGGACTGCAGGCCGGTGATGGCCGTCAGGTTCAGGCCCGTCGGGCCGGCGCCGAGGCCGGTGACGAGGTTGCCGAGCGTCGTCTGCAGGGTGCTGAGGTTGACGCCGGTGAGCTGGCTGGTGATGCCACCGACGGTGGTCTGCAGGGTCCCCACGGTGCCGCTGACGGTCCCGAGGTTGGACGTCAGGCCCGCCACGGTCGTCTGCAGCCCGCCGAGCGCGTTCAGCGCGGTCGCCAAGGTGCCCGTCAGCGCGGCGGGCAGGTCGGCCAGCGTCTGGCCCGTGAGCGTCCCGATGAGGTCGGTGAGGATGTTCGTGACGTTGTTGACGCGCGTCGTGAGGTTGGTGACCTGCCCGGTGTCCAGCCCGCCGAGCAGGGCCTCGATGCCGCAGATGCGCCCGAGGACGGAGTTCGCCGTGTTGCAGTCGCCGAGCTGGGTGACCAGCGCGGTGACCCCGTCGGCGACCTCGGTGATCTGGGGCTGCAGGTCGCTGCGGACCTTGTCGATGCCCGCCAGCAGGTTCGTCTTGGCCGTCTCCAGGGCGCTTGTCAGGCCCGTCACGGAGCTCTTGACCAGGGTGAGGTCGCTCGTCAGCGCGGTGAGGCCGGTCGTCAGGCCGTCGACGCGGCCGGTCAGCAAGCCCAGCGCGGTCTTCGTCGACGTGGCCAGCGAGGTGACCGTGCCGCCCAGCGACTTGATGTCCTTCTGGGCCTGCTTGATGACTTCCTCGAGCTCGGCAGTGGAGAGCTGGGTGGCGCGCTTGGTGACGTTGAGCGTGCTGAGCGAGAGCGTCGGGTAGACGGCCTCCTTCGCGCTCCGGGAGATCTTCGCCTTGGCGGTGAAGCGATCGCCGACGCGCAGCCGGCCGGGCAGGACCGAGCCGGACTTCGTGGCGATCGGCGTCCGGCGCGGGACGACCGCGACGCCGAGCGGCGACTTCAGCCTGGCCCGCTTGGCGCTCTCCTTGGAGAACAGGACCGGGACCGCCGTGCGAGCGCTGTCAGCGAGGTACGGCGTGCCGACGACCTGCCCCTTGAGGGTGGCGGTGGCGGCGGAAGCGGTGCCGGCGAAGGCCAGCGCCGAGAGCAGCGCAAGAACGAAGACCCTGATGCCCGTCATGCGTCCTTGTTCGGCAGGAAGTTGGCACATCTTGACTCCTGCTGGACGAGAGTCGGGCGACGGCGGGTCGGCTTGCATCCGTACGCAGCCGTATGGTGAACTCCGGGAGCCATGAACCTCGTCCCGCGGATCCCGCTGCTTCCCGACGTCGACGTGAAGACCGCGACGTTGCGCGCGCGCAACGTCGCCGGGACGCTGCTGGCTCTTGCTCCCGCCCGTGCGCAGCGGCCGCTGGCCGACCCGCCGCCCGGCAGCGGCCTCAAGCCCGTGATGGGCGAGCCCGGGCCGCCGGTCATCGGCCACATGCTCACGTTCCTGGCCGACCCGGTCGGCACCGCGCGGACGTCCTACGCGGAGAACGGCACCGTGACCTGGTCGGCCGTCTTCGGGCGCAAGGTGGTCACCGTGATGGGCCCCGAGGGCATCGGCACGGTGCTGGCCAACAAGGACCGGGCCTTCGCCAACCGCGAGGGCTGGGAGTTCTTCATCGGGCCGTTCTTCCACGGCGGCGTGATGCTCATGGACTTCGAGGAGCACCGTCACCACCGCCGGATCATGCAGGCGGCGTTCAAGCGCGAGCGGCTGGTGTCCTACCTCGACGCGATGAACCCGGCGATCGAGCGCGGCATCGCCTCCTGGCCGGCCGGGACGGTGAAGCTGCACCCGGCAGCCAAGCAGCTGACACTCGACATCGCGACCGAGGTCTTCATGGGCGAGCGGTCCGGCGCGGAGGCCGACCGCCTCAACCGCGCGTTCATCGACGTCGTCGTCGGCGGGCAGGCGTTCCTGCGCGCCCCGGTGCCCGGTGGGCGCTGGAAGCGCGGCCTGGACAGCCGGCGTGTGCTGGAGGAGTACTTCCGCTCGCGGATCGCGGCCAAGCGGGCCGGGGACGGAGACGACCTGTTCAGCGTGCTGTGCCACGCCTCCTCCGAGGACGGGGAGACGTTCAGCGACGAGGAGATCGTCAACCACATGATCTTCACGATGATGGCCGCGCACGACACGTCGACCATCACCGCGACGATGATGGCCTACTACCTGGCCAAGCACCCGGGCTGGCAGGAGCGGCTGCGCGAGGAGTCGCTGGCATTGGGCAAGCCCTTCATCGGCTACGACGATCTCGACGCGCTGCCCGCGCTCGACCTCGTGCTGAAGGAGACGCTGCGCATGAACGCGCCGGTCGGCATGCTGGCCCGCCAGGCGCTGAAGGACACCGAGATCGACGGGCACTTCATCCCCGCTGGCACGATCGTGTCGCTGTCGATGCACCCGTCGATGCTGCTCGACGCGTTCTGGAAGGACCCGGACCGCTTCGACCCGGAGCGCTTCACCTCGGAGCGCGCGGAGGACAAGGTCCATCCGTACGCGTGGTCGCCGTTCGGCGGCAACGTCCACAAGTGCATCGGGCTGCACTTCGGCTCCATGGAGGTCAAGGCGATCATGCACCAGCTGCTGCTGTCCCGGTCGCTGCACGTCGACCCCGGCTACCAGCCGATCTTCGACTACGCCACCGGCCCGTTCCCGGGCGACGGCCTGCCCATCGAGCTGCGCCCGCTGTAGCGGTGGCGCACAACCTGAACTCGTTTCAGGTAGGGTCCGGGGGCGTTGACGGAGACTGCTCTCACCCGCCGCGGGGCCGCGACCCGGCAGAAGTTGCTGGAGGCCGCGGAGGCGGAGCTCATCGAACGCGACGGGGCGCTGGAGGTCGCGTCGGTCGCAGCCCGCGCCGGTGTGTCGGTCGGCCTGCTCTACCGCTACTTCGGGTCCAAGGCCGGGCTCGTCGCCGCGGTCGTCGATGAGTTCTACACGCAACTGCTCGACGCGACCTCCAAGGCGCGCGAGGCGGGCGACACGTGGTCGGAGCGGGAGAAGGCGCGCACCGAGATCTCGGTGGACTTCCACTACTCCCAGCCGCTGGCGCGGGTGATCCTCTCGCGCCTGTCGCGCGACGCCGACGTGGCTGCGCTGGAGGTCGACCGCCTGGCCAAGGTGATCGACGATGCGGCCCGGTCGGTGCAACGCGGGCAACGGCGCGGCGAGATCCCCGAGGACGTCGACGCGCGGACGGTCGCGGCGATGCTCATCGGCGGCTTCCGCATCGCCATGGCCGAGGCGCTGACGCGGCGCACGCGACCGGACCAGCAGAAGCTGACCGAAGAGATGTGGCGCTTCGTGCGCCACGGCGCCCGAGCCGCCTAGAACGCTCCGCCCTGCTGGAAGTTTCGACCTTTCTGCGCGGGCGGAAATTGTCGGAACCTTTGCGGCGCGGCGTCGTCTTCGCCGGTCATGAAACGCACCGTGATCGGGGCGACGACGGCCTTGATGCTCGCCGCGGGCGCGGTGCCCGCCGCTGACGCGAAGTCCGTCTCGCTGAACATCTCGACCATCGCCTCGGCGACCGTGAAGAACGTCCCTGCCGGTGCCGCGATGGCGGACGCCGGCGACGTCAACGGGGACGGCCTCAACGACCTCATCATCGGCGGCGGGCCGGCGGGGTTCCGGTCGTCCTCCAACTCGGCGTTCATCGTCTTCGGCCATCGCCGCCCGTTCGTGGTGGACCTGCGCGGCCTGGGGCGCAACGGCATCCGCATCGACGGCGCCGCCATCGGCGACGCCACGGGTGCGGCGGTGGCCGCGGCCGGGGACCTGGACGGCGACAAGCTGGCCGACGTGCTGATCGGGGCACCGCAGCGCGACAGGGGCAGCGGCTCGGTCTACGTCGTGCGCGGCCGGCGGGCGGCCGGTGCCATCGACCTCTCCGACGACAACGCAGCGGCGCTGCGCGTCGACGGGGCACCCGGCTCCTACCTCGGCACGTCGGTGGCGGCGGCAGGCGACGTCGACCATGACGGCGTCCCGGACATCCTCATGGGCGCGCCGGGCGGCCGGCGGCTCGACGGTCCCGCCGCAGGCGGCGCGTGGGTCGTCCTCGGCCGGCGGCCGCTGGGCGGCGGGCCGGTCGGCGTCGGTCAGCTGGCCGATCGCGGCCTCTACATCGAGGGCGCACGGGCCGGCGATCTGGCGGGCAGCGCGGTGGCCGGTGTCGGCGACATCAACGGCGACGGCAGGACCGACATCGCGGTCGGCGCGCCGTCCGCGTCCGCGTCGGCCTTCGACAGCAACCAGGGCATCGTCAGCGTCGTCTACGGCGGCGGCACCGGCGTGATCGACCTCGGCGGGCTGGGCCGCCGCGGCTTCCGCGTCGTCGGCGACTACGGCGGCACGGGCACGGCGGTGACCGGCACCGGTGACGTCAACGGGGACGGCACACCCGACCTCGCGGTCACCTCGTTCGCGGTCGGGTCCGACGGGGACTACGACGGCGGCGCGACGTCGTCGGTGGAGTCCGCCGCGATCGTCTTCGGCTCGTCCTCCACGGCGGACGTGCTGCTCAGCGACCCAGTGCCGCGCTTCGTGCGCATGTTCGACGGCCGCCGCGACACGTTGCCGACGGTCGCCGCCGCCGGCGACCTCAACCGCGACCATCGCGCCGATGTCCTGTCGGCGGGCGGCGACAAGAAGGGCATCGCGGCCGCGTTCCTGCGCTACGGCGCCGACACGCCGCGCGACGGCTACGACGTCCGCTTCACCGGCGCGCGCGACAACGGCGTCGTCGGCGTCGCCGTGTCCTCGCTGGGTGACCTCAACGGCGACAGGCGCCCCGAGCTGGTCTTCGCGACCGGCGGGCGGGGGTCGTCACCGGGGATGGTCCGGGTCGTCTACGGCTTCGGCCGGGCCTCGGGCGCATGTGCCAACCGGTTCGCCGGGACGGGTGCGTCGGCGCGGATGGACGGCACGGGTGTCGGTGACCGCATCACCGGGATGGCCGGCAACGACGAGCTGTACGGCTACGCCGGCCGGGACTGCCTCGACGGCGGGTCCGGCAAGGACCGGATCTCCGGCGGCGCGGGCGATGACCGCCTCAAGGGCGGCGGGGGCGCGGACGTCGTCCTCGGCGGCGCCGGCCGGGACACGATCGACGTGAAGGACGGCACCGTGGACCGGGTCGACTGCGGGGACGGCCGGGACGTCGTCATCGCCGATGCGCGCGACAGGCTCAAGCACTGCGAAGCGGTGAAGTAGCGCCCTCCCCAATTCTGGGGTTTCCGGTTAGACGGCTGTCCGATTGCCGCGCGGGTGATGGGGACCGATACTGCCGGTGCCGGGTCCAAAGGGGTCGTGTCTCAGACAAGACCTCTCGCACCGGCCCTACATAGCTCCGGCGATTTGCCGCATCGAATCGGCGCCTCCCGCCGTCGGAGCACCCTGACACCCGGTCCCCGCAAGGCACGTACCCCTGCCCGTCCTGTTGGGACCAGTTTGGAAGCCACCCCTCGGGGTGGCTTCCGGCGTTTCGGGGCTATTCCAGCGCGCGCCGGATCGCGGCGCCGCGGAGGATGTCGTGCTCGGAGACCTCGACCTCGTCCAGGTCGAACAGCCTCAGCGCCTCGAGCATCAGCACGCAGCCGGGCACGATCGTCGGCGCACGGTCGGGATGCAGGCCCGGCACGTGGCGCCGCTCCTGCAGGTCCATCATCGCCAGGCGGCCGAGGATCTCCTCGACGTCGGCCCGGCTGAGGCGGTAGCCGTGGACCCGGCTCGGGTCGTAGGGGTTGAGGTCCTGCGCGATCGCGGCCAGGCTCGTCGCGGTGCCGGCCACCGCGATCGCCGCCCGCACGGTCTGCGCCGCGGACGCAGGGACCGCGTTGGCGAAGACGGCGCGCACGTCCTCGGCGACGTTGTGGAGCTCCTCGTTGCGCGGCGGGTCGCTGTGGACGTGGCGCTCGCTCTGGCGCACGACGCCGGCCTGGGTGGAGACGTGGAACGTCACGTGCTGGTCGTTGTCACCGATGACGAACTCCGTCGAGCCGCCGCCGATGTCGATGACGACGACGGGCGTGGCGGCCCGCGGATCCCGTTCGCCGGTGGCGCCGAGGAAGCCGAGGTTGGCCTCCTCGTCGCCGGTGAGGGTCCGGGCGTCGAGGTCGTAGTCGGTGCGGACCTGCTCAGTGAACTCGGCGCCGTTCCTGGCGTCGCGGACCGCGCTGGTGAGGACGGCGATCGTGCGCTGCACCTCGTGCTCGTCGATCGCCTCCTTGTAGCCGTCGAGCGCGGCGAACACCCGGTCCATCGCCTCCGGCTGCAGCTCCCCGGTCGTGTCGACCCGTTGGCCGAGGCGGGTGACGGTGGTCCGCCGGTCCAGTTCGGTGACGTGCTTGGTGGCGGTGTCGACGTCGGCGATCAGCAGCCGGGTCGAGTTGGTTCCGATGTCCACGACAGCAACGCGCATGTGCCGCGCAGCCTACGCGCTGTGGGGCAGCGGATCGCCACGCAGGCCGGCGATGAGGTTGTCGACCGCCATGTCGGCCATGCGCTCCCGGGCCTGCGTCGTCGCGGAGCCGATGTGGGGGGTGACGAGGAGGTTCGGCGCCTGCAGCAGCGGGTCGGTCGGCGGCAGCGGCTCGGGGTCGGTGACGTCCAGGGCGGCGCCCGCGATCCAGCCGTCGATCAGCGCGGTCCTCAGCGCGTGCTGATCGACGACCTTGCCGCGGGCGGTGTTGACGAGGTACGCCGTCGGCCGCATCGCGCGCAGCGCGGGCTGGTCGATGAGGTGTGTCGTGGCGTCGGTGAGCGGGACGTTGACCGAGACGAAGTCCGCCTCGTTGAGGCGCGCGTGGAGGTCGTCGTCGCGGCCGACGGTCAGCGTCCGCATGCCGAAGCCCTGCCCGCGCTGGGCAACGGCGTTGCCGATGCGGCCCGCGCCGATGATCGCGAGCGTGGCGCCCGCGACCGGGGCGCCGAGCCAGTCGCTCGGTCCCCACGCCCCCCACGTCCCGTCATGGACGCTGCGGTTGGCGGGGACGATGTGCCGGGCGACCGCGAGCAGCAGCGCGAAGGCCAGGTCGGCGGTCGCGTCGGTGAGGACGTCGGGCGTCGTGCCGACCTGGATGTCGCGCCCGGTCGCCGCCTGGAGGTCGATGTTGTCCGAGCCGACCGCGTAGTTGGCGATGGTCGTCAGGTGCGGTGCCCGGTCGAGCAGGTCCGCGTCGACCTTGTCGGTGAGCAGGGTGAGGACGCCGTCGGCGGTGGCGAACCCGTGCTCGAGCTGCTGGCGTGTCGGCGGCTGCGGGCCGGGGTGGACGACGACCTCGTGCGACTCCTGCAGCCGGATGAGGGCCGAGCCAGGGAGGGGACGGGTGACGAAGACACGGGCCACGGTGCACCAGACCCTACGGTTCGTCGACGGCCATTGTCCGCGTGTGGGGCAGCCGAGAGACTCTCGCCATGCGCATCCGCGGGCTCCGTGTCCTCCTGGCGACCAGCGTCGCCGTGCTGATCGCCGCGCCGGCTGCCTGCGCCGGCGTCACCGTCCACATCACGCGTACCACCGACGCCCCTGCCGGCGTCACCCCCAAGCTCACGTTCCGCATCGGCGGCCTTGTCCGCCACGCCCAATACTTCATGCGCTGGGACACGCCGGGCGCCTACGACCCGAGCTGCACCCAGTTCGGCTCCAGCATCACCTCCAAGGTCCCGGTCCACACCCTGAAGTGGACCCTGCCCGACGGCTCCTACGACGCCGGCTACTACAAGCCGTTCTGCGAGAACCGCACCTACCGGGGCCGCGTCGTGCGCAAGCTCTCCGGCGGCGGCAGCCAGATCGTCAAGACCTTCCACTTCAAGAGCACCGGCGCCCTGGTCTGACCCCGACCCCCGCAGGTCATTTTCAGAAGCACGGTGCTAAAGTTCGCTGTCCGCCGCGGGGTGGAGCAGTCTGGTAGCTCGTCGGGCTCATAACCCGAAGGTCGCAGGTTCGAATCCTGCCCCCGCTACTCGATTCTCCTTCGGGAGAATCGTTTCGGAAGCCGCCTCTCGCCAGGCGGCTTTCG
Organism: uncultured Conexibacter sp.; assembly: GCA_964443695.1. Lineage (GTDB taxonomy): Bacteria > Actinomycetota > Thermoleophilia > Solirubrobacterales > Solirubrobacteraceae > Paraconexibacter. The sequence continues at coordinate 288 of CAYUDT010000007.1, read as the reverse complement.
TGTTTCCGGGGGCATATCTCGCCGATCGACGTGCTCTTCACGTGGCCCGTTGATGTGCCGCCACCGGCCCGCATCGGTGTGGCCACCAGGACGACGGACACCGAGAGCGGTGCCCGGGTCAGGGTGCTGCGTCCAGGCGGATGCACGGTCCCGCCGAGTCGCTCCTCAGCAATCCCGACGGCCCGCCGCGCGCGAGTTCGCCGGGTGCGTCGATCTCCGCGCGCACACCCGCCGGTCTGGGACCGGGCGGGCGTGTGCAGTGGTTGGGCAGGGAGCCCAATGGGTGCA
>CAYUDT010000006.1:0-84726 GCA_964443695.1 uncultured Conexibacter sp. | reverse complement strand
CCCGACTCATCAACGACCTATCAGGTGGGACATATGTCGTGAACTCGGGCACCCCCCCAGCTACTGCCCGAAGGGCCCCGGTGACCGGGGCCCTTCGCCGTCTCAGGCGGAGCCGCCGGCGCCGCTGAGCTCCAGCGCCCGGTCGAGGTCCTCGCGCGCGGTCACGCCGAGCTTGCGGAAGCCGGCGGCGAGATGGGTCTCCACCGTCTTGATCGAGAGGAACAGCTCCTGGGCGATCGCGCGGTTGCCCTTGCCCGCGGCGGCCAGCTCGCAGACCTGGCGCTGGCGCGGCGTCAGGGCCGCGACGCCCTGCGTGGCCGCGTGCCGGGGACGCAGGCCCGTGGCGACGAGGGAGCGCCGCGCCTCGGCCGCCAGGTGCGCGGCGCCCGCGGAGTCGGCGACGGCCAGGGCCGGACGCAGCGCCTCCCGGGCGCCGAGCCGATCGCCGAGGCGCAGCAGGCGCCGGCCCAGCTCCAGGCGCAGGCGCGCGTCCTCCAGCAACGCGGTGGCGTTCGCGGCGAGCCCCAGGGCGGCCTGGCAGCGAGCGACGGCGGCGTGGTCGTCGGTCTCGGCGACCGCGACGGCGTGCTCGGCGCGGAGGATGGGGACCGGGGCGCCGAAGGCGCGGGCCAGCTGCAGCTCCTCCTCGGCCAGGCCCGTGGCCTCGTCGGCGCGGCCGAGGTGGGCCAGCGCCAGCGCCGCGGTGCTGCGCCACGGTGTCCAGGTCGGGTTGGTGCGCCCCTGGGCCAGCCGCAGCCGCCCGGCGTCCAGCGCCTCGTCCAGTGCGCGGCCGAAGTCGCCCTCCAGGAGGTGGCGGCGGGCCCGCGCGTGCCGGATGCCGATCTCCCAGTACATCCGCTCGCCCAGGCGACCCGCGAAGCCGCGGTCGCGCAGGACGTGGTCGGCCTCCTCGAAGGCGGCCCGCTCCGCCAGCGCGCAGACGAGGACCTCCACTGCGCCGCCGGTGATCATGTTCGCCCCGGGCATGAGGTCCAGCGCCAGCCGCGCGTCGTTCTCCGCGTCCGCCGTGCGCCCTTCGCGGAGTGCCAGCTCCGCCGCGTACCAGGTGGCGGCGGCACGCATCCGCAGCGAGCCCTGCGTCATCGCCTGCTCGCCCAGCGCGTCGATGGCCGCGGTCGCGGCGGCACCGCGGTCGCAGAGCGTCAGCGCCCGGACGCAGAGGTGGTAGGCGCCGCGGTGGAAGGCCTCGGGCAGCAGCCGCCCGTCGGCCAGCGCGTCGGCTGCGAGGGCGGCGCACGCATCCACATCGGGGGTGCCGCGCTCGGTGGCCAGCCAGGCGCGGTGGGCCCGTGCGGTGTGGGCGATGACCGCGTCGTCGATCTGCTCGGGGTCCAGCGCGGCGGCGCGCCGGGCCCGCTCCTCGTACCGGTCGGCCTGCATCATCAGCGCGTCCAGCGCCGCGGCCTCGACGGCGTGACGGGTCATCTGGTCGCGCTCCTCGGCCAGCGCCTCCTCGAACAGGTGCGCCAGCCCGTGGTCGCCGATGTCGACCACCTGCAGGGCGGCCAGCCGCGTGAGCACCTCGATGCGCCCGTCGCGGGAGAGTTGCTCGCCCAGCGCCTCGCGGAGGTACTCGCGCGCGGCGGGCAGCCCCGCGGCGAAGCTCAGCGTCGCCATCCGCGCGAGCATCTCCCCCCGCTCGTCCCCGACCGCCCGTTCCAGCAGGGCGCGCTCCAGGAAGGCGGCCGCGGCGTGCGGCGCCCCGCGCTCGGCGGCCTCCTCGGCCGCGAGGCGCAGCATCGAAGTCACCGCGGCGTCGCCCCGCGGCGCGCAGTCCAGCAGGTGCCCGGCGCAGACGTAGGCCGGCGCGCCGTCCGCCTCGAGCACCTCGATCGCCCGCCGGCGCAGGGTGTCGCGGGCGGCCGCGGGCATCTCGGCGATGACCGCGTGCGCGATGAGCCCGTGGGCGAAGCGCGGGCGGGCGCCGCTCAGCAGGCCGGCGGCCGTGAGCGTCTCCAGCGCGCCGGGGAGCTCGCCCTGGCCGACCGCGGCCAGCTGCGCGAGGACGTGCGGTTGCGGGCTGTCGCCCAGCACGGCGAGCGCCAGGACGACCGCTGTCGCGACCGGGCCGAGGCCGGCCAGGCGCTCACGGACCACCGCGCGTGCCACGTCGGACACCGGCGGGGCGCCGGCCACCGGTGCCCGCAGCGCGGCGTCACCGTGCTCGGCCAGCTGCCGGCTGAGCGCCGTCAGCAGCCAGGGGTTGCCGTCGCTGGCGCGGTGGCACTCCGCGCAGGCGTGGGGACCGACACCGGGCACGTGCCGCCGGATCAGCTGCTCGGCGCCGTCGGGTGTCAGTGGCCGCGGACGCAGGACGCTCGCGCCGCGTGTGCCGCCCAGGAGACCGAGCAGGTCCGAGGGCGCCTCGGGGTCGTCGGCACGCGCGGCGACGCACACCAGCAGCGGCGCATCGCCGATGCGGCGGGCCACGTAGGCCAGCACCTCCAGCGACGGCCGGTCGGCCCACTGCGCGTCGTCGACGATCAGCACCAGCGGCCGGTCCTCGGCCAGGGCGGCGCACAGCCAGAACACGCTGTGGGCGAGCAGCATCGCCGCGTCACCGCCGGGGACCGTGCCCTCCAGCAGCAGCGCTCCTGCGTGCGCGGCGACACCGTCGAGCAGGTGCGCGCGCTGGGCCGGGGCGGCCTCGCGGACCGGGTGCTCCAGCAGCGCGCGGATGACCCCGAACGCGAAGTGCCGTTCCAGCGGGCCGGGCATCGCCCGGCGCACCTGGCAGCCCGCCGCAGCGGCCTCGACCGCGTCGAGCAGCGCCGTCTTGCCCAGCCCGGCGTGGGCCTCCAGCACGACCACGCTGCCGTCGCCGCGCTCGCGCAGACGCACCACTGCACCGTTCAGCAGCTCAAGCTCTGCAGCGCGCTCGATGAGCGTGTCTTGCGTCGTCGTCATGCCGGCCCCGAAACCGGGGCCAGCTTAGACCTACAGCAACTTCACCACCAGGAAGTTCAGGGACTCCCCGGACGCCGAGCTGTTGCCCGCCTCGTCGATCACCTCGACGCGGTAGTGGTACAGCCCGGGCGCGATCGGGACACCCGTGCGGTAGCGCGCCGGCCAGATCACCTCGCCGGGGCCGCCCGGGCGGTAACCGTCACCGGCCGGGATGCAGGCCACCAGGTTGGCGAGCTCGTCGAACACGCAGATCCGCACGCGCACCTTCCCGCCGGTGTCATCGGACGCGGTGAAGCGCAACGTCGGGACACCGCCGACCAGGATCGCGGCGGTCTGCCCGACCGGTGCGCCGGACGGCGGCGTGACGTCGGTCCTGACGGTCGCCGAGACCGCGTCCCCGGTGTAGCCGGCGACGTCACGGCCGCTGGCGGTGACGGTGTGCGAGCCGGCCCCCGTGAGCAGCCGGGCCGTGTAGGGCAGTGCCGGACCGCCGTCGAGCGTCGTGCGCGTCGCCTCCGGCCCGGACCCGTCACGGCTGTCGCGCGTGACCGCGCTGTGCTCCACCGGGCGGCGGTACCAGCCGCGCACGTTGGCCTGCTCGGGGAACCGGCCCAGCGACGAGGTCGGCCGCTCCAGGTCCACCAGCACCGTCCGCTCCAGCACGTCGGCGACGTTGCCCGCCCTGTCCAGCGCGCGGGCGCGCACCGTGTGCTGTCCCTCCTGGTCGACGCGCACGTGGTCGACGGCCGCCCACGGCTCGTCGTCGAGCTGCATCTCGATGACCTGCACGCCGGAGATCTCGTTCACGTCTGCGGCCTGCGGGTCGCTCGCCGTCGCGGTGACCGTCGGGATGCCGCGGATGTACCCGCTCGGGCCCGACTGCGGCAGGTCCACGACGGCCTGCACCTCGGGTGCCGTGACGTCGGTGCGCCTGTTGCCGCTGCAGTTGCGCGCCGGCAGCGTGCCGCCGCTCTCCACGTCGGACTCCGGGTTGCCCGCGAGGTCGACGGCATACCAGCAGATCTCGTGGCTGCCCTCGGGCAGGCGGTTGTCGGCCGTGGGGTCGAAGTCGTGCCAGGCGCCGTTGTCCAGGCGGACCCGGACGTCGCCGGGGTCGATGCCCGGGCCGGTCGCGGGCTGCGGCCCGGCGCCGTCGCTGGACCCGCCCGGATCGGCGACCGCGAACGCGTACTGCGGACGGGTGACGAACCAGCCGGCGTCGCCGTCGGGCGCCTGTAGGTCGAGCACGATCGACGACTTCGGCGGGACGTGGTCGATGCGGATCTCCTGCGGGGCCGACTCGTAGTTGCGGTTGCCCGCCCGGTCGAGGCCCGAGAGCGTCAGCTGGTGGATGCCGTCATCGGGCACGAACCCGTCGAGCACATCGGGGGCGCAGGTGGTGACGACACCGCCGCCGACGGTGTCGGTGCCGTCCTTGGCGTCACCGCACGTCTTCGGGTCGCCGTCGACGATGAGCCGGACCGGCCGGTCGGCGAAGCCGGAGGCCGGGTTGTTGTCGTACATCTCGACGTCCAGGCGCGGCACCACGTGGTGCCAGCCGTTGACCGCGGTGTCGCCGGGGTAGGTCAGCTCGAACTTCTGCGTGACGGGCATGTTGGTGTCGACGAACACCTTGCCGATCGACGCCGTGGTGTCGGTGCCGCGCTCGTCCTCGGCGACGACCTTCGGCTCGCGCGGGCCGTCGAACAGCCCCAGCGGCACGTCGCGGGCGCCGTCCTCGGCGCAGTCGTTGTTGACGATCGACCTGTAGGTGCCGTTCAGCAGCTGGCTCACGCCGCAGTAGGCCGACGCGACGTTGCCCATCACGTCGCGGATGGTGGGGTTGATCTGGATGTGGTTGGCCGTGACGCACCTCGACGCACCGGGGCAGCCCTCGGTGCCGCCGGAGAACGTCGCGCCGGTGATCTCCGGACCCGTCCGGTCGATGCCGATGCGCGCGGTGGAGACCTCGGGCAGGGCGCTCTGGAAGGCGCAGTTGGCCACGAACGCGCTCGGCGCGCACGGGTTGCCGTTCTTGCTGCGCGCGGCCACGGCCCAGAACCCGTGCCAGCCCTCGGGCAGGTTGTCGAAGTCCAGGGTCATGCTGTGCTCGTGCGGTCCGCGGTCGTTGACGCGGTTGCTGTCCTTGACCGCGCCGACCTCGCACCCGTCGCTGTTCAGGACCATCGCGGCGACCGAGTCGCCGACCGGGTCCAGCGCGGTGCTCTGCAGCTTGGAGGCGTCCCCTGGGTCGGCGGACTCCCGGCAGATGAAGACCACCCCGGTGTCGTCACCGGCGATCGCCTCGGCGTGCACCTTGATGTCGTTGCCGAACTGCACCGGACCGGGGTTCGCGGAGTTCAGGTCGGCGATCGCGCCGCGGAACTGCACCTCCTCGATGCCGTCGTCGCCGCTGTCGGCATGGCCGGCCGGGGCGTTGCCGCAGGCATGGTTGCCGTTGTGCCCGGCGTCGGCGTTGCGGTCGACCTCGACCGGGGCGATGGTCTTCGCCTCCACGCGGCCACCACCCCCCGCGCCGCCGGCGAAGCCACCGTCGCCGCCGTCGCCGCCGGCGGCCAGCAACTGGCCCGTGCCGTAGAGCTGCAGCGCCGTGACCTGCACCAGGCCGCCGGAGGCACCGCCGCCGCCGAAGTGCTCGCAGTCGTCGGGCTCATAGTCCTCCCCGGATGCGCCACGGGCAGCGATGAGGCCGTTGACCTGGACCGTCGAGGCGGAGTTGATGACCACCACACCGCCACCGGCGGCCTTGGCACCGCTGGAGCTCGCACCGCCCCGGGAGCCCGCGTCCTCCAGCGGCGACGCCGCGAACACGTCCTCGCCGTAGGGCAGGCCGCCGGGGACCGGGTTGCCGCCGGACTGCGCGCCCTTGCCGCTGTGCCCGGCACCCGCCGCCGACCCGGGCGAGCCCCGGCCGTCGGTCTGCGTGCGGGTGCCCGACGCGGTGATCGTGCCGTCGACGGTGACCTTCCCCGCGTCGATCTGCAGGGTGCCGTCGCAGGTGACGCCGACGTCGTCGGTCTGCCCCTCCTTGCCGACGACCAGCCGCGTGCCCGCGTCGACCGTGAGCTCGTCGACGCTGAGCGCCCCGCAGCGGGTCACGGGCGAGTTCGCGGCCGTGACGTGCAGGCTCGAGCCCCGCGGCTGCGGGTCGAGCGGGCGGTCGGGCGCCGGCGACGCGGCGTTGTTGAGCGCGCCCTCGACGGGATGTCCGACGGCGTCGTAGCGCGGGGCCGGGTGGCGGTCGTCGACCATGGCCTGGTCGGGCTTCAGCGCGATCGCCCCCACCGCGCAGGACAGCGGCGACAGCAGGGTCGTCGCGGCGCTGAACAGCTTCTGCACGCCCCAGCCCAACACGTCGTAGTCATCCGGAAGCGCGCTGCCGGGCCCCAGGATCAACGCGTAGTCGTTGTCATCGGCGCCGAGCAGCGAGCAGCCGAACAGCCCCAGCGGCGCTGCCGGATCCGGGTCGTTGCCCGGCGGGAACTCGTTGTCGAGGACCTTGTGGAGCGTCCAGAGGATCTGCACGAACCCCTGGATGCGCAGCTGCGAGGTGTTGTTGGAGCCGAAGTCCACCTGGCGGTCCGCGGAGGTGCGGGTGGACAGCGCGGTGGCGAGGTTGGCCATCCGCAACCGAGTGGTCTCGGCGGCGGTGACGCCGATCTCCGCGTCGAGCCGCTCGGCCAGGCCGATGTAGGCGCCGAGGATGCCCGCGGCGCTGAGGCCGACCCGGTAGCCGATGTCGATGTTCTGGACCCGAGCGGCGGCCTGCAGGGTCACCGGAGCCGGCAGCCCCTTGCCGACGTCCTCCAGACCGCCCGCGTCCGTGTCCTCCAACAAGGTGTCGTTGACGTCGCGGAAGCCGCGCAACTCGACGTCGTTCTGCCAGCCGAACGGGCCGGCGACGACGTCGACCGTGCGCGCCGCGTTCGCCGTCGTCTCGCGCCCGTTGCTCTGCGGGTCGGCGTTGAACTTCGCGTCGATCCAGCCGAGCTTGATGTCCTTCGGCGTGATCACACCCCCGTCGAAGCCGACGTTGAAGTCGGCCGCGCCGCTGAGGATGTCCGCCAGCACCCCCGCATGGCTGAAGCCGTCCTTGAACGTGTCGTACAAGGCCTTGGCCCGCTGGACGTCGTACTCCTTGCCGGTGTAGTCCATCCGCAGCTCGCTGCGGATCCGGAAGCTCGGCAGGGTCGACGAGCCGACGTCCGGCCGCGCGGGCAGGTTGTACGCGGCCATGGTCACGTTGGACACCGGCAGCCCGCTGCGCGACTGCTGCAGCTGGGGGCTGTTGAGCCGGACGCTGAACGACAGAGGCCGGTTGATGCGCCCGTCCACCTGGAAGTAGCGCTGCTGGTTCTGGCGGTCCTGCAGCGCCAGCCCGTAGGCCTGGTAGTCCGGCTGCGCGGCGAAGTCCTCGCGCATCATCACCCGCAGGTCCAGGTGTCCCGGCAGCTGCATGCCGTACGTCGAGGGGTCGCCCGTCGGCAACCGGGCCGGGTCGTCGGGCGAGAGGCTCGAGGCACCCTTCAGCTGCCCGGGACCGTCCGGGTTGAAGATCGAGTTGTCGTCCGGCGCCGGAGCACCGGAGATGACCTTCTCGTCGGTCGTCTCGAAGTCGTGCACCAGCAGCGCCAGGCGGCCGAGGTAGGGCAGGTCGCTGCCGTCGTGCGCGGTGTTGGAGCCGACGACCTTGATGAACGTGTCGTTGGAGTGCCGGCCGGTGTTCTGGTCGGAGCCGACCTCGGGCGCGTTGCACTCGCTGGTGCTGTCGCCGGTGTGCAGGCAGTCCCACATGATCGGCGGCGAGATGTCCAGGTACCGCGGGATGCTCATGTTCAGCGCCAGCGTGGCGCCCACGCGCCGCGGCTGGTTGCTGACCGGCTGGCCGTCCCGGCCCACGGCGGGCGCGTTGCCCACCTTCGCGCGGATGCCCTTGGACACGGGGTCCCATGCGTCGAAGTCCTGGTCGTAGTCCAGGCGCGAGGAGACGACGTCACGCGCGCCGAGCCCGGCCAGCCGGGCGATCACGTCGGGGTCCCCGACGTTGACGCGCCCGCGCAGGACGACATCCGTCCCCGCGCCGTCCGGGCCGGGGGTGCTGATGTCGTGGTCGCTCTCCAGGGAGATCAGCGGCGGGTTGCACTTCGCCTGCGGAGCGGTGATCGCGTCCTCGCACCACGGGTCGGTGTCCTGCCCCGCCGCCGGCTGGGCGATCGTCGCCGAGAAGCCGCCGTCGCCCGCGGGCATCCTGTCGATCTGCCCGTCCTCGAGGTCCAGGACCGTGCCCGGGGCGGTCTGCGCGCGGAAGGTCAGACCGACCTTGTCGCGCTGGGCCATGACGACGCGGACGCAGCGGTAGTGGGGGTCGTTCTCGGCCGCCAGGTCCGCGGCCGCGCGCACCCGGCCATCGGTGTAGCAGGGACCGGGCTTGAGGCTGAAGTGCTTGAAGTGCGGGACCGACAGCGACCCGTAGACGTCCCCGCCCGACAGCGCGGCGCTGAGGTAGTTGTGCCCGCCCGGGTCGCCGGACGCGTCGCCCGGGTCGGCGTTGTCCGGGTCGATCCCGGCGTCGCCGGCCTGGCCCTTCAGGTCGGTCGCGGGGAAGCCGGGCCCGGGCGGCGCGATCAGCGTGTCGTCTCCGGGCGCGTAGTAGTTCTGCGCCGTCAGGTCGATGCGGCCGGCGACGTCGGCCAGGTCACCGTCGGCGTCACGGCCCTCGATGGTGATCTCCGGCCCCGGTGAGACGCACGCCGGGTCGTCGGCATCGGCGCCGTGCACGCCGTCGTTGTCGGTGCCGTCCGCGCAGGAGCCGGGCCCGCCGCCGCCCTCGCGCTGCTCGCGACCGGTGACCATGTCGATGCGGCCGCCGATGTTGTGGATGGCGCCGCGGGCCTGGATGACGCTCGCGCGCCCTCCCCGTGCCAGCAGCAGCCGGTTGAGCGTGATGTCGGGCCGCTCCGCGACCGGGACCTCGCCCTCCAGGCGCGCCTGCATGACGCTCTCCGCGGGCTCCTGCCCCTCGCACCAGACGCCGTCGACGTCACGCACCTCGGTGTCGGCGACCGGCCCGCGGGTGCAGAGCACGACGCTGCGGGGCGCATCGTCGAGCGTGGCGTCCAGCACGTCCTTGGCGGCGCCCGCCACCTGGTCGACGTAGGCGCGGACGTGCTCATCGGCCAGCCCGCTGCCGAAGCCCACGCGCATGCGGGTGGACCGCAGCACCTTGGCCTCGTCGCCCGGGTCCAGGCGCGAGACCCCGAGCTCGCGGAAGTCCGGGATGTCCGCGTCGGCGACGAACTCCCCGCTGCGCACCACCAGCGCCGCGGTGTGCGAGATGCCGGGGCGCGCGGGCGGCTCGGGCAGCGCCTCGGGCACCGCGGAGTTCGTCGCGCGGACGTGGATGTCCCCGACGCCGCGGCCGTAGGACCCGCTGCCGTCGGTGGTGCACCGGTCCGCACCGGTCGCGTCGCGGCAGGCGCTGACCGACAGCTCGGCCAGCTCGGTGCCCGCGGCGGACGGGTCGAGGTCCAGGCGCCGCACCCGGCCCGAGAGCCGCGGGGTCAGGCCCGTGACGCTCGCGTCGAGCGTGAACGGCCGGGACCCCGCGTCCGGCTTGACCGCGCTGAGGTGCAGGTGCTGCAGGCTCGGGCGCGCCCGGCCGGGCTGCGGCTCGGCCGTGGCGATGGAGAAGTCGCCACGCGCCTCGGCAGGGTCGGCGCTGATGTCGATGCTCGCGGGCAGGTCGTCCAGCTCGGCGTCCGCGCAGGTCGCCTGGCGGCCGGGCCGGGGGTCACCGCAGAGCGAGCCGGCCTTGCGCTGCTCGAAGCGCTTCAGGACGATCCGCCCGATCGGCGCGGGCTGCCCCGTGGAGTCGTGGGCGTCGTAGTGGATCTGCAACGGACGCTCGACGGCCTCATCGCCCGCGAGCACGTCCGCCCGGAGGTGCGCGGGCACCTGGTCGACGGTCGTGTCGAGCGAGGTGACGTCGGCCGGGCCGCCTGGGTGCTCGGCGTCCGGGGCGACGAACCGGCCGGTCGCGCTGACGGTCGTGGGCCCGCTCGCGTCGTAGGCGAGGCTCAGCGGGGTCGCCGCCAGGTTGCCGCCGAAGGCGTCGTCGCGCTCGCACGGGGCCAGCAGGGAGTCCGGCGACAGCCCGGACGGATCCGGAGGCGGGGTGGCCGCGCCGCCGCGCAGGCACGCGCCGAAGCGGTTGGGCAGCTGGCCGACGTGGACGCGCAGGTCGGTGGACGTCGGGCCGAGGACCGTCCCGCTCGCGGTCTTCTTGAAGCCCTTCGTGGAGATGACCGCGTCGAACGGCCTGCCCGTGCCGAGGTCGACCAGTGCCCCGGCGGTGCTCGCCCCGGCGCGCTGGTGAAAGGCCAGGTTGCGGACCTGCTCCACCCGCCCTGCTGCCTCGAAGCGCTCGTCGCCGGTGACCGCCGCGTTCGGGTCGTTGCCGACGATCGAGATGAACGTGTCGGCGGTGCGCGGGCGCTGCGGCAGGCCCAGCCGGTCGGGCTGGTCGCGCACCGTGAAGCGCACCAGGCCGAGGGCGCGCTGCTGGTCGCGGCAGCTCTCGCTGCTCGCGTCGTAGTCGCAGGCGTGGAACTCGGCGGCGTTGAGGTTGCCGTCGGCCGACGCGTCCAGACGTCCCCGGACCACGGGCGGGATGTCCCTCAGCGCGATGTCCGCCCAGACGCGGTCGGTGGTGGTCTCCCCCGTGCGGTCCAGCGTGGCGAGCACGTCGGGCTCGTCGGTCACGCCGCTGTGGGTGACGCCGAGTTCGGACTGGCCGAGGCCCGGGAGGGTCAGCGTCAGCGCGGTGGGCAGGTCGTCCAGCCGCGCGATCAGGCACGTGCTGCGGGCCACGCCGCAGCTGTCGCCGGGACCGCCGAACGTCTTCAGGTCGACGTCGACGTCGGTGCCGTCCTGGGCCTGATAGTCGACGACGCCGGGATGCTGCTCGGTCCCCGGGGTGAGCGTGACATGGACGTCGCGCGGCAGCGGCGCCAGGCGCGCGTCGGCCAGCAGCCGCGTGCCACCGTCCGCACCGCGGCTGTCCAGGTCGGCGAGGGCTCGCAGCCCCCTCCGGCCGTCGCCGATGTCGGCGCCCAGGCGCAGGCTGTCACCATCACGCACGAAGCTCGCGGAGCGGATCTCGCGCAGCAGGCCGCCGGCCCGCCAGCGCACGCTGCCGTCGGCCTGGCGACGCGTGCTCAGCGCCACGTACTGGTCCGGGGCCAGGTCCGGCGCGGGGACGACGTCCGGCCCCGCGACGTTGCGAGCGCTGAAGTCGACGGCGCCGACGCTCTCGCCGTCGAGCACGTCGAAGGCGACACCGGTCACGCCGTCGGCGTCCTTGTCGATCTGGGCGTGCATCCGGTGCGGCAGGCCGCTCAGCCGCAGGCGGGCGTCGAGACCGACGGTGCCGGCGGTGCTGTCGCGGTAGCTCGCGTCGAGGTCGGGGTTGGCGACGTCCGACGCGGAGGTGTAGTCGATGGTGGCGCCGGCGCTGGTGCTCGCGTAGTCGATCGCGATGTCCTGCGGCAGGCGCTCGATGCTCGCCGAGGCCTCCAGGAGATGCTGGGTGTGCAGGTCGCGGACCGAGGCGGTCGCGTCGAGCACGACGTCATCGACGGGGCTCCAGTGGCTGAAGCGGGCGTTGACGCCGTCGTCCGTCGGGTCCTCGGTGACGAACATCTGCTCCGGCAGCGTGTCGAAGTTCAGCCCGAACGCGGCGTCGAGGTCCGGGGTCGTGACGCCGAGCTTCAGGTTCAGCGGGCCGCGGTAGCCGGGTGCCTCGATGGCGGCCTTCAGCGGGTCGATGAACGCCCCGCCGACGCCGCCGGTGAGCTTGGCCTTCAGGCGCGTCGGGATCGATCCACCGGGCGGCGTGGTGTAGCCGTAGTGGATCTCGGCCAGCCGGCCGGTCTGCTCGCCGACGCCCAGCAACTCGATCTTTGCATCGATCGTCAGCGGCGGCGAGGGCGTGTTGCGCGTGAGGGCCAGCACGTTGCGCTTGATCTCGATGCTGGGCACCAGCGGCGAGCCGGGGCCCTCGAGCTCCACCAGACCGACGGAGACGTCGATGTCGGCGCACAGCAGCCCAAGCAGCTTGCGGCCGTCGACGTCGATCGGGATCGGGGCTCCGCCGATGGGCACGAGCGTCGTCTTGGTCACCGTCCCCGACGTCGTCGTGACCACGACGATCGGGTTGGGCACCGGCACCGTGACGGCCGCCTGGCCGTTCAACGCGAACGCCAACACCACTGCAGCGGCGCCGAGCGCGCCGATCAATCCCCTGCGCAACATCACGCGGCCTCCCTGAAAGGACCCTGACCGGCTCCAGTGGACCACCGCACCCCACCCCGATCAATCGGTGGCCCACCCTGAGATTTGGGGGTACCACCGCGGCCGTGTCATGCGCCAGACTCACGCGGATGCACGCACGCGCGGTCCTCCTCGCCCTCCTGGTCTCGTTGGCCGGGGCAGCGCCCGCGCAAGCGCGCAAAGGCGAGCCGCTCGGCGTGTACAGCGGCGCGATCCACATCACCAAGGACGCCGGGGTGCGCTGCCTGACGCAATGCCGGCTGCGGATCGTCCTGTCCGACGATGGCCGGGAGATCACGAAGGCCAGCCGGCTCACGGGCAAGCTCAGCCGCAGCGAGCAGTGCAGCGACTCCTTCGCGTTCGACGAGCAGCCCTACCGCTACGCCACGATCCGCGCCGGCGGCCGATTCAACGCCTACTACGACAACGGGCGCGGGGCCGCCGTCGACTTCGCGGCCGGGCACTTCAAGGGCCGGGTGATGGTCGGTCACGGCGAGCTCGGCTGCGACACGACCGACGCGGCGGGCGCTTTCACCTTCCGGCTGGGACTGACCGGCCACGCGCCGCGGAGCACCGAATGCGATCGCGAGGCCACCCTGACGACGATGGTGCTCGTGCGCCAGCGCCGGGTGGGCTGCCACGCCGCGCACGTGGCGGCGCGCAACCCCACCGCCTGTGGGCCATTGGCCACGCCCACGCTCGGCGAGCCCGCGGCCACGCTGGCCTGCGGCAAGGACATCGAGCTCGTGCCCCTGCGCAACTGCGCCGGCGGCAGCGTGAACCTCTACGCGACGCCGGCGGTGCCGTGCGAGGAGGCCAACGCGCTCGGCTTCCCGCCCGACCAGAACATCGGCGCCGGCGACCGCGGTGCGTTCCGCTGCGTCCCGGCCGACGACGCCACCGCGGACTTCAACGTCTACTACAGCGTCCGCTGCGACGATCCGAAGGACCCGCGCCGCGTGCTGGTCGTCACCGGCGTCGACTTCTTCGACTGACCTCGGTCGCTACCGTCCGACGCCACATGCGCCGCATCACGACCGCCGTCCTGCTCGCCCTGCTGGCCCTGGCCGCCCCGGCGCACGCCGCGGGCACCCAGACCGTGAAGCTGTACTTCACCACCGGTGAGCAGTTCCGCACCGTCGACCGCGAGATCACGTCCGGGGCGAAGGTCTTCCACACGCTCGACGCGCTGCTGGCCGGGCCGACGAAGGCCGAGAAGGCCAAGGGGTTCGACACCCAGCTGCCCGCGGGGCTGAAGGTCACCTCCTCGGAGTACACGACCAAGCAGACGATCTTGCTGGACATGTCGCCGGAGCTGCTGAGCGGCGTCCCGCAGGACCCCGCCAGGCGCACCGCCGACCAGACGCAGCTGCTGCGCGCCCGGTTGGCCCAGATCATCTACACCGTCACCCAGTTCGGCGACGTGAAGACCGCGAAGGTCCGGGTGGACGGCAAGGTCGTCGACGCCGACCTGACCCGCTCGGACTACAAGCGGCCCGCGAAGGCGCCGACGCTGGGCGGCACGCAGACCCCGAAGGGCCCGAAGGACGACCGGACCACCGTCATCCAGCAGCAGCTCGCGCGGATGCGTTTCCTGCCGGACGCCGCCGTCGACGGCAAGCTCGGATACCAGACGACCCAGGCGGTGATGGCCTTCCAAGCCTGGAACGGCCTCGACCGCGACGGCGTCGTCGGCCCCCAGACCAGCGCCGCGCTGCAGACCGGCGCGATCCCGAAGCCCGCGACGCTGAAGGGCAAGCACGTCGAGGTCTACCGCGACAAGGGCGTCGCACTGTTCGTCGACAAGGGCAGGCTCGTGCGAGCCATCCACGTCTCCACCGGTGCAGGGGCCAACGCGACGCCGACCGGCCGCTACTCGGTGTTCCGCAAGGAGCTGCGCTCCTGGTCGGTGCCGTTCAAGGTCTTCCTGCCCTACGCGTCCTACTTCAACAACGGCATCGCCTTCCACGAGTACCCCGACGTCCCCGCCTTCCCGGCGTCCCACGGCTGCGTACGCGTGCCCGCCCCCGAGGCGAAGTGGGTCTACGAGTTCGCGACGAAGGGCACGAGCGTCACGGTCAGCTGAGAGCTCAGGCAGTCGCGCCGACGGTCCGACCCAAGGGACATGGGCCGTCGCGGTGCATGGCGCGCGCCTGCGTGCGCCGGGCCCTCAGCACGTGGTCAACGTGCGGGAGACCCTCCTGCGGCCCGCGCGCCGGGTGCGCCACATCACACCGAATTGAGGGTTTACCCGGGTTGTGGGCGTGACCGGCATGCAGTGGACTGATCTTCGTCAGGGGAGGTCGGCACGCCGGCCGCAAGCCACAGGGGGATTTCACGCATGCCGTTCACCACATCGCGGGCGCGGGCTGCTGCCGCGCTCGTGCTCATCACGCTCGCTGCCGGGACGACGGCGGCCACTGCGCAGGCGGACGAGTTCAACACTGCCTGGGTCGACAAGGACTCCACGCACGGGCAGTGCGACGACAGCGTCGCCTTCGCCAGCAACACCATCAACCATCCGTGGTGCACGATCGACAAGGCACTCGACGCGGCGCCTGAGGGCGCCGACGTCAACGTCCTGAGCGACGTGAGCGGCAGCCCGTACGCGAGCGTCACGATCAGCAACCGCCAGCGCAGCCAGCCGCTGCGCTTCGTCGGCTACGGGGGCGTCGACAACATCAGGCCGGTGATCTCCAGCCTGGTCATCACCGGGTCGAAGAACTTCGCCTTCAAGAACCTGGCCTTCAACGCCGGCATCGAGATCAGGGCCGACTCGCAGCAGATCCAGATCCGTGACAGCGACATCAGCAACAAGGGCATCTTCGTCTCGTCGGCCAGCACGCTGATCTTCAACGACAACACCTTCCACGACATCGACCACCCGGGCATCAACTGGAAGAACGTCCCCCTTGCCGAGGGCTACGGCATCCGCATCAACGGCGCGCCCCTCGGCGCCCTCCCCGGCCCGGCGCCGACGGAGCTGTTCAAGCCGCTTCGCACGCTTCAGGCCAGGTTGCAGGGTCTCCGAGAGGCGCTGCGGCCGAGGCCCCTCCCCGGGCTGCCGATCTCGCCGTTGCGCAACCTCGGCCAACTGCTGCGCCGGACGGTGAGCAATGTGTTCCCGACGCCGATCGCCAACGTGGAGATCTACGGCAACACGTTCAGCGGCATCACGATCGACCCGGTGCAGGTCAGCAACGCCGACAACGTGCTCGTGCGGCGCAACGTGATGACCAACAACTTCCGCACCGACGACGCCCACGCCGACGGCGTGCAGGTGCTCGGCAACGTGAACAACATGCTGATCGAGGCCAACCGGTTCATCAGCACCCAGCGCGGGATCATCGTCGGGCCCGACACGCAGATCGGTCAGGCACCGCCGACGAACGTGCGCATCGTCAACAACCTCATGTTCCATCTGAAGGACTTCGGGGTGAACATCACCAAGGGCACCGACGACGTCCTCCTGGCCAACAACACCATGCTCGACACCGGGCAGGAGATCGACGCCGGCAACCAGAGCGCAGTCATCTACGACGCCGGCAGCGGCGTCACGGGCACCAAGCTCGTCAACAACATCATGCGCCGTCTGGTCAAGACCGAGACCACGGTGTACGCGGTCGAAGACCACAACATGATCCTGCAGCCCTACCCGCAGACCGCCTACGGCAGCCACGATGTGCTCGGCAACCTCACCAACCCCGGGGTCGACGGGGAGACGTTGCGACCGCTGCCCGGCAGCCCTGCGGTTGATGCCGGCACCGACCAGTACGGCGCTCCCGTCATCGACATCGAGGGACGCCCCCGCTACGACGACCCGAGCAAGGCCAACGGCGCCGGCGGCATCACCGACATCGGCGCGCTGGAGTACGGGCCCGGCGTGATCATCGACGTCCCCGGCGAGGGCAGCTCCGACTTCCCGGTCATCGTGCCGTCGCCCTGACGCCCGTCGCCGGTCACGGCGACGGGCACCGACGTGTCAGCGGCCGCCGGCGGCGGCCGCTACCGTCGCATCCCGACGGTCCGACGCCACATGCGCCGCGTCACGAGCGCGACGAAGGGCACGAGCGTCACGGTCAGCTGAGAACCCGGGCAAAAGCTCAAGCAATCGCGCCGACGGTCCGACCCAAGGGACATGGGCCGTCGCGGTGCATGGCGCGCGCTTGCGTGCGCCGGCCTTCTCCTCATCACCCCATCCGCCGCGCACGCGAGCACCCACGGCCCGTGGACGACGGCCGAGTCGGTGCTGCCCACCAGCAAGGACGGCCACACGCGCGAGGTCCGGCCGCGCAGCTACCGCGCCTTCCGGCTCAACCACAAGGACGCCGCCGAGCAACTACGGACCGACAGCGTCGTCCTGCCCACGCCCGACGGCCGCTTCCACCGCTTCACGATCCGTCCGACGCAGACGCTCAGCCCCGGGCTGGCCAGGCAGCATCCGGAGATCAGCACCTACGCGGGCACCGGCGTGACCGACGCGACCGAGCGGGTCACGCTGGACCTCACCCCACTGGGCCTCCACGCGAGCGTCAGCAGCCCCGACGGCACCTACGAGGTCACGCCCTACTACCGCGGCACCAGGACGCGCTACGCGGCCTACAACTCCTCCAGCGTCCCCAGCACCGGCTACGGCGACGCCCACCTGCAGACGCCGGCCCGCAGCGCCGCCACGACACCGCAGGCGCAGGCGACCGGCTCGAGCGCGGCGATCCGCACCTACCGCATCGCCGTGGCCAACGACCCGACGTTCGCGACCTACTACGGCAGCGCCAACGTCCTGGCGGCCAAGGTGACGATCGTCAACCGCCTCAACCAGATCTGGGAGCGCGACTTCGCCGCGCACATGACGCTGGTCGCGAACACGGCGACGCTGAACTTCGACACCACCGCGAAGTTCTCCGGCAGCAACGGCCCGTGCGGCGTGAGCGCCTGCTTCACCAACGCCGCCAGCTGCGGCGTCAACACCATCAACCGCAGCACCACGGTGTTCGGCCAGCTGGTCGGCGCAGCCAACTACGACATCGGCACCGTGCTCTACGGCACCGGCGGCAACGGCATCGCCTACGTCGGCGTGGTCGGCTGGGCCACCTACAAGGGCGGCACCTGCAGCGGCTCCAGCGTGCCCGGCGGGGACGGCTTCATCGTCGACCTGGCCGCGCACGAGCTCGGGCACGGCTTCGGCGCCAACCACACCTTCAGCGGCACCGGCAGCAACTGCGCGCCCGACCAGTGGGCGTCGGGCTCGACCGAGCCCGGCAGTGGCCAGACGATCATGAGCTACGCCGGCATCTGCGACGCCAACAACAACCTGCAGGGCAACTCCGACGGCTACTTCTCCCAGCAGACGATCGCCGAGGTCCAGGACTTCCTGACCACCGACACGTACGCCGCCGCGACGGGCTCCAGCGCCACCGTCGCCAACAGCGTGCCGGTCGTGTCCGTTCCCGCCAACGCGACGATCCCGATCCGCACCCCGTTCACCCTCACCGGCTCGGCGACCGACGCCGATGCCGCCGACTCGCTCAGCTACCTGTGGGAGCAGAACGACGGTGCCACCGCGCAGTCGACGATCCGCAGCAACACCCGCACCGACGGACCGCTGTTCGCGGTGTTCGCCGACGGCAGCCACGCCCCGTCGTCGAGCCCCAGCCGGACCTTCCCCGACATCGCCCAGGTCGTCTCCGGTGACACGGACGCCGCCAACGGCACCTGCTCGACCCTGGCCTGCTTCGCCGAGTTCCTCCCCAACGCGTCCTACAACGGCCCGCTGCACTTCCGCCTGACGGTCCGTGACGGCAACGCCAACGGCGGCGGCATCGCGCACGCCGACACGACGCTCACGCTCGCCAGGACCGCGGGCCCGTTCCGCGTCACGTCGCAGAGCACGGCCACGACGCTGTCCTCCGGCCAGGACCTGCCGGTGACCTGGTCGGTCGCCGGCACCGACGTCAGCCCCGTCAGCGTCGCCGACGTCAGCATCAGCCTGTCCACCGACGGCGGCCTGACCTACCCGACCACGCTGGAGGCCTCCACGCCCAACGACGGCAGCCAGACCGTGATCCTGCCGGCGATCACCGCCGCCAACGCGCGCATCCGCGTCGCGGCGGTCGGCAACGTCTTCTTCGACGTCAACCACGCTCAGCTGACCATCGGCGCGGGTGTGCCCAGCGCGATCAACAGCGGCAACGCGACGGTCCCCTACAGCGACACCCCGGCGCTGACGGTCAGCAGCCACGACACCGACACCGCCGGCAGCGCGCTCACGATCGCGGCCGCGCTGCCCAGCGGCCTGTCGTTCACGCCGACACAGACGACGGCCAACGACCGCACCTGGGCGCTCGCCGGCCAGGCGCTCGTCGCGCCGGGCAGCTATCCGGTCACGGCCACGGTCAGCGACGGCGGCGGGCACAGCTCCACGACGACGTTCACGCTCACCGTGACGCCCGAGGCGGCCACCGTCGCCTACACGGGCGACACGTCGGCCGCGGGCGCGCTGGACGCGGCCACGGCCCCGGTCCACCTCGCGGCAACGGTGACCGACGGCGACGGCAAGGAGGGTGACCGCACCACCGCCACCGCCACCTTCAGGGACGGCACGACGACGCTGTGCGCCAACGTCGCGGTGAGCGCCGGGGGTGAGGCGGTGTGCGACACCTCGCTGTCGACCGGGTCGACCCACCAGATCACCGTCAGCGCCGGCGGCCGCTACACGGGCAGCACCACGCAGGCCCTGCCGGTCAGCGCCAGCAACTCCGCCGCACCCGTCGTCGACGACAACGGCGTGACGACCGCCCAGTACAGCGACGCGCTGGGCACCGTCGTCACCGCCACCGACGCCGACAGCGCCGGCGGCGCGCTGACGGCGCTCGTCAGCGGCCTGCCGGCGGGCATCACGCTCACCCCCACCACGACCGCTGCGCACAGCCGCTCCTGGACGACGAGCGGGCTGATCGGCGCGGCACCCGGCAGCTACCCGGCCACGGTGACCGTGCGTGACGACCAGGGCCACGAGACCGAGCATCCCCTGACCTTCACCGTCACGCGTGAGGACGTCGTGCTGACGCCGGTCGGTGACGGCCTGGCGTTCGCGCTGTCCGGCACCGACGCCACCGACGGCGACCTGTCGCTGGCCACGGTGACCGTCAGCGAGGGCGCGGTCACGCTGTGTCCCAACCTGCTGCCCGGCACCGGCCTGACCGCGGTGTGCCTGGCGGTCCTGCTGCCCGGCACCCACCACGTCACCGCGACGGCAGGCGGCCGTTACACCGGCACCGCGAGCCGCGATGTCGTCACCTTCGGGACGCCGACCACGACCACCACCCCGCCTCCGACGGCCTCCGCCCCGGTTACCACGCCGATCCCCGCGGCGACCGACCCGGCGCCCGCCGCCCCTGCTGCCGCGATCCTCGTCCCCAACCTCGCCCGCACCGACGCGCGCCTGCGGCTCGACCGGAAGGGCCGCGTCCGCACCACCGTCGGCTGCCGCGAGTCGGTCAGCGGGACGATCACCCGGCCGTGCCACGGCACGGTCGTCCTGACCACGAAGGTCAAGGGCAGGACGAGGACCATCGCCAAGGGCACCTTCACCGCCGCGGCCGGCACCACGACCAGGGTCCGCCTGCAGGTCGCCAGGTCGGCGCGCCACCGCGGGTTCGCGACGCTGAAGGCCCGGTCCGGGGCCACCACCGTCAGCAAGCGGGTCCTGCTGACACCCTGACGGCAGCGTGCCGTAGGTTTCGGCGCATGAAGAAGATCCCCGTGGCGCTCGTCGCCGCCCTGGTGACCGTCGGCCTGTCCGCCTGCGGTGGCGGCGACGACAAGAAGGACGGCGGCGACGGCCTGGCCAAGGCCGAGCTCGTCAAGCAGGCCAACGCCATCTGCAAGGCGACCAACGACGCCTCCGACAAGATCAAGGCGCCCACGGACATCAACGACCCGGCCCAGGCCGCGCCGTACTTCAAATCCCTCGCCGAGCTCGGCCACAAGCTCGACGACCAGCTGAAGGCGCTCAAGCCGGCCACCGAGGTGAAGGCCGACTACGACGCCTTCCTCGCGGAGGAGAAGAAGGCCGTAGACCTCGTCCAGGGCCTGGCCGACGCGGCCGCCGCCAAGGACGCCAAGAAGGGCCAGCAGCTGCTGCAGGAGGCCAACGCGAACACCTCCTTCAAGGCCTCCGCCGACAAGCTGGGTCTCGGCACCTGCGTCTGACCCGCCGCGGCACACGGGCACCCGGGCAAAAGTTCCGGGTGCTCCCCCGGGTGACGGATGGCCGCCCGCGGTTTAGGTTGGTTTTATGAACATGAAGACCCCGGTTGCCCTGCTCGCGGCTGTCGCCGCCCTCGGCCTGGCCGCGTGTGGCAGCGACGACAAGAGCGACGGTGGCGGCGGCAAGCTCGCCAAGACCGAGCTCGTCAAGCAGGCGAGCGCGATCTGCACGGCCAGCGAGGCCAAGATCAAGGGCATCAAGCAGCCCAGCAACATCGCCGACGCCAACGAGGCTGCCCCCTACTTCGCCGAGATCTCCAAGGTCGCCCAGGAGCAGCACACCAAGCTGAAGGCGCTGCAGCCCGCCGACGACGTCAAGGCCGACTACGACACCTTCCTCGCCGAGGAGGAGAAGGCGTTCGCGCTGCTCTCCGGCCTGGCCACCGCCGCCAAGGAGAAGGACGCCGCCAAGGGCGCCCAGCTCATGAAGCAGGTGCAGGACAACACGACCTACGAGGCCGCCGCGTCCAAGCTCGGCCTGAAGAGCTGCGCCGCGTAGTCAGTCCTCGCCCACAGCGCCGCCGTCGGTCGACGGCGGCGCCGGTTCTGCCTCCTGTGACGGCGGCGCGCCGAAGGTCCGCGCCGCCTCGAGGTAGCCCTCCGCCTTCGCGGTCATCCGCACCAGGCCGTAGGTGTCCAGCACCTTCCGCGGCAGGTCGGCCTCACCGACGCCGCCGGCGCGCAGTTTGTCCATCAACGCAGCGATCTCCGACAGCGGCACCTCGTCCAGCGGCCGCGGCCCCAGCTCGCGGACGCGGACCGCGGCCGCCCCGGCGACCCGCAGGATGTCGTCCTCCTGGCCGGGGTTCTCGGCGGCCGGCGACATCTCGATGCGGCCGTCCTGGCGCAGGCGGTAGGCGCTGCCGGAGAGCGGCGCCCGCGCGACCGTCGTCAGCGCCTTGCCGCCCGATGCCTTGAGGTAGAGCCGGTAGGCGCGCCCGGCGAGGATCGGACCCTCGGTCTCGATGATCTCCATGAGCGTCGGGTCGACGATGTGGCGGCCCGCGGTGCGCGGGTCGGGCACCGACCGCTCCTCCCAGACGCCGTAGGGCAGCAGTGCGACGCTGCCGTCGGCGGCCTGCGGCTCCGCGTCGGCCCAGTCCGCCAGCGGCCAGCCGGCGACCGTGGCCCCGGGGGTGCCCGGGTCCGGCAGGTCGACGACCGGCGCACCCACCTGCTCGCGCAGGATCACGCGCTGGTCCTGCCCGCCGGGCCCGCAGACGACGACCGCGGCGACCGGCAGTCCCGCCGTGCGCGCGCCCTCGGCGGTGAGCAGGGCGTGGTTGGCCAGGTCGGCGTTGCCCGGGGCGACGACCACGACGACCGACCCCCGCGACCGGGCCGCCTCGCGCACGTCACCGGCGCCGAGCAGTCCGGGCGCGCTGCTGACCCTCACTCCGGGCGGGACGTCACGCTCCAGCGCGCGGACGAGGTCACGGGTGTCCAGCGAGGACGTGGTGGCGACGACGAGCAACTCGGGCACGCCGGGAATCTACCCGCGCGCGGAAGACGCTCGTGAGCGGTGGCGCGGCGGCCTCGCCGGAGGCCGCCCGGGCCCGGCCGGGCCGGTAGGCCACCGCCCGCCCACCGAGCCGGCCCACCGCGGCGCCCGAGGCGCTGAGCCGGAGGTGCCCGTTCACCCCGCGCCCCTCGACCCGCACCGTGCCGGCCAGGTCGGCGTCGAGGCGACCGGTCACGCGCAGCCCGGGCACGAACGCGTAGCGGGTCAGCCGCGTCTGGTTGCCGAACGAGAAGCGTCCGCCGTGCAGGCCCCCGCCCTGCGGCTTGAGGTCGGCGTAGAGGTACTGCAGGCCGGTCAGCTGGGAGTCGGTGATCGTGTCGAGGACGGCAAACAGCGCCCGCCCGCGGTCGCCCGGCACCCCCGGCGCCCGGGAGAAGTCCTTCAGCGACCGGGGCGGGCGCGGGAAGACCCGCACCGCGCCGTAGGTGCCGCTGCACGGCGAGCCGACCTTGCGACCACGGACGAAGCGGTCCAGCGCCTGGCGCACGCAGTCCGACGGCGCGGTGTCCAGCTCGTCGTGGCCGACACCCGGCACGCGCACCAGTGACGCCCGCGGAAGCTCGGCGGCGACCTCCTCGGCGTTCTCCAGCGGCGTGCGCAGGTCCAGCGAACCGGAGAGCAGCAGCGTCGGGACGTCGGGCAGCGGGTCGGTCGACGGCGGGGTCACCACGTCCTGCGGCCAGCGCGAGCAGTCGTCGGCGGTGGACATCCGCTGCACGGTCGCCGCGTCGAAGGGCGCGATCTCCTGCGGATCCAGCGCCGCGACCGCAGCGGCGATGGCCGCGTCGCGCTGCGCGAACGGGGTCAACAGCGAGTAGGGCAGCAGCGAGTCCGCGCAGACCGTCGCGACGTTCAGGCCGAAGCTGAGCTCCGACGGCGAGGTCGTCCCACCCATGCCGATCCGGCGCAGGCGCAGCAGCAGCGAGCTGTCGCCGCGGGACGCCGCGGCGATGGCGCCGGGCAGCGAGGCCTGCAGGTAGGGGTTGAGGTCGCCGGCGATCAGCAGGTTGGCCAGCTCGTCGGGCCGGGAGTACCGGCTCGTCCGCCGCGCCCCGCGGGCGTCGAAGGTCGGGCCGGCGATGCCGCGCGCGTTGACCTGCGCGACGACCTCGGCCAGGTCGGCGACGGGGTCCCTCGTGACCCCGCGGCAGCGTCGCGAGGCGCACTGCGAGCGCAGCACCCGCGCGGTCACCCGGAAGGAGTCGAGCAGGAACGCGTCCACCCCGTCGGCGCCGACGACGCTGTCGAGGATGAGCGCGCTGGTCGTCGCCGGGTGCACGCGCGCGTACTGCTGCGCGACGAACGTCCCGTAGGAGACGCCCATGAGCGCCAGCTCGGGCTGCCCGAGCCGGACCCGCAGCGCCTCGAGGTCCTCGACGGTGTCGCGCGTGGCGTAGTGCGCCCGGCGCGGCCCGATCCGCGCCGCGCAGGCCGCCAGGGCCGAGGCGGGGACGAGGTCCAGCGCACCGAGCCGCTGCACCGACGGGCAGCTCAGGACGCCGGAGGCGCCCGTGCCGCGCTGGTCGATCACGGCCAGGCGGTACTTGCGCAGCGCCGGCCTCAGCGACCCCGCGAACGACGATCCGAAGACCACCCCGGGCTGCCCCGGCCCGCCCGTCAGCGCCACCAGCACCGGACGGGTGCCCCGCTGCACGGCGTAGCGCAGGCGCAGCCGGGGCCCGCCCGGTGTCGCGCGGTCCAGCGGAACCGTCAGCGTCCCACAGGAGAAGCCGGAGGCCGATGGACACCTCGGACGCTTCGTGGCGGCGCCCGCAGCCGGCGTGACCGCGAGCAGGGCGACGATGGTCAGCAGGGCGACGCGCATCGGCGCGTGGACGCTACCCAACGCCGCAGATCACCCGACACACGGGCACTAAAAGGTCGATAAATGCTGGACCTCCTGATCTGTACAGGCGACCTGTGCGCAGTACCCTGCAGTGCAGATGGCACACGTGGAGACGGTTGAGCGGTTCGGTCCCCCGGACCCGGCGGAGCAGCGCGCCCTCGCTGCAGCATGGAAGCGGATGGGCAACTTCGCCACGCTCGCGTGCGTGCTGACGAGCCCCGGGCTCGTGATCGCCCTGCACGAGGCCAACGGGTGGGCCTGGTGGATCTGCATCGTCCTCACCTTCGCGACGATCGCCGCGTTCCGCGGCCTCATCGACATCCTCTCCTTCAAGTTCATCCGGCGCCCGTCGCTGTACGGCGCGACGGAGGAGATGAAGTCCGACGACGCCATCTTCCGGCGCCGCCGCTGGTACTGGATCAGCCGCTTCCGCAAGACGTTCATCCTCGCGGTGCTCGTCTTCCTGACGCTGTTCTTCCTGATGCTGTTCACGAAGTGGTTCATGGGCCAGGACGTGGGGCTGTTCAACTCCTTCAAGGCGTTCCGCGACACGGTGCCCGAGGAGTCGCGCGGCATCTACGCGATGAACTTCCTGCAGAGCTTCCTGCTCATGCCCATCTTCCTCTTCATGAACATCCTGATCTTCATCGGGCCGCTCCTGATCATGGGCATCCTGCAGATGAAGTCCTTCGAGCCGGGCGATGCCGACTGGGGCGTCAAGCTCGACGACATCCGCGGCCAGAAGGAGCCCAAGGCCGAGGTCGAGCGGGTCATCACGCTCTGGTCGGCGGGCGAGGAGTTCCGCAAGTCCGGCGGCAAGCCGGAGCGCGGCCTGCTGCTGATCGGCGCACCGGGCACCGGCAAGACCATGCTCTCCAAGGGCATCGCCACGAGCTTCAACTCGCCGTTGATGACGATGCCGGGGTCGGGCTTCGCCCAGACCTTCATCGGCGTCGACGTCATGGTCGTCATGGTCCTGATGTTCCGCGCGCGCCGACTGGCCCGCAAGTGGGGCGGCCAGTGCATGATCTTCATCGACGAGATCGACGCCGTCGGCCGCCGCCGCTCGGGCCTGGGCATGTTCGGCATGGGTGCCGGGGCCGTCGACGCCGCCCAGGCCTTCGACCACAAGCCCGAGTACTTCGGCCCGTGGGGCGCGCTGAACCCCAGCGGAGACCGCGTCATCGAGACCGCAGAATGGCGCGAGCACGTCTTCAACCTGCGCCATGACGGCCCGCAGGCCCGCTACATCGTCCCCGAGAAGCTGCGCAACATGATGTTCCCGGGCATGGGCGGCAGCATGGCGCTCAACCAGCTGCTCGTCGCGATGGACGGCATCGACAGCCCGCCCGTCCTGCGCAAGTGGGCCAACAAGAAGTTCAACACCTTCCTGGACGCGCTCTACGTCGTCCCGCAGAAGGTCGGCAGCCGCAAGCTGCGCCTTCCGCCGCCGAAGCCGCGCCCCGAGCAGGTGTACTTCATCGGCGCCACCAACGTCGACATCAACGAGCTCGACCCGGCCCTGCTGCGCCCGGGCCGTATGGGCCGCCACATCTACTTCCGCACGCCCAACAAGGACGACCGCGCGGACATCTTCGACCTCTACCTGGGCAAGGTCGCGCACGTGCCGGAGCTGGACACGCCGCGGCGGCGTGACGAGCTGGCCCGCATCACCGGCGGCTACTCCCCGGCCATGATCGAGCAGGTCTGCTCGATCGCGCTGACGACCGCCCACGCCGACGGCCGCCCGGCCTTCGAGTGGGGCGACGTCATCGCCGCGATCACGACGGTGGAGTCCGGCCTGGCCACGGGCCGCGTCTACACCGACGCCGACCTGCGCGCCATCGCCATCCACGAGGCCGGCCACGCCGTCACGTCCCACCTCTACGAGGACTACGTCCAGGCCGTCCGCCTGTCGGTCCGCGAGCGCGGCAACTCCGGCGGCCACTTCTCGGCGCGCAGCATCGAGGACCGCATGTTCCACTGGCGTCACGAGTACGTCGCGGACATCATCTGCACAGTCGGCGCCATGGCCGCCGAGCACGAGTTCTACGGCGAGAACGCCGAGGGCGTCGGCGGCGACATGTACATGGCCACCAGCGCCGTCTCGCGGATGGTCTCGGCCGCCGGCATGAGCTATGAGCCGGTCGTCCTCGACCGCTCGAAGTTCGAGGACGACGAGGCCTACGACGAGGCCGTGGCGAAGTGCCTGACGCGCTTCGAGATCATCGGCCGGACGATGATGAACAATGTCAGCGCCAGCTCGATGAGCGGTGCGCCGGCGGCGATCCCGGCCCAGAAGAGCCGGGCCGCGGCGATCATCCTCGGCCAGGCCTACATCACCGCCCGTGCGACGATCCGCCTCAACCGCGAGGCCGTCGCCCGGATCGCCGACCTCATGGTGGACCGCCAGGAGATCCACGGCGACGAGGTCCTCGAGGTCCTCGACGCCGCCAACCTCCAGGTGCCGGTCATCGACCTGCTCGACGATGCCACCTGGCCCACCGAGATCGACCTGCACAACCGCGAGCCCAAGCAGCTTCCCAAGCCGTGAGCGACCAGAACCCCAACGAGACCGCCGACGAGCGCGACGACACCCCCGTCGAGCCGACCGCTGAGCAGCCCCAGTCCGACGAGCCCACGGCCGAGCAGCCGCAGGCGACGCCGGAGCCCCCGGCCGAGCAGCCGGTGGCCGAGGACCCTGTCCCCGTGGCCGCACCGTCCGGCGGCGGCGACCTCTGGGCCGGGCCCGTGGCCCAGCCGGTCGAGCAGCTTCCCGGCTCGGTCCGTGCCGAGGTCGAGCCCGACCGTGACCGCCGCCTGCTGCCCGGGTGGAACCGCCCGGACCCGCGCAGCCGCCCGCGCGACCCCGCCGGCTCCTACCCCCGCCACGAGGCCGACGACCTCCTGCCGCTCACCGACGAGCCGCTGGTCATCCGCAGCGCCTCGCCGCTGGCGGTGTCCTCCTCCCCGCGTCTGGGCGGCACCTCGGCCGTCGTCGACATCGGGGACGGCCCACTGCCGGAGGCGCCGCAGATCGCCCGCTTCCAGTTCGTCCTCGGCGCGCTGATCGCCGTCGCCGTCGCCGGGCTGCTGCTCCTCGGCTACGGCCTGGTCAACGTCCTCGACGACGCCAACAGCTCCAGCTCCAGCGAGGGCTCTGCCCCATGGTCGGCCTGGGCGCCGACGACCTCGGACACCAAGGCCGGCGCCGCGCAGATCGCCCAGCACGTCGGTGCGGAGTACAAGCTGCCCAGCGGCCAGCAGATCGTGGCCGTCACGGGCGGCAACCCGGAGGTCGCGGGCCTGCCCCTGACGGTCGTGCTGAAGCACTCCCCGGCCCAGGGCGGCGACTACCAGATCGTCAACGACAAGGGCGTCATGTACCGCCTCTGCGGCCTGGGCGACAAGTGCGCCATCGCCGAGGGCACGGCGTCCACGGAGCGGCATCTGCTGCTGCGCCGCGAGGCGCTGGAGCTCGCGCTCTACTCGTTCCGCTACCTGAAGGGCGTCGACCAGGTCGTCGTCCTGATGCCGCCGAAGAAGGGCGACCCGCCCGAGCAGGCGCTGTTCTTCCAGAAGCGCGACTTCTCCAAGGAGATCGACGCCCCGCTGGGCTCTACGCTCGTCGGCGCCACCCCCGGCGTGACCACGATGACCTCGTCGCCCAACGCCTCGCTGGTCGACAAGCTCACGCTGGACTCGCTGTTCAAGTTCTCCTTCCAGCAGGAGAACTCCGACTCCAGCGCGTTCATCGTCCTGGAGCGCTAGGGCCCTCCCGCCGTTGGTAGCCCGCGCACTGCCCCACCGGCAGGCGCGGGTACTTCGGGAAGCGGTCGTCGTCGCGCGCCTTCAGGCACATCGAGAACGTCGACCCCCGGGTGTTGCCGATGAGCTTCTGGTGGACGCAGGTGTCGCAGAGGCCGCGCATCGATCCAGGAGTGTGACGCCTTCGTACACTCGAAGTGATGGCCACGTTCCGGCGACTGCTCGGGTTTCTGCGCCCCTATCGCCGGGGTGTCGTCTGGTCGCTGGTGCTCGCCGCGCTGGCGATGGGGATGACCGTCGTCATCCCCTACCTGACCGGTCACGTCATCGACGACGTCCGCGAGGGCCGGCGCGACACGCTGACTACGCTGGGGCTGGCCGTCCTCGGCGCCGGCGTGCTGCGGCTCCTGCTGACCTTCAGCCGCCGCATCGTCGCCGGGCGCGTGTCGCTGGGCGTCGAGTACGACCTGCGCGAGCGGCTCTACTCGCACCTGCTGGCGCAGGAACTCGCGTTCTTCGACCGCCAGCAGACCGGGCAGCTCATGTCCCGCGCAACGGTCGACCTGCAGTCGGTGCGCTTCTTCCTGGGCTACGGGCTGATCTTCATCATGCAGTCGCTGCTGACGATCCTCCTGGCCTCCATCGCGATGTTCGCGGTGGACCCGCGGCTGGCGGCGATCTCCCTCGCCCCGGTGCCGTTCGTGGTCGTCATCGCCACGCGCTACGGCTACCGCTCGCGCCCGGCCGTGCAGGAGGTGCAGCAGCGCATCGCCGAGCTCACCGCCGAGGTCGAGGAGAACGTCTCCGGCGTGCGCGTCGTGAAGTCCTTCGCGGCGGAGGAGCGCCAGCGCGCGCGCTTCGACGAGGCCGTCGGCCGGGTCTTCCAGCAGGCCATGCTGTCGACGCGGATCCAGGCCTTCTACCAGCCGTTCATCGGCTTCCTGCCCCAGCTGGGCCTGGCCGCGATCCTGTTCTTCGGCGGGCGCGACGTCATCGACGGCAACCTCACGCTCGGTCAGTTCACCTCGTTCTACTTCTACCTGCTGATGCTGCTGGGACCGATGCGCATGCTCGGCATGGCGCTGGGGATGTCCCAGCGCGCGACGGCCTCCGGCGCGCGCCTCTTCGAGATCCTCGACCGTGAGCCCGCGATCGTCGCGGCCGACGACGCGCTGGACGCCCTGCCCGCCGGCCCCGGACATCTGGAGTTCGACCACGTCTCCCTGACGTTCCCCGGCGCCGATCGCGAGACCCTGCACGACGTCACGCTCGACGTCCCCGGCGGCTCGACCGTGGCGATCGTGGGCGCGACCGGCTCGGGCAAGACGGCGCTCATCCAGCTCATCGGACGGCTCTACGACGTCTCCGCGGGCGAGGTGCGCATGGACGGCGTCGACGTGCGGCGCGTCGACCCGCTGGCCCTGCGCCGCGCGGTGGCGCTCGTCGACGATGCCCCGTTCCTGTTCAGCGCCTCCGTCGCCGAGAACATCGCCTATGCGCGGCCCGACGCCACGCGGGAGGAGGTCGAGCGCGCCGCCCGGCTGGCGCAGGCCCACGGCTTCATCTCGGCGCTGCCGAAGGGCTATGAGACCCGGGTCGGCGAGCGCGGCCTGACGCTGAGCGGCGGCCAGCGCCAGCGGGTCGCGATCGCCCGCGCGTTCCTCGCCGACCCCCGCGTGCTGATCCTCGACGACGCGACCTCCGCGGTCGACGCCTCCACCGAGCAGGCGATCAAGGAGGCGTTGCGCGAGGTCATGGCCGGCCGCACCACGATCGTCATCGCGCACCGGCTCTCGACCATCGCCCTCGCCGACACCATCGTGGTGCTCGAGGACGGCCGTGTCGCCGCGCACGGCACCCACGACGAGCTGCTCGGGGTCTCGGCGCTGTACCGCGAGATCGTCGAGAAGGGTCTGCCCGACCAGGTGTTCCTGACGCGCAAGCCGCTGGAGCCGGAGGTCGCCGGGTTTTGAGCGGAGCGGCTACGGCCTCCTCGGAGCTGCGGCGCAGGCTCGCAGCCACGTCCGGTCGCGGCCGCAAGGTCCGCGGCCTCCTGGCGCTGCTGCGCCCCTACCGGGGGCGGGTCATCGCGATGCTCATCGCGCTGCTGGTCTCCACCGCGGCGGCGCTGGCTCCCGCGCCGCTGGCCAAGATGGCGATCGACGACGGCATCCGCGCCGGCGACAAGGGCACGCTCAACATCGTCGTCGTGGCGTTCATCGTGTCCGCGCTGCTGGTCTGGCTGGGCTCCTACGTGCAGACCTACCTCACCGGCTGGGTCGGCCAGCGCGCGCTGCAGGATCTGCGCCGCCAGATCTTCGCCCACCTGCAGGAGATGCCCGTCGGCTTCTACGAGCGCCGCCCCGCGGGCGTGCTGATCTCGCGGATGACCAACGACGTCGAGGCGTTGGACTCACTGGTCACCGACAGCGTGACGACCCTGTTCACGGCCTCGCTGACGCTCATCGGCTCCGTCGTGATCCTCGTGACCTTCGACGTGCAGCTCGCGCTGCTGACGTTCCTCATCTTCCCGGTGATGGCGCTGGGCTCGCTGGCCTTCCGCCTGGCCTCGGCCGACGCCTACAAGCGCACCCGCGAGACGATCGGCGCGATCACGGCCCACCTGCAGGAGTCGCTGTCAGGGGTCCGCGTCGTCCGGGCCTTCGCGCAGGAGGCCCAGCACCGCGGCCGCTTCGCCGCGCTGAACAGCGACAACCGCCAGGCCAACTGGACGACGGTGAAGCTCAACGCCTCCTACTTCCCCGCCGTGGAGTTCGTCAACTCGCTCGCGACGGTGGCGGTGCTGCTGTACGGCGGGCACCGGGCGTTGGACGGCGACGTCACCGTCGGCGTCCTCGCGGGCTTCATCGCGGCGCTGAACGGCTTCTTCGACCCGATCAACCAGCTCTCCCAGGTCTACACGACCTACCAGTCCGGCATGGCCGCGCTGGACAAGATCTTCGAGCTGCTCGACGAGGAGCCCGAGCTGACCGACGATCCCGACGCGGTCGACCTGCCGACCCCGCTGCGCGGCGCGATCAGCTTCCAGGACGTCTCCTTCGGCTACGGACGGGACGGGGCGTCGCTGGCGCTCGACGACGTCTCCCTGGAGGTGCCGCCCGGGCAGACCCTGGCCCTCGTCGGTGCGACCGGCGCGGGCAAGTCGACCTTCGCCAAGCTCGTCGCCCGCTTCTATGACCCGACCGCCGGCCGCGTGCTGATCGACGGCGTCGATCTGCGTGACGTCCGCGTCGCCTCGCTGCGCTCGCAGATGGGCATCGTGCCCCAGGAGGCCTTCCTGTTCAGCGGCACCGTCGGCGACAACATCGGCTTCGGTCGCGCGGACGCGACGCCCGCCGAGGTCGAGGCCGCCGCCCGCGCCGTCGGCGCCTGGGACTTCATCTCCTCGCTGGAGCACGGCCTCGACACCGAGGTCGGCGAGCGCGGCGTGCAGCTGTCCGCCGGCCAGCGCCAGCTCGTCGCCTTCGCCCGCGCCCTCATCGCCGACCCGCGCATCCTCGTCCTCGACGAGGCCACGTCCAACGTCGATCTGCGCACCGAGAACCGCATCGAGGAGGGCCTGCAGCGCCTCCTCGCGGGCCGCACCGCCATCGTGATCGCCCACCGCCTGTCGACGATCCGGCAGGCCGGGCGGATCATCGTCCTCGAGGGCGGCCGCATCGCCGAGCAGGGCACGCACGACGAGCTCATCGCCGCCGAGGGCGCCTACTGGCGCCTCTACCGCGACTGGGCCGAGCAGGCCGCAGCCTAGGCCGACCCTTCGCTATCCTTGTCGAGTCCTGGGTCCCAGGACAGAGCTCTGCCGGATGGTGTAACGGCAACACGCCTCGCTCTGGACGAGGTATTCAAGGTTCGAATCCTTGTCCGGCAGCTCACCGAACGCCCGCCCTTCGGCGGGCGTTTGTCGTTTCGCCAACACCTCCGACCCGGATGCGAACATGTGTTCGTGACACCACGCGCCGCTGAGATCCTTGCTCTCCACGAATCAGGGCTGAGCCAGGCCGAGATCGCCAGGCGCTTGGGCATCACGCGACCGACAGTCAGCTATCACCTGCGCCGCGCCGGCATCCCGGCGGATCCTCGTTTCAACCGCCGATATGACTGGGCGGCGATCCAGGAGTACTACGACGCCGGGCACACCGTGACGCAGTGCCAGGAGCGGTTCGGGTTCGCGCGCGGGGTCTGGACGAACGCGCTCCGCCGTGGCGATGTCGTCGGCCGCCGTCACGGGATGCCGATGGACGAGCTCCTGTCCGGGACCAACCGGAGCCGCGGCCACCTCAAGCTGCGCCTCTTCGGGGCGGGCCTCAAGGAACCACGTTGCGAGACGTGCGGCATCGCGGAGTGGCGCGGGAGACCGCTGTCGCTGGCGCTGCACCACGTCAACGGCGACGGGAGCGACAACCGGCTGGAGAACCTGCAGATCCTCTGCCCCAACTGCCACAGCCAGACCGAGAACTTCGCGGGGCGCAACGTGCGCCGCCGCGACCAGGCTCAGGAGCCGGGCTTGTTCTGACCGGGGGGCGTGCCGCCGTTGCCGTTGCCGTTGGACGTCCCGGCGCCGCCGTTGCCGTTGCCGTTGCCATTGCTGCCGCGGGCCTCGGGGGCCGACGAGCCCGAGGAGGAGGAGGAGGAGGGCGACGGGCTGCTGGACGACGCGGCGGGCGGCGGGGACGCGGCGGGCTTGTTCTGCCCGGGCGCGGAGGCCGAGTTGCCCGGCGAGCTGGAGCTCGACGAGCCGGACGACGAGGTGCTGCTCGACGGGCGCGAGGCGGTGTTGCCCTTGGAGCCGCCCGACGAGGACGACGAGGAGCCGCCGGAAGATGCGCTCGATGAGCCCTTCGAGGACGTGCTGCCCGACGACGAGGTGCTGCCCGACGAGGAGGCCGGGCGGTTGGAGCTGCTGCCGCCACCCGCAGAGCTCGAGGCGGACCCGCCCGACGAGGACGACACGCTCGACGACGGCGCTGTCGCGTTGCTGCTGGGCGTCGAGGTGGCCGGCAGCGTGCGCTTGGGCGCGATGCCCGCGGAACCGCTGCCCCCGGAGCGGCGCGCGCTGACGCGGCGCTTGGACGCGGCGGACGAGCGGCGGGCGCTCGCAGATCGGCGGCGCGACGAGGACGGACGTGTGGTGCCGGCGGCGGTGGCGTTGCCCGCCACGGTGGGCCCGAGCGTCGGAGCGCCGGGAGCGACCGTGGAGGTCAGCGTCACCGGCGCGGCGCCGCCGGTGGAGGCGCCGTTGGTCGTGCGGGTCAGGGAGTTGGTGGCCGGCAGCAGCGGGTTGACACCGGGGCCGTTCGGCGACGCGGCGGGAACCTCGATGACCGTGGAGGAGCCGCCCTCGAACATCGGCCACAGGTCGTAGCCGAGCTGGTGTCCGATGACGTTCGCGGCACCGAACACGGCGACGGTTGCACCGGCTGCCGCGATCGCGCCCGCTGCGATCGTTGTGCGTCCACTGGTCATGTGCGTGCGTGCCAAAGGGTGTACCCCGTGCCTCTCCCCGTCAACTCGCCCGATCGTCCATCCGACCTCCCGGAAAACCGGGCGACTCCCGGGGAATTTAGCCTACGCGGCCGTTCGGCGCGAACTGCGCGGTGATGGCGCTCTCCAGGCCGGGATCGAGCACCAGCAGGACCTCGTCGCCGACCTCGATGACGGTCTCCGCCTTGGGCACGAAGCCGCCGTCCGCGCGGAGCACCGAGATGATCAGCGCGCCCTCCGGAAGGTCGACGTCCGCGACGCGGCAGCCGGCCGCCGGAGCGCCCTCGGAGACCTCGACCTCGATGATCTCCAGCTTGTCGTCGCGCAGGTCGAGCAGGTGGACGAGGCCGTAGGACGGCACCTCGTGCTCGATGAGCCGGAGGATCAGGTCGGTCGCCGAGACGACCGGCTGGACGCCCAGAAGCTCGAACCACTCGCGGTTTCGCGGGTTGTTGACGCGCGCGATGATCCGCTCGCAGAGGTACTTCTCCTTGGCGACCTGGCAGATCAGCATGTTGTCCTCGTCGTCGCCGGTGACGGCGATGACCAGGTCGGCCCGCTGGATGCCGGCCCGCTCGAGCACCCACAGCTCGGTGGCGTCGCCGTACTGGACCTGGTGCTCGAGCTCCTGCTCGATCGTCAGGTACCGGGCCCGCTCGCTCTCCAGCAGCGTGACCTCATGGCCCTTGCCCAGGAGCTCGCGCGCGAGGTTCCAACCAACTTTGCCGCCACCGGCGATGATCGCGTACATCTAGCTCTCCACCTGCGCCAGCGCGCTCTCGAACATCTCGATCGCGACCTTGGTCGGGCAGATCGTGCGCAGCCCGTTCTCGGCGTACCAGGCGGCACGCGCGGGGTCCATGACGCGCGCGATGACGTTGGGGACCTCGAACCGCTTCTGGGCGATCTGGGCGATCGTGAGGTTGGTGTTGTCGCCGTCGGTGGAGGCCACGAAGACGTCGGCATGCCCGATGCCGGCCTCCTCGAGGGCCTCGACCTCGATGCCGTGACCGACGGTGAAGCGCCCGCCGGCCTCTTCCCAGGTCGACTGCATGCCCGCGTCGAGGCGCTCGTGCGAGAGCGGATCCTCATCCAACACGGACACCTCGTGCCCCGCGGCGAGCGCCGACCGGGCCACGGCGGAGCCGGTACGGCCGGCACCGACGATCAGGACGAACATATGACTTGCACACTAGTACGTCAGGTGCCCGAGGGGGCAGCTGCTGCAGCCTCCGTGGGCGTCGCCGCCGGGGCGGTGAGGATCACCTGGCACGGCGCGTGGGAGATGACGTACTTGGTGATGTCCCCGACGTAGTTGTCCAGGGGTCCACCGCGACCTCCCAGCAGGGCGCCGCCGCGGATCCGCGAGGGCTCCTCGGCGGCCAGCACGATCGCCTCGACACCCAGGCGCCGGGCCTGCTCGACGATGGCCTTGCCCGCCGCCCGGGAGCGGACGGTCGCCGTCTCCACGACGACCCCGTGGTACTCCTCCCCCACGGCCTTCGCGCGCCGCAGGGCGGCGCGGGCCCGTTGGGTGTCGGCCTCGGGCAGCCGGGCGTCGATCGGCAGGGACATCGGGATCTGGAAGACCCACAGCGCCTCGATGGTCGCGCCCTCGTCTCGGGTCATGTCGTCGCCGATGTCCCCGGCGAGGCGCCCGGCGGTCTGCACGATGTCGTCGTCCAGCGCGGTGCCGAAGATCGGGACGAGGATCGAGCCGTACTCCACCGCGTCCAGCGCGCGATCCTTGTCGCCGCCGCGCAGCGCCTCCTCGGGCACGGTCACGCGCTCGAAGATCGGCTTCTCCGTCGAGCGGCGGTAGATGACGTAGAGCAGCAGGCCGGAGAGCAGCCAGCCGGCGCCGACGAAGCGCGCGCCCCCGTGGAAGGCGACGACGCTGATCCACGCCGCCAGCGCGAGCACCGCGCCTGCCACGGCGGTCAGCGGCAGCTCGCCACCCTTGAAGGCGACGTTGAAGCCCATCTTGTACGGCCGCTTGCGAGCCGGCTCGCGGTAGCGCAGGACCACCACGGAGGCGTGGGCCAGCGTCAGGGCCAGCAGCGCGCCGAAGGCGTAGATGCCCGTGAGGAAGTCGACGTCCTCCGGCACGGCCAGCGCGCCGGCCAGCAGCGCGCCGATCGCGATGAACACCCACGGGGTGCCCCAGCGCCGGTGCAGGCGCCCCAGCCGCGAGGGGATCTGCCGGTTGAGCGACAGCGCGTACGCCAGCCGCGACAGCCCGAGCATGGCGCTGTTGGCCGCGCCGATCAGCGTCAGCGTCGCGGCCACCGCGAAGGCGTACTTCAGCCCGTTGCGCACCAGCTCGTTGGTGAACGCGTCGGCGATGCCGATGACGGGGTCGGCCTGGTGCTTCTCCGACAGCTCGCTCTTGCCGCCGGAGATCGGCAGCGCCGTGACGGCGACCACCGCGATGCCGACGTAGACCACGGCCACCGACGCCGTGGCGCTGAAGATCAGGCGACGCAGGTCGCCGCCGCGGGCGCCGACCTCACCGGCGAGCCCGGAGGCGGACTCCAGGCCGGTGAGGACGACGGTCGCCACGCCGAGCGCGAACACCACGTCGCCCCACTCGGGCGCCGTGCCCAGGTCGATCGGGTCGGTCATCGTGCCCCACGAGAAGAACGCGATGAGGCCCGCGGCGACGAGGACGAGCTGGATCGCCACGTCGAAGACGACGAGCGCCGCCAGCCGCTCGGCGCGCTTGCGGCTGAACCCGCGGGTCACGCGCAGCGCGACGAGCACGATGATCGCCAGCGAGACGCCGACCTCCAGCGAGCCCTCGTCCAGCGGCGACCAGAACGCCGCGGCGTAGTGGGTCGCGCTGACCGCGCAGACCGCGATGAGGATCAGGTAGTCGAGCAGGATCGCCCAGCCGGCCACGAACGAGACGAGCTCGTTGAACGCGTAGCGCGTGAAGACCGTGGCCCCGCCGCGGTCCTGGTGCAGCGACGCGCCCTCGACGTACGTCATCGCCGCCAGCGCGAAGAAGATCGTGGCGACGACGAAGACGAGCGGCGTCAGGCCCAGCGCGTGGTCGACGACGACGCCCAGGGCGAAGTAGACCGACGACGCCAGCGAGACCCAGACGATCGCGAACAGCACCGGCGAGCCGAGCCCGCGCTCGAGGTTCTCCCCGACGCGGCCGTAGCCCTCGAAGTCCCCGGAATGCTCGCTCACCGGTCGCCCCCGCCCATCGTCCGGGCCACGTACAGGCGGCCCGCACCGGCCAGCACGAACAGCGCGCCGAGCAGCACCCCGACGGCCAGCGGGCCGCCGCCACGCACGATGGTGGAGACCACCAGCGCCAGCCCGATCACGACCATCGCGAAGGACAGGACCCGGGTGGAGGCGTCGTGCAGGTTGCGTGGCTCGGGCAAGGCGCGGCCAAAGCCTACGCCTCCGACCCTGCGATCGCGTTGTGTCACGCGCGTGACGGTGCGAATGTGACCTCAGGCAACGTCGCCCGCGCCTCGTGGCGGCACCATCCGGTCTGCCCGTAACACGATCCTCCCTTCCGAGTTATCTGAACATGAAGCCCCGCCGCCTCATCCCTGCCGCCGTCCTGGCCGCCACCCTCGCCGGCCCCATCGCCGCCCAAGCCGCACCCAGCGTGCAGGGCGAGTATTCGCTCAACGGCGCCAAGCCGGGCCGGATCACCGTCGACAAGGACGGCAACGCCTGGGCGGTCCTCATCCAGGACGGCAACGGCAAGGACGTCGCCCGCGTCACGCCCAGCGGCACGGTCGACCTCTTCGACGTCAGCGATGTCTCCACGCCGTCCGGCATCGCCTACGACGCGACCACGAACACGTTCTGGGTCAGCCAGAGCGGCGGTGTCGCCAAGTTCTCGCCGGCCGCCCCCACCGTCGGCACCGCCTTCCCGATCGCGGGCTTCCAGGCCGGACCGCTCGCCTTCGCCTACGGCTCGCTGTGGTCGGCCTCTGCGGACACGATCACCCGGATCACGACCGCCGGCGTGAAGACCGACTTCCCCGCCGCCGGGCTGCAGTCCCGTGACGTCCAGACGGGCGAGGACGGCAAGCTCTACGTCACCGACTTCAGCCTCGACCCCAACGACCCGGGCCATGTGCTGCGCGTCGCCGCAGATGGCAGCTTCGTCGAGCGCAAGGGCGGCCTGGGCATGCTGGAGGCGACGGCGGCGCCGAACGGCCAGATCGCGTACTCCGCCCCGGTCGACAACCCGCGCAAGGTCGGCCTGATCAACGACGGCGCCACCGAGCCGAAGACGGTCGACCAGGCCGCCGACGGCCAGGATGCCACGGGCGTCGCCTACGGCCTGGACGGCGCGTTCTGGTTCGGCAACTTCAGCAGCCACACGCTGACGCGCCTGACCCCCTCCGGTGAGCTGACCGTGTTCAAGGGCCTGACCAACGGCTCGGAGCCCCGCTTCGTGGCCGCCGGCCCGGGCGGTGTCCTGTGGGTCACCGAGGAGAACGACATCAAGGGCCGCAAGATCGCCAAGATCGTCGGGTTGGAGGCCCCCAAGGTCGACACGCCCGGCAACGGCGGCGGCACCCCCACCACGACGACCGGCACGGGGACGACCCCTCCCCCGCCCCCGCCGGACACGACCAAGCCGGTGATCTCCAAGCTCAGCGTCACGAAGGTGCTGAAGCGCAGGCGGACGTCGACGATCAAGCTGACCTCCAGCGAGGCCGGCGTGGTCAACGTCGACGTCCAGCTGGCCTTCCCGGGCCGCCGCAACAGCGCCGGCAGGTGCGTCGCGCCCAGCAGCAAGAACCGCGGCAACAGGCGCTGCGACCACTACTACTCGCAGAAGCGGCTGAAGGCGACCATGACCGGCACGACCGCCACGCTGAAGTTCAAGCGCGCGCTGCTGCCCAAGGGCAGGTACCGCATCGTGGTCACGGTCACCGACGCGGCCGGCAACGTGTCGGCCCAGCGGACCGCCGCCTTCACCGCGACGAAGCGGTAGGTCCCGCTAGGAGCGCATCACGGCGCTCGACTTCGGCGACACCGGGTCGGCCTGCAGGATGACGCGGCACGGGCGCTCGGCCAGCACCGTCTCGACGGTCTTGCCGAACACCGTGCCGCCGGAGCGCGGCGGCAGCGGCATCACGATCGCGCGCGCCGACATCTGGTTCGCCGCGTTGATGATCTGCCGGCCGGCACCGCCGGCGCGGACCTTGATCCAGCGGCCGGTCACCCGGCGCCCGCCCAGCAGCTTGGCCTGCTCGACGAGGGCCTGGGCGGCCAGCTCCTGATCGGGCAGGTCGGCGTCCAGCGGCGAGCTGGCCGGCACGGTGATCGTCACCAGCACGTGGATGCCGCGGTTGCGGCGGGCGGCGACCTTCATCGCGGTGGCCATCGCGTTCTCGGAGAAGTGCCTGGCATCGAGGGCGACGAGCACCGACTCGTACTCGGCCTCGTGATCGATCACCGGCAGCGGGACGGCGACCTTCGTCGTCGTGGTGAGGTCCAGCCCCTGCGAGCGGCGGTACACCGGGTAGACCAGGCAGCCGAGCGCCAGCCAACCCATGCCGGCGATCGCCACGTCGATGTGCAGCAGCGTCACCACGAGGAAGGCCAGGCCGGTGCCCAGGCCGCCGAGCACCGCGAACAGCGGCAGCAAGCGCCCGAGCACCCGGATGTTGCCCGGCCCCCGGTAGGGCCGCTCGACGTCGGGGTGCGACAGCCGCAGCTTGATCACCGCGACGTGCGCGATCGTGAACGACAACATCGCGCCGAACGCGTACATGTTGCCCAGGAAGTCGGCCTTGCCCGGGATCATCGCCACGCAGGCGATGGCACCGAACAGCAGGATCCCGATCCACGGCGTGCCGTACTTCGGGTGCAACTGGCGCAGGCGGTCGGGCATCTGCCGGTGCAGGCCCATCGAGTAGACCAGGCGTGAGACGCCGATGATGCCGGCGTTCGTGGCGATGAAGAGGATCGTCGCCGCCAGCAGGCCGACGTAGATCTCCCCGGGGTGCTGCAGGAACCCGAGGTGCATCTTCTCCACGACGCCGAGCACCGGGTCGCCGGCGAAGCCGCCCTTGTCCTCCGGCAGGCCCAGCAGCGTCTGGTAGGAGCCGTCCGGGTTCTGCGTGACCGGCAGCGCGCTCAGCGCCACCGCGGGCAGCAGCGCGTAGATCGCGAACACCGCGATGACCACGCGGTTGATCGCGGCGGGGATCGTCTTCGTCTCGTCCTTGGCCTCCTCGGCCATGTTCGAGATCGTCTCGATGCCCGTGTAGGCGATCATGCCGACCGGGATCGCCAGGAAGAAGTCCTTCCACGACGGCGCGACGCCGAAGCTCACGTTGTCGATCAGCTGCGACGGGCTGAACACGAGGAACAGGCCGACGACGACGAGCAACAGCTGCGTGGCGAAGTCGATGACCGCCAGCGCCACGTTGACGCCCGCGGACTCCTTGACGCCGACGACGTTGACGAGGCTCAGCAGGATGACCACGCCGATGCCGAAGAAGATGTCCGACGGCCCGTGGCGCAGGGCATCGATGCCCAGCACACCACCGAGGTAATGGGGCACGAAGAACGCCGAGATGGCGATCGTGATCGTGTAGTTGAGCATCTGGCCCCAGGCGGCGAAGAAGGACCAGAACTCGTTGAAGGCGCGGCGGGCGAAGGAGCTCGAGCCGCCGGCCTCGGGGTACATCGCGGTCGCCTCGGCGTACGTGGCGGCCGTCAGGTAGAAGATGACGCCGGTGATGACGAACACCACCGGGGTGAGACCGAGCGCGAAGCTCGCGACGAGCCCCAGCGCGTAGTAGATCGACGAGCCCACGTTGCCGTAGGCGGTCGCGAAGAGCGCGTTGACCCCGAGGACGCGCTGCAGGCCATGGAGTCGGCGTTCGGCCAAGGTGATGGAGTTTACGGGGCGGGCGCGCAGGCGCCCGCCGCGGTACCCGGGCGCTGCAGGTGGATCGGCCGACCGCAGGGTTCCCGCGAACGTGGCTTGCGCCCAGTCACGTTGCTGACGGCACCGCTCGCCCGATCAGCAGCGCGCCGACTGGGCAGCGCAGTCGGCGCGCAGGCCGTCGCGGGACAGGGTCGGTGATCAGCCGTAGGAATGCGTCATCTGAGCGTGACCGGCAGCGTCAGCACGTCTCGGGCCCCGTGACGGCTGGTGAACGTGAGGCTCACGGTGACCGCCTTGATCTTGTTCAGGCGCAGTTTGCGGAGCAGGTCCGGCACGGAGCCGCCGGCACGCCGCAGGACGACCAGGCCCTTGCCCGATTTCGCCTTCATCGACTTCACCACCAAGATGAGCTTCCGTGGCTTGGGGGCGCCGGCGCCCTTCTTCGACTTGGCCTTCGAGGCCTTCGCCGGAAGCGCCGCCGAGATCGCGATGTCCAGCGTGCCCGCGACATCCAGACGCCACGACACCGGAAGGCCCTTGCAGCCCTTGCCGCTGCGGCAGAGGAGCTTGCTGAGTTGCACGGTGCCGGGGACGTTGAAGTGACCCGCGCCCGCATCATCCTCGATGATGATCGCCCGGCCGATGTTCTTGCCCAGCTTCGCGCTCGTCGGGTCGGTCAACTCGAGGGTGAAGTCCTCGTTGTTCTCCACGGCTTTGTCACCGCTGACCGGGACGGTCACGGTCCGGACGTCCTCGTTCGCCGGGAAGGTCAGCATCCCCGACACGGCGGTGTAGTCGCTTCCCGCGGTTGCCGTCCCGTTCTTCGTCGCGTACCTGACCGTGACGTGACGCGGGATCTTGGATTCCAGGCGGATCGTGAAGACCGCGTTCTTCTGGCCTGTGTCGCCTTCCCGCACCGGGGTGCCGTCGCTGACGGAGACGGCCGGCATCGCGGTCGGGCTGAGATCGTCGTCGACGATCGTCACGGTCACCACGATCGGGTCGGCACCATCCGCGGTGTTGGTGATCGAAAGCGAGAACGTCTCGTCCTCCTCGACCGCGTTGTCCGTGCCGATCGGTATCGAGATGTCCTTGCTGGTGTCGCCGGCGTTGAACGTCAGCGTGCCGTTCTGCGCCGCGTAGTCGACCCCGGCGCCCGCGCTGCCATCGCTGCTGGTGTAGGTCGAGGTGAGCGTCTTGGCGCTGGGGGCCGACAGCCGGACGGTGACGATCGCGTTGGTGGTCGTGCCGGTCCCCTCGGTCACGCGGACGTTTGACGCAGCGACGCCGGGCGTCACGTCGTCGTCGGTGATCGTGATCACGCCGGCAGCGGTCGATATCGCGCCGCCCGTAGGCGCTGTGAGGTTGACATTCAACGTCTCGTCCGCCTCATCGGTGTCGTCGCCGTGGATGGGAACCTCGATGAACGCGAAGATCTGCCCGGATGGGATCGTCAACCGTGCGTTCGCCGGGCTGGCGTCGTAGTCGCCCGGCGCCTTGGCGGTTGCGTCGGCCGTCGCGTAGGCGACGCTGACGTCCTGCGGGCTCAGCGCCGACAACGTGACGGTCAGCCGGGCGATCTGGTCGGTGCCCGCCGGGCCTTCGGTGATCGTGGTGCCCGCGATGCTGATGTTCGGTCCGTCGTCGTCCAGGATCGTGCCGATCGCGGTTCCGTCGCCGATCGTGGCGTTCATGTCGGGCGTCAACGGATCCAGGACGACGGAGAACTTCTCGTCCTTCTCGTCCAACGTGTCGCCCTGCACCTGGATCTGCACGAACTGACCGGTCACCCCCTTGGGGAAGGTCAGCGTCTGCGTGTTCGACGTGAAGTCCGCAGGGGCGGTGGCGTTCAGGCTCGCGTCGGGGTTGTCTCCGTTCTGCGTGGCCCACTTCACCGAGACGGTCTTGCCGCTGGGCTTGGACAGCGACACCTGGAAGGCGATCAACGAGACCGCGTTGGACACCTCGGTCACCTGGGCGTCGGCGATCGACACCGTCGGCGGCGGATCGTCGTCCTGGATCGTCGCGGGCACGCCGGTCGAAGCACCGGCCGCCAGGACCGCGCCGCCCGTCGGGAACGACAACTTCAGCACGAAGCTCTCGTCGTTCTCGTCGCTCTCGTCGCCGATGATCGGCACGGTCACCGTCTTGTCGCCGAACTCGCCCACGTCCCAGTGCAGCACCCGCTCATGAGCGCTGTGCAACCCCGAGGGGTCGTTGATCGACGGGATGCCCTGGAAGTCCTCGTTGGAGATCGCCGTCTGGCCGGCGGTCTCGATGGTCACGTCAACACCCGCGTTGTCGAGCGTCCCCTCCGACAGGTTCACCGTGAACACGGCCTGGCCGGCCGCGACCTGCCCACCCCCCTCCGGGATGACCGAAGCCGGCCCCGTCACCGACAACGTCGGCGTTGCCTGCGCCGCTGATGTGGCGCCCCCCAGGCACCCCACTCCGACGACCATTGACACCACGGCAGCACGCAGCCGCCGGCCCCTCGCCCCCTTGACCATGCGCGCATGTTGACGGCTTTTCGCCGCGAACGGCAAACCGGAACGTTGGCCTGCTGTTTTCCAGCACACCGGGTTGCGACGCGACCGAGCGTGGCACGCTAGGGTGGCGAACCTATGCGGAGGTCAAGGGGGACCGGCGCAGCTGTTGCTGTGCTGGTCATTGGGTCGACTGCCGCGGGGGTGGCGGATGCGGCAACACCGGCGAAGTCTCGCTGGCTGCCGAACGACCCCGCGGCGTCATGGGTCTACAAGTGGAGCAACGACGCGTACGCGCCGAAGCCCACGCTCGAGCGGTACACGGTCGCCAAGCGCACCGACACCACCGTCGAGCTGCAGTGGACGTCGACCGACGTCGGCAACCCGGCGGACACGCCGGAGACCCAGGGCCTCATCGACT
This sequence comes from uncultured Conexibacter sp., assembly GCA_964443695.1. Taxonomy (GTDB): domain Bacteria; phylum Actinomycetota; class Thermoleophilia; order Solirubrobacterales; family Solirubrobacteraceae; genus Paraconexibacter. The sequence goes on along the minus strand of CAYUDT010000006.1, from coordinate 41,745 downwards.
ACACCTACACCGAGAGCGGTCTGGTCAACACCAACTGGCAGAGCACGCCTCCCCCGCCCGCGTTCCCGGTCCTGTGCGCGTCGGCCTCGCAGTGCGGCAACAGCATTGCCGGCGCCCACTACCAGCTGATCTGGGGCACGCGGTCGCCCGTCATCCAGGAGCCGCTCGTCCGCGGCATCACCTGGTCGTCGGTTGGTGGCCAGGGCAACGACGTCAACTCCAACAACCGGTACCTCGGCGTCGAGCGCATCGTCGTGCCGGCGTTCCCGAAGGGTGTTTTCGCGGCGAAGGTCCAGTCCGACATCACGCAGGCCGGCGCGCTCGGTGACCCGTTCGGCAGCGGTCTGCGCACCGTCTGGTGGGTCTACGGCGTCGGCCCGGCCAAGATCACGATCCGCCACGCGGGCGGCCAGGTCTCCTCGAGCGAGCTCCAGGCGACCAACCTCGTCGCCAAGGACCCGCCGTCGGACAAGGCGCTGTTCCCGCTGACGGTCAACCAGCGCCTGCGCTACCGCTACACCAACAGCAGGTGGCTCAAGGTCCCGTCGATCCAGCTCTTCACGGTCGGCTCGGTCGTCAACGCCAGCGCCCGCGTGGACGTCCAGGACGTCTCGGGCCCGATCCGGGTGCGCGGCAGCTACGTCTTCAACACCGGCCGCTCCGGCGTCTTCGGACTGACGACCCAGACGAGCGCCGCGACGACGGCGCGCTTCCCCAAGCTCGGTCCGCGCGGCGCGATCGCCACGATGCGCAACCACTTCTTCACCCCGCTGGATCTGGCGACGTTCGGGTTCAACCCGGTCGTGACGGCTTACCCGAAGAAGGGTGACAAGTGGATGGTGCAGCGGGGCAGCAAGGACCGCGCGGTCTACGGCGTCACCGGCGTCTCGAAGGTCATCGGCCTCCGTCCGGTGCGCACCCGCGTCGGCCTGTTCCTGGCGACGCTGGTGGAGACGAAGCTGACCCAGCCGGGTTTCCCGTACGGCTCGGGCGTGCGGAGGTCCTGGTACGCCCCGGGCGTGGGCCTCGTCAAGCTCGAGTTCCGTCACCGCGACGGCAGCGTCTCGCACGTCGACCTGATCAAGCGGTCCTAGCGCGATGCGACGGGCGGTTGGGGCCACCGCGGCCGGCTGGGCCATCTTGCTCGCCGGGTGCGGTGGGGGCACGTCCGAGCGCGACCGCGTCGAGGCGTACTTCAAGTCGTTGGACCGGGTGCAGGAGAACCGTGCGTCTGAGATCCAGGCCGCCAACAACGCCTACCGGCAGTTCTCCGCCGGCAAGCTCAAGGGCGCCGAGGCCGAGCAGAAGCTCCGCCAGGCCGAGCTCGTCATCAACGACATCCGCGGTCAGATCGCGGCGCTGCACCCGCCGGCCCGTGCGCGCCGGCTGCAGGCCGACGTCCTGCGCGCGTTCGACCTCAACGTCCTCATGGCCGGCGAGACCCGCGAGCTCGCGCACTTCCTCCCTCGGGCCCAGACGACGATCGCCCGCCTGCCCAAGGCGAAGAACCAGCTGCGCAAGGACCTCAAGAAGGCCAAGGGCCTGAAGGGGCAGAGCCGCGCGCTCAAGACCTACGGCACCCGCGTCTTCGCGATCCACCAGAGCCTCGCCGCGCTCCGCGCTCCCGCCGCGTTGGAGCCGGTCAAGAAGACGCAGCTCCGCGTGCTGATCCACACGCGGACGCTCAGCAACCGCCTGGTCAAAGCGATCGCCAAGCAGGACAAGCCCGCGATCGAGCGCCTCCTCGACGAGTTCTCCCGGGGCGGTGACCCCCATCCCGAGCAGGCCGCCTGGGCGACCGGGGCCCTCAAGGCCTACAAGGACCGCGTCGCCGCCATCGACCGCGCAGCCGCCGACGTCCGCCTCGAGCGCGCCAAGATCATCCGCGTACTCGACAGCTGAAGCCGCCCCCGCCACCCGGCGTGTCGACCTGCGTTCACCCCCCGAACCCAAACCGACACGCACCCGCCGCCCACCGGCCCGTGTCGATCTGCGTCCACCCCCCGAACCCAAACCGACACGCACCCGCCGGCCCACCGGCCCGTGTCGATCTGCGTCCACCCCCCGAACCCGAACCGACACGCACCCGCCGGCCCACCGGCCCGTGTCGATCTGCGTTCACCCCGCGAACCCGAACCGACACGCCTCAGGCGGCGAGGAGCGCGCTGATCTGCGCGATGACCATCGCCGGCCGGTGCATGACGTCCTGCCAGGTGAAGCGCGCGGTGCGGATGCCTCCCAGCAGCAGCGCCCGGTCACGGTCGCGGTCGCTCTGGAACTGCCGTGCCCGGTCGTGTGTGGCGCGGCCGTCGACCTCGACAGCGAGCCGCGCGTCGCCGAACCAGAAGTCGATGACGACGTCACGGCCGGACACCCGCATCGCCTGGTTCATGACGAACCCGCGCAGCCCCGCCGTGCGCAGCAACCGCGCCGCGAAGCGTTCGAGCAGGCTTCGGTACTCCTCCTCAGCCAAGGTCAGAAACGGATCCAGCGCATGGACCACCTTCGCCCGCCCCGGACGCGGGTGGGCGCCCAGCGCGTGCTGCAGCACCTCGACGTTGAGCAACTCGGCCTGCTCCAGGCCGTCCAGCGCGCTCTGGATCTCAAGGACGGATGACGTCGCCCCCATGTCGACGATCGCACGAGGCCAACGGCAGACGACGAGGCCGTTGCGATCACGCCAGAGGTCGGACTCGGGCAGCAGTCGTGTTCGGCGTACGGACGCGCTCTGCAGCTTGAGACCTCCGGTCCGGACGACGACCTGTGCCTCCTTCGGCCATGGTCCAGCGCCGGCAACCGCCAGCGCGCAGCGCTCTGACACTGCGCCCCGGCCGTTGGTCGCCAGGAATGCGGCCCACATCTCGCCGTAGGGCGACAGTTCGGGACGTCCGACGGCGAAGACGCCTTCGTGGCGCGGATGCAGATGTTCGCCGCCGATGTGGCGCGTGATCGCGCTGGCGGAGAACCCGCAGGCCTTCAGCTGACCGGTGTCGATGGCCCCGCCCTGCGGTCCTGCCACCTCAAGTGCACGGCTCCACGGCGTCACGCCCCAACGGTCGCGCGCCTCGCCGTTACAGCTCTACCCCCAGCCACCACCGGTCTGCGGAGCAAGCGTGTCGGTTTGCGTTCACCTGCCGAACGCAAACGGGCACAGGCCGACGCGCGAGCCCAAGAGCGTGTCGGTTTCGGTTCAGGGGGTGAACGCAAACCGACACGGGCCGCCAGAACGCCGCCGGCGCAGGCGGCCGCGCCCCCGCGGCATCACCGCCGGCCCGGCATCACCGCCAACCCCGGCTCGTCTAGAGCAGTCCGCCGAGCATCGGGATCAACGGCAGGCTGAGGACGATGTTGGCCAGGCCGTTGATCGTGCCGCTGAAGGTGCTCGGCGAGGTCTGGTTGATCTTGATCGGGATGATCGCCGTGATCAGGTTCCAGCGGGTCCGGATCGAGCTGATCACGCTGGCCACGGCGCTGTTCAGGGCGCTGACCGTCGCGGTGATGAGGTTCTGCGGCTGCGTCAGCGCCACGGCGCTGACGGTGAGGTGGCCGGCGCCGTCGATGTTGACCGTGATGCTCGACGGACCGGTCCGCGTCACGCCGACCGGGCTGTTGTTCACCAGGTTGTTGAGGCCGGCCTGGACGGCTGAGGTGCCGCTGTTCATGGCGGCCGTGGTCGCCGCGGCGGTGTTCGCGATCGCCAGCTGCGCCTGCGTCAGCAGCTGGGCGTCGATCGTGATGTGGCCGCCGTCCTTCACCGTGACCGTGTAGCTCGTCGGCGAGTTCTGCGTCAGCGTCAGCGGGTTGGAGTTGACGATCGACTGCAGGCCGGCCTGGGTCGCCGCGGCGGCGCGCGAGATGGCGTCGTTCAGCGTGGTCAGGACCGGGAGGTTGATGGTCCAGTGACCGATGCCGTCGACGGTGATCGTCGCGTTGGCCGGGTTGCTGGAGGTGACCGTCACCGGCGTGCCGCCCAGGAACGGAGTGGTCGTGGCGGCCACGAAGCCGAGCGGGTCGGTCAGCACCAGCGTGGGCAGCGTGGAGACCGGCGGCAGCGTGCCCGGGTCGATCGGCGGCAGCGTCGGGACGCCACCGCCGCCACCGGGCAGGCCGGGCAGCGTGGGCAGGTTGCCGAGCGGCGGGACCGTGCCGGACAGCGCATCGGCGATCGACTGCGTGACGCCGGCAAGCGACGTGCCGACCGGGTCGGTCGAGTCACCGACGAGCGAGGAGATCGGGCCGGTGACGCCGTTCAGCGTCGTCTGCCCGGTGCCGGTCAGCTGCGCCAGCAGCGCGGCGACCGTGTTGGCCGGCGGCGTCAGCGTGTCGTTGACCGTGCCGAACGGGCCGCCGGCGATCGCCAGCGCGGCGATCAGCGGCGTGGCGGCACCCGCGGCGGCGGTCGTCAGCTGCTGGACGGACGGTGCGATCGTGCGCTCGAGGTTGAGCAGCTGGCCGTCGATGCTCGTGACCTGCGGAGCCAGCAGCGTCGGGATCTGGCCGACGGTGGGCTCGGTGGCGCCATCGACGGACACCCCGAGCTGACCCACCGCGCCGAGCAGCTGGCCCGCGGCGGAGTTGGTCAGCGCGTTGAGGCCCAGCGACGGGGTCGTGTTGTTCGTGGTGACCAGCGCCGCGTTGACGACCGAGGACACCGCGCTGTTGAGCAGCATGCCCGCGGTGACGCCGGTGGTGCCGCTGAGCGTGTGCGCCAGCGCGTCGGACAGCGTGTTCTCGGAGTCGAAGATCAGGCCGGCCAGGTTGGCGATCATCGCCGAGAACTGGATGAGGCCCGGGAGCGTGCTGCCGGTCGGCGCGCCGAAGGACAGCACCGTGGTGACCGTGCCGGCGGCAAAGGTGATCTTCGTGACGTCGAGGGTCAGCGTGGCCAGCGGCAGCTTGATGACCGCGTTGTGAGCGGCGCCACCGATCGCGTACTGCAGGATGCCGAGGTTCTGGGTCGTGCCGTCGTAACCAAAGGCCAGGTCGAGGATGTTGCCGCCGCCGAAGAACCCGTCCTCGATGGTGGTGAAGGGCAGCGTGGTGCCGTTCTCGTACTGGGCGCTGTAGGCGACGTCGCGACGCTGGAACGGGATGAAGCCGGGCGGGTCGGACGGGATGCCCTCCTGCGAGCGCCAGTAGTCGCGGTCGCGCGGGGTGACCAGGCCGAGCTCGCCGCGCGGCTCGCCGTTTCGGGCGGCCTGCGAGCCCGTCGCGGTGCCCGTGTCGGCCGCGCGGGTCGGGTCGGCGCCCTGCGAGCGGGACAGCTGCGTCAGGTACTCCTCGAGCGTCAGGTTGCGGCAGGCCCCGGAGGTCAGCTGGATCGGCACGCGGTGGACGCAGCCGTTGCTGGAGAGGCTGTCGAGCTGGTAGCCGGACAGGCGGTAGGCCAGGTCGTCCAGCTCGGGCAGGTACCAGCGGCTGATCGTCGGCAGCGAGTACCAGCTGAAGGGCACGATGAAGGTGTTGAAGTCGCCTTCCCAGTCGATCAGGCGGTCGCCACCGGTGTTGGCGATGAGGACGTCCAGGCCGGCGCCGCCGAACGCCATGTCCTCGTAGGACGGGTGCGTGTCGGGACGGTCGTTGAGGCCCGTGTTGGTGGACAGGTCGTCGTCGGCGTTGAGCAGGTCGTTGCCGAAGCCACCCCACAGGGAGTCGCGGCCCGTGCCACCGACCAGCCAGTCGTTGCCGAGGTCGCCGAAGATGACGTCGTCGCCGTCGCTGCGGGCCGTGCCCCAGTTCGGGCCGTTCGGCTTCACGTCGGTGATCGTCGGCGCGGCCGGGTCGGCGGCGTCGAAGTTCAGGAGGAACTGGCCGCCCGTGTTGTTCTTGGTGGCGCGGCCGTCGGTGCCGAGCTGGATGCGACGGCGCGGGTCGTACTCGTCGTAGAGCGCGAACTCGCCCATCAGCGGCTTCATGCCGGTCTGGTCGGTCAGCAGCGAGTTGCCGGTCAGGCCGGTGCCGCTCGCGTTGGTCGTCAGGACGATGCCCGGATCCCAGGCGTCGTAGTCCGGGCCGAAGTGCAGGGCGTCGCCGCGGTTGTAGGGCCGCGTGAAGTCGCTGCGCACGGTGCCCAGCAGGGCGCCCGTCGAGCTGTAGCGCTGGCCGTAGGACTCTGACAGGGCCTCAGCACCGGAGATCGCGTCGTCGCCGGCGCCACCGTGCAGGAAGTCGTCGCCCAGGCCGCCGTAGATGATGTCGTCCGCGTAGATCGGGTCGAAGTTGACGTCCTTCGGCGCGGTGGTCGCGGCGTTCGGATCCAGGCCGAAGGGCGTCAGGTCGACGGCCTTCTTCAGCGCGCCACTGACGTTGATGACCGAGACCTGCGCGCCGAGCTGCGCGGAGATCTTGGCGTCCAGGTCGCTCGCGGCGATCGGCGCGACGCCGTAGAGCGGCTCACCGTAGGTGCTGCTGTTGCGGCTGGTGTAGATGCGGCCGTCGTCGCCGAGGATGCCGTCCGAGCCGGTGCCGCCGGAGATCCAGTCGTTGCCCCAGCCGCCGATCAGGTCGTCGTCGCCCGCGTCGCCGTAGATGGCGTCGTTGCCGCAGCCGCCGTAGACGGTGTCGTTGCCGGACTCGCCGTGGACCTCGTCGCCGGAGCCACGGTCGTAGCCGCAGCCGGCGCCGGGCAGCGTGTTCGCGAAGAGCGACGGCTTGTAGTCGGGGCCGCCGGGCGTGTAGTCGAGCAGCGTGACGCCGCGCACGACGATCCGCTCCGGGCCGTAGCCCGCCGCCGCGCTGCCGCTGATGTCGTAGTTGAAGGACGCCGTGTCCCCGTTGGCCTTGCGGATCCGCACGATGTTGCCGTTGTCGCCGACGATCGTGTCCGCGTCGTGCGCCAGGCCGAGGGTCGCGTACTGGTCGCGCAGGATCTCGGTGCCGGCGCCGCCGAAGATGATGTCGGCGCCGTCGGGACGCTGCTCCTTGGTCACGAGCGTGAAGAAGCTGGAGCTGCCGCCGACGATGTCGTCCTGGCCCAGGCCGCCGAAGATGACGTCGTCGCCGCCGCCGCCCTCGATGTAGTCCTCGCCGTCGGTCGCGGCCTCGAAGGACGGGCGGACGGTGAGCGGGCCGAGCGGGTCGGTCGGGCCGGCCGGGGTGCGGAACGCGCCGACCGGGGCGCCGAGCAGCGCCGAGGCGATGGAGCCGTCGCCCTGGATGACGTCGTCGCCGAGCTGACCGAAGATCTGGTCGTTGCCCGCGCCGCCCGCGATGTAGTCGTTGCCGAAGCTGTTCGGGCCGGCGAGCGCGCTGGTGCCGTTCTGGATCGACGCCGTGTGCAGCAGCTCGGTCACCAGGAACTGGGCCCAGTAGGGCTGCGAGCCGTCGCTGTTGCGGAAGGTCCGGGCGAGGTTGTCGGTCAGCAGCAGGCCCGAGTCGACGTTCGGGGAGCCGGCCACGTCGGGACGCGCGTACAGGAGCGCGGAGAGCAGCTGCTGGTAGCGGTAGCTGGAGAAGTCACCGTCGCGCTTGACCATGGTGACCTGGTCGCCGAAGACGAGGTCGTCGCCCGCGTTGGCGTCGATGATGTCGCCCGCGCTGCCGCCGACCAGGATGTCCTGGCCGTCGTTGCCGGTGATGACGTCGCCGGCGCCGTGGTTGACGTCGATGGTCGTGATGCCCTGGACGATGCGTCCGGTCAGCGTCGGCACGAGCGTCAGGGCGCCGTTGTCGCCGAGGACGACGTCGTTGGCGTCGCCGGCGCTGATGACGTCGCTGCCGGAGCCGCCGAGGATGAGGTCCTCGCCCGCGTCGCCGGTGATGACGTCGTTGCCGCCGTTGGTCGGCCGGTCGGTGCGGACGTCGGTGACCGCGCCCGTCGTCAGGATGCGGTTCGTCGGACCCGTCTGCGTGATGTGGCCGGTGTCACCGATGACGATGTCGTCGCCACCCTCCCCGTGCAGGGCGTCGTTGCCCGCCACGAGCGTGTCGGCGGTCTGGAAGTGGCCGGTCCGCGCGTTGTTGTCGGTCGCGCTCGGCGTGGAGATCTCCAGCAGGATCTGGGTCGACAGCGACAGGCGCTTGCTCAGGTCCAGGTTGAAGCCGTCATCGCCGTAGATGTTGTCGTCGCCGCCCTGGCCGAAGATCGCATCGTTGCCGCTGCCGCCGGCGAGGTGGTCGCCGGCCTGGCTGCCGTAGATCGTGTCGGCGCCCGCGCCGCCGTAGATGGCCAGCGACTTGGTGCTCAGGTGCGCGTCGATGACGTCGTTGCCGGCGTACTGGAACTCACGGGCGTGACCGTTGATCGCCGCCGTGACGGAGTCGTAGAAGTGGCCGTCCTGGCTGGTGTCGCCGAAGACGATGAGCGGGCTGCTCGCGCCGCCGCCACCGAGGACCGTGATGGTGTCGCCGCCGGGGACGCCGTTGACGGGCGTGTTGCCGCCACCCTGGATGACCGTGATCGAGCCGGGGGTGGTGTCGCGGACCGTGAAGGTGTCGTTGCCCTGGCCGAGCATGACGTCCACGACCTCGATGTCGTGGTAGCTGATGCCCGCCTCGAAGGTGCGGATGTCAGGCAGGCCGGGCGGGCCGAAGTCGAAGCTCCGCGGACCGCCCATGCCCAGGCCCGAGATCTGGCCGAACGTCTCCGGCTGCGACACGCTGCCGACGGTGACGCCGTAGATCGGCGCCAGCGCGTAGGCCTGCATGGCGGAGATGAGGCCGAGGGCACCGATGTCGTGGGCGACGGAGCCGTCGTTGAAGACGTTCAGCGTGTCGGTCTGGAGCGTCTCGTTGGTGTCGATGATCACCAGCGGCAGCGGGATGTCCGTCTCCGTCGGCAGCTTGACGCCGTTGGTGAGCGGCCGGTCCTTGATCTTGCCGCCCTCGACCACCAGCGGGCCGTACAGCTCGGCGGCGACGTGCGGCTGCGCCGGGAAGAACTGCTGCGGCTGGTCGGCCTGCGGGTCGCCCGTCGACGGATCGACGTACGCCGGGTTGACCGACACGGTGACCGTGACCGGGAGGTTCCAGTTGGTGCTGTTGAACTCGACGTACGGCGGGATCGTGCCGGCGGCGGCGCCGTAGCGGGCGTCGCTGGACGTCAGCAGCGTCTTGCCGTCGCTGTACAGCGAGATCCGGACGGTCGTGCCCGCCGCGGGCGCCTTGGTCAACGCCAGCGTGTAGGTGTCGGGCAGGCCGGCGGCCACGAGCGTGCGCCCGTCGGACTCGGTGACGATGACGCCGCCGGTGTCGTTGTCGCGGACGTCGGCCTCGACCTCGCGCATGCCGGTGATGCCGGCGTACAGGCCGCCCACCGTGTCGCTGGAGACCTGGTGGAAGATCGTCCGGAACATCCGGTTCTCGAGCGTCGTGTCGTCGACGGCGGTGACACGGACGACGAACGGCGTGCTCCAGTTGGTCTCGTCGAAGGTGATGGTGTGCGCGGTCGCGTTGAAGCGGGACGCCTGCGCCGGGTTGTCTGCCGAGACGGCGAGCTGGGCGAAGTCGCTGATCAGGGTGACCGTGACGTGCTCACCAGCGGACGGCGCGTGGGTCAGCTGCACCGTGTAGGTGTCGGAGGCGCCGTTCTCGACCACGCGCGTGTCGGTGCCGGTCTGGCGGATGGCGACATCGGCCTTGTCGTCGTCCAGGACGCGGGCCTCGACGTTGGCGATGTTGACACGGTCGTACTGCGCGTTGGTGCTCTGCAGCGAGTGGCTGATGACGATCGTCTGCTCGCCCTCGGCGACGATGTCGGAGACCGCGCGGACGAAGATCGTGACCAGGCGGCCCCAGGCGTTGGCGCCGCTGTCGCTCGTGTCGAACGTCAGCACCAGCGCGTCGTGCCAGATGAGGCCGTCCGTGGAGACCTCCACCGAGCCGGCGCCCAGGTTGAGGAACTTCGAGGAGGCCAGCGTGGCCGAGACCGTCATGTACGCCACCGTCGGCGTCGACGGGGTCGCCACCAGCTGGATGGTGTAGGAGTCGAAGGCCTGCGAGCCGCCGTCCTCGGCCACGATCGTGTCGCCGCCGCTCTGGGTGATCTGCGCGACGCCGGTCGCGGCGTTGGCGACGTTCAGGCGGATGCCCGGCGCGAAGATGCCGTTGAAGGTCGGATCGGTGCTGGAGACGCTGTGGTTGATCGTGGCGCTGGTGCCCTCGACCGACTGGCCGATGATCGGCTTGGTCACGTCGCCGCCGACGTCGATCGTGTCGCTGCCGGCGCCACCGATCACCGTCGTGATGACCTTGGAGTTCGTCGAGAGGACGAAGAAGTGGTCGTCGCCCTCCATGCCGTCGACGTCCAGGCGCTCGACGCCGACGTACTCGATGGCCAGGCCCGCGCCGAACACGCCGTCGGCGGTGATGACGAAGTTGTCGGCCGCCTCGGTGCCGACGACCACCACGGTGTCGACGCCCTCGCCGCCGTCGATCGCGACCGGCGCGTTGATGTTGTACTCGACGTGGTCGTCGCCGGCGCCGCCGCCCAGGACGATGTCATCGCTGGCGGGGCCGCCCTGCGTGAGCGTGTCGGGCAGCACGATGAAGGCCCGGATCAGGAACTCGTCGTTGCCGTCCTCGCCGAAGAGCTTCAGCAGCGCCTTGTTGGAGTAGACGACGAAGGAGTCCTGGCCGTCGCCGCCGTAGACGGTCGCCGGGAAGCTGATGCCGCGCGTCAGGAACCCGCGCGTGGTCTTCAGCGTCGCGACCTCGTCACCCGGTGCGACGGTGCCCGGCGTGCTCAGGCCGATCGGGCCGGTGCCGTTCTGGTTGGCCGTCCAGCTCGTCGTGACGGACACGCGCGGGGCGCCGAACAGCTGGCCGAACTGGAAGGTGTCGTCGCCGGCGCCGCCGTCGAGCGTGGCGATGGCGCTGGTGTCGTCGCTGAAGAAGTGGTCGTTGCCGAGGCCGCCGTTGACCCGCAGGACGTTGATCGTGCGGTCGTAGTTGACGCGCTCGTAGCGGTCGGCGTAGGCGTTGGCGCCGGTCGGCGTCAGGCGCGCGACGAAGGCCGGCGAGCCGGGCGCGTCGTAGTTGGAGCGCAGCAGGTAGGTGTCATCGCCGTCGGTGCCGTTGATCGTCAGGACGTCGCCGCCGTCACCGGGCGCGCCCGAGTCGTGGACGCGGACGATGTAGTCGGTGTTCGCACCGGTCAGGTTGACCGTGACGTGGTCCTGCAGGGCCTGGCCATCGACATCGACCATGTCGCGCTGGCGCACGGCCTCGGTGCCGTTGATCAGCGTGGACGGCCCGCTGCCCGCGCGGAACTTCTCCGCGTAGTCCACGGTCGGCAGGCGGTCGATGAGGATGTCGTCGGTGCCGTTGCCGCCCCAGATCTGGGTGTGGCCGATGAGCGTGTTGGGCGTGTAGGTGATGGTGTCCGCGTCGGCGCCGCCGTAGACCTCGATCAGGTCGGCCTGCAGCCAGCCCTCGATGAGGATGACGGTGCCCACGCCCACGTCGGGCACGGTGTCGGTGAGGTCGCCGGTGAACGTGATCGTCCCGGTCGAGCTCGTCGAGCGGACGGTGCCGTTGTCCCACAGCCGCAGGTCGTGGCCGGCCTCGATGCGGACGTTGCGGCCCGCCTGGATCGTGACGACCGTGTTCGCCTCGGCGATCCAGGCGTTGCCGTTGGTCGCCTTGATCTTGACGTCGCGGCCCGCGGACATCGTGACGTCGTCGCGGATGATCACGTCGTCACCGGCCGTCGCGGTGATGTCCACGAAGGCGGTGACGTCGACGTCGAGGTCGATGCGCAGGTCGATGCCGGCGTCGAACGACACGCTGCCGGTGCTCGACGTGATCGTCGTCGGGTCGAAGACCGTGATGTTGCGCAGCGCGGTGAACGCGACGTTCAGGACGCCGTTGATCTCGCTGTCCTGCGTGACCAGGATGTCGCCGGTCGTCGTCACCGAGATCGACGAGTTGGACTGCAGCTTGGAGTTGGTGATCGTGACGTCGGCCGGCACCGGATCGGTGCTGCCGACGCCGCCGTTGACCGTGATCGGGCCGGTCGCGATGACCGCGCTGCCCGGGTTGAACGTGACGTTGTCGCCGGCGGTGACCGTGACGTTGCTGCCGGAGACGATGACCTTGTCCGCGGCGATGTCGATCGAGTTGCCGCCGGTGGTGTCGTTCGTGGTGAGCTCGACCGGCCCGGACGTCGCGGTGATGTTCTTGGTGAGCGAGATGCCGCTCTGGCCCGCGCCGCCGGCGGTGAAGAACACGCCGATCGGGGCGTTGAAGCCGTCCGGATCGCACGGCGCGCCCTCGCTGACGCAGCCGATCTCGACCGGCCCGTCGTTGCGGATGTAGACGTAGGAGGTCGTCGAGCGGCCCTGGATGAGGCCGGTCTCGGTGGTGAGCCAGTTGTTGGACTCGCCGATCTGCTTGTTCGCGAGCAGCCAGACCTTGCCGGAGGAGACGTTGTACTGGCCCGGAGCGGCGCCGTTGAAGATGCCGCCGGTGGGCACCGTCAGGAACACGTACTTGCCGACGCCCGTGGCGTTGACGGTGTTCAGGGTCAGGTCGCCGACCTGCTCGATGATGTAGGTGTTGTCGCCGTTGCTGAGCGAGGTCAGCGTGCCGGTCGGGCGCGTGTCGCCGGGCTGGCGGACGTCGCTGTCGATGTCGAGGTTGTCCGCGGCCGTGCCGATCTTGCCGAAGTCGGTCTTCAGCCAGATGTTGTGCGCGGAGATGTCGATGCCGGGGGCCACGGCAGCGGTGCCGTCGAACAGGTGCGCCAGGTTCTGCGGTGCGTCGACGCCATCGACGATCGACGGAGCCTGGACCGCGGCATCACCGGCGACGGACTGGATCAGGCGGGTCGTGAGCGGGCCCTCGGTCTCGGTGACCCAGATCGAGTCGTCGGCCCAGACCGTCAGGTCGCCCGGGTCGGTGGTGCCGGGGTCGCCGGAGTCGGTCTCCAGCGGGTTGCCCGCCTCGCCGACGACCGCGCCGACGGTGGGCGTGTTGCCCTGGTGCGCGGCGTCGCGGCCCGCGACCAGCTCGATGTGGTTGGCCTTCAGCTTGGCGAAGTCGCTGTCGAGGCCGTCGAAGATGCCCTTGTCGGACTCGAGGTGCAGCTTGCCCGCCGAGGAGAAGACCGTCTCGATGTAGAGGTTGCCGGCGGTGCCCGCGGAGTTGCGGTTGTAGACGTAGATGTCACCCTCGGCGCGTGCGGTGAACGTCGGCTCGTTGCCGTTGGTCACCGGGGTGTCCTTCATGTCGATGAAGAGCGGATGCTCCTTCGACCCGATGGTGCCGTGCGCGGCCTCGAGGGTGAGGTTGCCGGTGCAGATCTGGACGTCGCCCAGCTGCCACGGGGTGTGGCAGGACGTGCCCGGCGCCGTGGCCTGCGTGACGCTGTAGATCGACGCGTCGGTCTTCAGGGTCGCCTTGCCGGGCGTCTGGATGACGCCGAGCGGCAGTGACACGGAGCTCGTGGTCCCGGGCACGATGCCGGCGCCGATCAGGACGTTGCCGGTCGCCGTGATGTCCAGGCGCTGGTAGGCGATGACGTCGAGGTCGTCGCTCTGGTCGATGACCAGCTGGCGCGTGGCGGGACGGCGGCCGACGAGCAGCGCCAGCGGCACGGTCGTGACGGACGGCGTGACCGTGCCCTGCGCCTCGAGGATGTCGCGCGAGGAGAGCGTGATCACGGAGTCGGTGAGCTCGGCGATCGTGAAGCTGGAGAAGGCGTCGGTGGCGTTCGGGCCCGACGTGATCCGGATCAGGTCGCCCTTCTTGAAGCCCTGGTTGATCCAGCTGCCGCCGTCGTAGCGGGTGATCGTGTCGCCGACGCGGCCGAGCGTGTCGTAGCCGTTGTCGGCCACGGTCACGTTGACCGTCGCGGCGCCCGTCTGCTCGAAGGTCGGGTTGAGCACGATCGGGCGGACCGTGATGTTCGGGATGTTCGTCTGGGTGACCAGCGTGTCGCCCGCCGACAGCGTCAGGACGCTGTTGTTGACGTTGGCGACCGTGTAGTAGGTCAGCGCCGTGCTGGCGTTCGGGGTGACGCCGAAGACCTTGATGGTCTGGCCCGCCTGGATGTAGCTCCAGGACCCGCCGTCGGTGCGGGTGATCGTCTTCGCCGCGGCGTTGAAGGAGACCGTGAGCGGCTGCGCCGGGTCCAGCGCCGGCAGGGCGACGACGTTCACGGAGGCGCCGAGCTCGGTGGCGATCAGCGGGCTGGCCGCCGTGACGGTGATCGTCGTGGAGGTGACGCTCTGGACCGTGTAGAAGGCCTGGCCGATCGGCGAGCTGTCGGTGATGCCGTCGACGCGGATCCGGTCGCCGGCCAGCAGGGCCAGGGCGCTCCAGGTGCCACCGTCGGCGCGGGCGATGGTCCGGTTGGTCCCGTTGAAGTCGACGATCGCGTGGACGAGGGTGCCGCCGACGAAGGTCACGTCAGGACGCTCGGCAGCGCCGAGGGCGACGTTCTCGTCGTCGTTGAGCGGGTTGCCGTTGAGGTTGATGATCGTCTGCCCGACGGCACGGCCCACGGACCCCTTGCCGGCGTTCGGATCGCCGCTGACGAGCAGCTCAACGTGGTTGGCGATGATGTTCGCGTCCTCGTTGGTCGCCGTCGTGTCGGTCGTCGACTTCAGCAGGCCCGCGCTGGACAGGTTCAGCAGCTCGGCCTCGGTCCACTTCTTGAAGCTGCCGTTGAAGTGGTTGACCTCGTCGTCGGACAGCACGTAGGTGAACGCGTTGACGACGTTGGAGACGAACGTGGCGAGCGCGGCCGGGTTGGCGGCGGTGGCGGCGTCCGGCGAGGGCATCGTCCCGCCGATGCGCGTGAAGTACGCGTTCCACTGCGCGTTGAGGGCGCGGTACTGGATCGTGCGGGCGGTGGCCAGCGTCGCGAGGGCGTCGCTGCGCTGCTGGGCGTTCATGCCCAGGCCGGTGTAGTAGTCGGTGTAGTAGGTGAACTCCTCCGCGGTCAGCGGGATCGAGCACGTCGCGCAGAAGGTCGCGGCCGAGACCGGGGCACCCGTGGTGCTGTCCAACTGGCGCTGGCGCCACTGCCAGTAGGTGGAGTACTCGCCGACCTGGGCGCGGGCGAACGCGTCCTTCTGGGCCTGCAGCTTGGCGTCGGCGTCGGCGCCGACGAGCGCGAGGGACTTCCAGAGGCCGCCCTTCAGCTCGTTGTAGGTGCGCTCGTCGCGCTGCTCGTTGGTGTTGGCGTCGAGCAGGCGACCGTTGGAGACCTTGACCCAGGCGTCGCCGTTGCTGGCCAGCAGCGTGTCGAGCCAGAGATCGCCGTCGAGCTCGTTGATGGCGACGTCGCCACGGGCACGGATGTTGACGTAGGCCTCGTCGCGGCCGGCCGGCGTCAGGCGCCCGCCCTTCTTGTAGCCCGAGTCGATGTTCAGCGGGTGGCCCATCTCGCCGACCACGCCGGAGTTGGGCGAGGTCCCGTCGCTGTTGGCGACCTTGCCACCGGCGATCAGCGTCAGCTTGCCGCCCCAGACATCGCCGGCCAGGTCGCCGCCGCTGCCGTTCTCGGCCACCTTGATGTCGCCCTCGGAGGTCAGGACGACCGGCGAGCCGTCCTCGGCCTCGACGTGGGCGATCGGCAGCGAGTCCGTGCCGTTGTCGATGTAGATGCCGCCGTGCGACGTGACGGCCGACAGGCTCGGGCGCTTGGTGATCGGCGCCCACAGCAGGCCGTTGAAGTAGTTGGTCGTGCCCAGGTTCACCGAGGCCGCGGCGCCGATGAACTGGTACAGCGCGCTGCCGACCTTGACGATGTCGCGGGTGACGTCGGTGGTCTCGGCCCACTGCGTCGAGATCCGGTAGTCGGCGGCGCCGAGGTTGATGGAGGCACCCTGCAGGCCCTTGTAGGCGTAGACGCGGCCGCCCGTGCCACCGCTGCCGTAGCCGTCGGCCACGCGCACCGTGTCGCCCCACTTCATGCTCTGCGTGCCGCCCGTCTCGGTGCGGTACTTGTACGGCGGGGTGTTCAGCTCGCGGACCCCGCTCGCCGAGGTGTAGGTGGCCTCCGACGAGGTGATGCGGACGGGCAGCGGCCGCGCCTCGGAGCCGACGCCGGCAGCGGCCGTGATCGAGAGGTTGCGCGCCGCGATCTGGCCGTCACCGGAGAGCGTGAACGCGCCGGTGGTGTTGACCGTCAGCGTGCCGCTCGGGTTGGTGATCGAGCCGTCGACGGTGACGCTGCCGTTGGAGTTGACCGTGACCTCGCCCTCGGGCTTGCCCAGGAACGTGACGCGGATCGGACGGTGCGCGTTGAGCGTATGGGTGCGGTACTCGTCGAAGCTCCGCGTCTGCATCGTGTCGAAGATGTGCTTGCGCTTGATGCAGCCGATGAAGTGGACCACGCAGGGGTGATCCTCGAACTCGGTGACCACCGGGCCGACGCCGGTCAGGATCGACTGGAAGCGGTAGGTGTAGTCCGCGTTGATGTCCTGCTCGATCTTGCCGTCCGACGTGTCGCCGGTCGCCGAGTAGTAGAACTGGCCGCCCGGCTGGACGATCGTCGGCTGTCCGATGACCTCGATGCGGTCCGGCGCGCGGGTGTGCTCGAAGCTCGCGTCGATGAAGCCGAACCACGTGTCGTACTCGTCGTGCCAGCGCGCGATGCGGTTCAGCGTGACCTTGGCGATCCAGCCGTAGCGGTAGCTGGCGTCGGGCAGGTAGTCCGGCGTGGCGAAGGTCGTGATGGTGCGCGGCGAGCCGTCGGTGACGCCATCGGTCAGGGTGTTGTAGTCGCGGATGTCGCGCGTGACGGTCTGCGAGGACAGCACCGTCGAGGTGCCGCCGTGGCCGTTGTCGGTGGAGACGCGGACGCCGTTGGTGCCGTACTGGTAGACCGTGACGAACGGGTCGTCCTGCGACGGCGCGTTGTTCGTCGCGTAGCTCGTGTCGTTGGAGCCGTTGCCGTCGAGGTCGCGGCTGGGCGCGCCCTTCGCGAAGTCGGCGATGAGCAGCGTCCCGCGGCCGGGCTGGGCCAGGTCGACGCCGCGCAGCACGACCTCGTGACCGGTGGTGTTGCTGACCTGGACGTCGGGGTAGCCGCCGAGCACGCGGATCTCGCCGTCGCCGCTGCTGACGACCTTGCCGAACAGCTCGACGTAGCCGCCGCGCGCGGCGACCTTGCCGACGATGAACCTGCCGCCGCCGGACGTGTCGTAGAGGACCTGGAAGCCGGGGTTGCGCTTGGTGGTCTGCGGCAGCTCCTGCACACCGCTGTTGGACGGGAACGCGCTGGCCTCGGACATCGCCGCGCCATCGAGGTTCAGGACGAAGTGGTCCCGACCGCTCTGCATGACGCCGTTGATGTTGATCAGCGGCGCCGAGATGTGGATGCGGCCGCCGGCGATCGTCACCGGCTCGCGCGGGGCGACGGTGTAGGAGTTCGTGAACTGGCTGTTGGTGTTGGTGCCTGCGCTGTCGGAGCAGGTCGCGACCGTGTTGTTGTTGGTCCAGGTCAGGCCGCTGCTGCAGGCCGGGGCCATGTTCGGCCGCGTCGCGCCGGACTCGTCGCCGTAGGTGCCGCGCGTCGAGTTGCCGATCTGCTCCTCGGGGTTGCCGCCGTTGGCGAACGCCACGTCGACGTCCTGGACGAAGTCGCCGCCGGCGACGATGCGCAGCGTCGCGGCGCGCACCGTGTTGTTGATGATGATGTCGCCATCGCCGAGCGGGTTCGTCTCGAGCTCGACCGAGCCGTTGTCGTTGATGATGCCGCCGGCGCCACCCGCCTCGTCGGACAGCAGGGTCAGGCTCGGCCACGGAACCGTGACCGTCGTCGCGGGGTTGCAGACCGGCGGGTTGCAGGGCTTCTCTCCCCCGGTCCCGGTGTTCTTCACCGAGATCGCGGGCAGCGAGCTGGTCGCCAGGCCGTAGGTGAAGTTCGCCGCGCCCGCGCTGAGGTCCGGCTCGAAGCGGTTCTTGTGGTCGATGTTGTTGTCGATGTCGACGTTGTCCTGGCTGAGGTCGTGGATGACCACGTTGCGCTCATCCCACGGCGTGCCGGGATCGTTGACGATCTCGGAGATCGGGCTGCCGTTGAAGTAGACGCCGCCGGCCACCGGTCCGATCTGGATGCCGCGCAGCTCCATGAACGCCTCGGTCTGGTTGTCGATGGCGACCCGGACGTCGGTCGGCGCATCGAAGTAGCCGGCGCCCTGGAGGACGTCGCCACGGGCGTCGATGACGCCGGGCTGCGCGTAGATCGACCCGACCGTCACCGTCAGCGCCTCGCCCGTCACGTAGAGCGGGTTCGGGTCGCCGGGGTAGGCCTCGACGATGAGGCCTGCGTCGCGGAGCTGCTGCTTGATGTTGTCGATCTGCGCCTGGATCGTCGCGCGCAGGAGCTCGTTGCTGCCGTAGAGGCGCAGCTGCTCCTCCGCCGAGCGCAGGGCCGCGACGAGCCCGCTCGCGGTCTCCTTGATCTGGACCGTGAACACGATGCCGTTGACGATCGTGTCCTGCGCGTTGTTGCCGGTGCCGGACGGGATCGGCAACGTCTGCGGGACGCCGTTGTTGGTGACCGTCGCCTGGAGCAGGCCGGCGTCCTTGTTGGCCCACGTGATCACGATCTCCTTGTTGCGCTTGGCGCCCGTGATCACCTGGCCGTTGAGGTCGACGACCGCGTAGGCCTGGTTCAGGCCCTCGGTGTTGGACGCCGAGCCGCCGGCCGACGCCCAGCTGACGACCTTGGCGAAGGAGATGACGATGGAGTTCGTGTCGCGGTTGGCCGCGAAGTTGGCCTGGCGGGCCGCCTCGATGCGCGAGTTGGCGGCAACGTGGATCTCGTTGCGCACCATGAAGAAGTCGTAGGCGTGGACGTCCTCGATCGGGATGAGCGAGCCGGCGACGCCGTCCCAGCGGGACTCCAGGTACCAGTCGTCGCCGGCCTGCAGCGGGTTCAGGCCCGCCTGGTCGGAGCTGACGGCGCGACCTGCGCTGACGTTCATGTCGCCGTCGGACTTCAGGTCGGCGTTCGCGTCGATGTTGACCGTGTTGTGCGGTGTCACGACGACGCTGGAGGTGCCCTTGGCGACCGTGGCGATGCCGAAGGTCTCAGCGGCGATGTTCAGGATCACCGTGCCGCCGGAACGGGCCGACAGGCCGAGCGCGCCGGAGGTGCGCAGGAACGCGCCACCGATGTGGACGATCGAGTCGTTCGTCGGCGTGGTGATGCTGCCCTTGGCGACCGCGCCGGAGATCGCACCCCAGGTCTTGAACGTCATCCGCTCGCGGATGTCGAAGTTGTTGAGCGAGCGGACCTGGAGGGTCTCGTTGTTGGACTCCGCGCCGATCACGGTGAGGTGGGCGCCACCGGCCACCTCGGCCGTCGTGGAGATCCAGATCGTGGTGTCGGAGTCGGCACCCGCGGCGCTCGCCAGGCCACCGGTGTCGGCGTTGATGTGATCGACCAGCGACTGCGTCCGGCGCGGCTGCGGGCCGTCGCCGTCGGGGTCCCCGAGGTCGATCGCGAGGATGTCCGGCTTCTTGGCGTTGCTGGTCGCCAGGACCGCGATGCTGCGGGCGGTGACGTTGGCCTCGGTGTCGACGAGGGCCTTCGTCGTCAGCGTCATCAGGTTGTCGGCCTCGGCACCGGCACCCGACAGGAGGCCGATCGAGACCGCGTAGACCTGCGTGGTGGCGTTGATCGTGCGGTTGGCGCCGACGGCGAACGCACCCGTGCCGCGCTGCGTCAGGTCGACGGTCGTGTGCGCGCCGAGCCTGGCGTTCGTCACGGAGATGGTCTCCGTGTACGGGCGGACCGCCGCACCGGCGACGACGCCACCGGAGCCCGCGATCGTGCTCGAGAAGTTGCTGTCCGCGCCCGTCGCGGTGATCGACAGGCGGCCGGCGTTCACGGTCGAGTTGTCGCCGAGCGCGACGTTCATCGGGATCGTGGAACGCGAGTAGGCCTCGCCCTTGCCGAGCGCGACGAGGCCGCCCGTGGCGTTGCTGGCGTTGGCGATCTGCTTGGTGGTGCCGACGCCGGTGACCTCGACCGCGTCCTCGGCATTCAGCGCCGCGTGGTGGTCGACGGTCACGTTGACGTGGCCGAAGGCGTTGGCGTTGCTCTCGCTCGCCCCCACGCCGACGAGCGCGCCGACGGCGGCCACGGCGATCGAGGTCGCGCCGGTGTTGCTGCCGATCTCGCCCTTGATGCGGACGTTGGCGGCGCTGATCGTGACGTTGTGGCCGAGCGTGACGTCGACCTCGGGCCGGATCTCCGCCTTGGCCTTGGAGATGCCGACGGCCAGGAGGCCGGCGCTGACGCCGAGGGCGAACGCGAACGCGGTCGGCTCTGCCGTGGCCCGGATCGTGACGTTGCCGCGGCTGAGCGTGTAGACGCCGATGCCCCGGCCGAGCGCGTCGGCCTGATCCAGTGCGAACAGCTTGCCCGAGGCCTCGTAGGGCGTGTCGGTCAGCGTCGGGATCGAGTTGCCGTGGGCGACGGAGGCGATCTGCCAGCTGCTGCCGCTCCAGCGGTAGAGGGTCGCCGCGGCCTGGGTCTGCACCAGCTGGCCCGGGGTGCCGCTGCCGGCCAGCGAGCCGACCAGCGGGACGCTGACCGCCACCAGGCTGCTGGGCGAGGCGACGCCGGAGCCGTTGTAGTGCTTGATCGAGCCGCCGTACAGCATGTAGACGTCTTCGTCGGCCAGGCGCAGGTAGCCGATCGCGGCGCTGAAGAACTTGTAGAGGCCCAGGCCTTCGGTCGCCGAGCCGGTGACGAAGTAGTTGGTGCCGGCGACGGCGCTGGCCGCGGCGGGCAGCGTCGAGACGACCGTCGGGGCGGTGCCGAGCTCGATGTACTGCTTGGACTGCCAGAAGCCCGGGTTGATGTTCTGGCGGATGAAGCTGCTGCCGTTCCAGCGGTACAGGCCGGGCGTGTTGGCGCCGACGGTCGTGGTCAGCTCCAGGTAGGTGAAGGTGCTGCCGACGCGCGTCCAGCCGTTGACGGTGGTCCACTGCCAGAACCCGGCGCTGTTGACACCGTTGTTGGCCGTCAGGAAGAAGAGGTCGTTGTTCGCGGGGCCGCTCGGGAACGAGGTGCCGGTCGCCGGGAACGCCGCCGCGGTGACGTGGGCCTGCGAGTAGCCGCTGTTCCAGGCGAACACCTGCGGCACCGCGGTCTTGTAGAAGAGCGAGCCGACGCTGCCCGACTCGGGCAGGTTGCGGCCCTGCGGGGTGGACTGCGCGACGGCGACGAGCGTCTTGATCGTGACGTTCGGGTCGACCGTGGCCGAGACCGCGGACTTGTTGTTGGCCTCGGGCAGCGCGCCGCTGCCGGCCACGATGCCGCCCGCGCCCGCGATCGCGGTCGTGGACACCTGGTCCGGCGCCTCGGCGATGACGTCGACCGAGGCGGCGGTGACCGAGACGCCGAGGTTGGCCGTCACGGTGCCCTGCGCCGTGGCACGCGCCACGGCGGCACCGAAGCCGACAAGGCCGCCGGCCAGGGCGCCGTTGAAGGAGTTGGCCTTGCTGGCCGACTTGGCGGACACCTCGATGGCGCCGCCGGCGGTGACCGTGCCGCTGCCGTTGAGCTTGGCGCTGGTGGTCGCCTTGGCCTCGACGATCGAGACGGCACCGCTGACGCCGATGGCACCCGCGGCGGCGGCGATGGAGATCGCGAGGATGCCCAGGCCACGCGGGTTGGTGCCGTCGTGGTTGTGCAGCGCGCGGACGCGGATCGAGCCGCCGGCGCTCGTCGTGCCGCTGGTGGCGACCTCGGCCTTGACGATGGGGTTGACCTTGGCGATCGCCAGCGCGACGCCGACGGCGATGCCCGCGAGGCTCGCACCCGCCGCGGTGACGGCCGCGTTCTGGCGCGAGTCCGCGGTGAAGCTGGCGTTGCCGGTGATGCGGAACTCGGTCGCGCTGGCCGACGCCTCGATGGTCGGCGTGTAGATCGCGACGGCGAGGGCGCCGGCGATGGCGATGCCACCGGCCGCGGCCGCCGTGATCACGAAGACCGAGGTGATGATCGCCGTCGAGGTGACGGTGAGGTTGCCGACCTGGCCGGAACCCGTGCCGATGTGGGCGCTGCCGATGTGGGCCTTCGTGATGCCGTTGAACATCACGATCGCGCCGGAGACGCCTGCTGCGATCAGGCCGGCCGCGTGGCCGAACATGAACGGCGTGTGGATGCGGTTGCTGTAGGCCGTGACGTTGACGTTGGCGGCCTGGGTGACGTCGACGTTGTCGCCGATCTGCGCGGTCTGGGAGCTGGCGTCCTGGACGAGCGTGATCGCGCCGGCGATGCCGATGGCGCCGATGACTCCGGCACCGACGAGCCCAACGGAGACCCCGTTGTGGTTCGCCTCGATCTGAATCGTGCCGGCCGGGCCTGCGCGGATCGGACCACCGTTGACGAACGCGTTGGTCGTGGGCGCCAGGCTCAGCAGGGCCACCGCGGCCCCGGCGCCGACGAGGCCGACCGAGGAGGCGCCGGCGATCTGCACGGCGTTGAGCGAGTCGAAGGCGCGCACGTGGATGCTGCCGCCGGAGGTGACGCTGCCGCCGACGGTCGCCTCGGTGTAGGCGCCGAGCGGGACCGACGTGTTGAGCAGGCCGCTGAGACGGGTCGCCGGGGCGTTGATGGCCGTGCCGACCACGGACAGCAGCGTGTCCTTGGCGGCGACGACCGGCGCCTGCAGCACCGTCGTGACACCGGAGGCGGCGCCGAGCTGGTTGAGCACGCTCGAAAGCGTGACGCTGCCGTTGAGCAGGCCGAGCACCGGGCCACCGTTGTTGCCGGCCAGGCCCGTGACGCCGTTGACGACGGTCGAGCTGAGGCCCGTGGCGCCGGACAGCGTCGAGGAGAGCTTGTTGGAGGCGCACGGGCCCTCGGCGGTCACGTCGAGCGCGCAGGCCTGCTGGCCGCTGGTCTCGTTGCCCTGGCCGTCACCCGTGATCGCCTGCAGCAGGAACGTCGGCAGGATCGGACCGCCGACGGCCCACAGGGAGACCGACGCGGCGACGCTGATCGTGCCGCCCGAGCCGGAGACCGCAACCGCGATGAGCGTCTTCTTGGCCAGCGCGTTGACGTCGACGTCGCTCTTGGCCGAGACCTGGGCGCCGCTGCCGATGGTGGCGCGGGTGTTGTTCAGCAGGATGCCGACGTCGATCGCGCCGGCGACACCCGCGAGGCCGCCGAAGGTGAGGGCGCCGGCGAAGCCGAACACGACGACGTTGTTCGTCGCGGTCACGGCGACCTGCTGGTTGCCGTGCGCGCTGCCCTGGTGGCGCAGCGCGTTGGCGTCGCTGTCGAGGCCCTGGTTGACCTTCGCGCTCGCGCCGATGCCCGCGTCGGTGTCCGAGGCGATCAGCGTGACCGCGATGGTGCCCGCGATGCCCACGAGGCCGGCCAGTGAGCCGTTGATCCCCATGTTGAAGACGAACTCCGTGGAGGTCGCCTGGACGGCGACGCCGCGGAAGTTGGCGAAGTTGGCGAAGCTGAGGTCGCCGTTGCGGACGCAGGTGGTGTCGTCGCCGAGGAAGCTGTCGTCGCAGGGCAGCGCGGTGGCGCCCGTGCCCAGCGCGTCGACCGAGGCACCGGCGCCGATGGTCGCGGACGTCTTCTTGATGATCGCGGTGACCATCACGCTCAGGCCGACTCCGGCGAGGCCACCCACGGCCAGGTTGCCGATGATCGTGATCAGCAGCGTGTTGTCGTTGGCGTTGACGAAGACGCTGCGCCCGGCGGCCGCCGTGGTCAGCGGGATTCCGGCGACGCCGCCGACCGGGACGCCGAGGCCGAGGCGGGCCGTGGTGACGCTGACGAGCAGGTTGACGCCGACGCCGCCGCCGACGCCCACCAGCGCAGACGCGGCGATGCCGACGGTCAGCGTGATGATCTTCTGCTTGGAGTCGGCGATGACGATGATGTCGCGCTTGGCGTTGACCACCAGCGGGTCGGCCGTCGCGGTCGTCGTGATGATCGCCGCCGTGACCGCCGCGCCGATGTTGGCGCCGACGACGCCGCCGCCGGTGAGCGCGATCACGATGCCCAGGCGGAAGAAGTCGTTGGCCGAGGAGACGAGGACCGTCTGCGCGCCGTTGGCGCCGGTCTCGTCCTCGTTGATGTGCGCGAGGAGCTCGATCGCGGCCCGCGTCGTGGCGACGTAGACCACGACGCTGCCCTGGACGCCGACGGCGGCCAGCAGGCCACCGGCGCCGGCCACGGCCAGCGTCGCGACGTAGTCGCGGTTGGTGGCGGTGACCGCCACGCCGACGATGTTGGCGGTGCCGCTCGTGGCCGTGTGATGGCCGGTGAGCGCGCCGTCGTTGCCGGTCGCGGAGTCCGTGTCCTCGGTGGTGTCGTCGCTGACGTTCTTCTTGGCGCGGCCGTTGCTGGCGACACCGTCCTGGGCGCCGGGCGCACCGACGTGCAGGCCGGTGACCGAGGCGATGAAGTTGCCGATCTTGTCGATGACCGTCGAGTTGCTGTTGGCCGCCTGGACCATGCCGGGCGTCACCTGCTGGGACTGCTTCTCGCCGGTGGCGCCGTCGGTGCCCTCGCCGCTGATCGCGTTGATCACCAGGTCGATGAAGCCGGCACGCGCGGGCTCGGGACCGTTCAGGCCCAGCGCCGTCACCTTCACGGAGTTGCCGATGTAGGACTCGGTGACCTTCGTGATCACGGCGAGCGCCGGCGTGATGCCCGCGGACGCGGCGCCGATCGCGCGGCTGCCGCCCATGACGTTCAGCGTCAGGTGCTCGTCGGCGTTGACGACGACGTTGCCGTTGGCGAACACCGGCGTGCTGTCCGGCACGAGGCTGACCGGCTGGCCGATGAAGGCGCGGGTGATCACCGTGATGATGAACGCGCCGATCGAGCCGGAGACCGCGACCGCGCCGGAGGCACCGGACCGGACCAGCGAGGTGATCGTCTCCTGCGACTGCGAGATGACCTTCACGCTGCCGCCGGCGTTGACGACGGGCAGCAGCGAGCCGACGGTCGCGAGCACGGCGTCCACCAGGCCGCCGAACGGTGTCGAGACGCCGAGGACGTTGTTCAGCAGCGAGGTCGGCAGGAGCTTGCCGAGCGCGCCCGAGGCGCCGTTGTAGAGGTCGGTGGTCACCGAGTCGGCACCGGACGGCACCGGCAACGGGGCGCCCATGATGAACGCCTGCGTGGCCTTCACGACGATGCCGCCGTCGATCGAGGCGCCGAGGCCTGCCAGGCCGGCCTGCGAGAGCGACTGCGGCGCGTCGACGACGAAGGTGTCGTCCCACGCGAAGACGCGGACGTCCTGGTTGCTGTTGCCCGGGCCGCCCTGGTTGATGCGGCTCAGCAGGATGAACGCGTTGGTGACGTTGACGATCGCCGTCACGGTCGCCGCGGCGTTCACGGCGGCCAGGCCCGAGACGCCGTCCGCGAAGGCCAGCTGCACGATGACGTCGTGCGAGACGGCCTCGACGATGACGCCGCCGACCGGGATGAAGCTGTCGAGCCCGGCGATCCGGTCGTCGAAGACCTGCAGCGCGGCGTTGTCCTCGGCGTCGGCGGTGACGTTGGCGCCGATGATCGCGGCCGTCGTGGTCTTGATGATCGTGACGGTCTGGACCGACGCGCCGCCCGAGGCGATCGCGGACGCGCCGAGCGCGGCGGCGACCAGGACGATCTGGTTGTCGTCGTAGGCGGACACCAGGACGTTGTGACCGGCGTGGACCGTCGACGTCGGCGTGATCAACGCGACCGTCTGCGGCGCCACGACGTACATCGCGAACGCGCCGTTGATGGTGATGCCGACGGCCAGGCCACCGGCGAAGCCGATCGCGAAGATCCGCTCCTGCGAGTGCGCCTTGACGAGGACGTCGGTCTCCGCGTCGACGCTGCCGCCCAGCGAGGCCAGGGTCACCCGGGTGAACAGGCCGATGTTGGCCGACGCGCCGATCGAGGCGAGCAGCGACAGCCCGGCGCCGATGGCCAGACCCTGGCTGGTCAGGGCGGACACGGCCAGCACCTGGACCTTCTGCGCGGAGTAGTCCGGCGCGGTCGGGCTCGTGTCGCGCGTCTGGTTGATCATCGCGGTCGGCAGCACGATCGCGGTGGTCGCCGTGACGAGGATGTTCGCGTTGACCGATGCGGCGAGCGCGGCGGCAAGCCCGGCGCCGCCGCCGAGGGACTGCGCGTCCATGCTCTGGATGTCGTTGGCGAAGACGTCGATGAGGTTCGGGGCGTTGAGCTGCGTCAGCGCGCCGACCTGGGCGTTGGTCGTCGTGATCAGCGAGTTGATCGCGACCGAGGCGGCGGCGCCGGCCAGGATCGCGACCGCGCCCGTCGTCGCCAGGGCCTCGATGGCCGTGTTGGCGATGGCGCGGACGAGGATGTCGTGGCGCGCGTTGACCGTCGCGAGCTCGCTGATGCGGGCCATCTGGACGAGCGTCCCGATGTTGATCGCGAAGGAGGCGCCCACCGCTGCCTCGATGCTCGCGTCGCCGCCGGTGCCGGTCGCCTTGATGAGCGTGGCGATGTCGTCGTTGTGGCCGGGCGTGTCGGCGGTGCCGCGGTTCAGCGCGATGACCTGGACGTCGCTGTCGGTCGCGGTGACCGTGGAGGCGAAGCCGATGAGCGCGATGTTGAGCGCCAGGACGACGTTGGCCGCGATGGCCGTGCCGATGTTGGCGCCGGCACCGACGCCCGTCGAGACCGCGTCGGCCAGGGACTCGTCGTTCGCGGTGCTCTTGACGTAGACGTGGCGGCCGGTGACCGTGACGGCCGCGCCGATGAGCGCCGCGGTGATGGTGACCGGGGCGTTGACGGCGGTCGAGGCCGAGATGCCGATGCTCGGGAGCCCGATGTGGGTCACCTCGAGGAGCGTCTTGACCAGCCCGATCGGCTTCAGCAGCGGGATCGGCAGGCCGCTGGTGCCGGGGATCTGGACGTCGTCGATCGCCTTCGTCGGGTTGCCGCTGATGATGTCGGCGACGACCGTCACCAGCATCGCGGCCAGCCCGGGCAGCTGGAAGACCAGGCCCGCCGTGTCCAGCGCGATGTCCTCGGCGGACGCCGCGGCGTTGAGCACGAGGTTGTCGACGCAGCCGGCGTCGGTCTCGGCGATGCAGCCGCCGGTGAAGCCGGGGCCGTGGTTGCCGGCCCGGGCGTTGGCCTTGCGGCGGGTCAGCGTGTCGGCGGTGACATCGACGTTGTCACCGGCGGTGATGCTGCGTTGCAGCAGGGCAACGGCGCCGTCGACCAGGACGCCGATGGCGAACGCCGCGCCGGCGCCGGCCGAGCTGGCCTCGGTCTGGGCGTGTGCGTCGGTGAGGCCGTTGTCCTCGTGGTAGGCGGTGACCTGCGCGTCGTGGGTGGCCGTGATGCCCGTGAGGATCTGCAGGCCCGGCGTGACGAGGGCGATGGTGAGTTGCGTGCCGCCGGTCAGCGCGATGGCGCCGGCGATGCCGACGTCACCGTGGGCGCCGGCGACGGCGAGCGTGTCGACGTCATGGACGGAGTGCGCGTTGACCGTCAGCGAGTTGACCGCGCCGGAGAACGTGCCGCCGAGCAGGAGCGCGAGCGTCAGCTGGGTCGGGACGTTCACCGCGACCGACGGCCCGACGCCCAGCGTCGTGTCGCCGGCGCCCGCCGTGGACTTGGCGGTGCTGTCGATGTCGCTCGTGGTCGTCGCGTCCACCACGACGTCGCCGGGGACGTCGATCGTGACGACGTCGGTGACGACTGCGGCGACGACCGTCAGGGAGACGTTGATCGCCAGGGCCCCGGCGACGCCGACCGACTCGTTGCCGACGCCGGAGATGGCCAGGGCGGAGAGCTGCAGGATGCCGTTGGTGAAGTCCGTGTCCGACGAGCTGAGCGCGCCGGTGTTGCGGATGCGCGCCTTGACCGTGAGGTCGGGCGCGTGCAGCTGGAGGCCCAGACCGCCGACGAACGAGGTGATGGTGACCGCGCCGACGTTGACGGCGGCCGCGACGCCCACGCCGGTCAGCGCCGGGTTGGCGACCGCGCTGGCGTCCGCGAAGGAGAAAGCGGTCGGGTCGCCCTCGGCGATGACCACGAGCTGCGGATCCAGCGGATCATCGAGCGAGAGGTGGACGTCGCCGCCGATGACCGCTGAGGTGGTGGCGGACACGCCGACGTTGACGGCGATCGCCGCCGCGGCGCCGATGAGTCCGCTGCCGGCCGCGATCGGCGACGCCAGCGCCGGGATCCGGATCTCCTCGACGTTCGGCACGTCGACCGTCGAGATGATCGGCAGGTCCAGACCGGAGTGCAGCGGCGGCACGTCGGTGGCCGGGATCGTGATCGGGGTCGGCGAGGACGGGACGGTGATCTCGCCGGCGATCGGCTCGGTCAGGCCCTGGACGCCGGGCAGCGGCACGATCGACGGGACGTCCTGCAGGCGGTGAGCCAGGCCCGCGAGCTGGCCGACCCAGCCGGTGACCTGGCTGGTGGGAGTCGGGATGCCCGACCCGGACGGCGCGGCACCGGCGACGCCGGCGAAGGCCTCGGCCTTGCTCTTGTCGAAGGTCGTGCCGAAGACCTTCATCGTCAGGCCGTCGACGTCGCCCGCGGACAGCGCGACGGTGACGTCGATCGCCAGGGTGATGGCCGTCGGCGCGCCGACGCTGACCGGGCCGCCGCTGGTGCCCTTGGCGTAGCTCCAGGACTCGGCCTGCGGCGCGGCCTGGACGATGACGTGGCGGACGGGGTGCGTCGAGGAGCCGACCGACGTCGAGAGGACCGTGGACGGGCCGCCGGGGACGGTGACGTCCGGGTTGATCGCCGCGAGGGTGACGTCGACGGCGACGGCGACGGCAACGGCCGGGGCGATCGCCGCGGTGCCCGCGTAGACGCCGGCCTGCGCCTTGGCGGTGGTCAGGTAGGTCGGGGTCCTGCCCTTGTCGTTGGCCGAGCCGCCGCCGTCGAAGTCCGGGACCTTCGCGGCCAGGACGTAGACGTCGTTGGCGCGGATGATCCGGCCGGCGAGGTCGGCGATCGTCACGTTCGTGGCGATGGTGAGCGAGATGACCGCGCCGACGCCCGTGCCGTCGTTGGTCAGGCCGCTGCGGGCCTCGGTCTCGGCGACCGTGTCCGCGGACGCGTAGATCACGACGTCACCCGGATCGCCCGACGCGTCCATGTCGGTGTCGATGTCGGCCGTCGGAAGCGTCGCGGCAGCGCTGACGAACACCGAGAGCGAGAGGGCGAACGCGCCCGCGACGCCCACACGCGTGCGCAGGTTGTATGCGTCCGCGTTGCTCGGGTCGGCGGGCGGGTCGATCGTCGTGTCGGGCGTGGTGCCCGCGGTGGCGATGGCCTGCGGGTGGGTCTTGCCGTCGACGCTGTTGATGACGGTGCGGACGGTGACGTCGCCGTCGGCGTCGATGTCACCGCCGAGCAGCGCCGTGAGGGCGATGATGTCGACGTTGATCGCGATGGCCGTCGCGACGCCCAGCGTCGGCGTGGCCGTGGCGGCGTTGGCCGTGGCGGAGCCGGAGGTATGGCCGATCGCCTCGACGGTCAGCGGACCGTCGATGGTCACGCCGCCGTCCGGCACGATCGACAGCGTCAGCGACACCTCGACGTTGAGGGCGTTCGCGGCGGACACGCCGAGCGTCCCGTTGGCGCCGGGCACCTGCGCGCTGGGCAGCGTGGCCGGCAGGGTGCCCAGGAGCGGGACGTCGGTGGGCAGCGGGCTCTCCCCGCCGATCGTCTTGACGACGTCGAGGACGCTGCTGGTGAGACCGGTGAAGGTGGTGGCCAGACCGCCCAGGAGGGCGTTGGCCGGGTTGATCACGGCGCCGGTCAGCCCCGTGATCGCGCCCGCGGATCCAGCGGTGCCGGCCTCCGCGTTGGCGTAGCTGGTGTCCTCGGACTGCGCCAGCACCACGACGCTCGCCGTGCCGCTGCCGGTGTTGGCGTAGATGTCGCCCGCGGACAGCGCCACCGTGGAGTCCAGGGCGACGCTGACCGCGACCGGGCCGGAGACCGAGACCTCGCCGCTGGAGCTGCCGTACGCGTCGGACGTGGTGTCCGCGTCGGGGTAGGCCAGGATCCGGACCGTCTGGACCGGCTTCCAGTCGGAGCCGATCGCGGCCGGGCCACCGATCTTGCCCAGCGGCAGCAGCGCGGCGACGGTGAGGTTCGCGGCGATCGACAGCGCGATGGCCGGGGCGATCGCGGCCGTGTCGCTGACGACGCCCGCGTTCGCGGTGGCGGTCGTCTGGTAGGCCGGCTTGTGCGTGATGCCGCCGTCGTCGGCCGCGAGGATGCGCGCCGTGCTCGCGCGGAGGATCCACGCGGCGCTGGACGCGGTCGTGATGTTCGTCGAGATCGAGATCGAGGCGACCGCGCCGATGCCGGTGCTGCTGGCCGCCGCGGCGGTCGCCTGGGTGGCGTTCGTCGTGCGCGCGTCGGCGTAGACGAGGACATCGTGCAGTGTGCCGCTGTCGTTGTGGTCGGTGTCGATGCGGCCCGTCGAGAGCATCGTGGCGGTGCTGACGGCCACCGAGATCGACAGGGCGACCGCACCGGCGACGCCGACGTCGGTCGCGGTACCCGAAGCCCCGACGCCCGACTTCGCGATCGCCGACGGAAGCGTCGTGCCGGAGGGGTTGGTCGAGCCGTCGCCGACACGCGTGTGGACGCTGACGTCACCGGCGGCCTCGATCGCGCCGCCCAGCACGGCGGTGAGCGTGAAGATCGACACGTCGATCGCGAACGCGGTCGCGATGCCGACGCTGCTCGACAGGGCCGACGCGTCGGCCTTGGCCTCCGGCGTGGCGCGGCCGGTGGCCAGGACGTCGACGCCGCCGTTGACGGTGATGCCGCCGTTCAGGACTGCGGAGATCGTCGTGGAGACCTCGATGTTCAGCGCCAGCGCGGCGGAGAGGCCGAGCGCGGTGGCCGCGCCGCCCGTACCGGGCAGGTTCAGCGCCGGGACCTCCGGGAGCTCGGTGGGCAGCGTCTGGACGTTCAGCGGGATGAACGACTCGAGCGGGTTGGCCGGCAGGCTCGGCACCAGGTTGACCTGCGGCAGCAGCGACGTGACGTCGAGGCGCAGCAGCGGACCGAACGCGTCCGTCAGGCCGGTGAGCAGCTTCTCGGAGGTGCCGCCCGCGGCCGGATCGGTGCCGCCGGTGCCGGCGGTCGAGCGCGCGTGGCTCTCGTCGGCCGACGTGCCGAGGACCAGGACGGAGCCTGCGGCGCCCTGGCTGTCGATGCCGGTGGCGAGGATCGTGCCGGACGACAGCGCGATGGTCGTGTCAAGCGCGATGGTCAGCGCGACCGGCGCGGCAGCCGCGACCTCTCCCCCGCCGCTGGTGCGGCCGTACGCGTCCGACCAGGTGTGGGCGACCGGGTTGGCCTTGATGACCACGCGGCCGGCGGGCGCGTGCTGGGCGTCGAGCGCGGCGCCGATGGTGCCGCCGGGCAGCAGCGCGGCGACGGTGAGGTTGGCGGCGAGGGCGACCGCGATGGCCGGGGCGATCGCGGCGGTACCGCCGACGACACCCGCGTGCGCGACGGCCTCGGTGCTGTAAGACGGCTGCGCGCCGTAGGTGGTCATGCCGACCGTGTCGCCGGCCGCCAGGATCCGGACGTCCCGGGCGCGGTCGATGTGGCCGCTGCTCGTGGCGGTGGTGATGTTCGTCGAGATCGCGGCCGAGACGACGGCGCCGACGGCGGTGCCCGTGGCCAGCGCCTCGGTGACGTTGTTGCTGCGGTTCGACGCGAAGACCAGGACGTCGTAGCTCGTCGCCGAGTTGTCGTAGTCGGTGTCGATGACCGCGTTGCTCAGGATCGCCGCGGTGCTCACCGTGACCGAGACCGACAGCGCGACCGCACCGGCCAGGCCGACGTCGCCCTTGGAGCCGCTGGAGGTCACGCCTGCGGTGGCGTTGGCCTGCGGCTGCATGGTCCCGCCCACGCCGGCGGTGCCGTCGCCGACCTGCGTCTTGACCGTGACCAGGCCGTTGGCCTCGATGGCGCCGCCGAGCAGCGCCGTGATCGTGAACAGCGACAGGTCGACGGCGATGGCCGTGGCCAGGCCGGTGCCGGTGACGCCGCCCGCGTTGGCCGTGGCCACCGGGGTGGCGCGGCCCTTGGCGATGACGCTGACCGGGCCGTCGACGGTCACGCCGCCGTTCGGGATCACCGACAGCGTCGTGGAGACCTCGATGTTCAGCGCCAGGGCGCCGGTCACGCCGAGGGCCACCTGGTCGCCGGTCACGCCGGGCAGCGTCAGGTCCGGGATGGACGGGACGACCGACGGAAGCAGGTTGATGCCCTGCGGGATGAACGTCTCCAGCGGGTTGCTGGGCAGGTCCGGCAGGACGTCGATGGACGGCACCAGCGAGGTGACGTCGAGGTCGAGCAGCGAGGCGAACGTGTCGCGCAGCGCGTCGAGCTGACTCGCGGCCGTGGCATCGGAGCCGGCGCGCTTCGCGGTGCCTGCGGTGCCGGCGGTGGAGATCGCGTGGCTGTCGTCGGCCGACTCGCCGTGGACCGTGACGCCGCCGCTGGCCTTCGTGGCGAGGATCGTGCCGGACGAGAGGCCGACGGTCGTGTCCAGGGCGATGGTGAACGCGATCGGCGCGGCCGCGGCGAGCTCGCCGGCACCGGTGCGGCCGCTGGCGTCCGACCAGGTGTGGGCGGCCGGGTGGGCCAGGATGGTGACGACGCGGACGGGCTCGGCGTTGGCGCCGGCCGTCTGCCCCAGCACGCCGCCGGGCAGCAGCGCGGCGACGGTGAGGTTGGCGGCGAACGCGACCGCGATCGCCGGGGCCAGCGCACCCGTGGAGCCCACGATGCCGGCGTCGGCCTTGGCCTTGGTGTCGTAGGACGGCGAGCCGAGGCCCGAGCCGCCGTCGGCCGCCAGGATCGAGACGTCGTTGGCGCGGTCCACGCGACCGGCGACGGTGGCGGTCGTGATGTTCGTCGACACCGCGACGGACACGACGGCGCCCACGCCCAGCCCGTTGCTGGCCAGGACGTTGTTCGGGCCGTCGATGTCGGAGCCGACGCGATCCGGATCGGGGCCGGCCAGCGCCTGTGTGACGTTGCTGGTGCTGTTGGCGGCGAAGACGACGACGTTGTGCGCATTGGCCGCGCCGGTGCCCGGCAGCGCATCGCGGTTGGTGTCGATGACCGCCGTGGACAGCAGCGAGGCGGTGCTGACCGTCACCGAGACGGACAGCGCGAAGGCCCCGGACAGTCCGACCTTCGCCCGGAGCGACAGCGTCGACTCGTCGAAGCCGGTCGTGGCCGGGTCGTCGACCTGCGGGACGTCCTGGGTGACACCGGCGATCGCGATCGCCTGCGGCTCGGTCTTGTCGGTCGTGCCGTTGCCGACCTGTGTGCGGACGTTGACGTCGCCGTCCGCCTCGATCGCGCCGCCGACCAGCGCCGTGATCGTGAAGATCGACAGGTCCACCGCGAGGGCGGTCGCGACGCCGAGCGTCGTGTTCAGCAGGCCCGCGTCGGCGAGCGCCTGCGGCGTGGAGTGGCCGATCGCGAAGACGTCGACGCCACCGTTGACCGTGATGCCGCCGTTCGGGATCACCGACAGGGTCGTCGAGACCTCGATGTTCAGCGCCAGCGCAGCAGATGCGCCGACGGAGAGCGCGGGACCGCTGTCGCCCGGCAGCGCCAGGGCCGGGGGCTCGGGCACCGACGGCAGCAGCGGCACGCCGGCGGGCAGGAAGCTCGCGCCCGAGAGGCCGGGCAGGACGTCCAGCAGACCGCCCGCATCCAGGACCGAGGCGAGCGGCTGGAAGGTGGAGACGAGGCCGTCGAGCAGGCCGTCGGCCGGGTTCGCCGTGCCGCCGGCGGCGCCGCCGGAGCCCGCGGTCGACGTCGCCGAGCTGTGGTCGGCGGACTCGCCGCGGACCTTGACGCTGCCGCCCATCGCGGTGGCGTCGATGGTGCCGCTGGAGAGGGCGATGGTCGTGTCCAGCGCCGCGGTCAGCGCGATCGGACCGGCCAGCGTCACCTCGGCCGAAGCGGTGCGGCCGGTGGCCGTGGAGGCGCTGTCGGCGTCCGGGCCGGCCTTGATGACGACGACGCGCGCCGGGGAGACCGCGCCGATCGAGCCGGTCGGCAG
Source organism: uncultured Conexibacter sp. (assembly GCA_964443695.1). Lineage (GTDB taxonomy): Bacteria > Actinomycetota > Thermoleophilia > Solirubrobacterales > Solirubrobacteraceae > Paraconexibacter. Next base: position 7,747 of record CAYUDT010000006.1, on the reverse strand, counting down.
CAGCGCGGCGACCGTCAGGTTGATCGCGAGCGTGAAGGCGGTGGCGGGCGCGATGCCGGCGGTGCTGCCCATCGCGCCCGAGGACGCGGTCGAGGAGGTCTGGAAGACGGGCGTGGAGCCGAACGCCCCCTCCTGGGCGGCGAGCACGCGCACGTCTTGCGCGTCGTTGACGTCGCCGGCGATGGTCGCGGTCGCGATGTTCGTGGCGACCGCCACAGCGACCGTGGCGCCGACGCCGTTGCCGCCGACCCCGCCGCTCGCGGCGGCCGAGCTGGACGTGTGACCGCCGGCCGCGACGAGCACGTCGTGGTCGGGGCCGGAGTCGTTCTTGTTCGCGTCGATCGCGCCGGTGGCGATGATCGACGCGGTGGAGACGAAGATCGAGACCGACAGCGCGAAGGCCGCGGCGACGCCGACGCCCTCCTGCAGGCTGTAGTCGACCGCCGAGCCGCTCTCACCCGGATGGTGGATCAGCGTGGCGGGCGTGACACCGGCCGACGCGGTGGCGGCGGGCGCCGTGGTCGCGTCGTCCTTGGTCTGGACCGTGATGTCGCCGTCGGCGTTGACCGTGCCACCGAGCAGCGCGGTGAGCGTGACGACCGCGAGGTCGATGGCGATGCCGGTGACGGCGCCCGTCGTCGACGTGACGTCGGCGTCGGCGTGCGCGGACGGCGTCGCGTGGCCGAGGGCCTTGACCTGCAGCGCGCCGGTCAGCGTGATGCCGCCGAACGGCGCCGCGGCGATCGTCGTCGACACGCCGATGTTGAGGCCGAACGCGGCGGCGAGGCCGAGCGCACCCGACGGGGTGGCCGCCGACGGAAGCGTCGTCGGGATGGCCGAGAGGAAGCTGAGCCCGGAGATCGTCGGCAGGACGCCGGTCGGGACGGCGACGAGCGACTCGACGGGCGTCAGCCACGTGGTGATGAGGCCGTTGCCCGTGCCCGTGCCGCTGAGCACCCCGCCGGTGCCCGCGTGGGCGGTGGCGGTGCTGGTGTCTGCCGAGGTCGCGGTGATCGCCGAGGAGCCGGCGTCGATCGTGCCCGCCGAGAGCGCGGCGGTCGTGTCGAGCGCGAGCGTGACGGCCAGCGCGCCGCCGAGCGTCGCGAAGCCGTTGAGGCCGGTGGCCGTCGAGGTGGTCGACGCCGTCGTGGTGGCCGTGATGTTGGCCGCGCCCGCCGCGGTGAGCGAGCCCGCGGTCAGCGCCGCGACCGTCGCGTCGGTCGAGAACGCCACGGCGACGGCGGGAGCCGTGGCGGCGAAGTTCGCGTTGGCCAGCGTGCCCGCGGTGGCGCTCGCCGCGTTGCTGTAGGTGCCGAGCGCGTTGACGGAGATCGAGCCGCCGTTGAGCACGCCGCCGACCAGGGCGACCGTGAGGTTGACGCCGACGGCGAGCGCGATCGAGACGCCGGCGCCGCCGCTGGCGGGCGAGGCCGTGGCGCTTTCGACCGGGTGGGCCGCCGCGCGCACCCGGATCAGGCCGGTCGCGGTGACGGCTGCCGTCGCCGGGACGAGGGCCTCCGTGGTGACCACGGCGAGGTTCAGCGCAATCGCGCCCGCGGCACCGGCGCCGGCGGTGGCCGCGCCGGAGGTGGCTGCGGCGCTCAACGTGTGCAGCGCCAGCGTCGGCAGCATCGCGTCGGCGATGCCGGCGTCGATCGTGACGGCGCTGCCGTGCAGGTCGGAGTTCGGCAGCACGATGGCGTGCGTGCCGATGACCGACGTGGTCAGGCCGAGCGCCAGGCCGGCCGACGCGGTCGAGGCGGTCGAGGCGGCGGTTGCGCTGGAGCTCGCGGTGGACTGACCGGTCGCGCTGACCGCGAAGAGGCCGGTGCCGGCGTCGTAGGTGCCGTGCGCCAGGGCCGTCGCGGTGACGCGACCCACCGACGCGGTGGTCTGAGCGGTGTCGACGGTGACCGCGAGCGCGGCGGACGCGCCGATGGCGCCGACCGGCGAGCCCGCCAGCGACTGGTTCGGCAGCGACGGCAGCGAGACGGCGGTGCTGATCGGCGTCGTCAGCGACGGGACGAGCGTGGAGAGCGTGTCGACCAGGTCGTCGATGAGGCCCGTGGCCGTCGACAGGACGCCGGTCGCGCTGCCCGAGCCGGTGCCGGCGGCGCCGGCGCTGGCGATCGAGCTGCTGCCCGGGTTCGACGTCGCGGTGACGCTGATGCCGACGCCGGTGATGTCGCCGATGGCGAGCGCCGAGACGACGTCGATGGCGAACGTCAGCGCGACGGCGGCGCCGACGCCCACGAGGCTGCCGTACGTCGCGGCGTCGGCGGTGCTGGACGTCGACGCGTCGTGCGTGGCGGAGATCGTGACCAGGCCGGTCGCGTCCACCGAGCCCGGGCTCATGCCCGTGGCGACGCCGATGCCGACGCCGGCGAGCGTCGTGTTGGCGCCGACGGTGACGGCGATCGCGCCCGAGAGGGCGGCGCCCATGCCGCTCAGCTGCGCACCGGACGACGCGTCCGAAGAGCTGGTGTGGTCGGAGGTGGCGGTGACGTCCACCGTGCCGGCGACGTCCAGGTCGACACCCGAGACGTTGGCGGTGGTCGCGTTGACCGCGAGGGTGAGGGCGAGTCCGGCACCGACGCCCGTGGCGACGAAGGACCCGTTGACGGCCTGGTCGGCGATGGCGCTGGCGTTGGACTTCGAGAGCGCCTCGACGGAGACCGAGTTGGCGTGGTACGTCGGCGTCGGGGGCCCGCGGGCCACGCTGCCGAGCATCGCGAGGTTCGTGATGACCGAGATCGAGACGGCGATCGCGCCCGAGGCGCCGACCGCGCCGCCGGCGCCGGCCGTGGCGTGGGCGGCCAGGCTGTTGAAGCCGTCGGAGCCGGTGCTGGGAGCACCGGTGCCGACCGCGATGCCGCCGGCGTTGACGGTGCCGGTCGTGTCCAGGAGCGCGGTGACGACGATGATGCCGAGGTCCAGCGCGACGCCCGCAGCGACACCGGCCGACGCCGAGCTGCCCTGGCCCGTCGCGGCGGCCGAGGAGTCGGTGTCGCCGAGCGCGTTGACGGTGAGGGTGCCGTCGACGTCCAGCGTGCCCGTGACGGGGTTGACCGTCGCGGTCGACGTCGTGACCGTGGCGGCGATGCCGACGGCCGCACCGACGCCCGGGCTGCCGACGGCGTCGAGCGGCTGCGTCAGAGACGGGATGGTGGTGGGCGCGGCCTGCGAGACCAGCGGCAGCAGGCCCGTGGCCAGCGACTTGAGCGTGCCGAGCAGCGTGCTCAGCAGCGACGAGTCGTCGGCCGCCCCGCCGCCACCGGCGGTGCCGGCGGTGTCGACGATCGTGGTCTGGCTGGACTCGACCGTCACGTTGCCGGAGACGTCGAGCGAGCGGAGCACGTCGGCGGTGACGTTGTGCAGCGCGATGCTGAGAGCGATGGCGGCGCCGATCGCGCTCGAGCCGAACGCCTTGGTGGTCACGTGCGACCACTGCGCGCCCTTCACCTGCAGGTTGCCGGTCAGGGTCAGCTTGGTGCCGGTGCCGAGCAGCGCGGCCGTCGTGAGGACCGACACGGTGACGGCGACGGCGGCGGCGAGCGACGGGGTGACGCCGGAGGCGGCTGCCGCGCCGAGGCCGCTGCGCGCGGTCGTGTCGACCGTGTCGCGCGAGGTGGCGAGGATCGAGAGGTTGTGGGCGGCGGACACGCCGATGGCGGCGGGGACCGAAGCGGTGGTCGTGGTGACGCCGACGTTGACGGCGACCGCAGCCCCCGCGCCGGTGACGCTCATCGTCCCTGCGCCCTTGGCCTTCGCGTCGGCGCCCTTGGCGACATCCGAGGACGACGCGACGGTGACGCTCCGGCCGGCGGCCGAGGCTACGCTGCCCAGCAGCGTGGAGAGCGTCGTCACTGCGGCGACGTTGAGCGCGATGGCCGCGGCGACGCCCAGCGCCTGCGCCCCGCCACCGGAGATGGCGGTGGCGTTGTGCGTCGTGTGCGTGGAGTCCGCGACGAAGGCGGTGGTGCCGTCGGCGACCGACTCGACCGTCAGGTTGGCATCGACGACGTGGGCGGCGTTGATCGACGCCGTCGTCGTGAGCGCGGCGATGTTCAGCGCGACGCCCGCGGCGACGGACACGCCCGGGCCGGCGCTCGTGGCGGCGCCGGCATCGGCCTTGGCCGAGGTCGAGGTCTGCGTGCCGGCGTGGATCTTGGCCGTGCTGCCGGTGAAGAGGTTGCCGGAGGGGCCGGCGAGCAGCACGCCGAGGCTCGCGTCGTGCACCTGCGCGGTGGTGGTGCTGACCAGCGTGTTGAGCGCGATCGCCGCCGTGACGCCCAGGCCGCTGCCGCCGAGGCCGGTCGGGAGCGAGCCGAGCGCGGAGCCGACCGGCGCAAGCAGAGCCGACAGCAGCGAGTTGCCCTGGCTGTTGTTGGACTCCGCGCCACCGGCGCTGCCGTTGGCGGTGGTGTTGATCGCACCGTCGGAGTCAGCGGCGACCGTCGTGCTGGTCGAGCCGCTGAGGCGGCTGTTGACGACCTCGGTCGCGGTCACCTGCGCGGCGATCGAGGCCGCCAAGGATGCGCCGACCGCACCGTTGGCGTTGGAGGTGGTGTCGACGTTGGTCTCGTTGCGCGAGGTGATCGCGATCGTCGCGGCCGAGATGTCGGAGGCGATGACCAGCGTCGTGGCGACGCCGGCGGCGACAGACACCGCGACCGCGAGGTCGACCGGTGAGCCGCTGGCGATCGAGCCGATGCCGGTCGCCGTGTTGTCCACGTCGATCTTCGCGTGCGACGCGATGGTGGCCGTCGTGGTGGCCGTGATGGTCGCGAGCGTCACCGAGACGACGGCCAGCGAGCTGGCGACCTTCAGCTGGATGCCGGGGATCGCCAGGCTGACCGAGTTCGGGATCGTGGCGACGGAGTCGGCGCTGATGTTCACCGACGAGCCGCTGATGGTCGCGCCGATCACGAGGTTCAGCGCCAGCGCGACGTCGACCGGCGAGCCGGAGGCGAGGCTGCTCACGGGCAGGCCCGCGACGTTCGGCAGGGTCGGCAGGACCGAGCCGGCCTGCAGCGCGGAGAGCGTCGAGTTGACGATGCCGTTGCCGTAGGCGTGCAGGTTGACCGTGCCGGTCGTCTGGATCTTCGTGTCCAGCAACGGCAGCACGGCCGGCAGCAGGTTGAGGATCGGCGCGGTGGCCGCGATGACGTCCTTCAGCGGCTTGAGCTTGTCCGAGAGGGCGCCAAGGCTCGCCTCGGCGGCGGCGGCGCTGCCCGTGGCGATCTGACCGATGCCGATGGTCGCGATGACCTCGGCGCTGACGTCGAGGCTGCCGCCGACGAGGTCGATGTTGCCGATGATCGCGGTGACGTCCACCCCACCGCGGCCGTCGACCGTCAGCGTGCCGGTCGGCGGCGCGACGGCGACCATCTCGTAGGAGGCGCTGAGTCCGCCGACGACGATGAGGTTGGTCGACGGCGTGAGGCCGGTGGGCAGCGGCAGGCCCAGGCCGCTCAGCAGACCGGTGGCGAAGCTGGTGAGCGGGGCGACCGTGTCGAGCAGGCCGCCGAGCCCGAGCTGGTTGAGCAGTTGGCCGACGTTGATCGACGTGATGACGCTCACGTCAGGCAACAGGTCGTTGCCCTGCACCGTCACGTTGGTCGCGGTGCCGAGGATCGTGATCGGCTCGAGGTCCTCGTACTGGAGCGGAGTGCCGTCGAGCGTGAGGGTGCCCTTGTGGTTGGCCGTCAGCGGCGACGCGTCCGTCGCCGAGCTGAGGATCGACGTGTAGTTGCCGATCAGGAGCAGGCTGTCCAGGGCGCTACCTGCCCCACCGAGAATCTTCCCGGTGAGGTTCGACAGCGCGCCGAGGATGAACGAGTCGGCACCCAGACCGCCGACGATCTTGGTCACGCCGTCGAACGACAGGGACTTCGCGTCGGTGACGCCGCCGAGCAGCTTGCCGGCACCGAGGCCGTTGAGCGCCCAGGTCGAAGAGCGGGTGTTGGGACCTTCGACGGTGTCGTCGGCTCCGTCACCGTGGAAGAAGACGTTCTTCAGCAGGGCGCCGGGCGCCTCCAGCTTCAGCGTGTTCGCCTGCCCGAGGACACCCGTGATGTCGATCGAGGTGAAGTTCGCGACGTTCGCGCCGTTGAAGAGGCGCGGCAGCAGCGTCACCGGATCGACCAGGTCGAGCGTGTCGGTGATCCCGCCGTGCTTGAGGCTCGGCACACCGGACGCGTTGAAGCTCACGGTCTGGTTGAACACGCCACCGGTGACGGCGTTGAGCGCTGGAGCGACGTTGAGCGTGGTGCCGTCGCCGTTGAGGACCCAACCGGTGCCGCGGAAGACGAGGTTGACGTCCAGCTCGAAGTGGTTGCCGAGGACGTCGCCCGCGACGAAGAAGATCGCGTGGAAGTCACCTTGAGCCGGCGGAACGACCTGGATCTGCACGTTGTAGGTCGTGAGGGTGATCAGACTGCTCGGCGGAGCAGGGCTCGTGATCGCGAAGTTCGCCGCCTCGCTCGAAGCGTAGTCCGGGACGGAGTCGTTGTTGGCGTCGGTGTCGTCGGGCTTGATGCCGACGGTGAAGTTCGCAACGTTGAGCAGCTGGAACACGGTGACCGGGATCGTCAGCGTGATACCGCTGCTGCCAAGAGACACCAGGCCGAAGTCCAGCTTCGCGATGTTGATCCGGACGCCTTGGTCTTCCTGGTTCAGCGGTCTGTCCGCATCGCTGGCGGAGAGGCGCGGAACACCCGCGAGGCCTTCGAGGCTCTCCGGGAGCTGCCTGATCTCGCCGGTCGGCAGCGCCGGGGACATGACCGTCGCACCTGTCGGATCCTCGTCGTAGCCGAGCACGTGGCCCAACTCGTGGAGGACGACCGACAAGAGGTCCTTGCCCAGCTCACCCGCGACGCCCGCGGTCGACCAGCCGTGGCCGCTCGCGCTGATGTCGATGGTGATGGTACGACCGAGCGTCTGGCCGAGCGCCGCGTAGGGCAGGTCGGCGACGGCGAAGGTGACGCCGGAGAAGTCCGCACTCGGCAGGAGGGCCTGCCACTGCGCGACCGCCTGGCTGATCACCGGGCCGAGCTCGTTGAGGGTGAGACCGGAGATCGGGGGTCCGCGAGCGGAGCCGGGCAGGGCCGGAGCGTCGGACGCCGTGGAAGCCTGAGGTGCGACGGTGGAGCTCGGTCCGGTGTCGGCGGCGATCGGCGCGCTCGCGGGAGCGTCGGCGATCTGCGGGCCACTGTTGGCCGAACTGCTCGAGCCGATGGCGCCGGCGCTGGAAGCCGCCTGGGCGGGCGATCCGGGGCCCTGCGGAGCCTCCGGCGTGGCGACGGCCTGGTCGGGCGCGCTGACGCCCGGCACCGCGCTGAGCTCGACGTTGGCCGCGTCGGCGAGGTCGTCGCTGGAGATGACGCCCTGGCCGACGACCGGCGCCTTGTCATCGCTGGCGACCTGCGTCAGAGCGATGCCGACGTCCTGCACGATCTCCGGGGTGACCGGCGGAGGCGGCGGAGGCGGCGGAGGCGGGGGCGGCGGGATGTAGACGACCGGCGGCGGGACGTACACCGGGGTGTAGGTCGTGACGACGGTCGTCACGGTCCGCGGAGCCGCGCTGATGGTCCGCGACTGCGGACCGGAGGAGATGTGGGCCGCCGGGCCGCTGGACGCACCCGCAGCGGGACCGGAGGAGATCGTGGGCTGCGGCGCGGGCGCGGCAGGCGCCGGAGCGGCGGCAGGCGCCGGAGCGGCGGCGGGCGCGGGCGCCGCGGCAGGT
>CAYUDT010000005.1:0-87088 GCA_964443695.1 uncultured Conexibacter sp. | reverse complement strand
GTGAGGTCGCCATTGCCGGTTTCGGCAAGTTCAGTGTGAGCGCGCGCGCCGCCCGTCAGGGCGTCAACCCCGCTACCGGCGAGAAGATCCAGATCGCGGCCTCCAAGGCCCCGAAGTTCACCGCCGCCAAGGCTCTCAAGGACGCGGTCAACGGCAAGTAGCCGCCGACCGGCATCCGCCGTTCTGCGAAGGGCCGCCATGTGCGGCCCTTCGTCGTTGCGGAGCCTCGCCGAGCGGCTCGGCTCCGCCGGGAGTTCTCGCCCAGCGGCGCGAACGTCCCGCCGCTGGTTCAGGCACCCACCGGGAGCAGGAGCTCGAGCAGCGCCTTCTGCGCGTGCCGGCGGTTCTCGGCCTGGTCCCAGATCGCCTGGCGCTCGCCGTAGAGGACCTCGGCGCTGATCTCCTCGCCGGGGTGCGCAGGCAGGCAGTGCAGGGCCAGCGCGCCGGGCGCGGCGGCCGACAGCAGCTCGTCGTCGACGCGGTAGGGCTGCAGCGCCGCCTTGCGCTCCTCGCTGTCCTCGTCGCCCATCGAGACCCACACGTCGGTGTAGACGACGTTGGCGTCGGCGACCGCCTCGCGCGGGTCGTCGGTCAGCTGCGCGTCGGCCACGGGCTCCAGCGCGTACTCCGACGGTGAGGCGACCGACACCGTCACGCCGGCCAGCCGGCCGAGGAGGGCGAGCGAGCGCGCCATGTTGTTGCCGTCGCCGACGTAAGCGAGCTTCAGGCCCTCGAGGTGGCCGAAGCGCTCCTGCATCGTCATCAGGTCGGCCAGCACCTGACAGGGGTGGTGGTCGTCGGTGAGCATGTTGAAGACCGGGATCGAGCCTTCGGCCGCGAGCTCCTCGATGAGCGAGTGCGCGCCGGTCCGCACGCCCACGGCGTCCACGTGGCGCGAGAGGATCAGCGCCGTGTCCTTGATCGACTCACCGCGGGAGAGCTGCATCTCGCCCGGCCGCAGGATCAGCGGATGGCCGCCGAGCTCGACGATGCCAGCCTCGAAGCTCAGGCGCGTCCGCGTCGACGGCTTCTCGAACAGCAGGGCGATCTTCCGGCCCTCGAGGACCCGGGTGCCGAGCGGGTCGGCCTTCATCGCGATCGCGCGGTGCAGCAGCGCCGTGAGTTCCGGGGAGGACAACTCGGTGCCGGTGAGGAAGTGGCGGGACATGGGGTCGGTCACCATAGAGCGCGCATGAAGGTCCTGACCTGGAACCTCTTCCACGGGCGCGCGTACGGCCCGGGTGCCGACGCGCGCGAGGGCGATCTGCGCGGGGAGTTCGAGTCCGCGCTGAACTCGTGGGAGTGGGACGTCGCGCTGCTGCAGGAGGTGCCGCCGTGGTGGCCGGTGCCGTTGGGGCAGGCCACGCGGGCCTCCGCGCGCATGGCGCTGACCAGCCGCAACGCGCTGCTGCCGCTGCGGCGGTTGGTCGCCGAGAAGGACCCGGACCTCATCAAGTCCAACGGCGGTGGGTGCAACGCGATCCTCGTGCGGACGGGCCGCATCGTCGAGCACCGCTCCCTGACGCTGCGGTGGTGGCCGGAGCGGCGCGTCGTCCACGCGGTGCGGGTCGGCAGCGGCTGGATCGGCAACCTCCACGCGCAGGTGCACTCCGAGGCGCGCGCGCAGGCGGACCTGCGCAACGCCGCGATGGCGCTGCGGACGTGGGCGTCGCCCAGCGCGCCGCTGGTCCTCGGCGGTGACACCAACACCCGCCGTCCCAACCTCCCCGGGTTGGCGGTCGCCGGCGGTCATGACGTCGATTTCATCGCGGCGCGCAACATGGCGCGCACCGGGCGTGTGCAGGTGCTGGAACACGCACCGCTGTCCGACCACGCGCCCGTGCTCGTCGAACTGGTCCCGGCGACCGGGGAAGGATCCTGAGCCCGCGCACGTCTGTCAGGGCATGCGCAGACTTCTCCTCCTCCTGGCTGCCTCCGGCGCCCTCGTGGTCGCCGGTTGCGGCGACAGCAACGACAGCAACGACAGCAAGAGCAGCGGCGGTGGCTCCTACGGCAGCGGTGCGCCGGCGCAGACAGCGGCCGCCTCCACCGACACGTCCGTCGAGATCCACCTGAAGAACTTCGCCTTCTCGCCGTCCTCGCAGACGGTCAAGGTCGGCACGAAGGTCACCTGGATCAACGACGACGCCGCCGATCACAACGTCACCGGCGGCGACATCAAGTCCGGCAACCTCGGCCAGGGCAAGACCTTCGGGTACACCGCGGACAAGCCGGGGACGATCTCCTACGTCTGCACCCTGCACTCCGGCATGACGGGCACGTTGAACGTCACGTCGTGAACGCCGTGTAGGTTAAACTCCACAAAGTCAGTAGGGTTTGTATTGTTTTAGGCACCGCGAGCCCGGGAGGCGCTCGCGGTTCTCCCCAACACCCAACTGTCTTTCGAGGAGTCGCACATGGCAGGGAAACCCAGGCGATGGGTGGCGGCAGCGGCCGTCACCCTTGCGGCAGGCGCCGCGGTCGTCTCCACACAGGCGCAGGCCGGCGACAGCGACCTGCCCATCAACCCGCAGTGGCTGGCCAACACACTCGGCCGCGCCACCGACATCGGGACCGTCAAGAACAACACCATCCCGGGCGCGATCGAGCGGCGGGACAAGGCCGTCGCCGAGTGGAAGGCCGCGCAGGCCGCCTACGAGGCCGGCAAGGGCAAGCAGCCCGATCCGCTGGCCAAGCCGGAGTACAACGTCGTCTGGAGCTCCAAGCAGAACGCGGCGGACGTCCATGCCGACGTCATCTCCAAGCTCGTGCAGGCGTCGACGGTCAACCCGCAGGGTCTGGCCGAGCTGCTCAACCCGCAGTTCCTCCCGGGCCTCGACGGCTTCCAGGTCATCGACCTGCGCAAGCGCAACCTCGACGGCAGCGACAACCCCGACTACGGGAAGGTCGTCAACTTCGTCCAGCTGCCGCTGCCCTGGGGCCTGGAGAACGAGGCGCACCACATGCAGTACGAGTGGCAGGACGGGGACCCGATCCTGGCCGGCTCGCTGTTCATCGGCACGACCCACGTGCTCAGCGCCAAGGACATCCCGAACCTCACGCTGACCAACGAGATCGCGCCGACCTCCTACACCGGTGGCACCATCGCCGACGCCTACGAGAAGGGCCCCGACGGCAGGTTCTACCTGACGCTCATGGGTGGCCCGATCGCGGACTTCGGAGGCTCACCGGGTGAGATCGTCACGTTCAAGCCGGACGCCGAGAAGGGCGTCGTGGTGGAGTCCGAGTCGCCCGCGGGCAACATCGGAGGCGTCGCCGTCGGCAACCCCAACGGCCTGAAGGAGCCCTGCTCCACACGTGAGGCGCGGCCGACCGGCACCTGCGCCAACCCGCACGGCATCCAGTTCCGCGTCGACCTCGAGCGGGGCCTGACGTCCGACTACGCCGAGCCGCGCGAGATCGTGCTCGACCCGGTCAAGACCATCGACAAGTACGCGTTCCGCCCGACCGTCCGCTCCTGGGACATCAGCGGCGCCAACGCGTCCAAGCCCAAGCTCATCGGCGTCGCCCACGTGCCCAACGGCCCGCTGGAGCCCGCCCAGAGGGCCCACGAGCAGTTCGGCATCATGGAGAACGCCAAGACCTGGCCGGACGCCAAGAAGCGCTACGGCGGCCTGGACTCCAAGGGCTTCTTCGCCGGGTCGATGTGCGGCGGCGGCATCTTCTTCATCCCCGACATCACCAAGGCCAAGGGCGACTTCTCCGACCAGATCGTCCAGGTCTGGAACGACGGCCTGTCGATCCTCGGCAACAGCGAAGGCAAGTTCGTCGACGAGCCCGGTGGCTGCGCCGGTGGCGCCTGGCATCAGGTCGCCCCGAACAACAAGCTGTTCTTCCGGGCGGTCCAGGGCCGCAACCCCGCGTCGGACAACTACTTCGACGAGGGCCAGACCAAGCTCATCTACGACCTGAACATCGAGCCGCTCATCAAGAGCGCGCAGGATGGTGAGGTGCTCTGCGACCTGTCGCGCGGCATCCACAAGGGCGGCTACGACATCACCGGCATCAAGCTCTTCCACAAGCTGGCCAAGGGTGAGCGCGTCGCCGACTGCCCGTACCTCGTCTCGACGCTGAACGTGAAGGACAACACCTCCGGCGGTCCGCACTGGGGTGCGCTGGACAACCACAGCGTGGACTCCAGCGGCGTCCCGGTGCGGATGACGTTCTCCAACTACTTCGTCTCCCGGACCGGTGTCGACGGCGATCACCGCTTCTACGCGGTGGACATCTCGCCGGACGGCAAGCTGTCCTACGACGAGGACTTCCGCGACGAGAAGACCGGCGCCCTGGGCGTCAACTTCAACCGCCGCGACTGGCCCGGGTCCCCGGACGCCGGCTTCTACAAGCCGCACTCCGAGCTCTGGGTCTGCCCGCCGGGCGTCTGCCCTGACAACGCCAAGCCGGTCGTCCGCGACCAGGCCAAGCGGGCGGCCGTGAAGAAGGCCAAGGTCACCAAGAAGAAGGTCGCGGCCAAGAAGAAGCGCGCTTCGGCGAAGAAGAAGCGCTCGTCCGCCCGGAAGCGATAGACCTGTCGCCGTGAGTTCACGCCGGCTCATCGCCGGCGTGATCGCCTGGCTCGGCGCCCTGCTGGGCGCCGGGCCGGCGGTCGCGCTTGCCCACCCCCTCCTGCTCCAGGCCGCTCCCACGCCGGGCCTGGTCGCCCCCAAGGCCCCGGACGCGATCCGCCTCGCGGTGAGCGAGACCGCCGTCGCGCGTGGGTCCTCGATCGTCGTCACCGGTCCGCGCGGGACCCGTGTGCCCACGTCCGCCGTGACGGTGAAGGGACGCACCGCCTCCGTGACGCCGAAGCGGCCGCTGCGCCCGGCCGTCTACCGCGTGCGGTGGAGCGTCCTGGGCAACGACGGGCACCTCGTGTCCGGCACCTTCGACTTCGGCGTCGCCGGCGCCAACGGCGCCGCACCTCCGGGTGCCGAGCGACTCGTCGGCGCGTCGGCCGCCTACCGTGGCGCCGAGGACGCGGTGAGCGACGGCTTCGTGCGCGTGCTCGGCCGCTGGCTGGGCATCCTCGCCGCGGCGCTCATCCTCGGCCTGTTCCTGCTGGCGCGCCGCCTCGGCCGCGCGACGGACCTCGAGGCCGCGTGGATCACGTGGTGGTTCGTCGTGCTCGCCGCATTCGAGGGCGTGCTCGCCGCAGCGCAGTCCGGTGCCGACGGCTCGCTGGACCTCGGCCTCCTGACGGCCAGCGCGACCGGCAAGGCGGACCTCGTGCGCGGTGTCGTCGTCGTGGTCGTGTCGCTTCTCGCGCTGCGGGTGCGCGCCGCGCTGCTCGCCGGCAGCGTGGCGGTGCTGCTGTCATACGCGCTGTCGGGCCACGCGCTCGTCGACCCGTCGTTCTGGGCGCTGCTGGACCAGGGCGTCCACGTCCTCGCCGCGTCGGTCTGGCTGGGTGGCGTGATCGCGATCGCCGTGGTCGGCATCCGCGCCCGCGTCGCGGTGGCCGAGGCGGTGCGCGCGTACGCCCCGGTGGCGGTCGGCGCCTTGGGCGTCGCGGTCGTCACCGGCGTGCTGGCCGCGGTGCGTGAGGTCGACACCCTCTACTTCCTGCGCTGGTCGGGTTACGGCAACGTCGTGCTCGTGAAGGCCGCGCTGGTCGCGGTCGTGATGGGTCTCGGGTACCTGGTCTGGCGTCGCGGTTCGGTGCGCGTGCTGCGCGCGGAGGCGCTCGGCGTCGCCGGCATCCTCGCGCTGGCGGCGGCGCTCAGCGGCCTGGCCCAAGGCCGCGGCCAGCCGGTGCCGGCCGAGCGCGGCACGCTGTTCCCCGGTCCCGCGTTCGCGACGGCGCTGCTCGACGGTGCCAACGCCGCGGTGACGCTGGCGCCCGCGCGGACGGGCGACAACGTGGTCGCCGTGGACGTCGCGCCCGAGGCGCCCACGCCGCGGAGGGTCAGCGTCCGGCTGGCCTGCGCGTGCGCCGAGAAGCCGGTCACGGTCGCGTTGACGCAACGGGCGGGGGCGACGTTCTCCGCGCACGTGCCGTTGCAGGTCGAGGGCACCTGGTACGGCTACGTGAGCGTCGACGGCACGGCGGCCGCCGCGCCGGTCCAGCTGACGGTCGGGCTGCCCATGGCGCGGGGGTCCACGCCGCTGGACGTGCTGGCGATCGCGGACCTCAGCGGTCCGGACGCCGAGCGCTGCCGAGCCCATCTCGCCGGCGTGGAGATGGCGATCGCGCGCATCAACGGCTCGGGTGGGCTGGACGGCGGCCGCAAGGTCGCGGTGCTCGGACTGGACAGCCATGGCGACCCGACGCGGGCGCGCGGCCTGGCTCGGGAGGCGTCGTCGCCGCTGGCGTTCGTCGGCTGCGGCGCGGCGGCCGAGCAGGCGGCCGGCGTGATGGCCGGACGTGGCGTCCCGACGCTGGTCGGCGACCCGGGCGTCGCGCCGCTGGGCCGTGACGACGTCTTCCGCCTGGCCGCCGATCCGTACGCGCAGGGCGTGGCCTTCGCGCAGCTCATCAAGCAGCGTGTCGGCGATGCGCTGGGACGCCCCGTGCGGTTCGCCGGCACCGACGCGCGGCTGCGCCAGGGGTTGGCCGCGGGTCTGGGGAGCAGGTACCGCGTGGTGGACTCCGCGCTGACGGGGTCACCCCGGCAGGTGGCGCGGCTGCTCGGGCGGGTGCGTTCGGCGGCGGTCGTCGTCGACGGCGCTGCGGCTGCTGCTGCGGTCGCGTCCGCCGGGCGGGCGGTGGAGGGCATCGCGCCCGGGCCGCTGCTGGTCTCCGAGCGGTCGCTGGGCGAGCGGTTGGTGCGGTCGGCCGGGTCCCTGGGCCGCATCGGCGCGGTGCAGGGCCTTTCCGAGGTCTCGCCGACCACGCAGGACGGGATCCTCTACAAGCAGGCGGTGCCGCAGCTGTTCCGCGGAGAGCTCGCGTCCCTGGACGGCCTGCGGGGCTACGTGACCGGGCTGGCGCTCCGCGACGCCGTGCGCGACGGCATCGACCCCGAGAAGATGCGCGCAGCACTGCGCGCTCCGCGCGTCTTCAGCGATGCGCTGCTGGCACCCTGGTCGCCGGCGTCGCCCGGCCTGGGCTCGGCCAGCGTGGTGGCCATCCAGCCCCAGTTCCTCTCACCGACCCTGGTCCCCGCCAAGGCCGGGGGTGAGTCCCAGGATCCGTCCTTCTTCCCTGACGGCACCTGGGCCGTCACGACCGGCAAGGCCCTCGGCCTGCCGCCGGGCAAGGCCGGTCCGCCGCTCTCGAACTGACGTGGGGCACCAGCCGGCGTCCCCCACCGCCGCAGGCACCTGTCACCGGGCGGGGCGCATCCCGAGTGGTGGGGTTGAGCGACAACCACCGTCACCCATCCCCACCACCCGGGAGCGGGCTCAGGTGCCGGTGGGCGGCTGCTCGACGCGCTCCTTGGCGATCTCGTCCTCGAGGTCCTCGGAGTCGTCGGTCGGGCGGATCGTGTCGGGCTCGGCCTCGGGCTCGACGGTGGGGTCGTCGGGTGGGAAGTCCTGCTCGCTCATGCCGGGCGGATACCCGGCCGCACGGCTAGCGACCCAGCGCGGGTGCGTAGGGGAGCAGGCGGGGGAAGTCGCCGAGCCTGTAGGCCGCGTTGTGGGTGGCGTCGCCCGGACGGGTGTAGCTGTTGCCGGGCGGCGCGCCGGCCTTGACGCTGAAGGCCGTCGCGGGGTCGAGCATGATGAAGAAGCGTGCCCACTTGCCCTTGGCGTCGCCGTTGCTGCCGAGGTCGTCGGTGTTGGAGAACCACGCGGCGATCGTCTGCCTGCGGTCGCCGAGGAAGTTCAGCATCGGGACAACGTTGGCCAGCGTCGGCCCCAGCCGCTGCACCGCCGGCAGCGCGGCGGGGGCAAGGCGGCGCAGGACGTCGAGCGTCGGCAGCGCCGCGGCGCGCAGCGCCGGTGCCCGGGCCAGCAGGGTGTCGAGGTCGGTCAGCGCCGCGGGCAGGTCGCGCAGCGCTGCGCTCAGCGCGGGGGACGCGGCGTCGACGTCCCGGACGACGGGCAGGGCCTCGCGCAGCAGCGGCCTGGCGGCGCCCAAAGTGGCCGTCGCCTCGCGCTCCAGACCGGGCAGCTCGCGCACCGCCGCCTCCAGCGCGGTGCGCTGCGCACCGGTCGCGGCCAACGTGCGCGCAGCGGCCGCGACCGTGCCGCGCACGTCGGCGGAACGTTCCGCGAGGGCGCCGATCACGGTGTCCGCGTCGCGGATCGTCGCGGTGATCGCGGGCTCCTGCCCGTCCAGGGCGACACCGAGCTGCTGCAGGCGCATCACCGTGACGTCAAGGCCGTCCAGCGAGGCTGCGACGCGGCGCGCCGCAGCACCGGACCGCAGGGCGCGCCCGCCGGTGTGCAGCAGTGCCCTGACGTC
Organism: uncultured Conexibacter sp.; assembly: GCA_964443695.1. GTDB lineage: Bacteria > Actinomycetota > Thermoleophilia > Solirubrobacterales > Solirubrobacteraceae > Paraconexibacter. The sequence goes on along the minus strand of CAYUDT010000005.1, from coordinate 78,717 downwards.
GCGACGGGCCGACGGATCCAGCGCGCGCAAGGCTTCGTCGACCTCGACCGCCGGTCTGGCGCGCAGGCGGGTCGGAGCCGCGCCGGGTGCACGGCCCGGGTCGAGGTCGACGAAGCTCTCGCCCAGCGGGGTCTTGGCCGCGACGCGCACCGTCGCGTCGGCGTGCAGCGGCGGCACCTCGTCCTTGGCCAGCTGGAGGTCCAGCCGCGTCTGCGCGCCGGACGTCGAGACCCGGGAGACGACGCCGACCTTGACGCCGTGCACGAGCACGTCGGCGTGCTGCGGGATGCCGCCCGCGTCGTCGAGCACCACGTGCTTGCGCAGCGGCGCCGACGTGTGGATGGTCGGCCCGCCGAAGCTGCCGAGCAGCAGCCAGAACAGCGCGACCGACAGCAGGGCGAACGCGGCGACGCCGACCTTCGCGGAGGTGGAGGTGAAGAGGTTCACGGGCGGGTGCCAAAGCCGCTCCCGCGGCAGGTCGAGGAGGTGCTGCGGCCGGTCGCGGCGGGGCAGGTGGTCAACGTCATCATCGCCCGCGCACCGCTCCGGGCAGTCCGGGGACGAGGTAGCGCACGAGGCAGGCGATCGGGTTCTCGTGCAGGCAGGTCTGCACCAGCGCGCGGACGACGTCGGCCTTGACCGCCGCGAGCTTGGCGCCCTTGGCCCCAGGGAACCCGAAGTTCGCCGGGTTGATGTCCTCGAAGAAGCCCAGGCCGCGGAGGATCGGGCCGTTCGCGTCGTTGGTGGACAGCACGCCGGAGAAGTTCTCGCCCAGCGCGCCGATGCCGTCCTTCTTGGCGTTGATCGCCTGCAAGATCGACCCGGTCTGGCGGGTCGGCGTCAGCAGCTGCGCCGACAGCGGCCGCAGCCGGGTCAGCACCGATCGCACCCGCTGCACCGGGCGCGCGCCGTCGCGCGTGAGCGCGTCGACGTCGCTCACGAGCCCCTGCGCGGACGGCAGCGCGCCCCGCAGGGCCCGCAGCGTCGCCGGCGCCGTCCGCGCGACCGGCCGGAGGCGATCCAGCGCCGGGACCAGCGGCGCCGCGAGCTGCTGGGTGTCGGCCAGCGCGCCGTCCACGGCCCGCAGCGTGGCCGGCAGCTGCGTCACGCTCGCTCGCAGCGCTCCGTCCTGCTGCGCCGTGACGTCCAGCGTGCGGCGCGCGGCGTGAAGCGTCCGCGTCAGCGTGCGGTTGTGGGCGTCGGTGGCAGCGGAGAGTCGGTCGACCGCACCGACCAGCCGCGTCAGCAGCGCGCGGCGGCGGTCGAGCTGCGCGGTGAGTCCGCTGACGTCCGTCACGGTCGGTCGCAGCTGCAGCACGGCCTGTCGCAGCGCGCCAGGGCTCTTGCTCGTCGCGACCGCAAGCTGGTCGAGGATGACCGCGACCTGCGCCCGGGTGTCCGCGTCGAGGATCGACAACACCCGGTCCGGGGACACGCGCCCGCGCGTCCGTTCCGCGCGGATGGTCGCACCGCTGAGCAGCTGCGGCGCCGATGGCGACCCGGGACGCAGGTCCAGGGTCATGTCCTCCAGCGCGCTGCGCGGCTCGACGACCGCCACGGCGTCGGTGTGCAGGACGTCGAGTGCTCCGCGGTCCAGCCGCAGCGTCGCGATGCTGCGGCGGCCCACAGCGCGTACGTGGGTCACCCGGCCGCTGGGGACGCCGGAGATCAGCACGGGCGCACGACCCGCCGGCATTCCGGCGGCGTCGGCCAGCTCGACGCGGATCGTGGAGGAGCCGTCGCCGCCGAGGCGCAGCCCCTCGGCGTGCAGCAGCACGGCGACGAACGTCAGCGCGGCCAGCGCCTGCAGCACGACGAGCGTCCGGCCCAGCAGGGGCGAGGGTCCGTGGGTTCTCATGGCGTGCACCCGCCCGCGGCGGAGAACAGGTCGGCCAGCTGCGGTGAGGCCTTGGACAGCAGGTCGCACGGCGGCAGGGGTGCCGCCAGGCCGGTGATGAAGCGGAAGCCGAAGCGCATGAAGTGGCCCTCGGTGCCGCCGATGCCGAACGGGCGCGAGGCGCCACCACCGCCGGCGAACAGCCCGAGGAAAGCGAGATAGGCGGGTGTGCCGAGCGCCGTCCTGCGCTCCAGCGCGTCCAGGAGGGAGCGGTCCAGCAGGTCGACGGACGGCTGCGCGGCGGCCAGCAGCCGTCGCGTCGGCAGCGCGGCCGGTCGCGCGGCGTCCAGGCCGGTGCGGAGGTCGCGCAGCAGCGGCGTCGCGCGGCTCAGCGCCGGGGCGGCGCGGCGCAGGACCGGGCGCAGGGCGTCGACGGTGGGCACCGCCTCGCGCAGCGCGGGCCGCAGCTCGCGCGCCAGCGGCCGCAGGTGCTCGACGGTGCGCTGCAGCGCCGCCGACCCGGTCCGCAGCCGGCCGACCGTCGCCGGCAGCGCGGCGAGCGCGGTCCCCAGCGCACCGCCCGCGTCCAGCCCGCGGGCGGTGCGCTCGGAGCTGCGCACCAGCGGCGGTAGGTCGTCGGCGCGGAGGGCCACGGCGTCGGTGGTGGCCGAGAGGTGCCGCACTGCGCTGCGCAGCTCGGTGCCCCGCGCCCCGCGGGCTGCACGGGCCGTGCGGCTCAGCGTCGCGGTGAGTTGCGGCGCCGCGCGCAGCGTGGCGTTGAGCGCGGCCGACGCGTCGGGCGTGAGGTTGCGCGTGCCGCCGGCGACGACGGCACGGAGCTTGGTGGCATTGCCGCGGTCGAGCACCTCCAGGACGTCCGCCAACGGGACGTAGGTCGTCGTGCGCGCGAGCGGGATCGTCCGCGCTGCGCCGCGCGCACCCGGGTCGAGGTCGACGTAGGCCCGCCCCTCGAACAGCAGCGTCGGGCGCAGCGCCGCGCGGGCGTCGCCGTGCACGGCAGGGGCGTCCCCATCGAGCTCCATCGTCAGTTCCGCGCCACCGGGGGCGCGGGACCGGTCGGTGACCTCGCCGACCTTCACGCCGCCGATCCGCACGTCGGCGCCGACGGCCGCCAGGCCGGAGACGTCGGCAAAGCGCGCGTGGACCGTCGTCGACGCCCCGAACGGATCCGGCTTGAGCCAGAGGAGGAGGACCACGACGACCGCAAGGAGCGTGATCGCCAGCCCCTGCGCGCGACGGTGGTCGCTCACCGGCAGGCCTCGCGGTCGCGGTGGGCCGCGCCGGGCGCGGGGTAGGCGTTGCGCGCGCGGGCGCACGTGAAGACCATCGAGAAGCGCACGGCGCGATGACCGGCGCCCGCGCCGGCGGCGTACCTGAAGCCGCCCCAGCGGTCGAACCCGGCGGGCGCCTCGACAAGCTCGGTCCGGTAGGGGACCAGGTAGGCGGCCAGGGTGCCGATGGCGGGGGTCGTGGCCGCCAGGCCGGCAGCGGGGCCGCGCACGGCGCGGACGAGCGGGGCGGCCGCGCGCAGCGCCGGCAGCGCCCGCCGCCCGATGGTCTCCAGCGCGCCGAGCTCGACCCGGCGTGCGGCGACGCGGCGCAGCGCGGGCAGGCTGTGGTCCAGGGCAAGGACGGCAGGCTGCAGCGTCCTCGCCGCGTGGGCGGCGTGGACGAGCAGCCGGTCCGCCACGGGCAGGACACCGGCGACCATCCGCTCCAGGGCGGGCGCGAGGTCGAGGGCGGCGCCGAGCGGACCGGCGGCCCGGGCCGTCGCGCCGAAGGTCCGGCGGGCGCCTGCGACCGTTGCAGCAAGTTCGCCGGCCCGAGGGACGGCTGACCCCGTGCGATCGGCCGCCCCTCGCGCGGGCGCCGCCGCTGCAGACACATCCTGCAGTGCACCGAGAAGTTGATGCAACCGTCCTGGCACCGATTGAGACGCGTTCAAGACCGCCGTGCTGCTTTTCAACACGGTTGGCGCGACGGCGATCGTGTGCTGCAGCGTCTGCCCACGACCCTCCAGCCCGACACCCAGTCCGCGGAGGGACGTCGCCATCGCCCTCCGGGTGTCGGCATCGAACGCGGCCACCACGTCGGTGAGTTGCACCGCCGGTCGCGCGCGCAGCACCGCGCCGTCTGCGAGCGGACGCTCGGCGTCGCCCGGCTGCAGGTCGACGTACACCGCTCCGGCCATCCCGCGCAGGCGCACCCGGGCGACGGCACCCTGACCGACATGCCCGTCGCTGACGCGCAACGTCGCCAGCGCCGCCCGGCCGCGGCCGTCCAGCGCCACGCGCGCCACGTCCCCCGCGCGCTCGCCACCGATGCGGACCTCGGCGCCCGGGCGCAGCACCGGGCCGTCGGGCGGCAGCGCGAGCTGCACCTCCCGGCCGGTCTTCAGCGGTCCGCCGTTGAGCGCCACCGTCGACAGGTAGGCCACCACGGCCAGCACGCCGAGGACGGCGAAGCCGAGCCACAGCTCACGCTGCGCGGCGGTGCGCGGGGCACTCACGGCCGGGTCCCTCCGAGCAGGTAGTCCAGCAGCCCGCCGACGCCGGACCTGACATCGTCGGTCGTCTTCTCGGTCAGCTCGTCCAGCGCGGCGACGACCGGCGGCTTGGCGGCAGGCGACGAGGGCGCCGCGGGCCTGAGCGTCGGCAGCTTCGGCGAGGGCTTCCTGGTGGATGGCGTGCGGCGCTGCCCGTGAAGCCCCAGTCCGCTGAGGACCTCGTTGAGGCAGCCCGGCCGGACCGGGACGCCGAAGGCCTCGCACGACATCACGGCCGCGCCGCGCCAGTAGCGACGGCGCGGGTCGGCGAACGGGTCCAGTGGCTGGTTGCCCGGCTCGGCGGCCTGGTCGGGGAAGTTCTCCAGGAAGCCCTTGGCGATGCCCGGGGCCGCCGGCTCGATCGCGCCCACGAGCTGCCGGATGTCCGGCGCCGCGGCCAGCAGCGCCCGCAGCGCGCGGTCCAGCTTGGGCAGCGACTGCGACCCGCCGGCCAGCGTGCGGCGCAGCGAGCGGACGGCCGGACGCAGAACCTCGGCGGTGCCGCGCAGCCGCACCACGAAGGGACGTAGCTCGGACAGCGCAGCCTGCAGGCCGGGAGCGGTGTCACGCAGCGAGCGCGCGACCGGCTGCGCGGCGACGGCGACGGCGCTGAGCTTCGTCGCGGTGCCGCGGACGCGCGCGAGGGTGTCGGGCAGCCCGGCGACGGTCGCGCGCAGCGCCGCGCCGTGCGACGCGGTCGTCCCGAGCGTCCGGGCGAGGTCGTCGAGGAGCGGCCCGACGTCGGCGGAGCGCGAGGCCAGCTGCGACGCCGCGCGTTCGGCGTCCGGGACCAGGGACGCCAGCGCGTGGTTCTGGCCGTCCAACTCATCGACGACGCGATCGGCCGCCACCAGCGCCGGCTTCAGCGCGACCGCGGTGTCCGCGAGGTCGGCGCCGCGCTCATCCAGCGCGAGGCCGGCCTCGACGATCAGCGCGCCCAGCGCGTCGCGGACCGGTGGGCTGAACGTCCGCAGCAGCTCGTCCAGCCGGGGCGCGTTGGCGGTGCGCGCCACCGGGATCGGACCGTCCAGCGGCTGCGACGAGGACCCCGGCGACAGCGCCAGGTAGGTGTCGCCGAGCAGGTCGACGGGGCGGATCGCCGCCCGGGCGTCGGCCCGTGGCGCAGCTCGGCGTGCGGTGGTGAACACGACCTCGGCACTGCCGTCCTTCGCCAGGCGCACCACGCGGACGCGCCCCGCGACCGCACCGCCGACGCGGACGTCGTTGCCCGCCACGAGCCCGCGCGCGCTGGAGAACTGCGCGATGTACCGCGGCCCATCGCTGCCGCACGCCGACAGCGAGAGCGCTACCCCGCACAGCACGAGCACGACTGCGCGCCTCATGGCTTCACGTCCTGCGCGGCGGCGCCACCGGCGACGAAGGAGTCGGCGTAGGACTTCCACGGATCGCCCTCCAGGGAGCCGGGCGTGCGCAGGTAGGGCGCCCGGAGCTGCCCCGCCCCACTGCCCGACGGCGACAGCGCCTGCGTCGACGCGGGCGGCAGCAGGATGCCGACCCGTGCGCCGTGGCCGTTGGCGTCGTAGTTGCCGGTGAAGTCGGCCCAGTTGGAGAAGAACGAGAAGAAGTCCGGCAGCCGCACCCGGGCCTGGTCGAGCATCGGGCCGAGCCGTCTGAGCACCGGGTCGAGCGGCTGCACCAGCGGCGTCGCCTCGCGCAGCAGCGGGCGCAGCGCGCGGAGGTCGCCAGGGGCGGTGCGCGCCACCCCGGCGGCCTGCCGCAGCGCCGGGCGCGCGGCCCGCGTGGTCGCGCGCAGCTCGCGCGACACGCCCGTCAGCCGGGACGTCACCGGCGCGGCGTCGCGCACCAACCCACGCAGGTCCGGAAGTGCGGCGCGTGTCGTGGCCAGCGCGCGGCGCGGCGCCCGCAGGCCGGCAGGCAGGCCCGCCAGGGACGCTCGCAGCGCCTCCTCCCGCGCAGCGGTCGTCTGCAGGAGCGCCCGCATCGACGCCAGCGAGGACTGCAGCTCGGCGGGGCGCCCGGCCAGCGACCCGGTGATCCTGCGGCTCGCCTGCACCAGCGTGCGCAGCGCGGCACCGTCGGAGGAGACGTCGTCCAGCACACCGGCCACCTCGGCCAACGCGGTCGGGGCCGACTTCAGCGTCCGCGAGTCGGCCGGGCCGGTGCCGTCCAGCGCTCCGCGCAGGCCGTGCAGCGTCGCCCGCACCTGCGCCCGCGTCGTGGGGTCCAGCGCGCTGAGCGCCTCGTCGACCTCGACCGGGGCGGACGTCCGGGCGAGACCGAGCGTCCACGGCCGTGGCAGCGGCGCACCCGTCCCCGGCGTCAGCGCGACGTAGCGGTTGAACTCGCCGGACTGCGAGGCCAGACGCACGGCGGCCCGGGCACCAGCACGCAGGTCGACGTCCTCGTCGACGCGCAGCGTCAGCGCCGGCCTTCCCCGGCGATCCAGCCGCACGCGGGTCACGTGGCCGACGCGCACGCCGCCGACCATCACGTCAGCCCCGTCGACGACGCCGCGCGCCTCGGCGACCGTGACGTGCACCGTCGTCTGCGCCGGGCCACCACGCGTGATGACCAGCACGACGACCGTCGCCAGGACCAGGCCGACCACGGACAGCGCGCGTGCCCTCATCCGAACGGCAACCGCGGGTTGGCGCCCCAGAAGACGAGCGTCCCGACCATCGAGATGATCGTGACCCCGACGATGTTCGTCGCCATCGACCGCGCGGTCGCGACGCCGACCTCCACCGGCCCGCGCCCGCGCAGGCCGTAGCCGTGGTGCAGCGCGACGACCAGGACGAACACGGTGATGACCGCGCCCTTCAGGAGCGAGTAGACGAGGTCGCCCCAGTCCTGGAAGGTCAGGAAGAAGAGCTTCCAGGTGCCGGGGGAGACGTCGCCGAAGCGCTCGACGCTCATGAGGTACGCGGCGGCGTAGGCGGCCGCGATGGACAGCAGATACGCGGCGGGCAGCGCCAGCAGCGCGCCGACCAGGCGCGTCCCCGCGAGGTAGGCGAGCGAGCGCACGCCCATGCCCTCGATGGCATCGACCTCCTCGGCCACGCGCATCGCGCCCAGTTCGGCGACGAAGCCGCAGCCGACCTTGGCGGCCAGCACGTAGCCGTAGACGAACGGCACGACCTCGCGCAGGGTGCACCAGGCGCTGAAGCCGCCGGCGATCGGCGCGGTGCCGAACGCCCGCGCCAGCGAGGACGACTCCAGGCCACAGGAGCCGCCGGCCAGGAAGGCGATGGCGACGATCACGAGCGTCGACCCGGTCGCGATCAGCGCCGCCTGCCGCAGCGCCTCGGCCGCGTACCCACGCACGGACGGCAGCACCCGCGCCAGCCGCAGCGCGAAGTCGACGACGTCGCCGGCGCGCTGCAGCGGGTCCGTCGGCGCCGGGGGCCGGTCGAAGCGGCGGGTCCGGGGTGCCGGGGCACGCATGCGACCGCGCGGCCCTTCACCGGTCGGTCGCGCGTGCGAAGGCGGGTCCCCGTCGACGACCATCAGCGGAACACCGACGCGTCGGGGTACAGGGCCAGGAACCACTGCGTGTACAGCAGGTTCACGGTGAAGATCGCGATGAGGCAGCCGACGACCGCGCGGTGGACGGCGCGGCCGACGCCCTCGGCGCCACCGGTCGCCGCCAGCCCGTGGTAGGCGCAGATGATGCCGATGAGCAGGCCGAACAGCCCGACCTTCAGGACGCTGGCGACAAGGTCGGCGACGCTCGCGTTGGCGAAGAACGACGACAGGAACGCGCCGGTCGTGCCCCCGAGCACGCCGGTCGTCGCGACGTACCCACCACCCACGCCGGCGACGAGCGCGACGAGGTCCAGCCCCATCATCACCAGGGCGAACGCGAGGATCCGGGGCGCCACCAGGTCCCGGATCGGGTCGACGGCCAGGGTCTCCAACGCGTCGATCTCACCGCGCACGCGGCGCGAGGCGAGCTCCGCGGTGAACATCGTCCCCACGACCCCGGCCACCACCGTCGCGGTGACGAACGTCCCGAACTCCCGGAGGATCGCGACGACCATGAAGCCGCCGGCGCGGTCGACGCTGCCGAAGGTCGTCAGGAAGTTGCCGGCCTGCAGGCCGGGCCCGGAGAAGCCCCAGGCCGCCAGCGACAGCAGCAGCGCGGGCGTGGAGCGCCGGATGACGAGCCAGCTCTGACGGACCAGCTCGCCCCGCCAGGAGTAGGGCGGCCGGACCAGGACGGCTGCGCAGCGGAGGGCGAGCGCCGCCATGGCGCCGATGCGGCGGACGGGTCGCAGGACCCCGGTGTGCGGCACCCCTGCCGCGGCAACACCCATTTCCCTACTGACTTTATAGGGAAAGTGGTCGGATCTGCACTACGATGGCGCGCATGCTTCTTCACGACCAACTCGCGTGGTACGTCGCGGGGCCGGTCATGGGTCTCTGCGTGATCGCCTGCCGGGTCCTCTTCAACGGGCGCCTCGGCGTCACCGGCGGCTTCTCCGAGCTCATCGGCAAGCTCAGCGCGGGCAGCGCCAGCTTCGACTGGCGCGGGTGGTTCGCCATCGGCGTGGGGCTGGCGGGGACGCTGTCCCTCGTCGTCTTCGGCGGCCAGAGCTTCCATGGCGCCGGCTGGCTCACCGACACCTTCCACGGCACGGCCCAGCTCTGGATCGTGCCGCTGCTCCTCCTCAGCGGCATCGCGATCGGCTACGGCGCCAAGCTGTCCAGCGGCTGCACCTCGGGCAACGGCCTCAGCGGCAACGCGCAGCTGTCGCCCGCCTCGTTCGCCGCGACCGGCACGTTCTTCGGCACGGCCATCGTCGTCAGCTTCGTCATCAAGGCGCTGATCTAGGTGCGCACGCGGGCAGCAGGGGCCGCCGTCGGCCTCGTCTTCGGCTTCACCATCGTGTGGAGCGGCATGACCTCACCCAGCGTCATCCGCGGTGCGCTGCTGTTCGAGGACAGCTACCTGTTCCTCTTCTTCGGCGCGGCCGTCATCACCGCGACCATCGGACTGGCGGTCGTCCGCCGCCGCGGCGGCCGGGCGCTGCTGACCGGCGTCCCGATCGCCTGGTCCACCGAGGCCGTGCAGCGCCGCCACGTCGCCGGCGCGTTCATCTTCGGCGTCGGCTGGGGCATCACCAACGTCTGCCCGGGCCCCGCGGCCACCGCGGTCGGCCAGGGCATCGGCTGGTCGTTCATCACCTTCGCCGGCATCGTCCTCGGCGTCCGCCTGTTCCAGCACCGCGAGGCCCGCGAGACCGAGCCCGCGGTCGACGTCGTCGTCAGCCCCTCCGCGTCCTGGCAGCCGCAACCGGCCGCCTCGGCGTGACCGGCCCGCCGGCCGCCGCTCAGCGGCCGGCGCGAACCCCGAAGCCGCGCAGGAGCAGCAGCGCCTTCTCCCCGATCGTGCCCGGCTTGGGCACGACACCGATCTGCATGCCGGCGTCGTAGACGTCGTAGAAGCCGCGGACCCGCCAGAGCTTGGTCCGGTCCTCGGTGAGCTCGCAGTAGAAGATCGCGTGGACGACGATGAAGCGCCCGGTCGGCGGCAGCGCCTCGTCGAGCTGGCCGGTGTGGTTGGCCACGAGCTTGCAGGGCGCGGCGACGAAGCGGCCCTCCGCGTCGTGCAGGCGGGCGCCGGTGGTCTCCACCCGGGCATCGGGGAAGCCACGCCACAGGCGGGCGGCGTGCTTGCCCAGGCCGGCCGGACCGCTGAGCGGCCTGACCGTCAGCGGGTCCTCGTAGTGGACGTCCTCTGCGCAGACGTCCGCGAAGGCCGCCGGGTCGCGGCCCGACCACGCGGACTGGAAGCCGTCCAGGAGGGCGTCGACGTCAGTCAAAGTGCGGGATCCCGGCGTCCGGGGTGGAGGCCTCGGCGTACAGCCGCCGCGGGATGCGCCCGGCGCCGCGGGCCAGGCGGCCGCCCTCGACGCCCGCGCGGATCGCGACGGCCATCGCCACCGGGTCCTGCGCGCGCGAGATCGCCGACGCGCACAGCACGGCGTCGCAGCCGAGCTCCATCGCCAGCGCCGCATCGGACGCGGTGCCGACGCCGGCGTCGAGCACGACCGGCACCTGCGCCTGCTCGACGATCAGCGAGATGTTGTACGGGTTGCGGATGCCCATCCCGGACCCGATCGGGGAGCCCAGCGGCATGACCGCGACGCAGCCCACGTCCTCCAGCCGACGGGCCAGGACCGGGTCGTCGGTGGTGTAGGGCATGACCTGGAAGCCGTCGGCGACGAGCTGCTCCGCGGCGGCCAGCAGCTCCGGCGCGTCGGGCAGCAGCGTGCGGTCGTCGCCGATGACCTCGAGCTTGACGAGGTCGGTCTGGAACGCCTCGCGCGCCAGCTGCGCGGTGAGCACGGCGTCGCGCGCGGTGAAGCACCCGGCCGTGTTGGGCAGCAGCTCGACGCCCGCGCGGTCGAGCACCTCGACGAGCGACCCCCGGGCGGCCGCCTCGATGCGCCGTAGCGCGACGGTGACCAGCTCGGTGCCGGACGCGCCGATGGCCTCCTCCATCGTCTCCAGGCGCGTGAACCCGCCGGTGCCCAGCAGCAGCCGCGACGTGTACGTGCGGGTGCCGACGGTGAGCGGGTCGGTGGCGGTGAAGGTGTTGGGCTCCATGGTCAGCCTCCTTGCACAGCGGTCAGGATTTCCACGCGGGCGCCCTCGGCGACGCTGAAGGCGTCCCACTCGCCGCGGGGGACGACGGCCGCGTCGACGGCGACCGCGACGCCGCGGCCGCCGTCGACGTCCAGCGCCCCGAGCAGCTCGGTGACGCTCAGCGGCGTGGTGATGTCGGCGCGCTCGGCGCCGTTGAGGACGATCATGCGAGCAGCTCCAGGACGCGGTCGGCGGTCAGCGGTGCGAGGAGGATGCCGTTGCGGTGGTGGCCGGTCGCGACGACCACGCGGTCGCTGAGGCGCTCGACGCGCGGCAGGTTGTCCGGGGTCCCCGGGCGCAGGCCGGCGACGACCTCCTCGATCTCCAGCTCCAGGACACCGGGCACCAGCTCCGAGGCATCACGCAGCAGGTCGAAGACGGCGCCCGCCGTGACGGTGGTGTCGAAGCCGCGCTCCTCCATCGTCGCGCCGAGCACGATCCGTCCGTCGGCCCGGGGGACGAGGTAGCCGCCCTCGAAGCGCAGCGTGTGCTCCAGCAGGGGCGGTTCGCCCGGCCGCGCGGCCAGGCGGACGGTCTGCCCCTTCACGGGCCGCACGGGCACGTCGGCCAGGACCGTGCTCCAGGCGCCCGCGCAGACGACCACCTGGTCGGCGGGCAGCGTCGCGACATCGTCGACGTCGTAGTTCTCGCGGATCGTCACGCCGGCCAGCCGGGACGCCTCGGCCAGCGCCGCGACCAGCGCGCGCGGCTCGGCGCTGTGGTCGTCGGGCGCCAGCACCGCGGCGCGCAGCGTCGGCGCCAGCGCGGGCTCCAGGCGACGGGCCTGCGAGGGCAGCAGCCGCTCGACGCGCAGCTCCAGCCGCTCGCGCAGCGCGCACTCGCGCTCCAGCGCCTCTGCCTCGTCGCGGTCGCGGGCGACCAGCAGCGTGCCCTGCCCGGCGCGGAAGCCGCAGTCCAGGCCGGAGGCCTGGAGCAGCTCGGCGGCGAAGGCGGGCCAGGCCGCGGCGCTGCGCAGGCCCAGCTGCAGCAGCTCGGGCTCGCCGGCGTCGGCCTCGCTGACCGGCGCGAGCATCCCGGCCGCGACCCACGACGCCCCCGCGCCGACGACGTCGCGCTCGTAGACGGCGACCGTGCGACCGGCCAGCGCCGCGCGCCAGGCGACCGCCAACCCGATCACCCCACCGCCGACCACCGCAACGTCGAGTTGTTCGCTACGACCTTCCACAAGCTCCTCGCTTCGCCGGCATGACCCGGATCAGCTGTTGACGGTCGGCAATCGCGGCCCTCTCAGCCCGGCCTATCCGGGCTCCCGTTTCCTCCACGGTACCGCCCCGGCGTAGAGTTGTCCGATGGGAGGGGGCGCGGCGCGCATCGGTGCGCTGGCCACCGTCGTCACGGTGGCCTGTCTTGCCGCGCCCGTGCCCGTCCGCGCGGACCGGGCGGCCGAGGCGGACCCGATGGTGGGGACGCTGGTGCCGGGCTTCACCGTCCCCGGCGCGGCGACGCCGTTCGGGATGGTCCAGAACTCACCCGACACGCGCGGCTACCTGGCGTACTCCGGCTACCAGGCGCTGGACCCGGGCATCTCGGCCTTCAGCGTCCTGCACCTCTCCGGGCCGGGCGTCAGCAAGGGCGGCGACATCCCGCTCATGCCGGTCGACGGCGCGGTCACGAGCACCGATCCGGCCCGGCTCAGCGAGCCCTTCGACCGCACCACCGAACGCGCGTCCCCCGGCGCCTATGCGGTGACGCTGCTGCGCAGCGGCATCCGCGTCGACCTCGCGGCGACGACCCGGACTGCGCTGCAGCGCTACACCTTCCCCGCGGGGGCCGACCCGCACGTCCTCCTCGACGCGGGTCGCAGCAATGAGGGGACGCACCCTGCGACCGTCGCGGTCACCGCGCCGGACGAGCTGAGCGGCAGCGCCGACGGCCGCTACACCGTCCACTTCGTCGCGCGCTTCGACCATCCGTTCACCGCCACCACCCGCCTCGGGCCCGGCGCGGTCGCCGCCGCGTTCGACACCCGCACGGTCAACGTCGCGGTCGGCGTGTCGTTCAGCTCCGTCGAGGCGGCCCGGCGCAACCTCGACGCCGAGCAGCGCGGCTTCGACATCGCCGCGACCCAGTCCGCCGCACGCGCCGCCTGGAACCGTGAGCTCGGGGCGCTCACGGTCGACGGCGGCGACGCCCACGCCCGGCGCACGTTCACGACCGCGCTCTACCACGCGCTGCTGCACCCCAACGTCCTCAGCGATGCCGGGCGTCCGGTGCGCTACGCCAACTTCTCCAGCTGGGACACCTACAAGAGCCAGAACCAGCTGCTCACCGAGATCGCGCCCGCCCGCGTGCGCGGCATGCTGCGCTCGCTGCTGGACGTCCAGCGCAGGACCGGTCGGCTGCCGCGCTGGGGCGAGTGGACCGTCGACGCCGCCCACATGTCCGGCGACCCGGTCATCCCGTTCATCGCCGACGCCGCCTGCCGCGGACTGCTGTCGCGCGGGCTCACGCTCCAGCTGCTGCGGGCCGCCGCCGCGACCGCCGCCCGCCGCAACCCGCTGCTGGACCGCCTGGGCTACCTGCCCATGGAGGCGGGCGGCTCCAGCGCCGGGACGACGCTGGAGTACGGCATCGCCGACTTCGCGGGCGCCCTGGTCGCCGACAGGCTCGGGCACCGGCGGACCGCGGCGACGTGGCTGAAGCGGTCGCTGCGGTACCGCAACCTGCTGTCCGGCGGCTTCGTCCGGCCGCGGCATGCGGACGGCAGCTGGCTGACCCCGTTCGACCCCGAGCAGGAGACCGGCTTCCAGGAGGGCAACTCCTGGCAGTACTCGTGGCTGGCACCCCACGACGCGCGCCACCTCTTCGCGGCCATGGGCGGTGACGCCCGGGCTGTCGGCCGCCTACGCGAGATGTTCCGGCTGCCTCCGCCGGTCGCGGGCCTCACCAACCTCTTCGGCACGGTCTACCGCACCCGCCAGTACGCGCCCGGCAACGAGCACGACCTGCAGGTGCCCTGGATGGCGGCGCTGGCCGGAGCGCCCTGGCTGGCGGCCGAGTCGCTGGCCCGCATCCGCAACACCTTCAGCGACGCGCCCGGCGGCCTGCCCGGCAACGACGACCTCGGCGGGCTGTCGGCCTGGTATCTGTGGGCGGCGCTGGGCATCGGCCCCGTCACGCCGGGCGCGCCGTTCTACGTCATCGGCTCGCCGCAGTTCACGACGGCGCGCATGCGGCTGGGCAGCGGCCGGACGTTCACGATCAGCGCGCCCCAGGCGTCGCCGCTGCGGCCCTACGTCACCGCGGCGTCCCTCGACGGCCACCGGCTCGACCGCGCCTACGTCACCCACGCCGAACTTGCCCGTGGCGGCACGTTGACGCTCACGATGTCCTCCCGCCCCGACCACGGCTGGGGCACGACCGACCGACCCCCGGTGCTGGACGCCACGAACGACCTGACGCGCTTCGGCTGCCGCTGAGTACCGTTCTGCGCGTGGATCCCCATGAGCTCATCCATTCCGCGCGCCTGTACCTCTGCGTCGGCGAGTTCTCCGGCGACAGGCTGCGGGCCGCGCTGGCCGGCGGCGTCGACGTCGTGCAGTTGCGGCTGAAGGACGTCGAGGACGACGAGATCCGCCGCGCCGCGGAGGACGTGCGGGCCGCCTGCACCGAGGCCGGTGCGCTGTTCATCCTCAACGACCGTCCCGACCTGGTCGAGGACGTCGAGGCCGACGGCGTGCACGTGGGGCAGGACGACATGGACTGGATGGAGGCCCGCATGGACGTCGGCGACGAACGCCTGGTCGGCGTCTCCACGCACAACGTCTCCGACCTGGCCGGGGCCTACGGGGTCGACTACGTCGGCGTCGGGCCGGTGTACGCGACGCCCACCAAGCCGGGCCGCGAGCCCGCCGGCCTGGAGTACGTCACGCAGGCCAAGGGCACGGCGACCATGCCGTGGTTCGCGATCGGCGGCATCAACCTCGACAACGTCAACGACGTGCTGGCCGCGGGCGCGACCCGCATCGCCGTCGTCCGCGCCATCACCGAGGCCGACGACCCCGAGGCGGCAGCGCGCGCGCTGCGCGCCGCCATCGACGCCGCCTGATGGGCCAGCGGTCCCGCAAGCGCGGTCGGACGGCGCCCAAGGAGACGGCCCCCGGCCGTCCCGCGCCCGAGCGCGCTCCGGCCGACGCCGCGCGGCCGCCGCGCAGGTCCACCGAGGAGCGCAACGCCGAGATCCGCGCGCAGCTGGAGCCGCTGGCGCCGGGCGAGCGCCCCTGGCCGCTGAAGGTCGCGGTCGTCGTCGCGATCATCCTCGCGTCGTCGAACATCGTCCTGTGGGCGTCCGGCTATGAGATCAAGCACGGCGACGACAAGAGCACCACGGGCGGCGTCCTGATCTTCGCCGGCGTGATCTTCCTGGCCGCGGGCGGCATGTGGATGCGCAAGTACTGGGCCGTCCTCGGATTCCAGGCCCTGCTGGCGATCACCGTCCTCATCGCCAGCCTCTCGCTGTTCGCCGCCTCCAACCTCTGGGCGGTCCTGCTGTGCACCGTCGTCATCCTCGGCGGTGGCTTCCTGTTCTGGAAGCTCGTGCGGGTGCTCTCGCGGCTGAACATGCCCGAAAACCCCTTCGCATAGCTGGTTGCATAGACTCGAATCCATGGCCGAAAGCACGTACGACTGCGTGGTGATCGGCTCGGGTCCTGGTGGCTACGTCGCCGCCATCCGAGCCGCGCAGGTGGGACTGAAGACCGCTGTCGTCGAGAAGGGCGACATCGGTGGTCGCTGTCTCAACGTGGCGTGCATCCCGGCGAAGGCCGTGCTACGCACGGCCGACGTCTTCACGGAGGTCAAGGACGCCGACGAGTTCGGCATCACGGTCGCCGCTCCGTCGCTGGACTGGGACGCGGTGCAGGCGCGCCGCGCGAAGGTCTGCAAGATCCTGACCGGCGGCGTGTCGGGCCTGCTCGACAAGAACGGGGTCGACGTCATCACCGGCGAGGGCTCGCTGACGGCCGACGGCAACGTCACCGTCAACGGCGAGACGCTCACCGCGACCAAGGGCGTCATCGTCGCCACGGGCAGCGTCAAGCGCGGCCTGCCCAACCTCGACTTCGGCGGCAACGTCATCGGCACCGAGGAGGCCTGGGCGCTGGAGAAGTTCCCGGAGTCGCTCGTGGTCATCGGCTCCGGCGCGTCGGGCAGCGAGATCGCCTCCGCCTACGCGCGCATGGGCTCCAAGGTCACGCTCTACGAGGGCCTGGACCGCGTGCTGCCCGCCGAGGACGCCGACATCTCCAAGCTGGCCGCCCGCTCCTTCAAGAAGCAGGGCATCGAGGTCAAGACCGGCACCTTCTACGACGGCGAGGAGGCCGAGTGGATCGTCGTCGCGACCGGCCGCGCGCCCGACATCGCGGCCCTCAACCTCGACGGCGCCGGCGTGAAGATCGCCGAGAACGGCCTCATCGAGGTCGACGGCGCGCTGCGCACGTCCAACCCGAAGGTCTACGCGATCGGCGACATCGTCCCCGGCCCCGCGCTGGCCCACAAGTCCAGCGACGAGGGCATCATCGCCGCCGAGGCGATCGCGGGCCTGCACACGCACCCGATCAGCTACGTCGACATCCCGCGCGCCACGTTCTGCACGCCGAACGTCGCCTCCTTCGGCCTGACCGAGCAGCAGGCCAAGGACGCCGGCCACGACGTCGTGGTCGGCAAGGTGCAGTACGGCGCCGTCGGTGCGGGCACGGTCTACGGCGACCGCGCGGGCCTGATCAAGATCGTCGGCGACAAGAAGTACGGCGAGCTCCTGGGCGGCCACATCGTCGGCGCGAAGTCGACCGAGCTCATCCAGGAGCTGGTCAACGCGAAGGCGCTCGAGGGCGGCTACGCGGAGGTCGCGCGCATGATCCACGGCCACCCGACCCTGTCGGAGGGCGTGATGGAAGCGGCACGCGCCGTCGATGGCTGGCTCATTCACGGTTGATCTGGACCTGCCGGTCGCAGACCAGGAGGTCTTTCCGGCGTTCTACCTGGACCTGCGCTCGCCCGAGGCGTTCCTCGCGGCGGAGCGCATCCGGTCGACCTTGCCCTACGCCGCCGAGTGGATCCCGATCCGCTCCTCCGCGCTGCCTGCCGCAGACTCGCTGGAGGGCTTTCGCTGCGAGACCGACGCGCAGGCCTACCGCGAGCGCATCTCCGCCCGTGCGCGGGAGCTGGGCCTGCAGGAGGTCCGCTGGCCGGCGTCCTTCCCGGCCGAGGGCGACCTGGCCCTGCGGGCCGCGACCTACGCCAAGCAGATCGGCCGCACCGTGGCGTTCGTCTACGCGGCCTACCGCCAGCACTTCAACGCCGGGCGCTCGCTGGACGACCCGGACACGGTCGTCATCGCGGGCAGCGCCTGCGAGATGCACCCGACCGCCACGCTGAAGGCGGTCGAGACCAAGGGCGTCAACCGGGCGCTCGATGCCGCGACCGCGCTGGCGATCGAGCGGGGCGTCCGCGACGTCCCCGCGATCTGGCTGCCCGACGGCCGGGTCTTCCACGGGGAGGCGGCGCTGGACGAAGCCGCTGCCGCCCTTCCCGAGAACGGGTGACCACGGGCTGACCGATCGGATGACCCCGAGGTCATCCGGATCTTTGGCCGTCCAGGCGATCCGGCGCTGCCGCCCAGGGGCCGATGAGTGGAGTGCAAGCAGGAAGTCAGCCCCCCCCGGACACCCGGCCAGCGCCTCGCCCGTGAGCGCCGACCGGGATCCGGACTTCCGCTTTCAGGCAGTGCGCATAAGACGTGCCGTCGCCGCTCCCCCTGGCGCTCGGCCTCCAGAGCAACCGGTGCCGTGTCCGCTGTCGGGGTGGAGTTCGCGGCACCGGTTGCTCTTTTTTGTTTTGCTGCTGGACATGAGCAGCACCGCGCCCAAGGGCGACACGGAGATCCTCGAGCCCTCCAGGGCGCAGGCCCAGCTGGCCCGCCGCGTCGCCGAGTCGCGCGCGACGGTGCCGGACTTGACGCTCGTCGCCGAGGCGGACCTCGGTGCGCGCACCGAGGCGGTGCTCGACCTCGCGATCTTCGCGACGGCCCGCGCGCTGCGGGCGTTCCCGCCCGCCAACGGCGCCTACCGCGACGGTCGCTTCGAGCGCTACGCGCGCGTCAACGTCGCCTTCACGGTGGAGACGGCGGACGCCGTGGTCGCGCCGACGGTGTTCGACGCGGACGAGAAGTCGCTGGAGCAGATCGCCGCGGAGACGGCCGACCTGGGTGCGCGGGCGGCGCAGCTGACCGCCCCGGCGTTCGCGGGGGCGACCGCGACCGTCACCGCGCTCGACGCCCGGCGGGTCATCCCGCCGCTGCCGCTGGGCCAGGCGATCACCGTCGGCATCGGTGCGGCACAACCGCGCGCGCTGGTGGTCGACGGCGCGGTCACCGTGCGGCGCGCGTGCGACGTCACGCTGGTGGCCGATCACCGCATCGTCCACGGCACGTTGGCCGCGGACGTCCTCGCCGCGATCGTCGCGGCGCTGCAGCAGGCCTGAGCCGGCGGGCTACTTCTGCTCGGGCGGATGGGTCAGGTCGTCGAGGACCTTGCCCACCGCGTCGGTGGCGCCGGCGACGACCTGGCCGACGGCTTGCGTCACCTTCGTCACCGTCTCGCCCAGCGCGGGGCTGACCTTGGAGACGGTGTCGCCCAGGCCCTTGCCGGCGCCGGCCACCGTGCCACCGAGGTCGTTGCCGACCTTGCGCACCGGGTCGCCCGGCTTGTAGGCGGGCTTGCCGGTCGAGGCGTTCTTGTTGGCCGGCGGCACCGCCGAGGCGACGTTGGCGGCCTGCGCGGCGGGGTGCGCCTGGACGCTGACCCGGCCGCTCGTGCCGCGCGAGGGCGCGACGCTGGACACCGTCGCGACCCTGTGTGGGGCGACCGTGGGGGCGGCGTGATGCGCGGGGCGCGGGGGTGCGGGGGCGCGGTGGGGCACCGTCAGCGACGGGCTGCCCTTCGCCGAGGCGCGCTCGGCGGAGCTCGCCGGTGCGACCGCGGCCAGGACCTCGGCCTTGTCGTGCGTGTGGTTCATCTGCACGCCGGGCCAGCCCTGGAACGCCACGACGGTCGAGACCGCCGCCAGCGCCAACGATGCGGCAAGCACGAGGGTCAGCGTTGCCCCCAGCGATGCCACATATGCCCGTGATGCACGCACGCACGTGCGCTATCGGCAGTTCGGCAGTGGACCTTTACTGGCGGCCGGGGTTGTCGGGTCCGGCGACGACCGAGTTGGGCCGCTCGTCGGGATCCTCCCGGACCGTGGGCACGTCGCCCTCGGTGTTGACGTAGACGCACAGGTTCTTGGCGGGGTCCGGCCCGGGGATGCACGTCCGGTAGAGGTCGGGTCCGGCCTCGAACACGTTCTCGTGGCCGATGCCGCCCGCGAACCGGGCCGGCGCGTTGACGTGGAACCAGCGCCGCGCCGCCTTCAGCTGCACCTCGGAGTCGTGGGAGGCGTCGGTCACGGCGCCGCGGTTGAGCGCGCCGCCGAGCAGCAGGATCGCCAGGAGCACGAGCATGGTGCTCGTCGCCATCCGGTCGGAGGCGACGACCTTCGGCAGGTCGGGGCGCCGCCGGCGCAGCAACGC
Organism: uncultured Conexibacter sp.; assembly: GCA_964443695.1. GTDB lineage: Bacteria > Actinomycetota > Thermoleophilia > Solirubrobacterales > Solirubrobacteraceae > Paraconexibacter. The sequence continues at coordinate 59,091 of CAYUDT010000005.1, read as the reverse complement.
GCCGAACGCGGGACCCAGCAGCGCGACGATGCCGAGGTTCAGGAAGCCTGCGATCAGCAGGCCCGCCACCACCGCGCTGCCGTGGACGCCGCTGAACGGCAGCCAGTGCAGCACCAGCGCGTCGGCCAGCGTCAGCAGGTACAGCGCCGGCCACTGCCAGGCACCCAGCAGCCGCCAGCGCAGGCGCGTGGCCCACAGCCGCTCGTCGCGCTCGAATTCGGCCATCCACCTGAGAGTACGCTGGAGCCATGGCCGCCGAGCTCTGGACCTGTTGGCTGGGCACCGTCGAGTACCGCGCGGCGTACGACCTGCAGCTGCGTACGCGCGCCGCGCGCCTGGCCGGAGCGATCCCCGACACGCTGCTGCTCCTCGAGCATCCGCCGGTCTACACCCGCACCAAGCGCTCCACGCAGGCCGACCTGCCGATGGGGGACGCCTGGTACCTGTCGCAGGGCATCGACATCGTCGACGTCGACCGCGGCGGCCGCATCACCTACCACGGCCCCGGTCAGCTGACCGGCTACACGATCATGCAGACGCGCGATGTCGCCGGCTTCGTCCGGACGATGGAGACGGCGCTGGTGCGGGCGCTGCACGAGGAGGGCATCGCCGGCGCGCGCAACCGCCCCGACGAGGGACCCGAGTTCGCCGGTGTCTGGGTGGAGGAGCGCAAGATCGGCAGCGTCGGCGTCCATGTCCACAAGGGCGTCACCACCCACGGCTTTGCGGTCAACGTCTGCAACGACCTGCAGCCGTTCACCTACGTCGTCGCCTGCGGCCTGCCGGAGGTGCAGATGACCAGCGTCATCAAGGAAACCGGCGGCAGCCGCGACCGCGTCGCCTGCCTGCGCAAGCGCGCGGCGCACCAATTGGCGCAGGCCCACGGCCTGCGCCAGCGCATCGTCACACCGCAGCGCCTCGAGGCGGCGCTGATGGCGGCTTCGCCGGCGATGGAGGTCGTTCGCTGACGCTCACAACCTCCGGCTGCGCGGCTGCGGCGGCTGAGGTCGTCTACTCGTCGGCCTGAAGGGCGGCGACGCCGAGGCCCGCGGCCACGAGCGCAGTGCCGCCCGCGAGCACGACGGTCGGCTTGGACAGCGAGCCGTTGCGCCCGCCGAGGTAGGCGGCGGCCGCGTCGAACAGGTCGCAGGCGATGCCGATCTGCCAGGCCAGCCGCTTGGAGGAGCCGGTCGACTGGTTCGCGGCGACCGCCAGCGCCACGTCGCGGATCCCGAACAGGCGCGCAAGGTACGGCGCCTGCGGGTTGTCCTGCGGCTTCAGGCCGAACGCGCGTCCGGCGAGGTTGGGGGTGGCCCATGCGCTCACGCCAACACCGACGCGCAGGGCCGAGAGGGTCTGTCCGGGGGAGGCCATGGCGCGAGCGTACCTCCGTGTCGGTTTGCGTTCGAGCGGTGAACTCAAACCGACACGCCACGTGTCGGGCATTCCGGAGCCGACCAACTACGCTGTGAAGCACCGAGATGGCCGAGCAGCAGCAGCGCAAGCACCAGACCCGCAGCCGCAGCAACCCCGGGGGGATCGACGTCGTCGAGTTCCTCGGCGGCGAGGGCATCCCGCTGCGCTCGCGCAAGCCGTCCTGGTTCAAGGTCCCGGCTCCCGGTGGCGGCAAGTACCGCGAGCTGAACCGGATGATCAAGGACGAGGGGCTGCACACGGTCTGCCAGGAGGCCAACTGCCCCAACATCGGCGACTGCTGGGAGCGCGGCACCGCCACGTTCATGATCCTCGGCGACACCTGCACCCGCCGCTGCGGATTCTGCAACGTGCAGACCGGCGTGCCGACGTTCCACGACCCGCTCGAGCCCGCCAAGGTCGCCCGCACCATCGGCAAGATGGGGCTCCGGCACGCGGTCATCACCAGCGTCGACCGCGACGACCTGCCCGACTACGGCGCAGGCATCTGGGCGCAGACGATCCGCGCGACCAAGCGCGCCGCGCCGAAGACCAAGGTCGAGGTCCTCACGCCGGACTTCCGCGGCCAGGAGATGCCGCTGGCCAAGGTCCTCGCCGAGCGGCCCCACGTCTTCAACCACAACCTCGAGGTCGTCCCCCGGCTCTATCCGGTGGCCCGCCGCGGCTCGACCTGGGAGCGCTCCAAGCGCGTCCTGGAGAACGCCAAGCTCATCGCGGGCGACGAGGTGCAGACGAAGTCCGGCCTGATGGTCGGCCTCGGCGAGACGCACGACGAGGTCGTCGACGCCCTCGGCGAGATCCGCGACAAGGGCGTGCAGATCATCACCATCGGCCAGTACCTGCGGCCGACGGAGAACCACCTGCCCGTCCAGCGCTACTGGGCGCCCGAGGAGTTCGACGCGCTCGCAGCCGCGGGCTACGAGCTCGGCTTCGAGCACATGGCCTGCGGGCCCCTCGTGCGCTCCAGCTACCACGCCGACCAGCACATCGAGCAGGACGAACCGGGCGTCGGCCCGCTCGCCGCCGCCGTCTGACGGCGCCGGGCCCGGCGCGCGTCGGCCGGTCGCGGCTTTACCCTCCCGCGTCGGCCCAATGCGCGCGCACCAGGTCATCCTCGTCGTCACCCTGGCCTTCATGGTCGTCTTCGCCGTGCTCACGGTGTGGGCGATGATCCGTGGTGGCGGGCCGGACATCCTGACCGTGGCGTCGCTGCTCGTCCTGGGCCTGCTGGGCACCGGAGTCGTCGGAGCGTTGAGGGAGCCACCAGACGAATGAGCAGGGTGTGGGGGACGCTGGTCGCGGTGGGGGCCGCAGCGGCGCTGACGGGCTGCGGGTTGCTGGACGGCACGGCGACGCAGACGCCGGACAGCACCGACACGTCGGCGGCCGTCATCCCGGCGCCGCTGCAGGCGGCCAACGGCCCGCTCGTCGGCAGCGAGACCCCGGAGCCGCTTGCGGTCCACCTCGAGGATCCCGACGTCGTGCAGCCGCACTTCAAGACGCCGCCGCGCGGCGGGCTGCTCTTCGACTTCGACACCGGCAGGGTGCTGTGGCAGCGCAACCCGACGCGGGTCCTGCCGATGGCGTCGGTGACGAAGCTGATGACCGCGCTGATCGTCTCCGAGCGGCTGCCGCAGGACGCGAAGGTCAAGGTCACCAAGGACGCGCTGCACTACCCGCGCGACGGCACCGCGCTCGGCGTGCTGCCGAAGGGCAGGCGTGTCGGCGTCAACGCGCTGCTCTACGGGCTGCTGCTGGCGTCGGCCAACGACGCGGCGATCGCGCTGTCGCAGCGCGTGTCGGGCAGCATGTCCGGCTTCGTCCGGACGATGAACGCCAAGGCGCAGGACATGCACCTGTCCTGCACGCAGTTCAGCCGGCCCGACGGCTACTCCGACGTCGGCAACCACACCTGCGCCTACGACCTCGCGGCGCTCGGCCGGGCGGTGCTCGACTCGCCGCGCCTGCGCAAGATCGTCAGGCACCGCAGCGCGGTCCTGCCGTTCCCGATCAAGGGCGGGAAGCTCTTCCTCTACAACCACAACCCGCTGCTGAAGTCCGGCTACTCGGGGACGATCGGGTTGAAGACGGGCTACACCAGGACGGCCGGCAAGTGCCTGGTCGCGGCGGTCCGGCGTCATGGCCACACGCTCGGCGTCGTGCTGCTGCACTCGCCCAACATCGCCAAGCAGGCGGTGAAGCTCTTCGACAAGGGCTTCGCGCTGCCCGAGTACGCGGCGCGGTGAACGGCGCCGACATCGCGCTGCTGTCCGGCGCGGGCCTGACGGCCGGGGCGATCAACAGCGTGGCGGGCGGCGGCTCGCTGGTGAGCTTCCCGGCGATGGTGGCGACCGGGATGCCGACGCTCAGCGCCAACGTCACCAACATCATCGCCGTGATGCCCGGCTACATCGGGAGTACCGTCGGCTACCGTGCCGAGCTGCAGGGCCAGAGGGCCCGCGCCACGCGGCTGGGCGTCGCCATCACGCTCGGCGCCTTCGTCGGCACGGCGGTGCTGCTCGTCGCCCCGGACGGCGCCTTCGAGATCCTCGCGCCGTTCCTGGTGCTGGTCGCCTGCGCGGCGCTGGCCTACCAACCGCGCATCGTCGCCTGGACGAAGTCCCGGCACCTGGGCGAAGGGTCGCGAGCCCTGCCGGTGATCGCGTTCGCGGGTGGCATCTACGGCGGCTACTTCGGGGCGGGCCTGGGGATCATGCTGCTGGCGCTGCTGACCGCGTTCGTCGAGGACGACATCCAGCGCCTCAACGCGGTGAAGGGCGTCCTCAGCCTCATCGTGTCGCTGGCCGCGGCGCTGGTGCTGGCGGTGTTCGGGCCGGTGCACTGGGACGCCTGCGCGATCGTTGCCGTGACCTCGCTGGCCGGTGGCCGCTTCGGGGTGGTCGTGGCCAAGCGCCTGCAGCCCCAGACGCTGCGCTACGCGGTGGCGTCCTACGGGGTCGTCGTTGCCGCGGTGCTGTTGGTCAAGCTCTGACGCGCCCCCTTTACGCAAGCTGAAACAGTTTCAGTATCGTCCGCGGACAGGTCGGGTTGACCGGCCAGTCAACAAGGAGAAGAGCGTGGATCTCAACGACACGCCCGAACAGGCCGCCTTCCGCGCAGAGGTGCGGTCCTGGGTCGAGGCGAACAAGGCGGACGCCCCGCCGCGGACCGGGGCCTCGGACGACACCGACTACATCAACGCGCGCCGGGCCTGGCAGCGCAAGATGGCCGAGGGCGGGCTGGCCGGCCTGACCTGGCCCAAGGAGTTCGGCGGCCAGGGCCGCGGCCCGATCGAGCAGGTGACGATCAACCAGGAGATGGCCGAGGCCGACCTCCCGGGCATCCTCGACGTCATCGGCATCGGCATGCTCGGCCCGTGCCTCATCGCCCACGGCACCGACGAGCAGAAGGCCCGCTACCTCGGCCCGATGCTGCACGGTGACGAGGTCTGGTGCCAGATGTTCTCCGAGCCCGCCGCGGGCTCGGACCTGGCCGCGGTGCAGACGCGCGCCAAGGAGAACGAGGACGGCACCTGGACGCTCAACGGCCAGAAGGTCTGGACGACCAACGCGCAGTTCGCGTCGTTCGGCCTGCTGCTGGCGCGCACCGATCCGGACGTGCCCAAGCACAAGGGCCTGACGATGTACATCGTCCCGATGGACGCCGAGGGCGTCACCGTCCGCGGCCTGCGCCAGATCTCCGGTGAGGCGGAGTTCAACGAGGTCTTCCTCGACGACGTCGTGCTGTCGGCGGACTCCGTCGTCGGTGGCGTCGGCAACGGCTGGGGCACCGCGCTGACGGTCCTGATGTACGAGCGCCTGACCATCGGCCTGGGCTCCTCGGGCTTCGGCTACCGCCCGGACCGCTTCGCCTCGGCCATCGCGAGCGACGACGTCGCCCGTGCCGACGCCGGCGTGCGCGAGCGCCTGGGCAAGCTGGCGACCGACCTGCTGGCCATCCGCTTCACGTCCTACCGGACGCTGACCGCGCTGTCCAAGGGCCAGATCCCCGGCCCGGAGGCCGGCCTGGCGAAGGTCACCACCGTCAACTCGGCGATCGCCGCCGGCGATCTCATCGCCGACGTCGTCGGTCCCGACGCGCTGGATGCGGAGAACGAGTGGAGCTACATGATCAGCTTCCTGCCCGGCCTGAAGTCGGCCGGCGGCACGGAGCAGATCCTGCGCAACACCATCGGTGAGCGCGTGCTCGGCCTGCCGCCGGAGCCGCGCCTGGACAAGGGCGTCCCGTTCAGCGAGCTGCGCGCCAAGGAGAAGGAGGCGGTCGCATGAACATGGCGCTGAGCGATGAGCAGGAGTTCCTGCGCGAGGCGGCGCGCGGTGCGCTGGCCCGTTTCAAGACCGTCGAGGCCGCCCGGGAGGCGCTCGAGCAGGACGACGCCCTGCCGGACCTGTGGCCGATGGCGGTCGAGGCCGGCTGGCCCGGGCTGCTGATCGACGAGGACGCAGGGGGCGCCGGTCTCGGTGGCTTCGACGCGCTGCTCGTGGCCGAGGAGTGCGGCCGCGCGCTGGCCGGTGTGCCGCTGCTGGGCGTCCTGCCCGCGACGGCGATCCTCAACGCGGCGGGCGACTCGTCGCTGGCCGCGGTGGCCGCCGGTGAGCTGCGCCCCGTCTACATCCCCACCCGCCCACCGGGCGATGCCGACCCCACCCACCCCGGCTGGACGGTCGACCCCGCCCGCGGTCTGGGCCGCGCCGAGGCGCCGTCCGCGGTCGTCGACGGCGACAGCGTCACGCTGACCGGCACGGCGGCGTTCGTCCCCGACGCCCCGGGCGCGGACCTCGTCGTGGTCATCGGCGTCGACGCCGACGGTGCCCCGGTCGCCGCGGTGGTCGAGGCGAGCGCCGTGACGATCGAGAAGGTCTTCCGCTACGACGCGACCCGCTCACTCGGTCACGTCACGTTCGACGGCGCCGTCGGGCGCAGGCTCGACGTGGACACCGCCGCGCTGGAGGACGCCTGGTACCTGCTGCAGGCGCTCATCGCGGCCGAGTCCCTCGGCACCGTGCAGACCGCGCTGGAGATCTCCGTCGCCTACGCGAAGGAGCGCTTCACGTTCGGCCGCCCGATCGGCTCCTACCAGGCCATCAAGCACGAGCTCACCGAGATCCTGCGCCAGATGGAGAACACCCGCTCGCTGCAGTACTACGCGGGCTGGGCCCGGGACGACAAGCCCGAGGAGTTCGCCCTCGCCGCCTCCGCCGCACGTTCGGCCGGTGGGCAGGCCCTCGATCACGCCACCCGCGCGATGATCAACGTCCACGGTGGCATCGGCGCCACCTGGGAGCACGACGCGCCGCTGTACTTCCGGCGCGCGCAGCTGTCACGCCGCCTGGCCGGCGGCACGCACGACGCGACCGACCGGGTCGCGGGCGTGCTCATCAGCGCCTAGACGTTCCGGTGTGCGGCCGGCCGTTAGGGTCGGCCGCACATGGGACTCTTCGGTGGGAGGGACGAGCCGGTCGACGTGCCGCCGCTGGCGGCGCTGGGCAGCCTGGACGCGTTGAACGCTGCGGATCTGCCGGAGCTGGCCGAGGCCTGTCTGGTCGTCGGCCTGCGTGGCAAGGAGGTCTCCGCCCAACCGGTCAGCTCCAACGCGCAGATCGTGCTGAAGCTCGCCAAGGTGCTGGAGGCGCAGCCCGGTGAGACGCGCAGGGAGAAGGAGCTGATCCCGGCGCTGCACCAGCTCGTCGCCGAGGGCGTGCAGGTGCTGGAGCACAGTCGCCTGATCCGGCTGCTGCAGCGCGGGACCAGCGACCCGGACATCTACCTCAATCGCCGCGGTGCCGCGGCGCTGGCGTCTGCTGACCCGAGATCGTTCATCTCCTAGCCGCAGGCAAGATGAGTGATCGCCCTGAGGACGTCCGTTCGCTGACCGCCTACGATCGGCGACATGGGTGGGGCACGGGCTTGGGTGGTCGCGGCGGCTGCTGCGTTGGTGTGGGCGGCGCCGGCCGAGGCGTACATGTCGCGGTTCTTCGAGGGCTCGGTGAGCCAGACGCTGGGCGCGCAGCCGGGCGCCGTGGACTTCACGCTCGCCAACCTCGACGACACGAAGGGGAAGGACATCGCCGCGTTCGTCGGCGGGTCGGGCAACTTCTTCCTGTCGCGCCAGCTCGGCGGCACCAGCGCCGGGCCGTACACGCTCTCCGGCGTCAACGAGCAGCTCAGCACGCCGGGCGCCATCCTCGCCGCCCAGTTCCACAACGCCTCGCCGCTCGACGACGTGCTCGTCAGCTACCGCGCCGACGGTCACAACCAGCTGCGGCTGGCGTCCGGCACCGGGACGTCGTCGGTGCTGCCGTTCGAGCTGCCGGGTGTGCCCAGGCGCATGGTCGCGGGGGACTTCGACCAGGACGGCAACCTGGACTTCGCCGCGCTCGTCGACACGGGCGCGATGCTCATCGCGGTGGAGCTCGGTGACGGGCTCGGCGGCTTCACCGACGCGCCGGGCTCACCGTTCGCGGCCGGCCCCGGCGTGGTGCGCGACATCGCCACCGCCGACGCCACCGGTGACGGGCGGCTGGACCTCATCGTGACCGGCGCGGTCGGCGACCCGGCCGTCGGGTCGGTCCGCGTCCTGCGCGGCGTCACGCCCAGCCCCGGCGGCGTCGCCGCCCCGCCGCTGTTCGACGAGACCCTCACGGTCAGCGAGACCGGGGGCAGCGCGGCGACCCTGGACACGGCCTACATGGACGACGCCGACCGCAACGTGGATGTCGTCGTCGGCCTGCCTGCGGAGAACAAGGTCGCGGTGCTGCTCGGCGTCGGCAACGGGCGCTTCAACCCGGCGCCCTCCAGCCCGTACGCCACGGCCGGGACCAACGGCACGTCGATGGCGACGGTGGTCGGCGATCTCGACGGGGACGGCTCCGCCGATGTCGTCACCAGCGGCAACGGCGTGCGCGCGATCACCCCGCTGCGCAATCAGGGCGATGGGCGGCTGAAGCCGATGTACGGTCTCGGCAACTTGGACATCCACGGGGCGGACACCGTGAGCATGGTGCTCGACACCCGCACCAACGCCGCTCGCCCCAACCTCATCCTGCTCGAGGCGCACGACGGCGTGTCGGGCGGGGTCGGCTCGGGCCCGCCGATCATCGAGACGTTCCTCAACCTCGTCTACGCGGACCTTGAACCCGTCGACGCCGCCTCGGCCGACCTGAGCGCCACCGTTGGCAGTTCCGCGACGGGCACGCTCGTGGTCAAGAACAAGGGCGATGGCGGGGCGATCCTCAGGCCGCTCACACCGGAGCCGTCCGGCGTGTGGAAGGTGCTTGACCCCAACGGCTGCGCGGACGTCGTGCTCGCGCCCGGCGCGCAGTGCGAGTTCACGGTGAGGTTCACCCCCGTGGCGGTCGGCACGGCGGACGCGACGCTGACCGTCACCACCGGTGAGACCCGCGCGCAGCCGCCGGCGGTCTTCACGTTGCATGGCGTCGGGACGCCCGCGCCCGTCCCGGATCCGCAACCCGCTACGCCGACGCTCGACATCAAGCCGCGGCCGATCGACTTCGGCAACGCCGAGTACGGGCTCGGGATCCGTGACGCGATCCTCACGTTCCGCGCGAGCGGCAAGCCGGTCACGATCACCGGGACGAAGATCTCCGGTCCCGACGCGACGCTGTTCCACGTCCTCGACTTCGACGCGACGGACAAGACGATCGCCGCACAGTGCCCGAAGTTCCCTGTGACACTGGCGCCCGGGCAGGTCTGTCGCCGCTGGGCGCGCTTCCGGCCCGGCGGCGACCTGAAGGTCCTGACGGCGACGCTCGTGGTCAACTCCAACGCGATCACGGCTGGGATACCGCTCAAGGGCCGGGCAGTCGACTGGCCGAAGAACGCGTGCGGCGATCCCAACTGCGTGTGGACCCCGTACTTCTATGGGGTCGTCAATCCCCAGGACTCGGGCCTGCCCGTGCCGGGGTCGAAGCCGAAGACCGGCACGACGCGGACGGTGAAGGCCGGCGACAAGATCGATGCGACGGCCGCGCCGGTCGTCCTCTCGACCACCGCAGGGACTGCGACGCTCAGCGGCGCCGCCTACCGGCTGGGCACGTCCAAGCCCAAGCCCAAGGCCCGCGCGGCAGCCGTGTCGCGGAGCACCGAGCTCAGCATCGTGACCAAGCGCTCCTGCGGTGGCGGTGCCCTGCTGGCAAAGGGGACCCTGGACCTCACGCCGGTCAAGAGCGGGCGGTTCGTGCTGAAGCTCCGCGCAAAGACCGACGTCTTGGTGACGAAGGCGGCGCGCATCGTCGTGACCGAGCGCTGCGGCCGCTCCATCGTCACCGTGCTGCGCGGCCAGGTGAAGGTGGGGTCCAGGACGGTCAAGGCCGGCCAGAGCCGCACCGTGCGCCCGTGACCTAGTGTGAGGTGCGTGAGCACCTTCAAGAAGGTCAACCTGCGTGAGTTGGACGACGCGATGAACGGCGCGGTCGAAGGGCTGACCGGGCGCTTCGCGCGCAAGGCGCTGGAGGCCCGCGACGTCGGCGTCTCGCTGTTCTCCTACGCGCCGGGCTTCACGGCCGGTGCTGCGCATCGGCACAAGGTGCAGGAGGAGGCGTACGTCGTCATCTCCGGCTCCGGCGAGGCGCTCATCGACGGCGAGTCGATCGCGCTCGGTCCGTTCGACGTGCTGCGTGTCGCACCGGAGGCGGTCCGCGCGTTCAACGCGGGACCTGACGGGCTCGAGCTCATCTGCGTCGGCGGGCCGCGCCCCGAGGAGGGTGACGGCGAACTCGTCCGTCCCGACTGGATCGGCTAGCCCCTGCGGTAGACGACGTGGTCGGGCGGGTCGATCGGGTTGTCCGGCTTCAGCGGACCCTCGGCGACCCGGCGGAAGCCCGCGTGTTCCAGCGTGCGCCAGGAGGCGCGGTTGCCAGCCGCGACGGGGACGATGACCGGACCGTCGTGGGTGGCGATGGCGGCCTCGATCATGCGCGCGCCGCGCTGCGCGCCGCGCAGCCGCGGCTCCCCGACGAGGTAGTCCACGCTCAGGGCGTCCTCGGGGACGTCGAGCAGCGGTGCGAGCTCCGCGGCGTACTCGGGGTAGGCGTGGACCCGGTAGCGCTGGATGAGGCCGAACGGCTCGCCGCCCTCCTGGGCGACGAACACGTCGGTTGGCTCGGCGCCGTCGATCGCGGCGCCGTACTCCGCCTCGATCGCCTGGAGGGTGAACGGCTGGTTCCACCAGCGGGCGACCACCGGCTCGGCCAGCCAGCGCGCCAGCAGCGGGAAGTCCTCGCGGGTCAGGGGCCGGAGCTGCACTAGTAGCTGACGTCGATCTCTTCGGTGGCGGGTCTGCCGAGCCGGGCGCCATCGGCGGCGTACGGGGTGGCGGTGAGCCTGATGGTGCCAAGCGGCAGCAGCGTCCGGGCGCGGTACACGCCCGGGCCGACCTTCCTGGCGCGGACCAGGCGGCGGGCCTGCGGGTAGTCGCGCTGGCGCTTGCGGTCGACGCGCAGCGTGACGTCGCTGATGTCGGGGCGGCCGCTGCCGGACGCGCGGACGGTCACGTGGCAGGTGTCGTCGTCGCAGCTGATCGCGCCGATGCGCGTCCTGACGGTGTTGCGCGCGACCGGCGGCGCAGTGGGCGTCGCCTGCGCCGGAGCGGTCGGGTCGCCGGTGAGGCCTGCGGTCGGGTCGATCCACGCCCGCTCGCTGGAGACCCGCGCGTAGACGGCGGCCTCGCCCTTCACCGCGCAGCGCGAGGGCCCGTAGGAGACGATGCCGACGAGCGTCAGCGGGTCCCCGCCGAAGAGGGGGCCGCCGCTGTCGCCCTGGCAGGTGTCCGGCGTGCCGCCGGGCTGGGCGGCGCAGATCTCGTAGCGGTCGACGAACACCGACGCGCCGTACAGGCTCCGGCACCGTGAGGCCGCGATGACCGGGATGTCGGCGTACTTCAACGTGTCCGGCTGATCCTCGCTGTTGTTGCGCCGCAGCCCCCAGCCGGTGGCCCGCAGCTGCGCACCCGGCGCGTTGAGGCCGCCGTCGCCGGCGCCCGCCAGGCGGATCGTCGGCGCGAAGATCGGCGCGGCGAGCCTCAGGATCACCATGTCGTGCAGGGTGCGGCCGCGCTCGTAGGCGGGATGGCGGAGCACCTCGCTGACGCGCACCCGCTGCATGCCCGGGTCACTGCGGCTGATCGCACCGCCGACCACGTCCATCCGGCTGGCGTACTGCGTGCCGGCACCGAACTCCTCCAGGCAGTGCGCGGCGGTGAGGACGACCTGTGGCGCGATCAGCGAGCCGCCGCAGAACGGGTTGCCCGGGTCGCTGATCGACTCGCCGTGGACGGCCAGGCCGACCATGCTCGGGTTGTCCTGCGGCGTGGCCGGGCGGCCGCCGACGATGGCCTGCGCCGCGGTGGCGGGCAGGGCGAGGCAGACGACCACGGTCGCTGACGCGGCGCGGCGGAGCACGGGCATGGACGTGACGCTAACGACTGACCGCTGCGCCGGGCAGGTGCGCGGGGTGCAGGCCGCGCAGCGCGCTGCTGAGCAGGATCGCGTCGGCGGCCTGGGCGCGGGCGAGCGTGATCGGCTCCTCCTGCGCGTCGGTCTGCAGGCGGCTGACGCTGGGCAGGATGCGGCCGTCCTGCGGCGGGGTAATCAGCCGGCCGTTCTCGACGATGTGGAAGGCGGCGTAGCCGGCCTCGAGGATCGTGCCGTCGAGGTCGCAGAACAGCGGTGTCGTCGTGGCCGTCGTCAGCGCGTCGATGAGCGTGCGGTCGGCCCACTTGTGGGGGCCGAGGCCTCCGGGCAGCACGTGCAGCGTCAGCGTCTTCAGTGCCGGCTGCGGCAGCGCGCCGGTGGAGACGTACGTGCCGGTGTGGTCGACGACGATGCGGATGCGCCCCTCGTCGATGTCCGGCAGCTCCAGGAGCTGCGGCTTCAGCCCGAACCGCTTGCAGCTGTCGTGCAGGCGCCGGAGGTGCTGCTCGAGATGCTGCGGCTCGCCGTCGCAGACGAGGATCGTCTCGAGGATGCCGCGCGCCGGGTCCGGCCGGGGCAGGGTGACGATCGGCGCGGGCAGCGGCCGGGGCGCGTCACCGTGGCCGGTGGTCGCGACGTTCAGACCGCGCGCCTTCGTGAGCGCCTCGTCGACCTCGGCCGCGGGGGTGGAGTCGGAGACGATGCCCCCGCCCGCGCCCAGCCACACGTGGCCGTCGCAGAACTCCAGGGTGCGGATCGCGACGTTCAGCTCGAGGTGGTCGCGGGCCGCGAAGCCGATCGCGCCGCAGTAGGCCTCGCGCGCGGTCGGCTCGAGCTCGTGGATGACCTTCAGGGCCTGCACCTTCGGCGCACCGGTGACGCTGCCCGGGGGAAAGGTCGCCCGCAGCAGGTCGGCGTCGGTCGCCGTGTCGGTCAGCGTCGCCTCGACGGTGCTGACGAGGTGCCAGACGCCAGGTGCCTTGCGCGTCTCGAAGAGGCTCGCGTGGACGCTGCCGTACTCCGCGACCCGGCCGAGGTCGTTGCGCATGAGGTCGACGATCATCACGTTCTCGGCGCGGTCCTTCACCGAGCGCTGCAGCGCGGCGGGGTCGGCGCTCAGCGGCGCGGTGCCCTTGATCGGCTCGGTGATGACGTGGCGGCCGCTGCGGCGCAGGAACAGCTCGGGGGAGAGGCTGGCGATGGCGTGGTCCTCATGGCCGACGTAGGCGGCGTAGGCCGGCTCGAGCTGCTGCGTCCTGTCGATCCAGACGTCGAGCGGGTGCAGGTCCCCATCAGCCGTCGCGTCCAGGCGCAGGCAGATGTTGGCCTGGAAGATCTCACCGGCTGCGATGCGCTCGATCGTGTCGTCGACGGCGGCGGCGTGACCCGCAAGGCCGGGCCCGCCGACCGCGAAGGCTCCCAGGTGGGTCGGGGCGGACCGGGGCGGAGTTCTCGTGAGCCGCTCGCGCCAGAGTGCCCGGCGCTCGGCGATGAACGCCTCGCGCTCGCCGGTGAGGAGCGCCTCGAACCACCACCGCCCGTCGGCGTCGCAGCGGACGAGGTGGTCGTGGAAGGCCAGGTCGAAGTCCGGCAGCGGGTGGGGCCGGGGCGGGGGCGGTGGCACCGGCTCCAGACGGCGGGCCAGCTGAAAGCCCCACCAGCCGAACCAGCCGCCGCCGATGCCGTCGCCCGCGACCGCCGGCTGGTCGTCCAGCAGCGCGAACGGGTCCTCGTCGGAGGCGGCCCGCCGGACGGGGTGCGAGGTGAGGATCAGCCCGCCACCGGCCCAGGAGCCCGACAGCGCGACGGGGCGCTCGTCGCCCTTCAACCAGCGCGCGGCGTCGAGCGGGTCCGCGGGGCCCTGGAGCTGTTCGCGGAGGACGTTCACGCAGCCAGGGCCGGGGCCAGGTCCATCGCATCGGCCAGCAGCGCGTAGGAGCGCTTGCGCAGCTCGTGGTCGTGGACGTGCGTGGTGACCATGACCTCGTCGGCCTGGCCGGCGACCACGCGCTCCTCGATGCGCGCGCGAACGGTGTCCGGCGAGCCGGCGATGAGCGAGCGGTCGATCGCCTTGGCCAGGACCTCCTCCTGCGGGGAGTACTCGTAGGCCAGCGCGTCCTCGGGGGACGGCAGCGCGATCGGCGTGCCGGAGCGCAGCTTCACGAACGCGAGCTTCGCCGAGGCCGACAGGTACTGTGCCTCCTCGTCGGTCGGCGCGACCAGCGCGGCGAGGGCGATGATCGAGTGCGGCCGCCCGTCCCCCACGTACTTCTCGCGGTAGAGCTTCAGCGCGTCGGTCGCGCCGCGCGGGTTGATGTGCGCGGCGAACGCGAAGCCCATGCCGCCGGCGGCTGCGGCCTGCGCGGAGAAGTCGCTGGAGCCGAGCAGGTAGACGGGCGGCAGCGCCACGTCCTCGGGGATCGCCCGGATGCGGCCGAACGGGTGGCGCTCCGGCCAGGGCTGCTCGCCGCTGAAGGCCAGCAGCTCCGACAGCTGATCGCCGAAGTCGTCGGCGATCAGCGCCTCGCGGCTGCGCCGCAGGGCGAAGGCCGTGATCTGGTCGGTGCCGGGCGCGCGGCCGATGCCGAGGTCGATGCGGCCGGGGTGCAGCGCCTCCAGCACCTTGAATTCCTCCGCGATCCGCAGCGGCGAGTGGTTGGGCAGCATGATGCCGCCGCTGCCGACGCGCAGGTGCCGCGTCGCCTGCGCCACCGCGCCGATCAGCACCTCCGGCGCGCTGGAGGCGACGCTGGGGATCGCGTGGTGCTCGGCCAGCCAATAGCGCTTGAAGCCGAGCGGGTCGACGTGGCGCGCGAGGTCCACCGTGTTGCGCACGGCCTGGGAGGCCGGGGTCCCCGCCGGCACCGGCGACAGGTCGAGCACGGACACCAAGGTCATGGGCACACGGTACGCGGTGGGTAGATTCATCCCCATGGCCGACTGCACCCACCTCGACCAGATCGACCTCGACGTCCAGCCCGACTCCACCGAAGGCTGCAGCGAGTGCCTGGCCATCGGCGGCACCTGGGTCCACCTGCGCATGTGCATGACCTGCGGCCACGTCGCCTGCTGCGACTCCTCCCCGATGAGGCACGCCTCCGCGCACCACGCCGAGACCGGTCACCCGATCATGCGCTCCATCGAGCCCGGCGAGGACTGGCTCTGGTGCTTCGTCGACGAGGTCGCCTTCCGCCTCGCGGGTTAAGTACTGCGCGCTGCGCCCAAGGTGCATCCGCGCCCTGATACGCAGGGCCGATGACCGAGCTGAAGCGCCGCGGAGACCTCGCCGAGCTCGCCGTCGCGTGCGACATCCGCCGCCGTGGCCACGGCATTGCCTTTCCGTACGGTGAGACCCGTGCGTACGACCTCATCGTCGACCGTGCCGGTTCGTTGGAGCGCGTCCGGGTCAAGCACGCAACCTCGGACGGTGTGATCGTGGTCGCGCGCTGTCGAACCCAGACCGTCGTCGCCGGCCAGGTCCGCGCGGTCCACAAGTACACGGAGACCGACATCGACTGGCTCGCCGTCTACGACAGCACGACCGGCACCTGCTTCTACGTCCCGGCCGCCGACCTCGCCGACGGCCGCGCCGAGCTCACCCTCCGCCTTGCACCGACACGCAACGGACAGCGACGAGGAATCCGATTCGCCGCGGACTATCTAGAGTTCTGATCCAAGACCACGGGGGCGTGGTGCTAACGGGAACACGCGGCCTTTGCAAGGCTGAGTTGAGGGTTCGATTCCCTCCGCCTCCACTGTTCACAGGGCCCGCCTCCGGCGGGCCCTGCTCCATCCGGCGGCGCTGCCATGTGCCAGGATCCGATGTGCGTGGCAACGTCGCGAGGTTCCAGGAGCCGCAGGCCATCGGGGCGTTCCTCCGCGACCGGCAGGCCGAGCGCGGACGACTGCTGCGGCTCATCGCCACCCGCGCCAACGGGCGCCCGGCGTTCGCGTGCGACCTGCCGGGTGAGGACGAAGCCCGCGCCACGTCGGTCCTCGCGGTGAGGTCGACGACGGCCGCATCACCGTGATGACCTGGTTCGGCGAACCCACGGTGCCGGCGCGGTTCGGCCTGCCGGACGCCGTCTGACCCATACCATGCGGCGCATGGGTCGCCGAGGTCTGGTCGTCGCCACGCTCACGGCGCTCGCAGCGCTGCCGTCCGCCGCGCAGGCGCGTACCGGCAGCATCACCGACGGCCAGGCGCGCTTCACCGTCATCACGCCGAGCCTCGTGCGGATGGAGTTCGCCCAGGACAAGGCCTTCGAGGACGCGCCGACGATGACGGCGCCCCGGCGTACCGCGTCGGCGACGTTCACGACGACCGTCAGCAAGGGCTGGCGGGTCATCAGGACCGCGAAGCTGACGTTGCGCTACAAGCGCAACTCGGGAGCGTTCGGCGACACGAACGTCCGGCTCGACGGCAAGGTCACGCCCAAGCCCGGCACGCACAACCAGCTCGGCGGCTGGACCCGGGCGCTGGACCTGCAGACCGGCAGGGTGCCGCTGAACCCGGGCGTGCTCAGCAAGGACGGGTGGTACGTCGTCGACGACACGCGGACGGTCAACCTCACGGCGGCCGCCCCGGGCTTTGCGGTCCGCAAGCCGCACAGCGGTCCCTACCAGGACTGGTACCTCTTCTCCTACGGCACCGACTACGCCCGCGCGCTGAAGGACCTGCGGGCGCTCACCGGGGCCGCGCCGTTGCTGCCCCGCAGCGCGTTCGGCGTCTGGTTCTCGAAGTACTTCCCCTACAGCGCCGATGAGTTCCGTCAGCTCGCCGACGAGTTCAAGCAGCACGACGTGCCGCTGGACACGCTGAGCCTCGACACCGACTACAAGCGCGTCGCCAACCAGGCGGGCGCGGCGGTGGAGTCGGTCATCGTGGGCGCGCCGACCCGGCCGGCGAGCTGGAACGGGTGGGACTGGAACACCGACCTGTTCCCCGACCCCAAGGGCTTCGTCGACTGGGCGCACGGCCAGGGCATCAACCTGGGCCTGAACATCCACCCGTCGATCAACACCAACGATCCGAAGTACGCCCAGACGGTCGCGAAGACCGGCGAGCTGAAGAACGACACCGGCACCTGCCTGCTGCTGCAGGCCGACCCGACCGGCCAGTGCCGCACCTTCGACTGGACCAAGCAGTCCCACCTCGACGCCTACTTCGACCTGCACAAGGACTTCGCCGACGCCGGCGCCGACTTCTTCTGGCTGGACTGGTGCTGCGAGGGCGAGGGCTCTGCCGACGCGCCCGGCCTCAGCCCCGACACCTGGATCAACCAGCAGTACGCGACCGAGCAGCGCAAGCGCGACCAGCGCTGGCCCGCGTTCAGCCGCATCGGCGCCGCGTACCACCCCGACGGCTCCGACGGCGACCGCACGATCGGCGCCGACGGCACCGGTGCGCTGGCCGAGCACCGCAACACCATCCAGTTCACGGGGGACACCTGCGCGACCTGGGAGATGCTCGGCTTCGAGGCCGAGGTCTCCGCCGCGGCCGCCGCGATCGGCCTGCCCTACGTCAGCCACGACATCGGCAGCTTCAACGGCGAGCCGTTCCAGGGCAACTGCAACCCGTACACACCGGGGACGCTGGGCAACACCGTCGCCCCGGACCTCTACGCGCGCTGGGTGCAGTTCGCGACCTTCCAGCCGCTGGACCGGCTGCACTCCAACCACGGCAAGCGTCTGCCCTGGGAGTACTCCGGCGCAGCCGCGGAGACCGCCACGCGGTTCCTGCGCCTGCGCGAGCAGCTGATCCCCTACATCTACACGCTGGCCCGCCGCGCGCACGACTCCGGCCTGCCGATCACCGGTCCGCTCTACCTCACCTGGCCGAGGTCCCCCGAGGCCTACCAGCACCCGATGCAGTACACGTTCGGCCGCAACGTCGTCGTCGCCCCGGTCACCTCGGCG
The DNA here is from genome assembly GCA_964443695.1 of uncultured Conexibacter sp. GTDB lineage: Bacteria > Actinomycetota > Thermoleophilia > Solirubrobacterales > Solirubrobacteraceae > Paraconexibacter. The sequence continues at coordinate 41,287 of CAYUDT010000005.1, read as the reverse complement.
GACAGCAGCGTGACCTACTGGGTCCCGCCCGGCACCTGGCAGGACTACTTCACCGGGCAGACCTTCACGGGGCCCAGGACGGTCACCGAGACCGTTCCGTTGAGCCGCCTGCCGGTCCTCGTCAAGGCCGGGACGATCCTGCCGACCCAGCCCCTGGCTGCCCACACGCCCGACGCGCCGCCGACGACGCTCAACCTCACGGCCTACGCCAACGCCGCCAAGGGCAGCTTCACCCTCTACGACGACGCCGGCCGCGGCCTCGGCTACGAGGGACGCGCCTACACCCGCACGGCGATACGGCAGACCCGCACCGAGGACGCGATCACGATCACGATCGCCCGGCCCAGCGGCACGTTCCCCGGCCGGCCCGGCGCCCGCACCTACAAGCTCACGATCGAGGGCGTCGACCGCCATCCGACCGTGGTCCGCACCAACCGCAGGCGCGCGTACTACACCTACGACGAGGCCGCCCGGCGGGTCACGATGGACGTCGTCGCCGGCAACGCCGCGACGGTCGTCGTCACGCTGCCATAACGGCAGCGTCGGCTCGCACGGCCGCGCAGACCCCCGAAAACCTGGCCAAACCTGGTCGGAAGCGCGACGGGTTGTCGTGATGACGATGCTCCGTCTACCCTCTCCATGGAGGTTCACGGCGCCAAGCTGTGCAAAACCTCTTGCAGCGATCCCGGATGCGTCGCTGTTCTCCCAACGACCAAAGGAGAGTCCGGATGCTCGGTCCGAACGGCCGTTAGTGCCCTTGCGGGTGCTGCCCGCAAGACATGTGACTATTCCCCGCGTGCCCCGGGCCGCCCGCCCAGGCATCGCCGCTGCGCTGGCGCTCGTCCTCATCGCGGTTGCGACTGCCGCCACCTTCGCGCGCCACGACGCCCCCGACCCCCTGTGGGTCGCGGGGGCGCTCGTCCTCATCGCCGTCGTCGGCGATCGCCGGGCCGTGCGCTTCAGCACCCTGCTGCACGTCACGTCGATCGACGTCATCGCCCAAGCGGCGGCGCTGTTCGACGGTCCCGCTGCCGCGATCCTCGTCGGGGCCGGCGCGACGCTCGTCACCTACGGCGTCGAGCGGCTGGAGCGCAAGGCCTACGCCCCGTCCGCACTGGCGATCAACGTCGCGGTCAACTCCGTCCCCGCCGCGCTCGCCGCGCTGCTCATCGGCGCCCTCGACCTGACGCAGGGCCACGGCGAGGCGGCGTTCCTGGCCGGCGCGACGGTCCTCCCGGCACTGGCCGCGGTCGGCGCGGTGCTCGTCTACGGCACGCTCACGGCGATCCGCTTCGGCACGCCCGCCGGTCAGCTCATCACGTCGACCGCCCGGGACCTCGGCGGCTCGAGCCTCGTGCAGGTCGGCATCGTCGTCGCGATCGCCGTCCTGTACGACGAGGCCCAGGTCGCGGGGCTGATCGTCGCCGGGATCGCGGTGCTCGTGTTCGGGTACATGGCCTCGCTGCTGCTGCAGGCGCGGACCCGCGCCGACCAGATGGCGCGCATGTCGTGGGGCGTGCTCAGCTCGCTGGTCCAGACGATGCACCTGCGCAGCCCGGCGACCGCACGGCACTGCGCGGCGGTCGCCTCCTTCAGCCGCGACATCGCCCAGCGCATGGGGCTCAGCGCCGAGGAGCAGGACCTCGCCCACGTCGCGGGCCTGCTCCACGACCTCGGTCGCTTCGCGATGTCCGACGTCGCGCTCAACGCCACCGGCACGTTGGACGACGGCGACTGGGACCACATCCGCGACCACCCGGCGGTCGGCGCCGCGCTGCTGGCCGACCTGGCCAGCTACGGCCCCATTGCCGAGATCGTCGCCCAGCACCACGAGCGCATCGACGGCCAGGGCTACCCGGACCGGCGCGCCGGCCAGGACATCCACCTCATCGCGCGGATCGTCGCCGTCGCCGAGGTCTACGACACGCTCACCGGCCCCGACACCTACCGCGAGCAGCGCACCAGCCTCGAGGCCATCCAGGAGCTGCGCCGCGTGGCGGGCACGCAGCTCGACGCCGACGTGGTCGAGGTGATGGTCTCGCTGCTGGCCGGGCGCGGCACCGACTACCGCCACGCCGCCGAGGCCGACCTGCTCGCCGAGCTGGACCTGCAACGTGCCCTGTTCCTCCGCGAGAGCCTGGAACGCACCCCGTGAGGCAGGTGCTGCGCCACGCCGGCTTCCGGCGGCTGTGGGCGGGCCAGGCGATCAGCCTCGTCGGGGACGGCATCTACTTCGTGGCCATCGCGTGGGCGGCGCTGAGCCTCGGCCACGGAGGCGAGGGCCTGTCGCTCATCGTCGCGTCGTGGGCGCTGGCCAACGTCGTGACGCTGCCCTACGCGGGTGTCCTCGGCGATCGCCACGACCGGCGGGGCATGCTGCTGCTCGCCGACGCGATCCGCGTCGTCGCGCTGCTCGGGCTGGGCCTGGCGACGGTCAACGACACCGGCGGCGTGCCGCTGCTCTGCGCGTTCGCCGCGCTGCAGGGCGTCGGCGACGCGCTGTTCCTGCCGAGCTTCGTGGGCACGGTGGCGGGCCTGGTCCCCGACGAGGACCTGGTCCGCGCCAACGCGCTGGAGCAGGTCATCCGCCCGGTCGCCTACCGCGTGCTCGGCCCGGCGCTCGGTGGTGTGCTGGTCGCGCTGGGCTCGCCGGGCGTGGCGCTGCTGGTCGACGCCGGGACCTTCGCGGTCTGCTTCGTCGTGATGCTCGGGCTGCCCCGCCTCCCGGCGGCCGGCGCCAGCCAGGAGCCGTCGCGGTGGCGCGACGGCCTGGCCTACATCCGCACCCAGCGCTGGCTGGCGGTCACGCTCGCGTGCAGCGTCGTCATCAACATCGTCTTCTGGGCGTCGATCGAGGTGCTCGTGCCGACGCTGCTGCACGACCGCCTCGACGGCAGCGCCGGGGACTACGGCGCGCTGCTGGTCGCGCAGGGCGTCGGCGGGCTGCTCGGCGGCTGGCTGCTGAGCAGGGCGTTCGACGACGACGCCCACCACCCGCTGAAGGTCGCGTTCGGCGCCTGGATGCTCGTGGGCGCCGCGATCAGCGCCTACGGCCTGGCCGGCGACGCCTGGCAGATGTGGCCGGTCGCGCTCGTCTTCGCCGTCGGCATGGCGGTCGGCGGCGCACTGTGGACGACGACACTGCAGCGCCGGGTGGCCGACGGGATGCTGGCACGGGTCAGCGCCGTCGACCTTGCCCTGTCGAACGTGCTGACCCCGGCGGCCGTACTGATCGCGGGGCCCCTGGCCGCGACCGGGCGCCCCGACACCGCCCTGCTGGTGGGCGGCGCGGTCGTGGTCGCGCTGCTCGCCGCCGGGTGGGCGGCGGGCGCGACCGACACCTAGACGTCCAGGACCACGAGCGTCGCGGGCGGCGAGCCGCAACCGCCCACGCGGGCCCGGACGCGCAGGCCGAACATGCCGACCGGGCGCAGGTACACCGTGCGGACGTCGTCCTCGAAGGCGGCGCTGCGCAGCAGCGCGGACACGCTGGTCGGCGCGTTGCGCGTCACCTCGGCCGGCTCGAACAGCTCGGTGACCTGGCGGACGACGAGGTCCTCCTCGGTGGACCCGAGGTAGCGCGCGGCGCCGTCGGACGCGGCGCGGATCGCCATGCTCGCGTCGACGACGAGGAACGCGCTGCCCGGAGCGGGCGCCAGCGTGCTGGCCGCGGACAGCACGACGCCCATCGAGCAGTGGTCGCAGACCCGCGAGGTGCTGGCGGGATCCGGCTGCTCACCGCACGAGCCGCAGAACCGCGTGAGCGGTCCGGCGTCGGTGGTGACGAGCCGGAGGACCCGCTCCGACCCGGCGCTCACCTATGTGCCCTCACGGGCTGCGAGAACCAGCCGCCGGACGGGTTCCCGCACCGGTGGCGAGCCCTCCGGGCGGGCCTGTCGGCGCTCACGATGCGCGGCGTCCTTCAGCGATGACCATGCGGGGTGACCCTTCCTTGGGGGTGGTTTCCTGCCGGGGAGACGGAGCGATGAGCTGCAGCACCTCGTCCACGGCGGCCGACGGCGACTCGTCGAGCACCGTCGATCCGGTGGTCGTGGTGATGCGTGCGGTGCCGCGGTGGAACAGCGCGACCGGGATCGCGCCGACGGCGGCGCGCACCTGGTAGGCCCAGCGCGCGACGGTGTCGTCGGGGCGCGAGCTGCCGACGACGATGGTGGCCTGCGGCGCGGCGGCCAGCGCCACGTCGGCCAGGCCGCTCAGCTCGTCGGCGGGCAGGACGGTGACGGCCACGCCCGCGCGGCCGAGGAACAGCTCCAGCGCCCGCAGCAGCGAGCGGGTGATGTCCGGCGCGTAGTCGGTGGCGTCGCAGACCAGGACGCGCAGCTGGCGCTCCGGAGCGCGGCTGAGGCGCTGCGCGCGGTACAGCCATTCGTCGCACCAGCGCAGCGCGAAGGCGTAGGGGGCCGAGTGCGCGCCGAAGCGGTCCTGGATCTCGCGCATCGCCGGCAGCAGCACCTCCTCGACCGTGCGCTCGATGGTGCGCAGCGCCAGGGCGGACTCCATGGCGGCGTCGGCCCGCTCGAGCTCGAACGCCGCCAGCGCGCCGACGAGCACGCCGGTGTCGCCGCGCACGGCCGACCGGGCCTGCGAGATCGCCGAGGAGATCGACAGCCCCTCGTTGAGGCCGTCGCGGAGGGCGGCGACCTCGGCGTGGCTGTAGCGGCGGTGGCCACCGTCGGACCGCTGCGGTGAGGGGTAGCCGAAGCGGCGCTCCCAGGCCCTGAGCGTGTTCGGCGACACGTTCAGGAGCAGCGCTGCCTCTGACGTCTTGAGCGTCCTCACGCGCGAAAGATCGTCGTGTCACCCCACGTTCACGACCCGCGTGGAGCTTTTGCACAACTTCCGGATGGCTGACTTCAGCCTCCGGGCAGCGGTTCACGATCCGGTTGCGGGGGGTGGGGGTGCTTCTTCCAGGACTGCTCCTGGGCCTCGGTCTGCCGGAAGTAGTTCAGGATCTTCACGCCGTTGACCGGGTCCTGCACGTTGTTGGGCGCCGCGCAACCGGGGTACTCCACCGCCTCGGGCTGGCCGCCCTGGTCGAAGGTCGTCCCAGGTGAGTTGCGCTCGAAGCAGTTGCCGCGACCGCTGCCGTCGTAGACGACGTCGAACCCGTTGGCGTCGTCGAACGCCGCGCCCATGAGGTTGAAGCGGATCTTGTTGTCGATCGTCGTCGCGGGCGAGTAGGTCGGGTCCGACACGGCCAGCACGCCCCACATGAAGTTGCCGAAGATCGCGTTGCCGCGGACGGTCACGTTCGTCGTCCCCAGCAGCAGGACGCCGATCGCGGTCGGGAGGTTGATGAGCGACGTCGCCCCCGAGTTGCCCTCGTTGGTGGTGATCGGCCGCACCGGCGAGTCGGCCCTGTAGTAGTTCAGGTTGTTCCAGTAGATGAGGTTGTTGGCGATGAGCGAGTCCGCCGCGGGCGCGAACTTCTCGCTGGACAGCGTGTTGGGCACGACCCCCGCGCCGTTGTTGAAGAACTCCGAGCGGACGACGTCGACGTACTTCGCATTGGTCCCGGAGTAGCCGATGATGTTCTGGAAGGCGGTGACGTTGGTGACGAGGGTCCGCTCCGGCTTCTCCTGCGGCGGCGTCTGGCCGACGTAGAAGCCGGAGTCGCCGCTGCCCGACGCGGTGCTGTAGCTCATCCGCCCGCCGACGGAGTTGAACGCGTACAGCCCGTAGGCCCGGTTGTTCGTCGCGACGAGGTGGTCCAGCGTGTAGCCGTGCGCGTTGCGCACGAGCACGCCGTTGGCCGGGAAGTTCTGCAGGGCGAGGTTGCGCACCGTGACGCCGTCGGCCTCGTCGGCGAAGACGCCGTTCTGCGCGGGGTTGCCGGTGCCGGCCTGCTTGGCGCCCCTGCCCTCGATGACCGTCTCCTCCGGCGTCGTGCCCAGGCCGCGGATCGTGATGCGGTCCTTGGCGTGCCCGTTGAGGACGACCCCCTCGACGTAGCGTCCCGGTTTGACGCGGATCGTCTGCCCGGCCTTCGCGGCGTTGGCCGCTGCCTGGATGGTCGAGTAGGGACAGCCGCGCCGGCAGACCAGCAGCGGCTTGGCCTTCTTCTTGACGGGCTTCGCCTTCGCGGCCTCGCTCGGTGGCACGGCGAGCAGCAGCGCAGCCACGGCCAGCAAGATGGTTCGCACGGGCACGATCCGACGCTACATTGCGGCCGTGGCCTACACCACCGCAGAGGGACGCCAGAACCTGCTCGACGAGCTGGCGGCGGCGACCGACGAGATCGCGGTCGCGCTCGCGTTGCTCGGCGACGCCTACGAAGGCCTGGACGAGGCCAGCGCCGACCGCCTGGAGGACCTGCTCTTCAAGCCGGTCCAGCACGCCTACGGGCGGGCGCGGCGCACGCACAGCGAGTTCGCCCAGCGCTCCAACCTGCCGACGAAGACCTTCGCGCCCGCACCGGGCGGCAAGGTCATCACCGCCCGGAACGCCATCGAGGACGCGGTGCAGTCCGTCGAGGAGGCCGACGCGCTCATCGCCGAGCTGCAGGACTCGATGCTGCCGGTCGAGGTCGGTGACGCCGAGGTCCGCGCCGGGCTCAGCGAGGTCCGCACCGCGCTGGGGTCCGCGCCGTCCGGGGCGCGCGAGCTCCTGCGCACCCTGGGGCGCTGACCGCCCTAAGTTGAGTGGGGGACCCCCATGCGAGGGCGAGCTCCCCAGACGACAGTGGGGGTATGCGCTCCACCATCCCCATCCTCGTCTCCCTCGCCCTGGCCGCCGCCGTGTCCCTCCCGGCGCGGGCCCACGCCGCCGCGACGTTCGCGGCGCCCACCTCGACGACCGTCAGCGACAAGCCCGAGGGTGTCGCCCTGGCTGACTTCACCGGCGACGGCACGCTCGACGCGGCCGTCGGCAACCGCGACCAGCAGTCCGTCGACATCCTGATCGGTGGTCCGGCCGGGCTGACGGTCGCGCCAGGATCACCAGTCAGCACGGGCCACAACCTGCCCGTGAGCGTGCAGACCGGCGACCTCAACGGCGACGGCAAGGTTGATGTCGTCTCCGGCGCCGCGGTCGGCAGCGACAAGGGCGTCGTCAGCGTCCTGCTCGGCGACGGCACCGGCCATTTCACCCCGGCGACCGGCTCCCCGTTCAAGACCCGCACCGATGGACCGGACAGCCAGAGCGCGATCGCGCTGGGCGACATGGACGGTGACGGCGACGTCGATGTGGTCGTCGCCGGCGGCTCGACCGAGATCGGCCTGCTGAAGAACGACGGCCATGGCGTGCTCGCAGAGGGAGTGCCGTCGGAGGTCGGCTTCGACACCGCCGAGACCGTCGCGATCGCCGACGTCACCGGCGACGCGCTGCCCGATGTCGTCGCCGCAGCCCAGAGCGGCACCGGCAACGTCTTCAAGAACACCGCGGGCGTGCTGGCGTTCGAGAGCGTCGTCACCGGCATCGGTCAGGACGTCGCGGCCGGGCAAATCGATGGCGCCGACCGTGATGACCTGCTCTTCGCGCTGATGAACGACGGCAAGGTCACGACCTTCCTCTCCACCCCTGACACCGGTCTGACCAAGCACGGCGACTCGCTGTTCAGTGGTGACTTCTTCGCCAACTCGATCCGCTTGGCGGACATCGACGCCGACGGCAACCTCGACGCGGCGGTTGCCGCCGACGCCGGCATCCCCGTGCTGAAGGGCGACGGGAAGGGCGGATTCGCGGCGCTGCCCAACACGCCGATCGAGGTTGCCAAGTTCCACAGCGGCGTGGCGGTCGGCGACGTCACCGGCGATGCGCAGCCTGACGTCGTCTTCACGACCTCCGACAACGACACCGTCCACGTCGCGCGCAACGAGCAGATCGGCGCGGCGACCGGCACCCCGTCGGTGGACTTCGGCACCCACACCGAAGGTGCCGTTGCCGATGCGGTCGTCACGCTCACCAGCAGCGGTCCGGGCTTCTACCGCGTCGGCAGCGCCGTCCCGTCGGGCGCCGGCATCACCAAGACCAGCGACAGCTGCACCGGCGTCGCGCTGGCCGTGGGGAAGAGCTGCACGATCGGCCTGCGCTTCACCGCGCAGACGACGAAGGTCACGGGCACCCTGGCCGTCAGCGACAACGCCGGCAACCGGGCGATCCCGCTCACCGGCAGCGGCGAGGCCAAGCAGGTGTTCGTGCCGCTGCCCGTGCCCGACACCACCAGGCCGATCCTGAAGGACCTGAAGGCCACGCGCACGTCGCTGGGGCTGCGGATGTCCGAGCCGGGCTCGGTAGCCGTCACCATCGAGAAGAAGGTCGCGGGCAAGAAGAAGGGCGCGAAGTGCGTCGCGCCGTCCCGCAAGCTGCGGAAGGCCAGGAGCTGCACGCGCTACGCGAAGGTCAGGACGGTGTCCCAGCAGCTCACGGGCGGTCAGGCCACGCTGCGCTTCAAGAAGCTCGGCAAAGGCAGCTACCGGTTCACGGTGGTGGGCAAGGACACGGCGGGCAACGTCGCCGCGCCGGTCAGGACGACCTTGAAGGTCAAGAAGTAGGGGGCGTAACGTGCGGCACGGGTGTCGAGTTGGATGAGCATGCCCCGTGCCGCACTCCTGCTCATCGCCGCACTGCTCGCCGTCGCCCTGCCCGGCTGCTCGAACACCTGTCCCTACGGCAGCGGCGGCAACCACTCCACCGACTGCAAGAGCCGCCCCGAGCCGTCGGCCAAGGAGGCTGCCGGGTTCACCGCCGCGTCGCTGGCGGCCCGCCTGCCCGCCATCCGCAGGCAGCTGCCGACGATCAACGGCCTGGAGGTCAACCGCTGGGGTGAGCTGTGGGTGCGCCGCCCCGGCAGCCTCTCGGCCGGCAACCTCGTCATCGACGTCGACGGCCGCGAGGTCAAGGAGCCCAAGGACGAGTGGGAGAGCTCCGGCACCGACGCGTTCTCCTCCCAGCTCGTGAGATCCAACGCGCTGGAGGACGCGCTGAAGGCGATCGCCGCACTGGACCCCGAGCACGAGCTGAAGCTCGCCAACGCCGACCTGCGGATCTTCCCGGTGGGCCCGCGCGCCGGCCTGCGCTGGCACATCGTCGCCTACCACGACAGGACCTTCCGCAACTTCGAGGCCTCACCCGCCGGCGAGCTGCTCTGCGAGCTCGACGACCAGGGCGCCTGTCACCCCGTCTAGGAGCCGCCCACGAACGCGTGGGCGCGCTTGCGCAGGTTCGACGGTCCGGCGCCGGAGCCACAGCTGAACAGCACCTTGTGGCCGTTGATGTGGTCGAACGGCGCGTGGGACTGCGCGCAGCGCCACGGCCGCGGCGGTGCGCCGCGCCCGAACCCACGGGCCACCGCCTTGGCCTTCGCGCAGGTGACCCCGCGCAGCGGGATCACGTAGGTCCGGACCCCGTAGATCGTGATCGCAGGGGTGCAGGTGCGCGGCTTGGGCTGGGCCGAGGACGGCAGCGTCAGCAGCAGCGGCACGGCGAGAAGGGCGAGGGCCAGGCGCTTGGACACGCCGGGCGCTTACCCGGTCTCAGCGGCGCCGTACCGAGCGGAACTCGTTCAGCGCCGCCTGCTCGTCCGCGGCCGCACGGTCGGTGGCGGCGATGTCGAAGTCGTGTGTCGCGTCGCTGCACCAGAAGCCCGGGTGCCGGTTGAGCCAGCGCCGGGCGTCGCGGGCGCCGGCGTCGATGAGCAGCTCGACGTAGCGCTCGTCGAACAGCAGGAACGACAGCAGCTCGCCGCGCGAGCGGGTGCGCCCGCCGCCCAGGATGCGGCTGATCAGCGGGTAGTCGGGGTGCAGCCAGCCCTGCGCCCCGGCGTAGCGCTCCTGGAAGACCTGCTCGGCCAGCGCGCCCAGCTCGCCGCGCTTCTTCGGGGCCACCAGCGCGTAGCTGATCTGCTTGTAGGGCTTCTTGCCCTGGGCGGTGCGGTAGTCGCGGGCGGCGGAGTTGCCGGAGTCGTCGACGTAGAAGGAGTTGATCGCGGCGAGGCGGTGGAGGTCGTCGGCGACCTGGTCGACGAGGAGGCCGTCCAGGATGTTGGCGGCGACGTCGGCCAGGCGCGGAAGCGGCGGCTTGACCGTGCTCACCGCCGGGCGGCCGAACGGCTCGAAGCCGATGACGATGACCCGCTCGGCGCCCAGCGCCAGCGCGGGTGCGATCGGCGAGTTCAGGCGTGTGCCGCCGTCGATGTAGAAGTCGGCGGCGCTGCGCGGCGCGGTGACCTCGACCGGCGGGAACAGCAGCGGGATCGCCGCGCTCGCCCGGACGTGCTCCGGGCTCAGCGCGTTGACGCGGACGTAGCGCAGGTCGTCGTTGGGCTTGGACTTCGGCGCCGGCCCGGCGGTGTGGACGAAGCCCACCGGCCCGCCGCGCGTCAGGGCCGTCGCGACGACGCAGAGCGCGTCGAGCTCGCGGGTCTTGACGTTGCGCTGCAGCGCCACCCAGTCGATCCAGCGGTCCAGCGACTCGCCCAGCGGGGAGGGGTCCATGAGGCTGGCCAGGCGCACGCCCGGCACCTCGAAGACCTCGCCGAGGAACCGCAGCGCGGTCAGCGGCAGCCCCGGCCCGACGAGCGGACGGATGACGTCGCGCTTGCGCATGCCCCGCCAGGTCTCCAGCGAGTGGGCGGACTGCTCGGCCGCCGGCAGGTGGGCGACGCTGCCCAGGAACGCGGTGTTGATCGCGCCGACGCTGGTGCCGCAGACGATCGTCGGCTTCTCACCGCGCTCCTCCAGCGCGGGCAGCAGCACGCTGAGCGCGCCGGCCTCATATGCGCCGCGCGCGCCGCCCCCGGGCAGCACGATCGCGATCCGTGGCCTGTCCTCGGTCTCCATGACGGGCGAAAGCCTGACATGTCCTCCGCGGGCGACACGGCGCGCCTCGCCCTGAGCGAGACGCGCCATGGGTGCCCTCCGTGACGAACGGAGCGTGGGACAGGGCCCGGGGTTCCCCATGAAACCGGGCGCGATGTCGTTGGCGTCAGGGCGAATGTCGGCGCATTGACGCTCCGGCTTGAGACCTGTCCGTCAGGGACTGGACGGCCCGCCGAACGGAAGAACCCGCCTCGGTGGGCGGGTTCTTGTTCCCGAGTGGAGCTAAGCGGGCTCGAACCGCTGACCTCCTGGGTGCGATCCAGGCGCTCTCCCAGCTGAGCTATAGCCCCGGGTCCCTGAAGTGTAGGACAAGATCGGCCTTCTGGTGTTGCGGCCGGTCATTGAGCTGCCGATATCACGGGTACGCTGCCCTTGCGCGGACTCCGCGCGGACGGCAGCACCACCCCGATGAGCTTCCGCAGCCGCCTCACCCTCTTCTTCATCACGATCGTGCTCGTCCCGATGGTGTCGCTGACGGTCGTCCTCTTCCGTCTGCTGAGCGACTCCGAGAACGGCAAGGTCGACGCGCGCGTCGCGGCGCGCCAGCAGGCGGCGTTCAACCTCGTCCAGGAGACCCGCGACCGGGCCGACCAGAAGGCCGAGGACGTCATCGCCGACGTGCCGCTGGCCACGGCGTTGCGCGACGGTGATCGCGCCGCGGCGGAGAAGCGGGCCAAGCAGCTGCTGAGGTCCACCGAGACCAAGCGCATCGTCATCACGCGCGGCACGAAGACGCTGGTGGACGTCGGCGCGGGCAACGCGGCGCTGCCGGTGGTCCGCCCGCTGGAGTTCGGGGACGGCAGGTCGCAGGGCCGCATCGCGGTGTCGATCATCGGTCCCCGCGCGTTCGCGGACCTCGTGCACCGGGTCACCGGGATGGAGGTCGTGCTGCGCCGCGACGGCAAGGTCGCCGCGCGGACCTTCGCGGGCATCGACCCGATCCCGCCCGTGCCGATCGGCACCGGGCACGTCACGTTCAACGGCAAGAAGTACCGGGCGTCGGCCTTCAACACCAACGGCTTCGAGTCGGGGCAGCCCACCCAGGTGGCCCTGTTCGACAGCGCGCAGGCGACCGACCAGGACATCGGCGCCAGCCGCAAGCTCGCCGCGATCATCCTGCTCGGCTTCAGCGTCCTGGCGTTCGGCTTCGCGATGCTCGTCTCGCGGTCGCTGCAGCGCCAGATCGAGGGCTTCCTCAACGCGGCGCGCCGCCTCGGCGCCGGCGACTTCACGACGAAGGTCCCCACCGTCGGCAACGACGAGTTCGCCGCGCTGGGCGAGGAGTTCAACGCGATGTCACAGCAGCTGGAGGAGCGGCTGGACGAGCTGCGCACCGAGCAGCAGCGCCTGGCCAACGCGATGCGCCGCATCGGCGAGACCTTCGCGTCCAACCTCGACCGCGACGCGCTGCTGGAGATCGTCCTGCGCACGGCCCTGGACGGCGTCGGCGCCGGCGGCGGCCGCGCGACGGTCCGCAACCGTCCCGACGGCCAGCTGCACCAGGTCGCGCAGGCGGGCTCGCTGGACGACCTCGTCCCCGCGCTGCACGCCGCCGAGTCCGCGGTGCTCGAGGCGGGCGCGCCGCGCGACGCCCACGCGGGCGACGTCCACGCCCTCGCCCATCCGCTGCGGGCCGCGCAGGCGCAGTCCGACGACGGCCCGCCCCGCATCACCGGCATCGTCGCGGTGGCCCGCGGCGGCCAGCGCTTCAGCGACTCCGAGCGCGAGCTGTTCCACTACCTCGCCGGGCAGGCCAGCGTGTCGGTCGAGAACGTCGGCCTGCACGAGACGGTCGAGCGCCAGGCCGTCGAGGACGAGCTGACCGGCCTGTCCAACCGCCGCCGCTTCCAGGAGACGCTGGCCACCGAGGTCGAGCGCTCGCGGCGCTTCGGCCAGCGTGTGGGCCTGGTGATGCTGGACATCGACAACTTCAAGTCGGTCAACGACACCTACGGTCATCAGGCCGGGGACGTCGTCCTGCGCGAGGTCGCCCGCGTGCTGAAGCAGAGCGCCCGTGAGATCGACGAGACGGCGCGCTACGGCGGGGAGGAGCTCGCGGTCGTCCTGCCCGGCACCGATCTCGATGGTGCGTACAACCTCGCCGAACGTGTCCGCGTGGGCATCGAGCAGCTCGAGCTGCCGATCTTCAAGGACGACGGGTCGCGCCTGACGGTCACCGCGTCGTTCGGCACCGCCGAGGTGCCGACGAGCGCCGACGACCCCCGCGCGCTGGTCGCCGCTGCGGACGCCGCGCTCTACGAGGCCAAGCGTTCGGGCAAGAACAGGACGGTGCGCGCCAGCGAGGCGCCCGCCTCCTGACACGGATCCGTCGTTGTCGCGTCCGCGCTAGGGGTATCCTGACCACTGATGGGACTGCTCGACGACGCGATCCGGGAGCATCTCGAGCTCAAGCGCCGCAGCGGCGCTGACGCGCGGGAGCTCGCCAGACTCGAGCACGCCGCCTTCGGGCCGGTGCGTGGCGGTGACGAGTGGGCCGACGACGAAGCGGCCCCGGCGGCCGAGGTCGCCGACGCGCCCGACGCCCCGTTCGACGCCGACCCGCCGGTCGCCGACACCGCCTTCGACGCGCCCCCTGCCCATGAGCCGGCGCCGGTCCCGGCCCACGAGCCGCCGGCGGCCGCGCCGCCGGAGGAGACCAGCGCGCACGAGCCGTTCGTCGCCGAGCCGGAGCCCTACGAGGAACCCAGCTACGAGGACGAGGAGCCGGCGGCCTACGAACCACCGCCGCTGAAGCCGTCCGAGGACCCGCAGGCGACCGTCGCGTTCACCCTGGCCGACGAGGTCGCCGCCGAGACGCCGCTGCCCGAGGATCGCATCGAGCCGCCGGCCCCGGCCGGCGAGGACTACCTGCCCCCGATCCCGCCCGCGCCGGCCCGGCCGCGCGAGGGCGCCGATCCGGACGTCGTGGCCCCCGACGAAGAGGTGCACGACGAGCTCGAGGAAACGCCGGACTTCCTCGAGGAGACGCCGGAGCACGACCGGCTCTGGTTCGAGCAGAAGCCGCCGCGCGACTTCGACTTCTAGCCGCCGGCGCCGAGCGGCGCCCTAGTCCTGCGGCGGGCGGACCTTCTTCAACCAGGCCTGCAGCTGGTCGCCGACCTCGGTGACGGTTGCGCCCGCGGTCTTCACCGCGTCGCTGACCCGGTCGGCGTAGTGGTTGGTCGCGGCGTCGGCCTCCTCGCGCAGCGGCGGCTCCTCGCCGCGGCGGATGTACTCCCCGGAGACGATGCGGTCGTACTCGCCGGTGCGCACCCAGTCCAGCAGCGCATGCACGCGGCGGACCGGCAGCGGGTGGGTGAGGTTGAGGTCGCTGTACAGCCGGGTCAGCCGCTCGACGCCCTGGCGGGGGCTGTCGTAGTCCAGCCCCTGGGCCATGAACGCGTCGAGGGACAGCCGGTCGGCCGCGGTGCCCGCGGAGATCGCCAGCAGCGCGCGGCAGACCGACTGCGGGTCGCGCGTGACGATCGCCGCCCCGCGGTCGCAGGTCAGCTCCGCGGCGCGTGACCACTCCAGCAGGGCCAGGCGGATGGCCATCAGCGGCAGGCCGGTGAGGACGCCGACCGCGGACGGCATCGAGAGGCGCAGCAGGATCGACAGCGCGGTGCCGTAGAGCACGTGGTCGGAGTGGACGTGCGCGGCCTCGTGCGCCAGCACCGCGCGGCGGCCGTCGTCGCCGAGCACGTCCAGCAGCTGGGAGTTCAGGACGACGACGGGGCTCTTGCTGCCGAACGTCGACGCGTTGGCCAGCGGGTACTGCGTCAGGTACAGCTCGGGGACGTCGTCGAGGTCGAGCGCGTAGAAGACCTGGCGGTGCAACACCCACACCTCGGGCAGCTGCTCCTGGCCCAGCCGGACGCCGGTGCCGAGGATCGACCCGCGCAGCGCGCGCTCATAACCCAGCGAGATCAGCGTCCGCACGACCTGGTCGAGGTAGGGGATCTTCCGCAGCGCCGCGGTGGCCGCCCGGTCGGCCGGGTGCTGGTAGGCCCGCGGCGAGATGCCGGGCAGGTGATACGCGGCGATGACGTCGGTCATGGTCGGACCCAAGCTACTGGCAGGCCCTCCCGCGCGAGGCATCTCTACCCTGTGCCGCCGTGGAACTCGTCGTCGGCGCCACCGGATACATCGGCAGGCTCGTCTGCCAGACCCTCGCGGCCGAGGGACGGGCGGTGCGTGCGCTGAGCCGCAACCCGGCGAACCTGCCGGCGGACTTCGCCGGGGAGTCGGTGCAGGGTGACGTCGTCCATGACATCGGCCTCGACGAGGCGCTGACCGGCTGCGACGCCGCCTACTACCTCGTCCACTCCATGGAGCCGGGGGACGGCAGCTTCGAGGAGCGCGACCGCCGCGCCGCGCAGAACTTCGTCGC
Source organism: uncultured Conexibacter sp. (assembly GCA_964443695.1). Classification (GTDB taxonomy): domain Bacteria; phylum Actinomycetota; class Thermoleophilia; order Solirubrobacterales; family Solirubrobacteraceae; genus Paraconexibacter. The sequence continues at coordinate 26,059 of CAYUDT010000005.1, read as the reverse complement.
CGCGTGTCAGCGCACCGGCGTGCGCAACGTCGTCTACCTGGGTGGCATCGCGACGATCGGCGACGACTCCCAGCACATGAACTCGCGGCTGGAGGTCGAGCAGATCCTCCTCGACGGCCTGCCGGAGGCCACCGGCCTGCGCGCCTCGATCGTCATCGGCGCCGGCTCGGCGTCGTTCCGGCTGATGACCCGGCTGGTCGAGCGGATGCCGGTGCTGCCGATGCCGCCGTGGACGGCCAAGCAGACGCAGCCCATCGCCGAGCGCGACGTCATCGCCTGCCTGACCCGCAGCCCGCTGCTTCCCGCCGTGGCCGGCCAGGCCATCGACGTCTGCGGCCCGGACGTCCTGACCTACGGCGAGATGCTGCTGACCATCGCCGACGAGCTGCTGGTCGCGCGGCCGAAGCTGAAGCTGCCGATCTCGCTGACGCCGGTCGCCGCGCCGATCGCCGCGGCGGTCGCCGGCTCGGAGTCCGAGCTCGTCGCGGCGCTGATGGGCAGCCTCGTCGCCGATGTCCTGCCCCGCAGCAGCACCGCCTCGCAGGAGATGGCCGAGACCTACGGCATCCGCCCGCTGCGCTACGCCCGGGCCGTGTCGCTGGCCCTGCGCGAGTGGGAGCGCGACGAGCCGCTGCGCGCGCGTTAGGGCCGCGCGCCGGCAGCTCCCGGGCCCTGGTCTCCTGACGCGGGCCACAGCGCCGCACGCAGCTTGCGCAGGCCGTCCTCCAGCCGGGCCAGCTCGCGCTCGCCCATGAGCGCCGCCCAGGCCGCGCGGATCTCGGCGATCGACTCGCGGCCCGCCTGCTCGGCAGCATGCGCCCTGGGGGTGGGGACGACGAGCTTGGCGCGCCCGTCCCGCGGGTCCTGCTCGCGGGTCACGTAGCCGAGCCGCTCCAGTTCGTCGACGGCGTGGACGACCGTTGCCTTGGCCAGCGCCGCGCGCTCGGCCAGCTCGGTGATCCGCGACCCCTCGCCCGCAATGTGCTGTCCCACGGCCAGCAGCGCCGGTCGCAGATCTGCGAAGCCCCGGCGCGCGAGCCCGTCGGCCACGAGCTCCTGCATGACCATCATCGGGTCACGGAGGAGGTTGCCGAAGTTGTCGGTGCCGCTGGGCGGCCGCCGCGGGAGGAAGCCTTGACTTTCGTTCGAAGGTCGAACCATAATAGTTAGGGCTTCGAACTATACCGAGGAGGTCCACCATGGTGGCCGAATGGCTGCACAACCCCGTGACCGGGGAACTCGCACACGTCCTGCACGCAGATGCCGAGCGCATCGACGTCGATCTCTGGCTACAGCCCGGCGCGGCCGTCGCGCGGGCGCACGTCCATCCCCACCTGACCGAGCGCTTCGAGGTGCTCGAGGGCGAGCTGGGCCTGATGACCGACGGCGAGGAGCGCACGCTGCGGCCGGGGGACGGGGCCGTCGAGGTGCCGCCGGGCACCGTCCACGACTGGTGGAACGCCGGCGACGGCATCGCCCGCGTGCGCGCAGCTGTCGAGACCGCGGGGCTGCCGCCGCAGCGCTTCATCGCCGCGATCGAGGCGCTGTGGTCCCTCGGCGCCCTGGGCCGCGTGGGGGACGACGGCACGCCGACGCCGCTCTGGCTGGCCGGGGTCGCCCACGAGTACCGCGACGCCATCAGGTTCGTGAAGCCGCCCCCTGCGGTCCAGTCGCTGATCTTCGGCCCGCTGGCGGCGGTCGCGCGCATGTCCGGTCGCGACGTGCGCGCTGCCGAGCTGCACGGCCCCGACGCGGCTTGCGCGATCGCCGACCCGGGCGAGGAGGGCCTGGCCGCGCTGCTCGGACAGGAGGTCGGGGCACGCACCGCACGCGGACGCTGACCTGGACCCACGTCGCGCCGACCTGCCACACGTCGCGCCGACCTGCAACAGTCGCACGCGCAGTGCGCGTCCTGCCCGTCCTCGCCCTCCTGCTGCTGCTCCTCCCGGCGTCCGCGGCCGCCCGCTGGCACCCGCGGCCGACGACAAAGCCGTGGCAGATCCAGCTTGCGGGCAAGGTCGACACGAAGGTCGCCGCGCCGGTCGTGGAGGTCGACTGCGACGCCACGTCATCCGCCGTCGTCCGGGCCTTCCACCGCCGGGGCGTGAAGGTGCTCGGCTACCTCGACGCGGGGTCGTGGGAGTCCTACCGCAGCGACGCGACGGAGTTCCCGGACGCGGTGCTCGGCAAGGGCTATGAGGGCTACCCCGACGAGCGCTGGCTGGACATCCGCCAGGTCGACGTCCTGCTGCCGATCATCGCCCGGCGGCTGAAGACGTGCGCGGCGAAGGGGTTCGACGGGGCCGACCCCGACAACCTCAACGGCTGGGAGAACGACACCGGCTTCCCGCTGACCGCCGCTGACCAGGTCCGCTTCGACCGCGCGGTCGCCCGCGCCGCCCACGCGGCGGGCCTGGCGGTGACGCTGAAGAACACCGGCCCGCTCGTGGCGCGCCTGATCGACGTCTTCGACGGCGCGGTCACCGAGAGCTGCTTCCAGTACCACGAGTGCGGGCAGTATCAGGCGTTCATCAAGGCCCGCAAGCCGGTCTACGCGATCGAGTACCGGCGCACCGCGTTCTGCGCCGAGGCCCGGCGGCGCGGCTTCAGCGCCATCTACAAGCGCCTGTCGCTGAGCGCCTTCCGGGGGACCTGCTGATGGCGCAGGTCCTCGTCGACGACGGCCTGCTCGAGACGAAGGAGATCGGCGACGGCCCGCCCGTGCTGCTGGTCCACGACGCCGTGCCGGGGGTGTGGGGCGCGCTTCCCGAGGCGCTCCGGGCGGCCGGCCACCACGTCATCGGCTACGACCGCCGCGGCTACGGCGATGCCGAGTTCTTCGTCGCGCGCGGGCCGGGCCAGCACGCGTCGGACGTGCGGACGCTGCTGTCACGGCGCGCGGCCGGACCGGCCGTCGTCGTCGGGTGGGGCCACGGCGCGGTGTACGCCCTCGACGCCGCGGTGAAGGCCGAGGAGGGCGAGATCGCCGGCCTCGTGCTCATCGAGCCGTCGCTGCACCTGCGCCGCCATCCGACGCCTCCGGTGCTGGCCGCCCGCGTCCGGGCGCGCGTCTTCCGCTACCTCGGCGCGGCCGACAACGCCGCCGAGCACTGGGCCGGGCTGCTGCTGGAGCCCGGCGACCTGACCGAGGCGGCGCACAAGCGCCTGCGCAAGCGCGACGCCATGGGCATCGTGCGCGACGTGGGCCACGGCTTCGGCGAGCACGTGCGGCGGGAGGACATCGCGGCGCTGACGGTCCCGGCGCGGGTGCTGCGCGGAGAGCGCGCGCGGCCGGAGTGGGCCGCCGCGGCCGACCGGGCGGCCGCGCTGCTGGGGGTGGGCGTGACCGTCGTCCCGGGCGCCGGCCACGCGGTGCACCTGTCGTCCCCGGCGCCCATCGTGGGCGCCGTGGCCGATCTCGTAGGCTGAGCGCATGGCCATCCCCACGCGTCAGCTCGGCTCCGACGGACCGGAGGTCGGCGCCGTCGGGCTCGGTTGCATGGGCCTCTCGTGGGCCTACGGCGACGGGGTCGGGCAGCAGCAGGCCACGGCGGTCATCCACCGCGCGCTGGAGCTCGGCTGCACGTTCCTGGACACGGCCGACATGTACGGGCCCCACACCAACGAGCAGCTCGTCGGTGAGGCCCTGCGGGACCGGCGCGACGACGTGGTGCTGGCCACGAAATGCGGCATCACCGTCGACTCCGACAACCCCGCGAAGGTGAAGCTGGGGCGCGACGGCTCGCCGGCCCACGTGCGCGAGGCGTGCGACGCGTCGCTGCAGCGCCTGCAGACCGACCGCATCGACCTCTACTACCTGCACCGCGTCGACCCGGAGGTGCCGATCGAGGACAGCGTCGGCGCGATGGCCGCGCTGGTCGAGGCCGGCAAGGTGCTGCGCATCGGCCTGTCGGAGGTGACGGTGGAGGAGCTCGACCGCGCCCAGGCCGTGCACCCGATCGCCGCGGTGCAGAGCGAGCTGTCGCTGTGGACGCGCGACCCGCTGGAGAACGGCGTCCTGGAGTGGTGCCGGGCCCACGGCGCCGCGTTCGTGCCGTTCTCGCCGCTGGGTCGCGGCTTCCTCACCGGCCGCTACCGGGAGGCCTCGTTCGGCGACCGCGACTTCCGCCGGCAGCTGCCCCGCTTCGAGGCCGAGGCGCTGGAGGCCAACCTCGCGCTGGCCGACCGCGTCGCGGAGATCGCGGCGGCGCAGGGCGTCGCCGCCGGGCAGGTGGCCATCGCTTGGACGCTGGCGCAGGGCGAGCACGTCGTCCCGATCCCGGGCACCAAGCGGCTGGAGTACCTCGAGGAGAACGTCGGCGCGGCCGGGCTGCTGCTCGACGCGGCGACGCTCGCGTCGCTGGACTCGCTCCCGCCCGCGGTCGGCGGGCGCTACTAGACCTCGCCGAGCCGCTGCGCCAGCGCGTGCACCGCGGCACGCAGCTCGTCGGGCCGGCGGACGGTGAAGCGCAGGCCGCTGCCGGCCAGGATCGCGGCGACCCAGTCCAGCGACTCCGCCCTGAGCCGCAGGCGCGTGCGGTTGCGCGACGTCGCGTGCAGCTCGGCCAGCGTGGGCGGGAAGTGCTCGCGCGCCTGCGCGACGGTGGCGTGCAGCGTCACCTCGACCTCATGCGTCCAGGGCACGCGCGCCAGCGCGCGGGACACGAACGCGACGGCCTCGAAGTCCGGCGGCGCCGGCTCGGCGGCGGCCCGCTGGGCGCGCAGGTCGCGCAGCCGGTCCACCCGCAGCGTGCGGGGCTCGCCACGCGCGTGGTCGTGGGCGGCGAGGTACCAGCGGCCCGCGTGGGCCACCAGGCCGAACGGGCTGAGCTCGCGGGTGGAGGTCACGCCGTCGTGGGTCGTGTAGCGCGCGCCGATGCGGCGGCCCGCCCGGGTGGCGGCGCCGAGGTCGAGCAGCGTCTGGCTGCTCGGTGGTGCGGGTGAGCGGTGCGGCGAGGTCGTGAAGCTCGTGGTCTGCTCCAGCGCCTCGACCTTGCGGCGGATGCGGTCCGGCAGGACGCGGCGGACCTTCGTCAGCGCCCCGTCGGCGTCGAGGCCGTCGCGGCGGGCCGCCAGCAGCCCGAGGACGACGGCCGCGGTCTCCTCGTCGGTGAGCATCAGCGGCGGCGTGCGGTAGCCCGGCCGCAGCCGGTAGCCGCCGCCGGGGCCGCGCTCGCCCTCGACGGGGATGCCCAGCTCGCCGAGCGTCGCCGCGTACCGCCGGACGGTGCGCACGTCGACATCGAGCGCCGCCGCCAGCTGCTGCCCGGTCTGCCCGGGGCGGTCCTGCAGCAGCTCCAGCAGTTCGAGGACCTTCGCCGCCTTTGCCATAGAGGACAGATCCTGCCCTGATCTGCGCGTACGTTCCAGCCCATGCCCCATGCACCGCGCACCGTCTCGTTCCTCGGGCACGACCCCGAGCGGCGGCTCAAGCACTACTCCATCGGCACCGACCACCCGCGGGCCTCGCCCGGTCTCACCGCCGTGACCCGACGGCTCGCGCTGGAGGTGCTCGATCCCGACGACGTCGGCTTCACGATCGCCCACGACGGCGTCAGCGCGGCGATGGCGCTGATCTACTGCTGGCGCTCGGAGAACGAGATCCACGCCTGGTTGCACGCCGGGCCGCTGGACGACCCCGAGGCGGTCGTCCCCATCGCGGGACCGGAGATGACCTGCGTCTTCGAGTTGGAGATCATTGACTTCGAGCGCCGCGCCTGGCTGCACCACGTCCTGCAGGACGACGACCTCGACGCGTACCTCGCAGCGACGCTCGCGGAGGTCGCGGTCTGATGCCGGTCACGGACTTCGACTTCCTGCCCGGCCGCTGGAACGTCCACAACCGCAGGCTCGTCGATCCGCTCGATCCGGCGTGCGCGGAGTGGGAGGAGTTCCCCGCGGTCTCGGTCGCGGAGCGGATGCTCGGCGGCGTGGGCAACCTCGACCACTTCATCACCGACGGCTATGAGGGCTTCAGCCTGCGGCTCCACGACCCGGTGAGCGACACCTGGCGGATCTGGTGGTCCTCCACCCAGCGCCCCGGCCGCCTGGATCCGCCCGTCGCGGGTCGCTTCGCCGCCGACGGCACCGCGACGTTCGCCTGCTCGGACGAGATCGACGGCGTCGCCTTCGAGATGCGCTTCGTCTGGAGTGAGATCACCGGTGACCACGCACTGTGGACGCAGTCGTTCTCCTTCGACGGCGGCGCCACCTGGAAGCCCAACTGGGAGATGACGCTGGACCGCGCCGAGGGCTGAGCGCGCGCTACCAGGCGGGCACGACGTCGCCGTCGTCGTGCTGGCGGCGGATGCGGTCGACGCGGGCCTGGGCGGCCGCGCGGGCGGCGTCGTCCGGTGGCAGCAGCGACAGCAGCAGCTCGGCGGCGGGCTGGTCGTCGCGACCGGAGGCGGTGGCGCACCAGGCCGACAGCAGGCCGGTGTCGGCGGAGGCCATCGCGGTGGAGCGCAGCGCGGCGTCCACCCGCTGCCGCCACTCGACGACCAGGGGCACGTCGGAGCCGGGCAGGACGACGTCGTCGTAGGCGGCCAGCGCCTCGGGCACCCGCCGGGCGGCGATGAGCCGCTCGACCTCGGCGACATCGGACCGCACGGGGACGGTCAGGCGGTAGGGGCGGGCCGACACGGCGTCGCCGAGCATCCGCCGCAGCCGGCTGACCTCCGCGCGGACGGTCACGGGGCGGCCGCGCTCGCCGTACAGCTCCAGCGCGAGCTGCTCGCCCGTGAGCCCGCGCGGTGACAGCGCCAGGACGGTCAGCAGCTCGGCGTGGCGCAGCGACAGCGGGATGACCTTGGTGCCGATCCGTGCCTGCGGTCGCGATGACAGCAGCTCCAGCTCCAGCTCGGCGTGTGGCGCCGCAGGTGCGGGCACGACGACCGGGTCGACGGTGCCCTCCCGCCAGAGCACGAAGCCGCCGCCGGCCAGCGGCTCGGCGCTGGCGCGGATGCCCCGGCCGACCACGGTGTGGAAGCCCTCGGGCGCCTGCACGTCGACGCGCCCGGACACCCAGCCGTGCGGTATCGCCATCAGCACGTGGCCGTCGTCGTCCAGCAGCGCCGTCGACTGCGAGGCCCCGGCCACGCGCGCGCAGAACCGCTCGCGCAGCCGCTCGGCGCGGCGCTCGTGCTCGCTGGTCAGGTAGGCCTCGGCCATCCGCGCCGCGGCGGTCACCAGCGACAGCGTGTGCGGGTGGGCGGTGCGCAGGTGACCGGTGAGGTCGATGACGCCGACGATCTCGCCCGTCCGGGGGTCGTGGATCGGGGCGCCGGAGCACTGCCACGGGTGCACGGCCCGGTTGAAGTGCTCGGCCGAGAAGATCTGCACCGGATGGTCGACGGCGATGGCGGTGCCCAGCGCGTTGGTGCCCGCGCCGGTCTCGCTCCAGTCCGCGCCACAGACGAAGTGCATGCCCTCGGTGGCCTCCAGCACGCGCTGGTGACCCTCGATCCAGAGCAGCACCCCGCGGGCGTCGCTGATGACCATCATGTGGCCGGCCCGCGTCGTGGCGTCGGTCAGCAGCGACCGCAGCACGGGGAGCACCGGGTACAGCGGGTGCGTCTCCCAGCGGTCGGCGATGGCGTGCTCGTCCATCACGATCGGCGCGAGATGGCCCTCGGCCAGCACGCCGGCCTGGTCCGAGCGGGCCCAGGACTGCTCGACGACCGCCCGCAGGCCATGGACCTCCGAGCCCGACGTCCACGCATCGTGGACGCGGCGCAGCGAGCGCGCCTGGGCCATGCGATCGCTGACCGCATCGACCGCCGTCCATGACCCGGTGGCTGGCATAACCCGACCACGAATGTCCCGCGTGGTCGACACCGCGTCAACCCGGACCTTCGTCCACGCAACGTCGTTGCAACGTTGCCGACGTTGCAACGTCCGCGCAACGGACCCCGGCCTACGGTCGCTGACCCCACGACGGAAGAGGAGACCTGCATGGCCATCACCGAATCTGCCCCGAGCGCGATCCCCACGCTCACCGGGCCCACCCAGCTGCTCATCGACGGGCAGTTCGTCGACGCGCGCTCGGGCAAGACCTTCGAGACCCACGACCCCGGCACCGGCGAGCTGCTCGCCCACGTCGCCGAAGGCGGTGCTGCGGACGTCGACGCCGCCGTCCAGGCCGCGCGCCGCGCGCTGGACGGGCCCTGGGCCAAGCTCAACCCCTCCGAGCGCGGTCGGATCCTGCACCGCGTCGGCGACCTGATCATGGAGCACGGCGACGAGCTGGCCACGCTGGAGTCGCTGGACAACGGCAAGCCCAAGGCCGTCGCGCTGGCCGCTGACGTCGCCCTCTCCGCCGACCTCTTCTGGTACATGGCCGGCTGGGCGACCAAGCTGAAGGGCGGCACGATCTCGCCGTCGGTGCCCTACCTCCCGGGCGCCGAGTTCCACTGCTACACGGTCAAGGAGCCCGTCGGCGTCGTCGGCCAGATCATCCCCTGGAACTTCCCGCTGCTGATGGCCGCGTGGAAGCTCGGACCCGCGCTGGCCTGTGGCTGCACGGTCGTCCTCAAGCCCGCCGAGCAGACCCCGCTGAGCGCGCTGCGCCTCGGTGAGATCATGCTCGAGGCCGGCATCCCGGCCGGCGTGGTCAACGTCGTCACCGGCTACGGCGAAGCGGGCGCCGCGCTGGCCGAGCACCCCGACGTCGACAAGGTCGCGTTCACCGGCTCGACGGAGGTCGGCAAGCTCATCGCCCAGGCGGCGGGCCGGACCAACCTCAAGCGCGTGAGCCTGGAGCTCGGCGGCAAGTCCCCGAACATCATCTTCGGCGACGCCGACGTCGATGCCGCGATCGCCGGTGCGGCGCAGGGCATCTTCTTCAACCAGGGCGAGGTGTGCAGCGCCGGCAGCCGCCTGTACATCCAGGAGGACCAGTTCGACCGCGTCGTCGAGGGCGTGGCCGAGGCGGCGCGCAACATCAAGGTCGGCCACGGCCTGGACCCGGACACCGAGATGGGCCCGCTGGTCTCCCAGGAGCAGTTCGAGCGGGTGACCGGCTACATGGTGCAGGCGGCCGGTGAGGGCACGCGCGCGGTCGTCGGCGGCAAGGCCATCGAGAAGCCCGGCTACTACGTCGAGCCCACGGTCATCGTCGACGCCGAGCCCCACCACGCGATCATCCGCGAGGAGGTCTTCGGCCCCGTCATCGCGGCGATGCCGTTCAGCGACATCGACGACCTCGCCCGCCAGGCCAACGACAGCCACTACGGCCTGGCGGCCGGCGTCTGGACCCGCGACATCAGCAAGGCCCACCAGCTGGCCAAGCGGATCAAGGCGGGCACCGTGCACGTCAACACCTACCACGTGTTCGCGGCCGAGCTGCCGTTCGGTGGCTACAAGCAGTCCGGCTGGGGCCGCGAGATGGGCGAGGAGGTCCTCAACAACTACCTCGAGACCAAGTCGGTGATCGTCGGGCTCTGAGGCCCGGACGCCATACGATGCGCGGCCAGAAATGGCCGCGCATCGACGTTCCCTGACCCTCGCCGCAGTGATTGCGGCGTCCCTCTCCTCCGCCGCGCCGGCGGCGGCCGCCCAGAAGCAGACGCTTCGGGCCGGCGCCGGCCAGGCGGACGTCACCCCGCCGAGGACGGGCTACTTCCTCGGTGGTTGGACGCGCGGTGACCGGCTGGCCCGCGGGCAGTCCACGCGCCTGTACGCCAACACGCTGGTCCTGCAGCGCGGAACGCGCAAGATCGCGCTCACCGCCGTCGAGGTCTTCGCGATCCCGGCCGGGTTGCAGGAGGACGTCGCCCGCAAGGTCGCCGACCTCGGCTACACCAAGGAGTCGATCCTGATGGCCGCCAGCCACACGCACTCCGCGCCCGGCGGCTTCACGAACAACCCGCTCTACAACACGTCCGCCCCGAGCGCGAGCACCATCGCCGCCGGCGACGTCAACAGCGTCAGCAACTTCGTCAACCCGCAGCCCGCCGACCGCCAGCTCTACACGTTCATGGTCAACCAGATCGCGGCGTCGATCCGGCGGGCCGACAAGGACCGCGACCAGGCCGAGCTGGGCTGGGGCCACGCCGACCTCGTCGGGCTGACCCAGAACCGCAGCCTCTTCGCGTTCGTCCGCAACTTCGGCGTGACCGCCTCGCCGGACGGCGCGACGCTGGACATGGTCCCCGGCGGCTACCGCGAGACGATCGACTCCAACGTCGACGTGCTCCGCGTGGACAAGCTCGTCAAGCACGGCCGCAGGACCCGGCGGGTGCCGATCGGCGCGTGGTCCTCCTTCGCCGACCACGGCACCGTCGTGCACTCCGAGACCGAGGCCTACTCCGGCGACCACCACGCCGCCGCGTGGCGCGTCTTCGTCGACCGCGTCCGCAAGGCCCGCAAGGTGCCGCGCACGCAGACGGTCGTCAACGTCTACCCCAACGGCGCCGAGGGCGACCAGACCGCGGGCATCGCCAACGTCGGCCCCGCCGCGGCCGTCCGCGTCGGCACCAAGGAGGCCGACGCGATGTTCGACGCCTGGAAGGACGCCGGCTTCAACCTCAGCCGCACGCCCAACCTCGACTTCCGCTGGACGCGCTCCTGCTTCTGCGGCCGGACCACCGCGACCGGTCCTGTCGACACCCAGGGCCGCGAGGGCCTGCCGTTCATCACCGGCTCCGAGGAGGGCCGCGGCCCGCTCTACGACGTGACGAAGGTGTCCTTCGAAGGGATGAGCACCGGCAGCGACGACCCGGTGCAGGGCGGCAAGGTGATCATCCCCGTCGGCGATCCGCCGCCCGCCGTGCCGCTGGCCGTCTACCGCATCGGGGATCGCGCGGTGGCGACGATCCCGGGCGAGCCGACCAAGCAGGTCGGGGTGCACGTGCGCGAGGCGGTGCTGGGCGCGATGCGCGGCAGCGGCGTCAGCCGGGTGGTCATCGCGGGCCTGGCGGGCGACTTCATCCAGTACATCACCACGCCCGCCGAGTACGGCGCCCAGAGCTACGAGGGCGCCAGCACGCTCTACGGCAAGAACACCGCGACCTTCCTGCAGGAGCGCCTGGCCGAGCTGGGTGCCGCGCTGACCACCGGCGCGCCGGCGCAGGCTCCCTACGACTACGACCCCAGCTACGGCGTCAAGCCCGACGGCCCGGCGTTCGGGTCCGGCGCGGACAATGGGACGCTGACCAAGCAGCCCGCCGCCACCGTCGCGCGCGGCGGCGCGGTCGACATCGCCTGGAAGGGCGGCGCCAACGGCACCGACCGTCCCGTCGACAAGGCGTTCGTCAGCGCCCAGCGGATCGTCGGCAGGCGCTGGCGCACCGTGGACTCCGACCTGGGGCTGCACATGCTCTGGCGGGTGGACGACCGGGGCGACTACACGCTGACCTGGGACCCGCCGGCCACGGTGCCGGCCGGGACCTACCGCCTGAAGGTCAGCGCCTCGCGTTACGAGCTGCTGACGTCTACGTTCCAGGTGGGATGACCCGACGCCTCGCGCTTGCCCTGACGCTCACGCTGCTGCCTTCCGCGGCCTTCGCAGCCACCGCGAAGACGCCGACCTACAAGGGCCGCAAGTGTCCCGACCCCAAGGGCCACACCGTCACCGACTGCCGGGTCGGCGTGCACGGCATCCCCGACCTCAGCCGCAGGGCCATGAAGGCGATCTTCGGCCAGGAGGTCACGATCTCCGAGCCGGTGACCGGCCTGCAGACCAACGTCGACCGCGGCGGCCGCGCGGAGTGGCCGCTCATCGACAGCCTCGCGCAGCCGATGGGCTCGCTGGCCTTCGACGTGAACACGGGCCGCTACACGCTGACCGACGTCAACGGCAAGGGCTACCGCGCGGTGACCGTCAACGTCCGCGGTCACGGCTGCGCGGCGGACCCGCAGCAGTCGGAGAACTTCCCGCTCGTGCAGATGATCGCCCCGAAGGCGCCGAACTCCGGGACGCAGGCGTTCATCGACAAGCGCGCCTTCAAGCCGTCGTCCAACGAGTACCTCGCGTTCATCAACCAGCTCGGCGGCGGCACCGGCTGCGGCCCGGCCGGCCAGGAGCGCGGCAGCGCGCGCAAGCTCGCCGACCCGCGCGTCGGCGCGGTCGCCCACGCGCGACTGTCCAACGGCAAGATCAACTCGGTCAACGAGTACGACGCCAAGCCGGACTTCGGCAACACCGTCTACTTCATGACCAACACGACCAACGTGTCCGTCGGCGGCGTCGCCCGGGGCATGGTCCGGGTAGGGACGAAGATCGTGAAGGTCGACCAGTTCCGCGGCTGCGATCCCAACAGCGACGGCACGCTGAAGTGGCGCTACTGGTCGATCCACACGGGCAGCAGGGCGAACCCGCGCATCTACGGGTGGATCCCGGCACGCTGCCGGTCATGACCCGTGCTCCCGTCCTCGCCCTCGGCGCGCTGCTGGTGGCCCTCGTGCTGCCGTCCGCGGCGCAGGCCCGCGGCTGCGCCACGCTGAAGGGCCCCAGCGACACCACCGGGGCGATCAAGCTCGTCGGCAGGCGCGTCTGCACGAAGCCCGACGGGCCCGTCCGCGTGCTGAAGCTGTCGCCCGCCCGGCCGCGCACGGCGGGGGCGCAGCTGACCTTCGTGCACGGGCGTACGGCCTACCGCTTCGACGTGTCCACCGGCAGGCTGACGCCGTTGCGCTACCTGGGCAGGAACCCGACCGGCGCGATCCTGCCGTTCGACAGCGGCGAGGTCGCCGCGCGGGTGCCCGGTCGGGGGCTGGTGGTCTGGACGCGCGACGGCCGGGCCGTGCGGGTCGCCGCACCCGCGGTCCCCGTGCGCAAGGCCTACCGGGTCAACGGCATCGACGTGCGGACGGCCGGGCTGACCTGTGGCCGGCTGCCCGGCCGGGCGCTGTCGTCCCCGGTCGCCACGACGCACGTGTCCTCCTTGCAGTTCAGGAGCGAGTACCTCGCGGGCGAGATCTCCGGCATCACCACCCGGGTGCTGGCCTGCTCGACGCGGGGCGGCCCGGTGCAGGTGCTCGGCCAGGGCATCCGCAGCACCGGTTCGGTCGGCGGGGGCGAGGTGGTGACGCCGTTCGCGTTCGGGCCGTCCAGCGTCGTGGCCCTGGAGCGCATCTCCGACAGCCAGGAGGAGTACACGCCGTCCACGCTGACGCGCTTCGATCTGCTCGCGGGCACCAGCACGAAGATCTGGGGCAACGCCGACGCGAAGGGCCCGGGGGCGGGCATCGGCACGCAGCCGATCATCGGGGTCGTCGCGCCCAACGGCACCCTCGTCGCGTCGTTCGACGCCGCGACCGGTGTCACCGTCGGCGCCTTCCCGGCCGGGGGCGCCCCGCGCCGGCTCGACGGCAGCGACGCCGAGGGGCAGGTCGACGGCATGTCGCTGGCCCTCGGCGGCAGCGTCGTGTCCTGGAGGCACGGCACCGCGACGCGCAGCTTCGACACGAGCGCGCCCTGACGAAACGGGGCGCGTCTGTCGACGGCCGGTCTGATTGAATCCTGAATCCGTTTCAGGAATCGCCAACTGGAGTCGCACATGCTGAAGACGAGGTTCACGGAGACGTTCGGTGTCGAGCACCCGATCGTGCAGGGCGGAATGCAGTGGGTCGGCAAGGCGCCGCTGGTGGCAGCCGTCGCCAACGCCGGGGCCCTCGGCTTCATCACCGCGCTGACGCAGCCCACGCCCGAGGAGCTGTCCAACGAGATCGCGCGCACCCGCGAGCTCACCGACAAGCCGTTCGGCGTCAACCTGACGATCCTGCCCGCGATCAACCCGCCGCCGTACGCGGAGTACCGCCAGGCCATCATCGAGAGCGGCATCGAGATCGTCGAGACCGCCGGCTCCAACCCCTCCGAGCACCTCGCCGACTTCAAGCCGCACGGCATCAAGGTCATCCACAAGGCGACGTCCGTGCGCCACGCCATCAAGGCGCAGACGCTCGGCGTCGACGCCGTCTCGATCGACGGCTTCGAGTGCGCCGGCCACCCGGGCGAGGACGACGTGCCCGGCCTGATCCTGATCCCGGCTGCGGCCGACAAGCTCGAGATCCCGATGATCGCCTCCGGCGGCATCGGCGACGCGCGGGGCCTCGTGGCCGCCCTGGCCCTCGGCGCCGACGGCGTCAACATGGGCACGCGCTTCCTCTGCACCGCCGAGTCGCCGATCCACGAGGGCATCAAGCAGCAGATCGTCGAGAACGACGAGCGCTCGACCGACCTCATCTTCCGCACGCTGCACAACACCGCGCGCGTCGCGAAGAACGACATCAGCCGCCAGGTGCTGGAGATCGAGGCGCGCGGCGGGCAGTTCGAGGAGATCCGCGACCTCGTCGCCGGCGCCCGCGGCAAGCTGGTCTACGAGAACGGCGACCCGGACTACGGCGTCTGGAGCGCGGGCCTCGTCCAGGGGCTCATCCACGACATCCCCACGTGCGAGGAGCTCGTCTCGCGCATGGTCTCCGAGGCCAAGGAGATCATCAGCAGCCGGCTCGGCGACCTCATCGCCGATCCTGTCGCCGGCTGAGACCGGCAGCTCAGTCGGCGCGCACGAGCGCCTCGAACCGGGCGGGCCACGGTGACCCCGCGGCCCGCTTGGCGTCGTACATCGCCTGGTCGGCGCGGCGGATGACGTCGTCGACGCTGTCGCCGTCGACGGCGACGGTGGAGCCGATGCTCAGCAACGGCGTCATGACCTGGCCCGCCACGACGACAGGCTGGGCGACGGCGACGAACAGCCGCGCGGAGACCACGTCGAGGTCCGACGGGTCCATCAGGTCCGGGCAGACGATCGCGAACTCGTCACCGGCGTAGCGGGCGACCGTGTCGGCGCCGCGCGAGTTCGCGGCCAGGCGCACCGCGATCAGCCGCAGCAGCTCGTCGCCCGCCGCGTGGCCGTAGGTGTCGTTGACCTGCTTGAAGCGGTCGACGTCGCAGAACAGGAAGCCGAGCGCCTGGCCGGTGCGCGCGCGGCGGCGCAGGGCGAGGTCGAGGTGGTCCTCCAGGCGGGTGCGGTTGGCCAGCCCGGTGAGCTGGTCCTCGATGGTCAGCCGGTGCAGCTCGGCGTTGGCGGCCTCCAGCCGGGCGCTGCGGCGGCGCAGCTCGAAGTGCGCGGCGACCTGGCGGGCCAGGATCCTCAGCGCCTCGACGGCCTCCGGCGTGATGTCGCGCGGACGGCGGTCGGCGACGCAGACCGAGCCGACGGCGTGGCCGCTGTCGGTGACGATCGCCGCGCCGGCGTAGAAGCGCAGGTTGGGGTCGCCCGTCACCATCGGGTTGTCGTGCCAGGCGGGGTCGCCGCCGGTGTCCGGCACGATCAGGACGCCGTCCTCGGCGACGATGGTCCGTGCGCAGAAGGAGTCCTCCCGCGGGGCCTCGGAGTCGGCGAGGCCGACCATGGCCTTGCCCCACTGCCGGTCACGGTCGATGAGGTTGATGACCGCCATCGGGGTGCCGCAGATCGCGGCGGCGAGCTTCACGACATCGTCGTAGGCCTGCTCGGGGCCGGTGTCGAGGATCTGGAGCTCGCGAAGCGCCTCGAGGCGAGCCGCTTCGTCTTCGGGCACGGGGTACACATGCTGACAATCGGCCGCACGCGCGCTGGTGTTGAGGGTCAGCGGTCAGATCGCGCGAGCGGCAACGCGCCACCTTGCGAAAACGATTCAAGTTCTCGGGGGTAGATGCCGTTACAGGGTGTGCAGCCCGGGTACCACCCGGGTCGCGCTTCAGCCGGGAGTGCCCCCCCTTCGACCGGCTGGACCACATAGCCCCGGGAAGGCATCCCCCTGAACCCGCCTCCCGGAGCACCCCCTGAACAACTGAATCGGCCCCGACCGCAACGGCTTCCCCGCGGTCGGGGCCGATTTGGTGTTGTACCGCCTCGCCGGGCCGCCCGGGAGACGATCTGGCTACGGTGCAGGAGTGGCAGGAACTCACGCCAAGCGGCGCGCGGTCGCCCTGCTCGTCCTCGCGATCGCCCTGGGTGTCGCAGCCGCGGTCCTGCTCCTGAAGAGGGACGCACCGGTCGATGCGACCGGGGGCCCGCTGAAGCCGGGACGCGCTCCCGGCCAGGCCGACGACCCCTTCCGCTTCGACGACGCGCAGCGCGCGAGCTTCGAGCAGCACGCGGCGGACGGCATGGCACACGTGCTGTTCGCGAAGTCCCCGGACGGCGCGCTGCACACCGCCGAACGGGTCGCGGCCTACCGGCCGCTGATCGAGCAGGTCGTCGGGGACGGCCAGACGGTGGACGCCGACACGCTGGAGGCGATGGTCTTCCTGGAGTCGGCCGGGCGCCCGGATGCGCAGGCGTCCAACGACCTCAACGGCGCGGCCGGCCTCACCCAGATCCTGGCCGAGACCGCGACCAACCTGCTCAAGCTGAAGGTCGACGTCGCGCAGTCCACCCGGCTCACGCGCGGCATCAACCGCGGCCACCGCGTGGCCGCGCGCACGAGGCTGCGCCGCCGCATCGACGAGCGCTTCGACCCGCGCAAGGCGCTGCAGGCCACCGTCCGTTACCTCGCGATCGCCCGCAAGGAGCTGCACGACCGCGCAGACCTCGCGGTCGAGAGCTACCACATGGGCATCGGCAACCTGACGCAGGCGCTCGACGCCTACGGCCGGTCCGACGTGTCCTACGCGCAGCTCTACTTCGACTCCACGCCCCTGCGCCACGAGGACAGCTACACCCGGTTGAGCAGCCTCGGCGACGACAGCTCGACCTACTACTTCCGCGTCCTGGCCGCGAAGAGGATCATGGGCGAGTACCGCGCCGACCCGACCGGGCTGGCGCGGACGCAGACCCTGCAGACGGCCAAGAACTCGGCCGAGAACCTGCTCCATCCGCCGGAGTCGACCCCGGCCTACGCCGACCCGTTCGCGCTCGGCCGCGCGCAGGCCGACCACACGCTCACGCGCCTGGACCGCTTCGACCTGGCCGGCCACGGCATCCGCCTGGACCCGCAGATGGGGCAGCTGGCCAAAAAGCTCAACCAGTCCAAGCGGCTCTACCGCGCGCTGCAGCCCGCCGCCCTCAGGACCCTCGAGTACATCGGTGACAGCGTCCGGGCCATCGCCGGGGACGGGGCGCCGCTGACGATCACCAGCAGCGTCCGCGACCAGGAGTACCAGCGGCAGCTGATCGGCACGAACCTGGAGGCGACGAAGGGCTTCAGCCTCCACACCACCGGCTGGGCCTTCGACATCGCCCGCACCTACGCCTCACGCGATCAGGCCCTGGCGTTCCAGTTCCTGCTGGACCGCCTGACGGTGCTCAACGTCATCGCCTGGGTCCGCGAACCGGGCGCCATCCACGTCACCGTCGGCCCGCGCGCCCGTCTGATTGTTGACCGTAGATGAGAACGACTGCGCCTCTTCGCAACAGTTCGCGCAGCCGCGTCCGTTCCTGCACGCATGCGCCGTAGCATCGCCGCGTCGCTGCTGATCGGATTCAGCAGCCTCGCGCTCTCCAGCACCGCCCACGCCGCCGCCGCCGACCTTCCCACGGGTCCGGAGTGGTTCAAGGACCCCAAGGTCAACGCCAAGTGGACCGAGGCGTACATCACCGAGCCCGACGGCACCAAGCTCCACGCCGACATCCTGCGCCCGGCCAACCTGCCCGACGACGCCAGGACGCCGGTGATCATGTCCGCCGGCCCGTACTTCAACCACTCCGGCCAGGAGGGCCCGGTGGGCGCGGTGCAGGGCGGCGGGGCGTACAACCCGGCCGGCACGGCGGGCCCGAGCGAGCGCTTCGTCGACTTCGTCGTCGAGGCCAAGCTGATGCAGCGCGGCTACACCTACATGATGGTCGACCTGCGCGGCTTCGGCGGCTCGTCGGGCTGCCTGGACTGGGGCGGACCGGGCGAGCAGGCCGACGTGAAGTCCGCCGTCGAGTGGGCCGCCTCTCAGCCCTGGTCGACCGGCAGCGTCGGGCTGTACGGCAAGTCCTACGACGGCGTCACCGGGCTCATCGGCGAGGCCGTTCAGCCCAAGGGCCTGAAGGCGATCGTCGCCCAGGAGCCGGTCTTCAGCCTCTACAACTACCTGTACACCAACGGGGTCCGCTTCGAGAACTCCCTCGCGACCCCCGCGCTGTACGACGCGATCGCGGTCACGCCCGGCGTGCTGGGCGGGGACGACACGCTCAACTACCAGGTCGGCGGCCTGACCGACCCGGCCTGCCTGGCCACGAACTACGCGTCCCAGGCCACCAACAGCGACCCGACGAGCGACTACTGGAAGGCGCGCGACTTCATCACCGCGACGAAGGGTCACTCGATCCCGATGATCCTCACCCAGGGGTTCCTGGAGAACAACACCAAGCCCGAGGGCGCCTGGGACCTCTTCAACGGCCTGGCCGGCCCCAAGCGCGGCTGGTTCGGCATGTGGGACCACATCCGCGGCAACGACGAGGCCGAGGGCGACGACGCCAAGCCCGCCGCCTGGTTCGACGAGGTCATGCGCTGGTACGACCACTACCTGCGCGACGTGCCGCTGGCCGACGCGCCGGTCGACAAGGACCCGCCGGTCGAGGTCCAGAGCAACGACGCGCTGTGGCGCAGCGAGAAGCAGTGGCCGCCGGACGACAGCGTCATGTACGAGTCCAAGCTGAAGCCCGGGACCTACACCGACGCGACCAACGCCGGATCGGCCGAGGGCGGCGTCGGCAACATCGCCGGCAACGGCACCGTCGGCGAGGGCGTCTGGACGATCAGCCCGCCGTTGGCCCACGACGCGCAGTACTCCGGGGTGCCGCACGCCACGGTCGACGTCTCGGCCGCGGCGCCGGGCGCCACCGTCTCGGTCGACACCTACGACATCGACAAGACGGGCATGGCGATCCTGCTCAGCCGCTCGGCGAGCACCGTCAACAACGGCAAGCTCGACCTCGACCTCTACGGCAACGACTGGGGCATCCCGGCCGGGCACCGCATCGGCGTGCGCGTCGGCAGCGCCGACGCCGAGTGGTGGCTGCCGGTGGGCACGCAGCAGCCGGTGACCGTCGCGGGCGGCACGATCAGGCTGCCGTTCCTGAAGTACACGCGTCCGGACAAGTTCAAGGGCAAGAAGGCGACGCGCCTGGCGACCTGGCTGGCGGCGGCGCCGTTCCAGGTCCCCGACGCGACGCTGAACGCCGCGCTGGACCCGACGTTCGGCCTGCCGCCCGCCCGCGTCGCGCGCCCGGCCGCCCCCATCGTCAACCCGACGGTCAGGCCGACGAGGAAGCCGCGCCTGAAGCTCCGCATCGGGGCCTTCAAGAACCCGCGGCGCATCGTCGTCTACGGCAACGCGCCGAGCGGCGCCAAGCTCGTCGTCCACCTCGTCCGCAAGGGGCGGACGGTCGCGACCAAGCGGGCGACGGCCAAGCTCAACGCGTTCCGCGTGACCTTCAAGGTCAAGCGCGGCGGCAGCTACGTCGCGCGGGTCAGCGCGACGAAGGGCAAGCTGAAGCTGAAGGGCTCCACGGCCCGCAAGAAGCTCACATAACCCTCATGACCGGGCGCGCAACCCGCGGCGCGCCCGGTCCGTTTGAGTGGTCATGCGCACCCTGCTGATCACCACCCTGGCCGCGGCCTCGCTGGCGACCTCCGCGGCCCAGGCGGCTCCCTGGTCGGCGCCCACCGCGCTGGGCCCGGCCGGCGACGCCGCCTCGGTGCCCGCGCTGTCGTTCGCCCGGGCGGCCAAGCCGGCGTTGTCCTGGCGGATCACCGACTCGATCCGGTTTCCCCAGTTCCCCGCGGCCATCCACAAACCGCTGGTGATCTCCACGGGGCAGACGGGCCGCACGGTCCGGTCGGTCGCTGCCGGGCCCATCGCCTACGGCAAGGACTCGACCCTGTCGGTGCGCAAGACCATCGTCGGCAGGGCCTCGACGGTCACCCCTGTCCGCCTGGGCTGGTCGGTCGGGTCCGTCGCGAACAACGCCGTGGGGACGGCGCACACCCTCGGCACCTACAGGCTCGACGGCGAGCCGGCGCTGGCCGTCGACGCGGCGACCGGCAACGCGGTGCTGGTCTGGGCGGAGTACCGCGACAACCAGAACGATCGCGTCTGGCTGTCGCGGCGCAGCGGCAGCGGCCGCTTCACGACGCCGAAGGTGATCCGTGGCACCGGCCAGATCAGCGGCCTGTCGGCGGCGGTCAACAACCAGGGCTCCTTCGTCGTGGTCTGGAACCGCTTCACCCGAGCCGGCGGCGCCAAGGTCGAGGCCCGCACCGGCACGTACGTGCGCGGGGTCACCGCGTTGACCCAGGTGCTGGGCCCGGGCAGCGACGTCACCACGACCGCCGCCGGCTCGGCCGCCAACGGCCGGCTCACCGTCGCCTGGACCACGCAGGACGGCGGCGAGGAGCTCAACACGCCGCTGAAGGTCTACGGCGCGGTCCGCCCCGCGGGCCGGTCGGCCTTCGGGGCGGCGCAGGTGCTCGACACCTCCGGGCCGGGCATCGAGCGCCCCGACGGCGACATCTCCATGGCCGTCTCCTCGACCACCGCGGTCATCGGCTACACGCTCAGCGGCGGCTACGACTCGGTGCACGACACCGAGGTCACGCCCGTCAAGGCGGTCGGGGTCGACATCCACGGCCGGTTCGAGGCCCCGCAGCAACTGGCCGCCACCGGCCACAACGGCACCGTCGCGATGCGCTCCGACGGCACCGCGCTCATCCCGGTGCTGGTGCCCGGCGCCGTCGATAGCTCCGCGGTCCTCGCCGCCGTGCGGCCGGCCGAGACGCCGTCGTTCTCGCTGGCGCCGGTGGGCAACGCGAGCGGCCCGGAGGCGCAGGCCGCGGCGGCCTTCGACGCCGCCGGCAACGCAGCCCTGCTGTGGACGGCCGCAAAGACCGTGCAGTACGCGAGCAGCCCGAAGCCCTAGCACCGCTCCTGCCGCACCGTTATGTAGCCTGCGGGAAGTGACCGACGCCATCGCGCTTCCGCTCGTCGCCCGCGGGAAGGTGCGGGAGATGTACGACCTGGGCGATGCGCTGCTCATGGTCGCGTCGGACCGGATCTCGACCTATGACGCGGTGCATCCGACGCCCATCCCGGACAAGGGCAAGGTGCTCACCGGGCTGTCGGCCTTCTGGTTTGCGCGGACGCGCGACATCGTCCCCAACCACGTCATCAGCTACACCGAGGACGTCCCCGCCGGCGTGCGCGGGCGGGCGGTCAAGGTGCGCCGGCTGAAGATGCTCCCCGTCGAGTGCGTCGTGCGCGGGTACATCACCGGGTCGGGGTGGAAGGACTACCAGGCCACCGGCTTCGTCTCCGGGTTGCAGCTGCCGGCCGGCCTGCAGGAGTCCGAGGAGCTGCCCGAGCCGCTCTTCACGCCGTCCTCCAAGGCCGAGCAGGGCGAGCACGACGAGGCGATCGACTTCGCGCGCACGGTCGAGCTGCTGGGCTCATCCGCGCTGGCCGAGCAGGTCCGCGACACGGCCCTGGCGCTCTACGTCCACGCGCGCGACCACGCGCGCGACCACGGGGTCATCCTCGCCGACACGAAGTTCGAGTTCGGCCTGGACGAGGACGGCGCGCTGGTCCTGGGCGACGAGGTGCTCACCCCGGACTCCTCGCGCTACTGGCCCGCCGACGAGTACGAGATCGGCCGCGGGCAGAACAGCTTCGACAAGCAGTACGTGCGCGACTGGGCGGCCGGCAGCGGCTGGGACAAGTCGCCGCCGGCACCGGCGATCCCGGACGACATCGTCGCCGGCACACGGGCCCGCTACGTCGAGGCCTACGAGAAAATCACGGGCCAGCCGTTCGGCGAGTGGCTCGCCAAGGTTGGAGGCTGAACGGCACATGCCGCATGTGAAGGTCCTGATCCGCCCGAAGGCGGGAATCCTCGATCCCCAGGGCAAGGCTGTCGAAGGCGCGCTGCCCGCCCTGGGCTTCAGCGGCGTCTCCAACGTCCACGTCGGCCGGCTGGTCGAGTTGGACATCGACGACGTCTCCCAGCTGGACGAGATGTGCACCAAGCTGCTGTCCAACCCGCTGGTCGAGGACTACGAGGTCCTCACGTCGTGAAGTTCGGCGTCCTGCAGTTCCCCGGTTCCTGCGACGAGCGCGACGCGGTGCTCGCGTGCGAGCGCGTCCCCGGTGCCACGGCCGAGCTGCTCTGGCACAAGGACGCGTCGCTGCGCGGGGTGGACGCCATCGTCGTCCCCGGCGGTTTCTCCTACGGCGACTACCTGCGCGCCGGCGCGATCGCGCGGTTCTCGCCGGTGATGGAGTCGGTCATCGCGTTCGCCAACGACGGCGGCCCGGTGCTCGGCATCTGCAACGGCTTCCAGGTGCTCTGCGAGGCGGGCCTGCTGCCGGGTGCGCTGCTGACCAACGACCACCGGCGCTTCCTGTTCCGCCAGGTCGACCTCGAGGTCGTCAACCGCGACACGCTGTTCACCCGCGCGTGTCCGGAGGGGACGCTGTCGATCCCGGGCAAGCACATGACGGGCCGCTACTACGCGCCAGAAGACGTGCTCGACGAGTTGGACGCACACGGCCAGATCGTCCTGAAGTACGCGGCCGGCCACAACCCCAACGGCTCGCTGCGCGACATCGCCGGCGTCACCAACGCCGCGGGCAACGTCATGGGCCTGATGCCCCACCCCGAGCACGCGGTCGACCCGCTGACGGGGTCCACCGACGGCCTCTCCCTCTTCGCCTCGATGGCGACCGCCAATGTCTGAATCCGAAGCTGTCGCGCTCGGCCTGCGGGTCGACGAGTACCACCTGATCATCGAGAAGCTCGGCCGCGAGCCCAACCAGGTGGAGCTGGCGATGTTCTCGCTGATGTGGAGCGAGCACTGCGCCTACAAGCACTCCAAGAAGCTGCTGCGCTCGCTGCCCACCGAGGGGCCCGCCGTGGTGATGGGCCCGGGCGAGAACGCCGGCGCCGTCGACATCGGCAACGGCTGGGCGTGCGCGTTCAAGGTCGAGTCGCACAACCACCCGTCCGCCGTGGAGCCCTTCCAGGGCGCGGCCACCGGCGTCGGTGGCATCCTGCGCGACATCTTCGCGCTGGGCGCCCGCCCGGTCGCGGTGCTCGACGCGCTGCGCTTCGGCGAGCCGACGTCGGCGCGGTCGCGCTTCCTGCTCAACGGCGCGGTGTCCGGCATCGGCCACTACGGCAACTCCATCGGTGTCCCGAACATCGGTGGCGAGGTCTACTTCGAGGCGCCCTACGAGACCAACTGCCTCGTCAACGCGATGGCCCTGGGCCTGGCCGAGACGTCGAAGATGGTCAAGAGCGCGGCGGCCGGCCTCGGCAACATCGTCGTGCTCTTCGGCGCGTCGACCGGCCGCGACGGCATCGGGGGTGCGTCGGTGCTGGCGTCCGCCGAGCTCGGCGAGGACGACGCCGACAAGCGCCCGACCGTGCAGGTCGGCGACCCGTTCGAGGAGTCCAAGCTCGTCGAGTGCTCGCTGGAGCTGCTGGACCGCGGGCTGCTCGTCGCGCTGCAGGACCTCGGCGCCGCGGGCCTCACGTCGTCGTCGAGCGAGATGGCCTCCAAGGGTGAGGTCGGCCTCGACATCCACGTCGACAAGGTGCCGCTGCGCGAGGCCGACATGGAGCCCTTCGAGATCATGGTCTCGGAGTCCCAGGAGCGGATGCTCTGCATCTGCACGCCGGAGAACCTCGACGCGGTCATCGCCGTCACCGACAAGTGGGACGTCCACGGCGTGGCGATCGGGACGGTGACCGACACCCGTGAGATGCGCATCCACAAGGGCGGTGAGCTGGTCGGCGCGATGCCGGTTGACGCGCTGGTCGACGACTGCCCGCTGTACGACGTCTTCCCCGAGAAGCCGTCGGAGCCGATCTACGCCGCGCCGGAGGCGGTCCTGTCCGGCGGCGAGTCCGCGCGCGAGCTCCTGCTGGCGCTGCTGGCGTCGCCGAACATCGCCTCGCGCCGCCCGCTGTTCCAGCAGTACGACCCGGTCGTGCAGTCGCGCACGGTGCGCCGGCCGGAGGAGGCCGACGCGGCGGTGCTGCAGCTGCCCGACGGCTCGGGCCTGGGTGTGTCGATCGACTGCAACGGCCGGCGGGTCGCCGCCGACCCCTACCGGGGGGCGATGGAGGCCGCGTTGGAGTGCGCGTCCAACCTCGCGTGCGTCGGCGCCAAGCCGCTGGGCACCACGAACAACCTCAACTTCGGCAACCCCGAGAAGCCGCACATCGCCTGGCAGCTCACGGAGGCCATCCGCGGCCTCGGCGACGCCTGCCGCGCGCTGGAGGCGCCGATCGTCGGCGGCAACGTCTCGCTCTACAACGAGGGCGAGACCGGGCCGATCTACCCGACGCCGGTCATCGGCATGGTCGGCAAGCTCGCCGACGTCACCCACGCCGGGCGGCTCGGCTTCGCGCAGGCCGGGGACGCGTGGGGCATCGTCACCGCGGTGAAGCCGTCGCTGGCCTGTTCGGAGCTGGCCAAGCTCCGCGGCGAGGCGCTGCCCGACGGCCTCGGCGAGCTGGACGTCGACGCGGTCATCGCCGCGCAGGCCCGCGTGCGTGACGCGGTCGCCGCCGGCGAGCTGTCGAGCGCCCACGACATCTGCGAGGGCGGCCTGCTCGTCGCGCTGGCCGAGTGCGCGCTGGCCGGCGGTCTGGGCGCGACGCTGGTCGGATCGTCGGGCAACGAGAACCAGTTCTTCGGTGAGGCCCCGGGCGCGTTCCTCGTGTCCGGCACGGCCGAGCAGCTCCAGGACATCGGCACCCGTGTGCTGGGCGTCGTCGGCGGGGACGCGCTGGTCGTCGAGGGTCAGTTCGAGGTGTCACTGGAGGAGCTGCGCACCGCCCACGGCGCGCTGGCCGAGCTGTTCGCCTGATGGTCCTGCTCGTCCTCACCTACATCGTCGGCTTCGATGAGGTCGACGACGCCAAGGACATGCACATGGAGTACATCGCCGAGGCGTACCGCCGCGGCGAGATCCTGATGAGCGGTCCCCGCGTCCCGCGCGAGGGTGGCGTCGTCCTGCTGAAGACCGACGATCCCGCCGTGGCGGCCGAGTGGGCCGCCGGTGACCCGTTCGCCAAGCACGGGGTGGCGCGCTACGACGTCATCCCGTTCGCCGCCACCTCCGCCGCGCCCGACGTCGTGCTCGAGGCGCTGTCCGGCGCACGCGACCCGCGCTGAGCGGACGAGTGTTCGACATACGACCCGGCCGCTCCGGGCACCTAGGAGGGCATGCAGCCTGGCTGGGTGAGCCGCGCCGTCGTTGCGGCACGTTGGCCGATCGCGATCCTCTGGGTGGCGGCGGCGGTCGCCGCCGCGACGCTGCTGCCGGGCCTCGGGTCCGGTGCGGCGCCGATCGCCGACCTGGTGCCCGAGAACTCCTCGGCGGTCTCCACCGACGCGCGCGCGGCGCAGCTGTTCGGCACGCCGGCGATGACCGACGTCGCGGTCGTGCAGCGCCGTCCCGCCGGGTTGACGCGCGCCGACGTCCGCACGCAGGCCCGGCTGGCTGCCGACGGCGCGGGGATGCCGCTCGTCAACGCCGACGTCCCCGGCACGCACTGGAACGAGCGGCGCACGACGATCTTCACGCCGCTGGCGGTCGACCCGGTCGAGAGCCTGGAGGAGCACCTCGCCACCGGTCAGGCGTACGCGCGGGAGCTGGGCGGGGGCGCGCACGTCGGCGTCACCGGGGCCGGACCCGCGCGGCTGTCGCAGTTCGCCCACATCGAGGACCGCCTGCCGCTGATCACGGTGGCGAGCGTCGTGCTGATCGTCGTCCTGGTGGCGCTGACGTTCCGCTCGCTGTGGGCGCCGCTGATGACCTTGGGCACCGCGGGCATCGCGTACGTCATCGCGACCCACGGCGCCGCGTGGCTGTCGGAGCGGGCGGGCATCTCGGCACCGCGCGAGATCGAGCCGCTGCTCGTGGTCCTGCTGCTCGGCCTGGCCACCGACTACTGCGTCTTCTTCCTGGCCGAGGCCCGGCGGCGCGCGCAGGCCGGGGCGTCGCGCCTGGACGCCGCGCGGGGGGCGGTGGCCCGCGTGGGGCCGACGGTCCTCACCGCGGGCCTCATCGTGGCCGCCTGCTCGGCCGCGCTGCTGGTGGGCCGCCTGGACTTCTTCCGGGTGTTCGGCCCGG